>CAVPTR010000039.1:0-40404 GCA_963708595.1 uncultured Verrucomicrobiae bacterium
GCTTGGGCGGTGCCCTGAAATTGCGCGCTGACCTGTTCGCCGAGTTCCGTCTTGGCCGCGCGTTCGATGACGGGAACGACGTCGCTTAACGATGTGCCCTTGGCGAGGTCGAACGAAAGCGTCACGGCGGGAAGCTGGCCCAGGTGCTGGACAGTGAGAGGGCCAACCTGCGACTTGAATTGCGCAACAGCGCTCAGCGGGACCAACCGCCCGCCGGACGATCTCACATAGAGGCGGGAAAGGTCGACGGACTCGCGCTTGAAATCCTCTTCCGCTTCAAGAATGACACGGTATTGATCGGTCGGCGTGTAGATGGTGGAGATGCTGCCTCGCACTGTAGGCATTGCCCAGGGCGCGTTCGATCTGGCCGGCACTGATGCCGAGGCTGGAGGCCTTGTCGCGGTTGATGTCGACGAGCACCTGCGGACTCGTGATCTGGAGGTCCGTGGTGACGTCCACAATGCCCGGGATTTGCCTCATGCGGTTTTCCATTTTCCCCGCAGCCTCGTAGAGCACGTCGAGATCGGGTCCAAAAAGGGTGAATTGATAGAGGCTCTTGGTGAAGGTGCCGCCGATGCGGATGGCGGGAGGATTTTGCGGGAAGACCTTGAGTCCGGGAATCCCGGCGAGATCCTTGCGAAGCTGGCGGATGATGTCATCGATGGGTGGACGTTCGCTGCGCGATTTGAGGGTCAGGAAAAGCCGCCCGGCATTGCCTGAGCTCGCGCTGCTGCCGCCTCCGATACGGGACATGAAAGCCTCGACGGCCGGGTTTCTCGAGACTATGTCCGCAGCTCTCTGCTGGAGTTCGATCATTTTGTCAAACGCAACGCCCTGTTCGGCCTCCGTCGAGATCATGATGCGACCGGTGTCCTCGTTGGGTAGGAAGCCCTTGGGAGCCTTGATGAACATCCAGACAGTCACCAGCGCCATCGCGAGGGCAGCGAGGGACACCACAATGTGATGGCGCAGCGCAAGGCGCAGCGTCTTTTGGTAACCGGCGAGTACATTGCTGAAGACGGACTCCGACCACCGGAAGAGAGCGTTCTGGCTCGAGCTGTGCGCCTCCTTGAGAAAGCGGCTGCAAAGCATCGGAGTGAGCGAAAGCGAAATGAATCCTGAGATCAGAATGGCTGCCGCGATGGTGACGGCAAATTCATTGAGCAGCCGGCCGAGAATGCCGCCCATGAAAAGCACGGGAATGAACACCGCCGCCGGCGAGAGTGTCATCGAGAGAATGGTAAACCCTATCTCGCGTCCGCCTTTCATGGCCGCCTCAAGAGGTGATTCGCCCTTCTCGATGTGACGGACAATGTTTTCGAGGACGACGATGGCGTCATCGACCACGAAGCCGACGGCGAGAATGAGCGCCATGAGGGAGAAATTGTTTACGCTGAAGCCAAGCAGATACATCACGCCGAACGTGCCGATAATGGAGAGAGGGATGGCGGCGCTGGGGATCAGGGTGGCGCGGACATTGCGCAGGAATATGAAAATCACCAGCACGACCAACGTGATCGCCAGCACAAGGGTAAATTGCACATCGTGCAACGACTCGCGGATGGATTTCGAGCGGTCATAAAGAACGTCGAGCTTGACGCCTCCGGGTAGCTGCGCCTTGAAGGTCGGCAGGAGTTCCCGAATGCGATCGATGACTTGAACGGTATTGGCCCCTGGCTGTCGCTGGATTGCCAGCACGATGCCTCGAATCTGGTTGTACCAGCCGACGTTCTTGTCGTCCTCGATGCTGTTGACAACCGTAGCGATCTGCCTGAGTCGGACCGGGAAGCCGTCGCGGTAGGAGACGATGAGTTCCTGAAAGTCTTCCGCGCGCTTGAGTCTGCCGGTCGTCTTGATCGTGCGGGACTTTGCGCCGGCATCAAGTTCGCCGGTAGCCTCGTTGGAGTTGGCCTCGCGAATGGCATTCTCCACGTCATCGAAGCCGATGCCACGGGCGGCGAGTTCGCGTGGATCGACCTTTACGCGCACTGCGAATTTCTGCGAGCCGAACACGTCCACCTGGGCGACGCCGCTGACAGTCGAGAGGCGCTGGCCGATCAGCGTCTCGGCGTATTCGTCCACTTTGCTTAGCGGGAGGGATTCGGAATAGGCCGCAAGCATGAGGATCGGCTGCTCGGCGGGATTGACCTTGCGGAAAGAGGGCGGCGAGGGCATCTCGGTCGGGAGGTCCCGCTGCGCTTGCGAGATGGCTGCCTGCACGTCCTGCGCGGCGGCGTCGATGTCCCGCGAGAGATCGAACTGGATTGTGATGCTGGTCGCGCCGAGCGAACTGGTTGAGGTCATCGACTCTATGCCTGCGATTGTGGAAAACTCCTTTTCAAGAGGCATGGCAACCGAGGACGCCATCGTTTCCGGATCCGCTCCAGGAAGGCTCGCGGACACGTTGATGGTCGGAAAATCGACATTCGGCAAATCACTGACCGGCAGCCGGAAATACGCGAGCAGGCCTGCTCCGAGGATCGAGACCATGACGAGGGTCGTCATGATCGGGCGTCTCACGAAGGGATCAGTCAGGCTCATCGCTCGGGAGACGCGGTGTTTTCAGCGACCTTGGGTTTGGCGGGCTCGCTGACGGTAACTTTTCCGCCCGGGGAGACGCGGAGTTGGCCGCTGGTGATGACGAGTTCGCCGGCATTCAGCCCCTGCTGTACAATGGTTTGATCTCCCACCGTGCGGCTGACCTGCACCTTGCGGAGGGTGGCTGTATTGTCAGAAACAACAAATACCTGCGGGCCCTGCTGGCCTTCCATGATCGCTGTCGTTGGGACGACAAGGGCATCCGGTTCCTCCGCGAGCTTGACGGTGACATCCACGAATTGCCCTGGCCAAAGGCTGTTGTCTGCATTTGGAAAGGTCGCCTTGAAGGCAATCATGCCCGAGACCCGGTCCACGGTGTTGTCTATAAATGTCAGTTCGCCGGTGCCGAGCAGGCGCCCGGAGTCCGGATCGCGCACGGTCACGACGGGTTTGCTCTTTGCCATCCATTGACGCACGTCCGAGAGCGCACCTTCGTGCAGCGAAAACGCAACGTAGATCGGCTGCACTTGGTTGATGACCGTGAGTACATCGGTGTTGGCATTCACGATATTGCCGGCTTTGAGAAGAGCGGACCCCGCGCGGCCCGAAATCGGGGCCCGCACCTTCGCCCAATCCAGGGAAAGCTGCGCCTCGTCCACATCCGCTTGGCGGGCGTCGAGTACGGATTTCTGAGATTCGGCTGTAGAAAGATACTGCGAGAATTGTTCCTTGGAGGCCACACCGCGCTTGATCAACGTCGTGTAGCGGTCGGCCTGCTCGCTGGCATTGGCCGCCGTGGACCGCGCCATGGCCAGATTCGCCTGCGCGCGCTTCAATGCAGCCTCGAAAGGACGCGCATCAATGTCGAACAACGAATCGCCTGCCCGCACCTCCGCGCCATCCGCAAAGTGAACTCGCAGAATCTCCCCCTGAACCTTGGATTTGAGCTGCACGCTGGCAAGCGGCTCGACCGTGCCGATGCGCCTGCATCTCTATCGGCATCGTCCGCACCTCGGCCGCCGCCACCTCGACAGGCACCGGAGGCGCGTCCGGCGTCTTTTGCGAGGCCGGCCTCTGGCAGGCGGACATGGCGATAACCGCGGCGAGCATCGCCGGGATCGAGGAAATCTTCATTGGGGATAGTCCGTACTTGAAGATCGAAGCGTTGCCGCGCCGTTCAAGAAACAATCGGCGGCAAAATCCGCCGAGTCCGTAAGACGTCCATCGCCGCGCTCCCGAATCCATTGCCGGATCATTTGAAGAGTCATGCCGAGAAAGGCGACCGCATAAAGACGCGGATTGCCCGCCTTGAGTTCTCCGCTGGTTTGGCCGCGGACGACGCAATCTTCAATCAGAGTAAGGTTTCGGTGTTTCAGATCCTCCATTTCCTTCCAATGGCGTTCGTTTAAGGGAGACGCCGCCATTTGATGCTGATGCAGAAAGATTTCGAAAAACGGGCGGTTCGAATCATGATAGGCAAAGAGCGCATGGACTGCGGCGCGAAGACAGGCCTTCGCGGAAGCGTCCGAAGTCAGGGCCGCCTCCAACCGGTCAACGACCTCATTCATCTTCCCCAGGATCACGCTTCCGTAGAGGTCCGCCTTGTCGCTGAAGTATAAGTAGATGGTGCCCGTCGCAAGCTCTGCGCGCACCGCGATCTCCGTAATCGACGCGTCGTGATACCCGCGGGCGCTGAAAACCGCCTCGGCGGCTTCGAGAATCCGCCTCCGCCGCGCGCCGCGTTCCTTCCCTCGATGAGAAAATCGTTGCGAGGTCACCCTTGCTGAACCATCGTTCATATAGTGAATACCTATTCATTTTCTGCGAGGAAGTCAATTCGGTGGCTGAAGAGTTGGGTGTGGAGGCGGGCCAATTGTGCGATGCAGAAGAAATCTGAGAACAAAAGCGCTTCGCGGGCGATTGAATCGGTTATGATTTCTCAGAATGAGATCCGGTCTTCGCAGGCTCTTGCTCGGGATGTTGTGCTTGAGGGTAGCTCGACCGTCTCGAATGAGCTCCTTCTGGCGAATTGTGCGGTGGGTGATCCTGCTGGGTTTGCTTGGAGGAGGTTTTGCTTTTGGAAGATTCGCTCGACGGAAGCCGGCGAGCGGGAAAATCCACAGGCTCGTGGCATGGCACGCGGGCCCGTGCCGGTGGTGGCCGGCCAGGCTGAGCGCCGTGATTTTCCTGTTTACCTGAACGCGCTTGGCACGGTGCAGGCGTACAATAGCGTGACGGTTCGCGCGCGCGTCGATGGCGAACTGCAGCAGATTTATTTTCAGGAGGGGCAGAATGTGCAGAAGGGAGATTTGCTGGCGCAGATCGACCCTCGCACCTACCAGGCTCAACTCGATCAGGCCAAGGCCAAGAAGGCGCAGGATGAGGCACAGCTTGCGAATGCCAGGATTGTGCTTTCGAGGAACGCGCTCTTACTGAAGAACAGTGTCATCGATCAGCAGACGTACGACACGCAGAGGTATGCCGTGGATCAATTGCAGGCACTGGTTGCTGCGGACCAGGCAGCCATCGAGAACGCGCAAACCCAGCTCGATTACACCCGCATCACGGCGCCGATTTCCGGACGTGTTGGCATTCGTTTGGTGGATGCGGGAAACATCGTGCGAAGCACCGATACCACAGGGATGCTCACGATCAATCAAGTCCAGCCGATCTCCGTGGTTTTCACGCTGCCGCAGCAGGATTTGAGGGGAGTTCGCGATGCCATACAGCAGGACAAGACGCTCAAGGTGATCGCGCTGGATCGCGATAACCTCTCCGTCCTCAGCGAAGGAACTCTGGAGGTTCTCGACAACCAGATCGACTCCACAACCGCAACGGTGAAGTTGAAGGCGGTTTTTGCCAATACCAATTACGACTTGTGGCCCGGGTCAGTTTGTTAACGTGCGTCTGCTTTTGGGTATGAAGAACGGGGCAGTGACTGCGCCGGCAAAAGCGATCCAGCGTGGTCCCAAACGGCTCGTACGTTTATGTGATTGGCGCGGACGAAAAGGCTGCAATGCGTCCGGTGAAGGTGGGGGCAACGGAGGATGACTGGACGTTGGTGGAGTCCGGCCTGGAGGCAGGCGACCGGGTTGTCGTGGATGGTCAATACCGCCTTCAGCCAGGCGCCAAAGTCCAAGTGACGAAGGACCTCGCCGAGAGCGGTGACTCTGGAAAGCCTGGCAACCAGTGAATATTTCAGAGCCTTTCATAAGGCGGCCGGTTGCGACGTCGCTTCTCATGCTCGGTGTCGTGTTGGTTGGCCTTCTCGGCTACCGATTCCTTCCCGTGTCGGCTCTGCCCACGGTCGATTTTCCGACGATCCAGGTGGTTTCCCAATATCCCGGCGCTGACCCGGAGGTCATGGCCTCGCTGGTGACGGCTCCGCTTGAAAAGCAGTTTGGCCAAATCAGCGGCCTGTCGTCGATGAGTTCGGTGAGTTCGTTCGGCACGTCGGTCATCACCCTGCAGTTTGTGCTTGGGCGGAAGATCGACGAGGCCGGTCAGGACGTGCAGGCGGCCATCAACGCTGCGGGCGGGCTGCTGCCTCAGGACATGCCGAATCCACCGACTTTCAACAAGGTCAATCCCGCCGATACGCCAATCCTCACGCTCGCGATCACTTCGGACAACCTGCCGCTTGAGAAAGTGAACGACTATGCGGACTCGATTCTGGCGCAAAAACTGAGCGAGGTGACCGGTGTCGGGCTGGTGACAATTCAGGGCAATCAAAAGCCGGCGGTCCGCGTGCAGGTCAACCCCTCGGCGCTGGCGGCGCAAGGGTTGAGCATGGAAGATGTTCGGACCGCTGTTTCCCAAGCCAACGTCAACGCCCCCAAGGGCAGCTTCGACGGCAAGCAGCAGGCGTTCACCGTGGGCTCGAATGACCAAATTCTTCAGGCCGAGGACTTCAAGCCGATCATTCTCGCTTATCGCAATGGGGCGCCCGTGCGTCTGCAGGATGTGGCAAACGTCGAGGCTGGTGTGGAGAACAGCCGGTTGGCCGCATGGATCGCCACGCCGCGGCAAAGCTACCAGCCTGCCGTCCTGCTCGACGTCCAACGGCAGCCCGGGGCAAACATCATCGAGACGGTCGAGCGCGTGAAAAAGATCCTTCCGCGCCTGACAGCGTCCCTGCCGGCCGGTATTCATCTCTCGATCTTTTCCGACCGCACCGAGACGATCCGGGCGTCCGTGCGCGACGTGCAATTCACGCTCGTTCTGACCATCGGGCTGGTTGTTCTTGTGCTGCTTATGTTTCTGCGGCGTCTGCGCGCCACGATCATTCCCAGTGTGGCGCTGCCGCTCTCACTGCTTGGCACCTTCGCGGTGATGTATCTGGCGGGCTTCAGCCTCGACAATCTCTCGCTCATGGCGCTGACGATCTCGACCGGCTTCGTGGTGGATGATGCGATCGTAATGATCGAGAACATTTTCCGATACATCGAAAAGGGCGATCATCCCTTCGAGGCGGCATTGAAGGGCTCTAAAGCAGATCGGCTTCACGGTCATTTCGCTCAGCATGTCGCTCGTCGCCGTCTTTATTCCTCTTTTGTTCATGTCAGGCATCGTGGGCCGGCTCTTCCGGGAGTTTGCGATCACGCTGAGCACGGCGGTCGCGGTCTCGGCGTTCGTCTCGCTGACGCTGACGCCGATGATGTGCGCGAAAATGTTGCGGCGGGAGGACGAGCAGCGGGAAAATGCTCTTCAGCGGTTCTTCGAGCGTGCTTTCGACATGGTGCTTCACTGGTATGACCGTTCGCTGCTCTGGGTGTTGCGCCACCAGAGGGCAACCCTCCTCGTCGCCGCGGCAACCCTTGTGGCGACAGCCGTCCTTTACGTGTTCGTGCCAAAGGGCCTGCTGCCTCAGCAGGACACCGGCTTGCTGATCGGGGTTACCGACGCCGCGCAGGATATTTCCTTTCCGGCCATGCTTACGCTGCAGCGGGCGGTCACGGATGTCGTGTGCCGGGATCCGGATGTCGAGCGCGTGGCGGCCTTTGTCGGCGCCGGCACGGTCAATTCAACGCCGAATACGGGCCGGCTCTACATCGTTCTCAAGCCGCGTGAGTCCCGCAAGTCAAGCGCCGGTCAAATTATAACGCGGCTGCGCGGCGCTGTCCGCGGCATTGAGGGTGTCGAGGTGTTTTTCCAGGCTGCGCAGGACCTCCAGATCGATACGCGGACAAGCCGCACACAGTACCAATACATCCTAGAGGATTCCGATGCCGCCGAGCTTGCGGAGTGGGGACCGAGGCTGGTCGAGAAGCTGAAGACGCTGCCCGAGCTCGCGGATGTGGCAAGCGATCAACAGATGAGTGGCCTGCAGCTTCATGTGGAAATTGACCGGACGCGCGCCTCCCGTCTGCACGTTCCGATTGAGGCCATCGACAACACCCTTTACGACGCCTTTGGCCAGAGGCAAATTTCAGTGATCTTCACCCAGCTCAACCAATACAGGGTCGTGCTGGAAGTGCCCGCGGAGTTTCGCAGTTCAATCAATGATTTGGACAAGATCTACGTCAAGTCCAGCACTGGCAGCCTGGTGCCGCTTAGCGCGATTGCGACGGCGCGTGTTCAAACCACGCCCCTGGTGATTACGCACCAGGGACAATTTCCCTCTCTCACTGTTTCCTTCAACCTCGGAACGAGCTATTCGCTTGGACAGGCTGTTCGAACCATTGAGCAGGCACGCAGGGACATTGGCATGCCGGAGACGATTGCCGCGGAGTTTGCGGGCAGCGTGGCAGAGTTTCGTTCGTCGTTGGCAAGCGAGCCCTTCCTGATTCTGGCTGCAATTGTCGTTATCTATATTGTCCTCGGAGTCCTTTACGAGAGCTACATCCACCCGTTGACAATTCTCTCCACGCTGCCCAGCGCCGGGGTCGGCGCCCTTCTGGCTCTGGAGATCTGCGGGATGGATTTTTCGCTGGTCGCCTTGATCGGTGTGGTCCTGCTCATCGGCATCGTAAAAAAGAACGCGATCATGATGATCGACTTCGCGCTTGAAGCGCGCCGCGAGCGCGGCGTGTCGCCGCGCGACGCCATTTACCAGGCCTGTCTGCTCCGCTTTCGTCCGATCATGATGACCACCGCGGCCGCCCTTCTCGGCGCATTGCCGCTGGCGTTGGAAACCGGCACGGGCTCGGAACTTCGCAATCCGCTGGGAGTCGCGATTGTCGGCGGCCTGCTGCTCTCCCAGTTTCTCACGCTTTACACCACGCCTGTCATCTACCTCGCGCTCTGTCGCTTTGAGAGTTGGCTATCGCGCCGGAGCACGGACAGGCAGACCTCAGGAGCGCTGCAGCCGGTCGTGCCATGAATGTGTCGGGCCCGTTCATCCGGCGTCCGGTGGGCACCTCCCTTCTCGCCATAGGCCTGCTGCTACTCGGGGCGACCGCGTATTTCTTCCTGCCCGTAGCTCCGCTGCCGCAGGTGGACTTCCCGACGATTGGCGTAAGCGCGTCTCTTCCAGGGGTGGACCCGGCCACGGCCGCAAGTTCGCTCGCAGCCCCTCTCGAGCGACGTCTGGGTCAGATCGCCGGGGTGACTGAAATGACCTCGGTGAGCTCGCTGGGCGGTACCAACGTCACCGTGCAATTCGATTTGAGTCGAAATGTGAACGACGCGGCGCGAGACGTGCAGGCCGCCATCAATGCCGCTGCGCACGATCTGCCCGCGAACCTGCCGAGCCCGCCCACCTATCGCAAATACAATCCGGCAGATTCTCCGGTGGTCGTGCTCGCGATGACGTCGCAAACGATGCGGCTTATCGGAAGTTTACAATCTCGCTGATCAAATCGTATCGCAGCGGTTGTGCCAGCTGCCTGGTGTCAGTCAGGTCGGAGTGTACGGAGGCGCGAAAACCGCGGTGCGTGTGCAAGTAAATCCCGCGGCTCTCGCCGCGATGGGGATGAGTATGGAGGACGTTCGCGCGTTTCTTCAGAGCGCGAATCGGCTGATGGCCAAAGGGGGCATCGAGGACGCAGGAAAAAGCCTGATGATTTCCGCAAACGATCAGATTTTCGGCGCGGACAATTATCGGCCGCTCGTGGTGGCCGAACGAAACGGCCTTCCTGTTCGACTAGGGGCCATCGCAAACGTTATCGACGGCACGGAAAACACCCGCCAGGCCGGATGGTTCAATACCGAACGGGCGGTCTTGCTGCCGGTGATGAAGCAGTCCGACGCCAACGTCATCGCCGTGGTGGATGAGATTCACAGCCTGCTGCCGCAGATTCGAAAGTGGCTGCCGCCCGGCGTAGAGCTCAGCATCCTGAGCGATCGCACGCAGACCATCCGTGCGTCAGTGCACGACGTCCAGTTTACCCTCGCGCTCACTATTGCGCTGGTGGTCGTTGTCATGGCGCTCTTCCTGCGGCGGTTCTGGCCGACCTTTATAGCGAGTGTCACGGTCCCCCTGGCGTTGGCGGGGACATTTGCCGTCATGTGGCTTTGCCGATTCAGCCTCGATAATATCTCCCTGATGGCGCTCACGGTCGCTGTAGGATTTTTGGTCGATGACGCCATAGTCGTAATTGAAAACATCGTGCGACACATTGAGCAAGGTGAGGAACCTCACGAGGCGGCTTTGGCCGGCGCAAAGCAGATTGGCTTCACCGTGATTTCCATCAGCCTCTCCCTGGTGGCGGTGTTCATTCCGATCCTGCTGATGGGCGGATTGATTGGCCGTTTGTTTCGCGAGTTCGCCGTGACCTTGAGCGCCTCGATTCTTGTCTCGGCGATCGTTTCCCTCACGCTGACGCCGACACTGTGCGGGCAGTTCCTTCAGCGGCGCCCGAAGCAATCCGGCGATGATTCGAACCTTTCCTCTAAATTGCAGCACGGCTACGCGCGCATCTTGCGCTGGGTATTGCGACACCGATTCTTCACTCAATTGCTTACCTTGGTCACCCTGGCAGCTACTGTATGGCTCTACGGCGTGACGCCAAAAGGTTTCTTCCCCCAACAGGATACCGGCTTGATGTCTGGCACGACCGAAGCCGCCCAGGACGTCTCTTTCGCCGACATGGCGAAAAAGCAGCAGCAAATTGTCCAAGTGCTGCTCGCTGATCCCGCCATTGCAACGGTCGGTTCATTCGTCGGATCGGGCGGGGGCGGCGCGCAAAACAATGGACGAATGTTCATCGCCTTAAAGCCTCCAAATCAGCGCCCTCCAGTGGACGCGGTCATTGCGAGGCTGCGCGCTCAAACGGCGAAGGTGCCTGGCATTTCCCTCTATCTTCAACCGGTGCAGGACATCCGGGTCGGCGGACGCACCGCCAAAGCCCTCTATCAATACGCTCTCCGAGACGTCGACTTGGACGAACTCAACACTTGGGCGCCGCGCCTGGTCGAACGGCTGAAGAAAGCCCCGGAACTGGCCGACGTCAATACCGACCAGCAGTTCCAAGGCTTGCAGGCCAATGTTGTTATCGACCGTGAAGCCGCGGGGCGCCTGGGAATTCAGCCCGAGGCTATCGACTCCACCCTCTACAGCTCCTTCGGACAGCGCCAGGTTTCTATCATGTACGGGTCGCAAAACCAATACCGCGTCGTACTCGAGGCTGACCCGAAATTCCGGGACGATCCTCGTGCACTGGACAAAGTCTTCATTCGCGGGGTGAACGGGCAAATGGTGCCTTTGAGCAGCATTGCTCATTACGAAGTTTCCAACGTGCCGCTGGCGGTCAATCATCAAGGCCAGTTCGCGGCGGTCACTATTTCCTTCAATCTTGCGCCGAGTGTATCTCTCGAACGCGCCACACAGGTCATCGAACAAGCCGTGCGCGAGCTTAACATGCCGTCCACCATCAGCGGCGGTTTCGCCGGGAACGCCCAGGTTTTTCAGGAATCCGTCGCCAATCAGCCTATCCTCATCCTTGCCGCGTTGATCGCCGTTTATATTGTTCTTGGCATGCTCTACGAGAGCTTGATTCACCCGATTACCATCCTGTCCACGCTGCCCAGTGCCGGGCTCGGCGCTCTGCTGGCTCTTCAGTTTTTCGGCTTCGAGCTCTCAATTGTGGCGATGATCGGCATCATCCTTCTCATCGGCATCGTCAAGAAGAACGCGATCATGATGGTGGATTTCGCCCTCGAAGCCCAACGATCCCGTCATCTTACCCCGGAGGAAGCCATTTACCAGGCGTGCCTCGTTCGTTTTCGCCCTATCATGATGACAACGCTGGCCGCCTTGTTCGGAGCATTGCCTTTGGCCATCGGCCTCGGAGTCGGTTCCGAGCTTCGACGCCCCCTTGGAATCGCCATCGTCGGTGGCCTGATCGTCTCCCAAGTTCTTACCCTCTTTACGACTCCGGTCGTCTATCTCGCGTTGGAGCGGCTTCGGTCCTGGGTCCTGAAATCACCTCGCGTCGACACGCAGATTCCCGGAATGTTGTCTGAGACACCGTGAGTGCCATTCTGTCGTAGCTCCAAGGGGATCAGAGAGACAGTCTGTCTCATTTTTTCGGAGCTCAATTGTGGAGGAAAAATTGTTATTTTCTTGTTATAAATGTCTTACGTCATTTTTTCGGACTTGGGAACGTTCATTGCTCGGAAGAAGGTGAATTTTCAATATTTATGTCTAAAATTCTGGGAATTGATTTGGGCACTACGAACTCCTGCATGTCGGTGATGGAGGGGGGCGAGCCCGTGGTTTTGGAGAATTCCGAGGGCGCGCGCACGACACCATCTGTCGTGGCATTTTCGAAGACCGGCGAGCGGCTCGTTGGTCAGGCTGCCAAGCGCCAGGCGGTAACAAATCCGCAGAACACTGTCTTTTCTGTGAAGCGCTTGATGGGGCGCAAGTATTCTGAGATCCAGGATGAACTCAGGCGCGTTCCCTACAAGGTCGTCGAGGCCGCGAATGGCGACGCCCACATAGAAGTGGAGGTGAGCGGTGAGAGGAAGCGTTTCAGCCCGCCGGAAATTTCGGCGATGATCCTCGGGAAGCTCAAGGCCGATGCCGAAGCGAAACTCGGAGAAAAAATCGCACAGGCGGTTATTACTGTTCCCGCCTATTTTAATGATTCTCAGCGCAACGCGACAAAGGATGCCGGAAAAATTGCCGGTCTGGACGTCTTGCGCATCATCAATGAGCCGACTGCCGCTTCGCTGGCATATGGCTTAGACAAAAAGAAGGATGAAAAGATCGCTGTCTACGACCTCGGCGGCGGCACGTTCGATATTTCTGCCCTGGAGATCGGCGATGGTGTCTTTCAGGTCGCGGCGACCAACGGCGACACGCACCTTGGCGGGGACGATTGGGACAATCGCCTGATGGATTGGGTCATTGACGAATTTAAGAAAGACACCGGCATCGATCTGTCGAAGCAGCCTGACGCTGTTCAGCGCATCAAGGAAGAGTCCGAGAAGGCCAAGATCGCGCTTTCCTCGACGCAGGAATACGAGATCAATCTGCCGTTTGTCACGGCGGACCAGACGGGTCCGAAACATATTCAGAAAAAACTGACCCGCTCCAAGCTCGAGCAACTGACGGACGATCTCTTTCAGCGCACTGTCAAGCCGGTCAAGGACTGCTTGAATGATGCGAAATGGAACGCAAACGCGATTGATGAGCTGGTGCTCGTCGGCGGCATGACTCGCATGCCCAAGGTGGTCGATACAGCCCGGTCCCTCATCGGCAAGGAGCCTCACAAAGGTGTGAACCCTGACGAGGTGGTGGCTGTTGGCGCGTCCATCCAAGGCGGCGTGCTCAAGGGCGACGTGAAGGATGTGCTGCTGCTTGACGTCACCCCGCTCAGCCTCGCGATCGAAACAGCCGGTGGCATTGCCACGGCGATGATCCCACGCAATACCACCATTCCTACGCGCAAGTCGCAGATCTTCTCGACCTACAGTGACAGCCAACCAGGGGTGGAAATCAAAGTGTTGCAAGGCGAGCGGCCGCTCAGCCGTGACAATAAGCAGCTGGGCACCTTTCATCTTGACGGCATTCCTCCAGCGCCTCGCGGAGTGCCACAAATTGAGGTGACCTTCGACATCGATGCCAACGGCATTCTTAACGTGAGTGCCAAGGATCTCGGGACAGGAAAGGAGCAAAAGATCTCCATCACCGGTTCCAGTGGTTTGACCAAGGAAGAAATTGACAAGATGCAGCGAGAGGCGGAAAGCCATGCGGAGGAAGATCGCAAGGCCAAGGAAGCGATCGAACTCCGCAACAACGCCGACAACCTCGCCTACCAGTGCGAGAAACAGCTCAAGGATCTTGGCGATAAGCTGGACGGCGCGACGAAAACCTCCGTCGAAGACGCGATCGCCAAAGTGCGCGAGGCTCTCAAGGGCAACGATAATGATGCCGTCAAGAGCGCGTTCGATGCCCTCCAAGCCAAGTTCCAAGAGGTCAGTTCGGAGCTCTACAAGAAGGCTTCCGCGCAGGCTGGTCCCCAGCCCGGTCCCTCACCAGGTCCGTCCGCCGAGGCCCAGCCCGAAGGCGAGAAGAAGGACTCCGATGTCGTGGACGCCGAGTTCGAAATGGTCGACGAAGACAAGAAGAAGAACTGACTGCAATCCTTTAACAACCGTCTCGGCTCCGCCTTATGCGGAGGCCGGGATTAACGTTAAAAACCAACCAACACAAATAAAATACACCAATAGCCCTATGGCCAATGTGAACATCAAGCCTCTCGGGGATCGTGTGCTCGTGCACCCGCTCGAAGAGAAGGAAGTAAAAAAGGGCGGTATCATCATTCCGGATACTGCAAAGGAAAAGCCCCAGGAAGGGGAAGTCGTCGCTCTCGGAACGGGCAAACGCGATGATGACGGAAAAATCATCGAGTTTACCGTGAAAAGGGGGGACAGGGTCCTCATTTCCAAATACGGCGGCACAGAAGTGAAAATCGAAGGCGAGAGTTATCTGATCATGCGCGAGGACGACATCCTCGGCATCATTGGATAAGCCTCGTCGCACTATTCAGTAATAACTAATTCATAAGCTAAAATACTATGGCAGCCAAACAACTCTCGTTTGACGAATCCGCGCGGCATTCTCTGCTCCGCGGGATCGAGAAGCTTGCGAAAGCCGTGAAGGCCACTCTTGGGCCCTCCGGGCGCAATGTAATTCTCGACAAAAAATTCGGCAGCCCCACGATCACCAAAGACGGCGTGACCGTCGCCAAGGAAATCGAGCTCGAAGACTCCTATGAAAACATGGGCGCTCAGCTCATCCGTGAAGTCGCGAGCAAGACCAGCGACATTGCCGGCGATGGAACCACCACGGCCACCCTGCTTGCCGAAGCGATTTATCGCGAAGGTCTGAAAAATGTGACCGCGGGCGCCAACCCGACCAGCCTCCAGCGCGGCATCAGCAAGGCTGTTGAAGCCATTGTCGCCGAACTGGCCAAGATAAGCAAGAAGGTCAAGGACAGCTCAGAAATCGCTCAGGTCGCCACCGTTTCCGCGAACTGGGACACCACCATCGGACAGATCATTGCCGATGCGATGGACAAGGTCGGCAAGGACGGCACGATCACCGTTGAAGAAGCCAAGAGCATCGAGACGACCCTTGACGTTGTTGAGGGCATGCAGTTCGACAAGGGCTACCTTTCGCCCTACTTCGTGACGAACGCCGAAAACCTCGAGGCCGTTCTTGAGAACGCCTACATCCTGATCCACGAGAAGAAAATCAGCAGCCTGAAGGATATGCTGCCGCTTCTCGAGAAGGTGGCAAAGGCAGGCAAACCGCTCTTGATCATCGCCGAAGATGTCGAGGGCGAGGCGCTCGCGACGCTCGTTGTCAACAAACTCCGCGGCACACTGCAGGTCGCAGCCGTCAAGGCTCCGGGCTTTGGCGACCGCCGCAAGGCAATGCTTGAAGACATTGCAGTTCTGACCGGGGGCCGGTGCATCACCGAAGACCTCGGCATCAAGCTGGAGAACATCTCGCTTGACGACCTCGGAAAGGCCAAGCGCATTGCCATTGACAAGGAAAACACCACCATCATCGAAGGCGAAGGCAAGGGCTCCGACATCCAGGGCCGCGTGACTCAGATCCGCCGGCAGATCGAGGAGACGACCAGCGACTACGACCGCGAAAAGCTCCAGGAACGCCTGGCGAAACTCGCGGGCGGCGTGGCCGTCATTAATGTCGGCGCCGCGACCGAAACCGAGATGAAGGAAAAGAAGGCCCGCGTCGAAGACGCCCTCCATGCGACCCGTGCGGCCGTAGAGGAAGGGATCGTTCCCGGCGGCGGAGTCGCCTTCATCCGCGCGCAGAAGGTGCTTGAAGCCCTCTCGCTTGAAGGTGACGAAAAGATCGGACTCGAGATCGTGCGCCGTGCGATTGAGCAACCCCTCCGCACGCTGGCTGACAACGCCGGCAAGGAAGGCGCTCTCATCGTGCAGGAAGTCAAGAAGCGCAAAGGCAACGAAGGCTATAACGTAGCCACTGCCCAATACGAAGACCTCGTGAGGGCAGGTGTTGTTGATCCGACCAAGGTTGCCCGTAGCGCGCTGCAAAACGCGGCGTCTATCAGTGGATTGCTCCTGACCACCGAGGCTCTCGTCACCGAGATCCCGGAAAAGGAAAAGACGCCCCAGATGCCTCCGGGCGGCGGAATGGGCGGAATGGATTACTAATTCCGACGCGTCGGGATTGGCTATCCGCGCAACCCGCGCATAGTTCGTCAACTAAATCAAGCCGCCCCGAGGAAACTCGGGGCGGCTTTTTTATTCGACGGGACGGGAGGGCGAGGCAGGTGCGGAGAAAGGGCCTCACCTCCTTCTGGCCGAGCCGTAAACAATCAGCTCACCAAATAATCGGCTCACCGGCACAGCGAGCCGCGTTGCGGCGCGGCTCACAGTGGCGACAACGCGGTCACGCGACAACGTGCCGCTCACGCGGGAGGTTCGCCCTCCCAATCGACCAAGTTAAAACTCGATGACCTTGTTCAGCCGCAACACCCAGCCGGTTTCTCCAGCTTTGAGCTTGTATTGAAGCTGGCGTGTCTCGCCGCCGGGAATTGGGAATTGCGCACAAAGGTCGTTTCCACCACCGCAAACTCGTCATGGCCCGCATGATGAAACCCCGGGAACGACATTCTCATTTCCAACACCCTCGGATATTGTTAACCAACCGTGACCATATGAAACTCCCCTCTGCGATACTTGCCGGCCTGACGTCACTGTTGATAGTCGGATGCACCATCGGTCCCCCGCCACAAAGGGGTTACGACGCCGAGGTGAACGTCGAACAAGCCGGCGTGCGTCTGCTTCGAAACGGAATGACAGTATGTCTGATTCGCACCCAATTTCCGAATGTCGAAAACTGGAAGCTTATTAATGGCAACACGGAGATCGTCATCAAGTCTCGAGCCAGCCAGGGCCCTGCTGCGGTTGAACGTTTCGACACGAAAACCGGCGTCCTCAAAGACAAGATCATGGCCGCCGCGATTCAAGAGGGCCGGCCGGATTGGGCCGAAGGATTTGAGGAGTAGAGCCAGGGAGGGCGAGGCCGGTGGGGAGAAGGGGCCCCACGTCCTTCCGCCCGAGCCCGTAGATTAAATCAGCCACCAAATCGTCGGCTCACCGGGATCGCGCCCCGGCGGATCGCCCTCCCACTCCTACCTCCAATGGAACTCGATCTCCTTTTAATAGATATATAGCTCATAATCAATTATGGACATTTGTTTTTACGCTGTAGACATAACTTGATTTTTGCCAAGATTTTGCGACTTGAAGAATTAATTCTCCAAATATAAACGCGAGATTTGTCGCTGGGCTCCCAACGAATGTTGTGGTGCCATGATGCGGTCCGAGCAAGTACCTGTGATGCCTGCGGCATCACAAAAGCGACCGGAAGCGTAGTGGGCCGCCTGGGAGCTTTCGCGCAAAAGGCGAACCGCCATCCCGGGGAACGAGGCTCTCGTCTGGGAGGCGAGGCAGGTGGGGAAGAACGGGCCCCAGCCCCTTCTTGACGAGCCGTAGATAATTCGGCTCACCGGCACCGTGAGCCACATTGCGGCACGGCTCACAGTGGCGACAACGCGGTCACGCGACAACGTGCCGCTCACGCGGGAGGTTAGCCCCTCCCGATCGCGAATCCCTTGAAAAGGTCGATGTCTCGCGTATATAAGCACTCGCTCATGGCCAAAGAGCTTCCCGCGTTTCTTCAAAAGGTGCTCGATAAGTTCAGCAGTTCGCGGGACTTCACGATCTCTTTCGCGCTGCACGCCATCCTCATTGGATTGTTTGGAGGAACGGTTCTCTATCGAGCGGTTCAGGAGCCGCCGGATTTTGAAGGGGAAACGGGCGGCTTTGTTCAACCCAACGAGGCGGCTGCTCAGCCGCCTGCGCAACAGGCTCCCCCCCAAGAAACGACGTTCAACGTTGCGACAATCCCGCCTCCAGCCAACTCGTCTCAGATTAATGCGATCACGACTACGGCGGTGAATCCTCTGAGCTTCACCATGAGCCCGGTCATCGTCGCACCGATCACCACGCCGTCCGCCCCTGCGCAGATTGCGGTGGCGCCGGCGGCGGCAGACATTGCTTCCGACGGAATGAGCACGGCAACCGCTGCACAAATCAAGGCTTTTACCGGCGGCTGGGGAAAGGGGACGGGAACGGGGAGCGGAACACGGTCGCGCGAGTTTGAATTCACGGCCTACATTGGCCAATACAATGGGGGGAACTGGAGTTCGACCGTGCGCATTACTTCGGGGAATAAGATCGAGACCGGAAGCTTGCCAAACTTGCTGTATCTGATGAGCGCCTGGTCAAAGGACAAGATCAAGACCAATTACAAGAGTGTCCAGGCTATCAAGCTCGACAGCGACGAGATCTTTTCCGTGAAACCGCCGTTCATTTTTCTCACCGGCTCGCGGGATTTCAAACTATCAGAAAAGGAAGTCGAGAACCTTCAGAAGTATGTTCGCATGGGCGGGTGTATCTGGGGAGACAGCTCTCTGCCGGGGCTGCGGTCCCGCTTCGATATTGCCTTCAGGCGGGAGATGAGGCGGGTGATTTCCGACGTGGACAAGAACTTCGAACCCCTGCCGTCGAATCACCCGATCTTTACGGAAGGTTACTTCGCCGACGTGAAGGAGGTTCCGCCTGGCCTGAACTTCTACAAGGAGCCTGTTTTCGCAATGAAGATCTACGGCGAGATCGCGATCCTCTATACGGCTAACGATTATGGAGACATGTGGCAAATCGGCCTCAATCAGCAGGGCCAGATCGATCTGCGCAAGAACGCCGATGACAAATACGTCGCCATAAATCCTGACATCTTCGAGCGCCGCGACGTCTATTTGCGCAACATCGAGCCCGCGGCGCTTTCCACGTGTTTCAAGTTCGGCACGAACATTGTGATCCACTTGTTGACGCGCTGGGAAAGCAAGGTTCGCACCGCTCCGACGCTTTAGCTTTTCGCCTCTTGGCGAAAAACTTCATCCCCCCCAGCGTGCGCCGGGGCTAAGCTGCGGGATCCAGCCGTTTGTCGGGCATTTTGCGTAGTCGGTCTTGCCGAAGGCGCCGATCATCTTCGTTCCGGTGGCCTGGCGCCAATGCTTGCTCATGCTTTCCGCGGTGTGGCAGCCCCAACTTTTCACGAAAGCGTTCCGGGTGAAAATCGCGCGATGGATCCTCTTCAATTCGCTTTCATGCAGCCAGACTTTCGATGCGCTATCAATTTCGTTGCTGTAATCAAACATGAAGCAGGCCTTGTTCGAGTGGCCGTAGAACTCGAAGTTCACAATCTTGACCCGATGACGCGGCTGGCCATTGTTGAGATAATTGATGAGCTGTCCGGTATCACTGAAGAACACGAGATTGAGGCCATATTTGTCCCGAACGCTCGCAATATTGCCGATCAGGTCGGCATTGTCCTGCCGTTGTGCGCGGCGCACATAGCCTGGCTTGTAAACAAGCCACGTGATGCGCGCGGTCGGGCCATGTTGTTTGCGGAGCTGTTCGATGCGGACGCGGGCCGTCCGAATGAAATTTCCCCACCATCTATCGTGCGGAGCAGCCTTAAATCTCTCCCATTCGCTGAGAGACGGCCCGCCGCTGACGACGATGTATTCGCGCTGTGATTCCTGGGCCGGGGCACTTGTAAGGCCCAGAAGCAAGCAGAGAAGCGCAGAGTAAAGATATCGCATGCCTCCGAGAATCCCTGTGACACTATTTTCTGCAAGAGGAATTCTCGCAAATCCTGGCGGTCTCTTGTATTCTGGCGACCATGGCGCTCGATCCCTCCGTCTTTGAAAAGCTAGGGGTATTCTATCTCGGCCGCTCCTACGATGTGGCGGAAAAGGCGTCCAGCGAAGCTCCGTTGCTTTATGATTCCCGTGATCTGGTGACGCATGCGGTGTGCGTGGGCATGACTGGAAGCGGGAAAACCGGCCTTTGCCTTGCGCTCCTCGAGGAGGCTGCCATCGACGGAATCCCGGCGATCATTATCGATCCCAAGGGGGACCTGGGCAATCTGCTCCTCACCTTTCCCGACCTGCGCGCGGAGGATTTTCGGCCGTGGATCAATGCAGAGGACGCGCAACGCAAGGGATTGGACCCCGACGCCTATGCCGCCCAGCAGGCTGATATGTGGAAGAAGGGTCTCGCCGCGTGGGGTGAAGCGCCTGAGCGCATCGGTGCGCTGCGCGGAAAGGTGGACATGGCCATTTACACGCCGGGGAGTACCAGCGGCATCCCGGTCAACGTCCTTGCGTCTTTCGAGGCGCCAAAGACGGACGATGCGGAAGCGATTGCCGATCGTGTGCAAACGACGGCTGCCAGCCTCCTCGGTTTGCTCAAACTGGATGCCGATCCGGTCAAGAGTCGCGAATACATCCTGCTCTCCGCGCTACTCGCCCACGAGTGGCAGGAGGGCGGCGACTTGGATTTGCCCACGCTCATCGAGCGGATCCAAAATCCACCGTTCCAGAAAATTGGCGTGCTTGACCTGGAGACATTCTATCCCGCGAAGGATCGCTTTGCCTTGGTGATGGCGGTCAACAACATGCTTGCCGCGCCGGGCTTTGCGATCTGGCGCCAGGGCGAGAGTCTCGACGCTGGACAATTTCTTTACACGCCGGAAGGCAAGCCGCGGCTCGCCATTTTTTCCATCGCGCATCTCGGCGACGAGGAGCGGATGTTCTTTGTTTCCCTGCTTCTCAACGAAGTTGTGTCCTGGACACGCGCTCAGAGCGGCACCACCAGTCTGCGCGCCATCCTCTACATGGATGAAATCTTCGGCTACCTTCCGCCTACCGCAAACCCGCCCTCGAAGCTTCCCATGCTGACCCTGCTCAAGCAGGCCCGGGCGTTCGGCGTCGGCGTCGTGCTGGCTACGCAGAACCCCGTCGATCTTGATTACAAGGCGTTGTCGAATGCGGGAACTTGGTTTATCGGCCGTCTTCAAACCGAGCGCGACAAAGCACGCGTGCTCGACGGCTTGCAGGGCGCGGCAGCCGGTGGAAAATTTGACCGTCAGGCTATGGAATCCATACTGGCCGGGCTGGGGAATCGGATTTTTCTCATGAATAACGTTCACGACGACGGTCCAGTCGTGTTCGAGACGCGCTGGGTGATGAGCTATCTGCGCGGGCCGCTGACCAAGGACCAGATCAGGACACTTATGGCGAGCCGCAAGCCCTCGGCATCCGTCGCGGCGGCACCGGCAGTCGCTGCTACCCACACCTCCAAGCGTCCGGCGTTGTCACCCGCGGTGCCGCAGGTTTTCCTGCCGGCGCCCGCGAGTGAACCGCTCGTTTATTCGCCGCGGTTGCTTGGCGCGGCAACCGTTCGATTCACTGACGGCAAGCTTGGGGTTGAGCAGACCCGCGAGGCGATCCTCTGTGCGCCCATCCCGGATGGCGTTTCCGGGGCGGAATGGACGGAGATTGCCGGCTTGCAAATGAGCGAGCTCGAGAAAACGCCCGCCGCCGACGCGGAATTCGAGGACGCATCCCCGGCTGCGGCGCGGCCGAAGAATTACGCAGCCTGGGAAAAGGATTTCGTCCAGGCGATCGTTGCAAATCAGCGCCTGCAAGTCTTCCGCTGTGCCAGCTGGAAGGTCAATTCCAAGCCCGGTGAGACTGAGGCCGAATTCAAGGCGCGTATTGCGCTTACAGGACGCGAAAATCGCGACGCCGCCGTTGACGCACTGCGCAAGAAATATGCGCCCAAGGTCGCCTCCCTACACACGCGCCTGGTTCGCGCCGACGCCGCGGTCCAGCGTCAAAAGGAACAGGCCTCGCACGCGCGCATGCAGACCTTCATCTCCGTCGGTTCCACCTTGCTTGGCGCTTTTCTAGGACGCAAGGCCCTCAGCTCGTCCACCATTAGCAAGGCCGCGACTGCAGCGAGAGGAGTCGGCCGCAGCATTCAGGAGGGGTCAGAAGCTGCGACGGCGGAACAGAGCGCGGAGGCAATCCGTCAGCAGATTGCGGAGATCGAGACCCAAATCGAAGCCGAGAGCGCCGCCCTAGCGGCGACCGAACCGGGTATTGAGATCATCGATGTGAAGCCCCTCCGCAGCGGAGTGTCTGTGCGGTTAGTCGCGCTTGCATGGATTCCTCAAAAAGAACGTCTTATATTGTCTTAAACTGTTAAAACAGTAACAATCAAGGTGGAGACGGTTGTGCCAAGCCGCCTCCTGCTGCAAGGACCGGACCGCTTCATGCATACCCTGATCCCACTTTGCGACCACGCCGGCAAACTGCTGGTCCTGGTCGGCCTGAATCCCATCACACAGTGCGAAATATGTGAGTTTTTCTAATAGTAATGATTTTGATACTTGCTTTTAAACTGGCATGTTCTAAAATTCGCTTTCTTTTCCAGAGGAGATAGTAAATTTGCAGCATCTGAAGCTTGTTTCAGGGCTGATTTTCGGGGGGTGGCGCAGTCTGTTAGCGCGCAGCGTCAGGGACGCTGAGGTCGTAGGTTCAAATCCTACCCCCCCGACCAGTCTGTTCCTGGCGGGCCCACTTCCTCCGATTTACTATGATGGCAAAAATTACCAGCATCCCCGATACCTCCGAAACTCTTGTTCCTTCGGATGAACCCATAATCTGCGGAAAAGCGATGCGGATATCGCGTACCGGTCTGATCCGGGTCGCTACTCTGCGGGATGAACTGTGCGATGAAGGCGTAGAGGACCCTGCTGAATTGGTCCGCCAGCTTAAATCCAGCACCAAGGCCGATCTCCTGAATTTCCGCCAGCAATTGCCCTTCACGGAGCGCCTCTTTGACTATCCGTTTGAATGGGACAATCTCGCGGTTTTGAACATCACTACCTACGATCACTGGTGGAATACCGAAATAAGGAATGATGCCCGGCGGATGGTGCGCAAAGCCGGCAAGGCGGGTGTGGATATCCGGGAAGTACCATTTGACGATGAACTGGTGGCGGGAATCAAAGGCATTTGGGATGAATCAAGATTCCGTCAAGGCCGTCCCTATTATCATTACAACAAGCCATTCGAGGCCGTGAAGCGCGAAAACTCCACCTTCATGGACCGGGCCCAGTTCATCGGAGCCTATTACCAAGGCGAGTTGATTGGATTCAACAAGGTTTTCTACACTGGCTGCCGGGCGGACCACATCGAAATCATCTCCAAGATAGCCCATCGCGACAAGTCGCCCACCAACGCTCTCCTCGCCAAATCCGTTGAACTGGCCGCCGCCCGTAGAGTGCCCCATATGACTTATGCCAAGTTCACTTACGGCAAAAAGGGGGATGACTCCCTGACAGATTTCAAACAGCGGAATGGCTTCCGGATGGTCCCCATTCCCCGATATTTTGTGCCATTGACGCCGGCAGGATGCTTCGCGCTGAAGATGGGACTGCACAAAGGCTTCAAGGAAGCCTTGCCGGCCCCTGTTCTCAGGGGAATCTCGAAGGCCCGCACTGCGTGGAGTAAAGCGACCGACAGGTTCGTCTCCCGATCCTCCCAAGCGGCGGCACCGGAAGGAACCACCGCCGAGTAACGGGAACCAGGGAGCGTTTGGTTATCAGGGGATTCCACATCCAAATTACGGGAAAGCGCTCCCGCCATAGATGACCTTATGCCAGGAATTTCCGGTATCATCAGTAAAACCGGCATGGACCGCGCAGAACAGGTCCGGCGGATGACCACGGCGTTGGTGCACGATTCTTCCTACCGGTCCGGGACCTATCTCAATCCGGAACTTGGGTTTTATTTCGGTTGGGCCTGCCTCGAGCAGGCTTTTTCGAATTGTCTCCCGGTCTGGAATGAGACCCGCGATATCCTTCTGTTGTTTAATGGAGAAGTCTTTGCGGACCCGGGAGTGATTGGAGATCTCAAGGCGCGTGGCCACGATTGCAGCCGCGATGATGCCAGCTATCTGGTCCATCTTTATGAAGAATACGGGACTGAATGGCTCAGCCGTCTAAATGGGTTTTTCTCGGGTTTGCTGTTGGACCTGCGTCAAGGGCAGGCCACCCTGTTCAATGACCGCTATGGGATGCAGCGGGTTTATTTCCATGAAACGGAAGACGAGTTTCTGTTCGCCTCAGAAGCGAAAGCCTTGCTCGCCGCCAGTCCGGAACTAAGGGAGCTTTCTCCGGAGGGCCTGGCGGAGTCCTTTGTTGTGGGATGTGTGCTGGAAAACCGCTCCCTCTTCAGTAAACTAAAACTTCTGCCCGGCGCGTCGCGCTGGACCTTTGACGGGGCAGGGGGGCGGCGCAAAGTATCATATTTCCGGAGGGAGAGTTGGGAACAGCAGGATAAACTAAGCCCTGAGGCCTTTACGGTCACCTTGCGGGAGACCCTGAACCGCATTCTCCCCAAGTATCTTCAAAGCCCCTATCCGATCGGAATGTCGATGACGGGGGGGCTCGATACCCGCTTGATCATGGCCTGCGGGCATCCGCAGCCCGGAGCCCTGCCGTGTTACACCTTTGCCAGCCGTTACCGGGATAGCTATGACGTCAAGATCGCACGTGAGGTGGCGACACTTTGCGGCCAGACTTATCAGCCGATCCGGTTGGATCAGGACTTTCTGGACCAGTTTCCGGAATTGGCCGCCAAGTCAGTTTATATTTCCGACGGAAATTTTGGGGTGATCGGATCCGCTGAGCTTTATGCCAATCAAATTGCGATGCAACTAGCCCCGGTCCGGCTTACCGGGAACTATGGCAGTGAGATTATGCGGGGCGATGGGGAGTTTCGTCCTTACAAAGTAAACCAAAACCTGTTCAGCCCTGAATTCCAAATTTGGATGGGCCAAGCTGTCCAACGTTTTGCTGCCCTTGACGCTTGTAAAGGGGTGTCTTTTGCGGCTTTTCGTCAAGCCCCTTGGTTCAATTACAGCCGATTGTCCCTCGAACAGTCCAAACTACGTGTCCGGACTCCCTTCATGGACAACGATCTGGTGGAGCTGATGTATCGTGCCCCGAATGGCATCGGAAGGACCAATGAACTCTCCTTCGGTTTGATCCGGAATGGCGACCCAAGGCTGGCGAGGATTCCCACAGATCGGGGCGAACGCCTTTCAGGCAACAAACTATGGTCTGCGGCCGGCACGCGGTGGCACTGGCTGTTGAAACGGGCTGAATT
The DNA here is from genome assembly GCA_963708595.1 of uncultured Verrucomicrobiae bacterium. Lineage (GTDB taxonomy): Bacteria > Verrucomicrobiota > Verrucomicrobiia > Chthoniobacterales > Terrimicrobiaceae > DASTFP01. Next base: position 25,080 of record CAVPTR010000039.1, read on the forward strand.
GGCATTTGACTATAGCATGCCTCAGAAAATGGCGCCGGTTGATCGGTTCATGAGGCCGGTTCATCCGGAAAAACTCTTCCTCGGACGTTTCGGGTTCCTCCATTTCAGGACATGGTTCCGCACCAGTCTTGCCCGTTATTTGGAGGAAATGTTGCTGGACGGGCGCACCCTCGGACGCCCTATCTTCAACCGCGACGCCGTCCGCCAGGCCGTCCAGGATCATCTCAGTGGTAAACGCAATCATACCCTCGATCTACAGCGGCTGCTGACCTATGAGTTGATGGAGCGGCAATTGATCGAGACCCGCAGTTAGAATCGATTGGCGTGTTGCGATAACGCCCGACAGAATTCTCGAGAATTTTGCTGTGTGCTAAGTGCCCGCGGAAGCGAGAAGGTCCCTGCAAGCCTGGCAATAGGCCTGCGGATCGGGAGCACGGAGGATGCCGGAGACGATAACCACTCTTTGCGCGCCCGCGGCAAGGACGCCCGATAGATTCTCGCGCTTGATACCGCCGATGCAGAATACGGGAAGAGAAACGAAGCGCTGTACCGGCGTGATCTCGTTCAATCCAATCGGTGGGTAATTCGGTTTGGTCGGGGTGGCGAAAAGCGGGCCGAAGCCGATGTAGTCGGGTCTTTCCCGCTGGGCGGCGCGAGCTTGTGCCAGGCTGTGTGTTGATTTGCCGATGATTGCATGTTCGCCCGCCAGCGCGCGGGCTTCGGCAACGCTCAGGTCGTCCTGTCCGACGTGTGCTCCGTCCGCGCCGGTCTCCGTCACCAGTTCCGGATGATCATTCAGGATAAAGGGAACCTGATGTGCGCGACAGAGCTGCGCCAGGTCGCGTGCCAGCGAGCTCATGCCGTGAGGACTCCTGCCCTTGGCTCTCAATTGCAACAACTGAACGCCTCCCACGAGCATCTTCTTCGCAATGGCTGGCGCATCTTCCTCGGGGACGTAACCAAGGTCGAGAATGCCATAGAGCGTTGCTTGCTGAAGGGCAGTGTGTTGCCACTGGGACTTCATGGAGCGAGCGATGCGGTTTTCACCGGATCCAGCCTCCGACCGCATCCATGATGGAATGCATCCGCCGCGGCGGACCACCATTCTGTCGTGTCCGGCGGCGGAGGAGGAAGCGTGTCGTGATCTACGCTAACGAATCGCGCTGCCATGCTTGCCCATAGCAGCTTGTCGATGCCGGACACTTCGCCACACAAGAGGACCTGCGAGCGTAAGAAACAGCGTCGCGCCAAATCCGACAAGCTGCTATTTCCGCAAAGGTATCGGATAGACACCCTCTGAGTGGAGTCTCTTGAGCGCCTGCATGACCTGGGGTTTGTCCTCACGGTATGTGACGCCAAACCACTCGGCGTCCGTCGGCAACACGTCAAGCGTTGCTTGGCCGCGGGCGATCAATTCGCCGATGACGACAGGAATGTAGCATTCCGCTTTGGGATCGGAGGAACTCGTGCTCAGAAAGGCGACGAACTGGTCACCGATTAATGGAAAAATGGCAGGTGTCAGGCCCCAGAAATTCATGGAAACAGGCTCGTCTCCGCGGAACTTTCGCACGCTTCCGTCGACCTCCTTTTGCAGAATTTCGCCTCCAGCGCGTTCAATTCCGGTACATTCGCTGATCGTGATGAGTTTCCCGTTGGAATCCACCTGGCAGACACCGCGCGCAACTGAGCCATGCTCGGAGAGCGTGTGGTCGAGCCGGTAGCCTGCCATTGCGAGGCGCGCACTTTCCGGCGCAGCAACTTTAAGGAATTTGCCGAGCACTTCATACGTTTCGCGGCCGTAAAAATCGTCGGCATTAATAGCGGCGAAGGGCTCGGTGAGGGCCTGGCGCGCGCACCAGATGGCATGTGCGGTTCCCCAGGGTTTCTTTCTGCCTTCTGGAAGCGAAAACCCGTCGGGAAGCAAATCGAGCTGTTGAAAGACGTAATCGACAGCGACGGTCCCCTTGTACCGCGAGCCAATCTTCTCACGGAATTCCGCTTCGATGTCGCGGCGGATAATGAAGACGATTCGCTCAAATCCCGCCTGCAGAGCATCGAACACCGAGTAATCGAGAAGAGTTTCTCCCGCAGGCCCCATCGGGTCTACTTGCTTCAATCCGCCGTAGCGGCTGCCCATTCCGGCGGCCAGGACAAGAAGAGTGAGTTTAGGCATGCCGCAAAGTCTTGTTGATTGCCTCTTGCGAATCAAGCCCTTCGAGGGCTGGCGCGCAAATGCGGAGAAGGGGGGAGCCCCCCTTAGGATTCGCCATTCAACAGCGCGCGAGCGTGCGCCAGGGCTGATTCCGATTTTCCACCGAGCATCCTTGCGATCTCCTCCTCGCGGGATTTGCCGTTTGCCTCGACCAGATAGGTGCGAGTGCGTTTGTCCTTGATTTCCTTGGTGACCACAAACTGGCTGGACGCGGCGGCGGCGACTTGGGGGAGGTGAGTGATGCAAAGTACCTGGCGTGATCGGCCAAGTTCACGCATTTTCATTCCAACTTTCGAGGCGATCCCGCCGCCGACATTCGCGTCAATCTCGTCAAAAACGAGTACGGGAACATCGTCCTGATCGGCAATAGCGCTTTTGAGAGCGAGCATGACACGGGAGATTTCGCCGCTCGATGCAATCGCGCGCAATGCGCGCAGCGGTTCTCCGGGATTCGGGGAGAACAGGAATTCCGCGGTCTCGTTTCCATGCGCGGATGGCGTCTTCAGATTCTCCAGGTCGATGGAGAAGTCGGATTTGACGAAACCCAGCGCCTTCAACCCGGCGCGGACTCTTTCGGCAAGCTTTCGCGAACCCCTCAGCCGGAGGGCGCTGAGTTTTTCACCGCGAGCGCGCATTTGCTCCTCGGCAGCGGAAATTTCCGCATCGAGCGTGCCCCGGCGTTCGGACCGGCTAAGAAGCTCACTCAACTTGCGGCTTGCTTGTTCGCCGAAGGCGATGACCTCTTCAAGTGTGCGGCCGTATTTGCGCTTCAGCGACTGGATCGTGTCCAGGCGAGCCTCGATCCCGGCGAGATCAATCGAATCGTTTTCGAGTGCAGAAGAGTAGGCCTGCACAGCGCGAGCAAGTTCGTTCGCGGCGACAAAAACCGTTTCGCAGGCCTGCACAATCCGATCGGAGGACGAATCCAGGCGGACCAGTTCGCGCGCCAGGCGCGAAAGATTCTCGAGTTTGGAAGTGAGGGAATTCTCGTCGTCCGTTGTTCCTTCGGCGAGTTGGGCGCAAAGCTCGCCGATGCGCCGCGCGTTGGCGGCGACCCGCTGGCGAGACACCAGGATTTCCTCTTCACCGGGTTGCAGACGGGCGGCCTCGATCTCGCCTGCTTGGTGGGTAAGGAGATCAATTTCGCGGGCGACGCCCTGTTCATCGAGAAGAATGGAGGTTTTTTCGTTCTGCAGGCTCGTCAGGGTGCCGCGCGCGACGGCAAATTGCTCACGAAGGTCTTCTGCGCCCGAGTAGCTGTCGATCAGATCGGTCTGCTGATCGCGAGAAAAGAGGCTTTGATGGTCGTGCGGGCCGTGGAGATCGACGAGAAGGTTCCCCAAGGAACGGAGCAGAGCGAGGGTGCAAGGCGAGCCGTTGACGAACTGCCTGCCTGCGCCTTCAGCGGGCATTACTCGCTTAAGAAGGAGGCGTCCCTCTTCGCAAGGCTCTGCGCCGTGGCCGGCGAGGAACGACGCGATTCGTTCATCGCCGGCGTTCTCAAAGACGACTTCGACCGCGCAAGTGTCCGCACCCGCGCGAATCAGGTCTTTATCCGCTCGCTCTCCAAGGACAAGCGACAACGCGCCTAGAATGATGGATTTTCCCGCTCCGGTCTCTCCTGTGATAGCGACGAATCCCGCTCCGGGCTCCCAGATGAGTTCTTCGACAAGAGCAAGGTTGCGAATGCGCAGCGAGGTGAGCGTTGCGGACATGGACGGACTATGCCATGAAGGGGTCGCAATGCGGGAGATGGAAATTACGTTTCTTGGGACAGGCACGTCGCACGGAATCCCAGTGATCGGCTGCCAATGCAACGTGTGTTCCTCGATTGATCCACGGGACAAACGCTTGCGCAGCGCAATCCAGGTGCGGACCCCGGAAATGGTCATCCAAGTGGATACGCCGCCGGATTTTCGCGCGCAGTGTCTGCGCGAAGCGGTTACGCGAATTGACGCTGTGATTTATACGCATTCGCACACCGATCATATTCTCGGTTTTGACGATCTCCGTCGATTCTGTGAGATGGAAGACAAGACTATGCCTATCTATGCCGCCGAGAGGACGCTCAACGACCTGCGGCGCGTTTTTCAATACGCCTTTGAAAGCGAATATCGCTTTTTCAGCTACATTCAGCCGGAACCCATTGCTATCGATGGCCCGTTTTGGCTCGGCGAGACGGAAGTCATCCCATTCGATTTGCCCCATGGACGGACGGTGACGACTGGTCTGGTTTTTCGCCGCGGTCGGCGCAAGGTGCTGGCGTATTTTACCGACTGCAAAGAAGTGACTCGGGAAGCCGAGCAAGCGGCGCGTGGAGTTGATACGCTGGTGGTCGATGCGTTGAGGCACGCTACTCACAAGACGCACATGTCACTGGGGGAGGCTATCGAGACTTCCAAACGCATCGCGCCCGGCAGAACGTTTTTCACGCACATGTGCCATGATCTTGGGCATGTCGAAACCGAATTGTTGCTGCCGCAAAATATCCGCCTGGCTTACGATGGACTGGCACTTACGATTTAGGGTGTGCTGCGTGGCGATGACGACCCCTGTCCGGCAAGGGCGAGGCTCTTGCCTGGGAGGGCGAGGCTCCGAAGGGGGAGGGGTCCTTTCGACCCTCCGCCGAGCCGTAGAATATCGGCTCAGCGGCACAGTGAGCCGCGGCTCACAGTGGCGACAACGCGGTCACGCGACAACGTGCCGCTCACGCGGGAGGTTTGCTGCTTCGCACCCTTCGGGCTGCACTCCGTGCAGGCTGTCTTCGGGTTCCCTCCCAGGCCGGGCCACGCCGCCCATCAAGAGATGAATGTGGCCAGAGAATCTCCCTATGAGAAGCTCCGAAACACGCTGGGAGGGCTCCGGTTGAGCGAATCCACTCCGTATCGCATCCCCGAGTTGGAGCTGCAGGCAAGAATTTTCAGTGGAGAGTTTGGCGTTTCGTGGCGGGGCGAAGACGGAGAGAAGGTGGAGATCGTCCATTTTGGAATTTGGAACCGTGAGCCGGGTCCGGACTTCCGCGATGCTCAGGTGCTTATCGAGGGAGCGAAAATCACGGGAGACATCGAGATCGATCAGGACGTCAGGGACTGGGAAAACCACGGGCATTCCCGGAACGCGTCTTACGAAAACGTCGTCCTACACCTCTTCGTTCGCAGGGGACATCGCCGTTGCTTTACGAGCACGCACGAGAACAAGGCTGTCACTCAGGTTTGTCTCCCTCTGCGGAGGACGTCAAGGCGCGCCGAAGCAGCGCGTCATGGAACGATCGATGAAACGCAGGCGGAGAAACTGATCGAGGCCGGGGCGGCGTTTCGTCTTCACCGAAAGCGCGAAATCTTCCAGCGCACGGCCCATCTTCGCGGGCGGGACGAGGCCCTCTTTGAAGCTATCGCGGCGGCGATGGGGTTCAAGAACAACAAAATCCCTTTTCTGCTCGTCGCACAGCGAACGAGTCTGTCGCGGGCGAGATCGGTCGACGGAGAAGCCCTGCTTTTTGGACTTTCCGGATTCTTGAAAGCGGGGCATTTCGACCAAGGCGATGGCGAAGCCCGCGCGTACCTGCGAGACCTCTGGAAAAAGTGGTGGGCGATCCGCGACCGGGAGCGGCGGCTGATCCTTCCCGACAACGCTTGGACGTATTCCGCCGTACGACCGGCTAACCATCCCCATCGCCGTATGGGTGCGCTTGCGGCAGCCGTAGGTTCGTTCGCATCAATCAGCCAGGCGGTTGACAGAGGGAATTGTGAAGATTTTACGACGGGATTCTCTTCCCTCCACCATTTCTTCTGGCAGCGACACGCCAGACTGGTCGGCGATTCCTTGCCGAAGGCAACATCGCTGATTGGTATCGACAGGGCTCTGGACCTTCTTATCAACGTTTTCTTACCCGCGCGCCCGCATGACGACGCCTGGACAAAACTGTGTTCGCTGCCAGGCCCGACGCCCAGCCGCAAGGTCTTAAGAGCATCGGAATGGCTCGCTGGCGTTGGCCGGCCGGCGCATTGCCGTTCTGCGATGCGCCAGCAAGGGCTTTTGCAGCTTGCGGAGGATTTCCGCCACATGAGCCCGGACGAGGTATGGCAGAATTTCGCTCGCGGGTGGACGCCGTCAGAAATTGTGCGACATGTCGAATCACGAATCGTGACCTCTGATGGCTGAATCCCTCCCCCATACGATGGAGACATTGTGCGCGGCAGCCGAAGAATACAACGCTTCGGATCTGCTCCTTCATGAAGGCCGCCCTCCGCAAGTCCGCATCGGTGGAAGTCTGATGCCGCTTGAATTCGCTCCCCTCGATGGCGCCTTCTTCGATGCGCTCTGGAGGGTGTGTGGCGCCCGTGCGGAAACGCAGGACCATGATTCGAGCCTAACATCCGGGGGAGGCGTTCGCTTTCGTGTGAATTTGCTTCGTCAGCTCGGGCAGCGCGCGGCTGTCCTTCGCCGCATCCGGAGCGAAATCCCGGATATGGAAACCCTTGGTGTTCCCGCCGAATTGCTTCGCGACTGGATCACGAGACGGGCCGGGATGATCTTGGTTTGCGGCCCGACCGGTTCGGGAAAAAGCACAACCCTTGCGGCAGCTCTTGAATGGCTGAACGAAAACCTATCCCGCCATGTGATCACGATCGAAGACCCGATCGAATATCTCTTCTCCAACCGTATGTCTCTCTTTACCCAGCGCGAGGTCGGCATCGACACGTCGAGCTTTGCACAGGGACTGCGCCGTTCCTTGCGCCAAAATCCTGATGTGATCTTTGTGGGCGAAATCCGGGACGCAGAGACGGCAACGACCGCCATCCAAGCATGTGAAACGGGTCATCTCGTGCTGGCTACTCTGCACTCTTCGAGCTGCACCGACGCCATTGAACGCCTTCAGCTTCTCTTTCCTTCAATCTCTCGCGACGCCGTGCGCCGGACGCTCTCCGGACAGTTGCTCGGCATTCTCTGTCAACGCCTGCTTCCCGCCTTGCCGTCGGGGGTGGTCCTTGCCGCGGAGTACTTTTCCAATATCGGCGCCATGCGCAAATACATCACCGACGGAAAGCTGACGGATGTGGCCGACGCAATCGGGCGCTCCGATCCACGCAGCGCGCAGAATTTCGTTTCCTCAATGTCGCAGCTTGTTCAAGCACAGCGTGTCTCAGAGGAGGTAGCCGCGGCCGCATCGGACAATCCTCAGGAACTTCTGCGGGCCCTGCGCGGCATCAGTTCGGCCTCGCAAGCCACTCGGCGATAGTAATCTAATGAATGAAATTGATCTTGTTCACCTGCTGACGAGCGCGGTGAGCCAAGGGGCGTCGGACCTACACTTGACGGCAGACTCTCCGCCCCTTGTCCGCCTCAACGGAGACCTCACGCCTTTGAATGGAACGCCCGTGGGATTGGATGTTTGCAGGAACATGATTCTTGGCGTTCTTACCGAAAGCCAGCGTTCGCGGCTCGAACACGAATGGGAACTCGATTTCGCGTTGCAAGTTGAGGGCGTGGGACGATTTCGCGGCAACGCCCACTACTGTCGCGGAGCTCTTGAAGCGGCCTTTCGCCACATCCCCCATCACATTCCGGAACTGGCCGAGCTGGGACATAGCGCCGCAATCCATCAAATTTGCGAGCTTCAACGCGGCTTAGTCCTCGTAACTGGCGTCACCGGTTCAGGAAAAAGCACCACACTTGCGGCGATGGTGAAGCATATTAGCGAGCGGCTTGCCGGGGTGATCATCACAATCGAGGATCCTATTGAGTTCGTCTTCTCCAATGCGCGGAGCATTATCAAGCAGCGTGAGGTTGGAAACGATACGCGTTCGTTTGCGGAGGCGCTGCGTCATGCTCTGCGGCAAGATCCCGACGTGATCCTCGTCGGGGAGCTGCGCGATACCGAGACCATCGGCGCGACAATTACCGCGGCAGAAACCGGACATCTCGTCCTGGGAACGCTTCACACCATCGACGCGCCCAAAGCCATCGACCGCATCGTGGACGCTTTCTCTCCGGAACAGCAGCCGCAGATTATTGCGCAGCTTGCAAATGCTCTCGCGGCCATTGTTTCTCAGAGACTTCTTCCGAGCGAATCCGGCGGCAAGCGCGTCCTTGCCACGGAGGTGCTCGTGGCAAATACGGCCGTGCGGGCGACCATCCGGGAGCGTCGATGGGAACAGATCGTGGGGCTTATCGAAATCGGCGCGAAGGACGGGATGCGCACATTCGATGAGTCGCTTGCTGAGCTTTATCTCTGGCGCCAGATTAGCAAAGAAGAAGCGATCGCAAATGCGCGCGACAAGACGCGCTTCGAAAGTTTGCTCCGGGTGCAAACTGATAAGAAGCGAGGTCCTATTTGGTGAACAAGGCCATTCTCATTCTGTTCTTGGCGAACTCCGCAGCGGGGTTCGGGAATAACTTCGATCTTCGACGGACCCCTACGCCCGCTGATCGCGCGAAAATAATTGCAGACGGGTGGGTTGCTTCGCGCGATGCGCTCGGAAGCGCGTTGGTGGCTGCCTACCAGCCCGGCGGACCGCTCCGGCCTGGCAGCACTGGCGTCACGGCCTATCGCAGCTGGATGTCCTTATGGAAATGGTGCGAACTCTTGTCCCGAAATCAACGGCAGGAAGCGGGCCGTCTCCTCGCCGACCATTTGAGAGTCTCTTCGAAAGACGCGAAGTTGATCATCTTTGCTCCGGGATATGTCCCGAACTTTGGCAATAAACCGCCCGACCCTGCGCAGGTGAATCAGATTCTGTCGGATCAAACTGTCGCCGCTCAGTTCCTCCAATTGTTTCTTCCTGCCGATTTCGCCAATGCGGCAGACGGAACGATCGCCGAGAATTTGAATCTGGAAATTCTTATCGAATGGATTAACGACGAAGAGTTCTCTCGTTTGCTTTTTGAGAATCTTTCGGATCACGACTATTTGCCGGGAGTACTGGCGCGCTTGCAGGAACTCCGCCTGGCAGCCCCGCAGAAATTCAAGGAATACCGCGATCTCGCTGTCGCCCTTTCGGTCGTTTACGACCAGCGTTTTCCGCACTTTTGGCCACATCGCCAGGTTGATCCTAAGTGGGTTCCGATCGCTGAGATGCCGTTGGCCGATCGCTTTAAATTTTGGGCGGGAAGCAACGAGTCGCGTGCTCTCCTGCTCGATCTGCGTAAGCTCAATCCCGGACAAATCAAATTTATCGTGGACGCTCCGCTGGATCCATCGGAATTCGAATGGGCCCGAAAGAATGTCAGGTACCAACGTTCGGAGTTTGCCAAAGCGTTCGATGCCGTCAGCTATTCGTTTGACCGGACTAAATCCGGCAGATTCGAATGGGCGGGGGGGGAATATACTTTGCAAAATATCCACCAGCAAGCCGGCATCTGCGTCGATCAGGCCTACTATGCGATGATCGCGGGTAAAGCTCGCGGGTTGCCAACGTTGTTCTTCACGGGGCAGGGAGCGGATGGCGGTCACGCGTGGTTTGGCTATATGAAATCGGACAACCGCTGGGAGCTCGACTGCGGCCGGTATAAGAATCAAAACTACGCCGTCGGCCAAGCCTTGGATCCGCAAACGTGGCTACCGGTAAGCGATCACGAGCTCGAACTTCATGCGCAGGGCCTTCGCGAAGGACTGGAGCTCTTCTCCTCGCAAGATGATATCGTGATAGGGCACATGAGTGAGCGCGCTGGAGATGGCGCGAAGGCTCTAAAAGCTTATGAGAGCGCCATGCAGGTTTGTCCTCAGAATGTGGCCGGGTGGGCGGCCAAGGCCGACTATCTTCGACGAACCGATGCGCCGTTGAATGTGCTGAGATCCCACCACGAAGCGGCTCTGCGGCAATTCGCTGCGAACCGGGACATGCGCGTTCACCAACAGGCGGCGCTCGCGCAGATTGCGAGGCAACAGGGTGCTTTACAAGAGGCGGAAAGCTTGGAACGGCAGATCGTCGCACAGAACAAGCGCAGACGCTCGGACCTCAGTGTGACCATCGCGGCGCAAAAGATCATCTCGCTCATCGCAGCGAACCAGCTTGATCAGGCCTTCACAGAATATCGCCGCCAAGTTTCGAGCCTCGGGAAGACGGGCGGAGGCAACTTTTTCTATGACATCGTTCAGCCATTCGCAGAAGCTTTGGTTGCAACCGGCGATGCGCGTCAAGCCAAAGAAGTCCTCGTGCTGGCGCGGAAAGCTCTGAAGCCGGAGATCGGCAGCATTATCGATACGGAGCTTAAAGACCTGGAAAAGTTTGTTGCGAATGGCTCCAACGGATGAGGGTTGCCACGCTGTCTAATCGCTTACACTGTCGCGAATCTTTTTCTTTTTGTCTTCTCTCTTTTCTTCAAGCCTGGCGATCTCCATCGCAAGCTGCTTGCGAAGTTGCGCGTCCGCAGCTGGATCTCCCGCGGCTTTGACGATCTCCCCCTCAAGGAAGACTTTCCTCTCGGCGATCTTCGCCGCGATCTCTGCATCAATTTCTGCAAGTCGAAGTTTCTGGTCTTCAGTCAATTTTTGGGTCGGCGACTCCTTTTCGAGCCGGCTCATGGCGAGTTCAAACGCGGATTTCATGATTCGAGTATATTCATCAACCGCTCGCGCACACAGAAAAATTGCCGGGGCTGGGAAGATGTGTAGCGTGAACAACGATGTCTCGCATTCGACTGCTCAGCACGGATTTTGACGGCACCCTTATCGCAATGGGATCCCACGGTCGTTGCCCGCCGGATTTCGCGGCCGCTCTCGAGGAACATTCCCGGCACGGAGGATTGTGGGCAATCAATACCGGCCGCAGCCTGGATCATGCCATTGATGGCTTGAAGCTCTTTAATGCCCCGCTGCCACCGGACTTTTTGCTAACGAATGAGCGGGAGATCTACCGCAAAACGGCTGACGGACACTGGATGCCCCATGGGGACTGGAACTCAATCTCGCGTCGCCGGCACGGAGAACTCTTCGGGCAGGCGCTCGAAATGTTCGCCTTTGTAGAAAGGCTCGCCCAGGAGTCGGACCAAATCACAATTATTTATGAAGAAGAGCTTCCCGCCGGACTGGTGACAAGCTCCGAAGAAGTGATGGAGGTCGTTGCGAACGACATCCAAAGCGAGGCGGAACGGCTTCCTGATTTTAGCTTTCAACGAAACAGCATCTATCTTCGCTTCTGCCACCGGGACTATCATAAGGGCTCGGCTTTGGGCGAATTGTGCCGCTTGGAAGGAATTGAAGCCGAAGCGGTTTTCGCCGCTGGCGACCACTTCAACGATCTCTCCATGCTGGATGGTTCTTACGCTAAGATGACGGCCTGTCCGGCTAACGCGATCGATCCAGTGAAACAACTTGTGCGACGCTCCCAGGGATACATAGCGGAAAAGTGCTGGGCAGATGGCGTCGCGGAAGCGCTGGACTTTTATGAGAATGCCACCCGCGGCTGGAATTTTCCTGCGCGATCTTCCGGTCGAGGCGGGATTATGCGCCCGGCTTGAGGCGATAACGGCCCGCTCCTACACGCTGGATTGTGCCAAGTTTCTTGCCAGTGCTGCTGAACCAGACATGAACGTTTTGATTCTTTACGCCAAGCTTGGCAGAGAGCTCCCTGACGGCAACGCCCTTGTCGCCAGCGGCCCGCAACGCGGCAAGGATCCGGGCTTTGAGCGCGCCCCGTCTCCCGCCGGTCTGGGCCCTTGCTGTCTTGGCTTCGGCGGCCGGAGAGGCAGAGCGTCGTCGTCCCGTGCTCCTTCTGCGCCTGACGATGGCAGGTTCGGCCTTTCCGCCGGAGTAGACGTTGGTGATTGCCGCATCAAGCTTTTTGAGTTGGTCCAGAAGGATATCGCGCTTCTTCGTCAGCTTGATGAGGCTCTCAAGAATTGAGGTATTGATTTTTGAAAGGTCCATAGAGTGTATAACTTTAGCTAACACCTTTGCCATCGCGCAAGCAAATAATTAGGTATGGATTCTTTTTTGCAGTCGGAATGGATTGACTATGAGGTAGGGGATTTAGTGATTCCTGCGAGGGGAGTCCATTTTTGGCAGATCCGTCCGTCTCAGGTGTTTGTTCGGTATTTGAATCCGGACGAATCGTTGCGTTACGAGAGGATTGTCAACGCGGAGGTGAAATGCAGCTATGGTTCTGCTCAGGGCGGCCTTCGGAGAATCGTCGCCTCTTATATCGGTTGTCTGCCTGAGGAGGTGAACATGTGTCGCCAAAGGCGGGGGAAGCCTTATGTCCCTGGCGCTCCGGAGTTCAATCTATCGCATACGGCGGGCAGGATGTTAGCGGCGTTTTCACCGAGCCCTGTAGGCGTCGATGTCGAGTCAGCGCGCCGGGCGGTTCGTGCGGAAGCGTTGGCCCGGAAGTTTTTTTCGCACGAGGAGACAAGCCGGCTCACGATGCTTGATGGTCCGATCAAAGCCCTAACATTTCTTCGCTATTGGGTTTGCAAAGAGGCTATCGTCAAGCTGAGCGGGGACGGCATTTATTGCGGACTCAGGCATGCGCGAGTGGACTTGGCCTCTGACGGGCGGTCGCGTGGGGACTATAAAGGGCGGGAAGTCTGGCTGCGGGAATTTCGTCCTGCGAAAGATTTGGTTGCCGCCTTGGCCTCATGGGAGCCGCTCGAAGCAAAAGGCTTCTTTCGGATCTAGAGGCTGCTAATAGAGGAGAGCTATATGTCGTTTCAAAACCTGGGTTTGTCGGATTCCGTGGTCCACGGAGTTCAACGCATGGGCTACGTGGATCCTTCGCCGATCCAGCTCCGCGCAATTCCGTTGGTTCTCTCGGGACGCGATCTTATAGCGTCCGCGCAGACAGGAACCGGAAAGACGGCGGCGTTTGGACTTCCCTTGCTGTCGCTTTTGGATTCACCTCGCCAACTGCCCCGTTGCCTCGTCCTCGAGCCGACGCGCGAGCTTGCGATGCAGGTTGAGACGGCTTTCAGGGACTTCGCGCGGTTCATGCATGTTCAAGCGGCTTTGATTCACGGGGGAGTTGGCTATGGCAAGCAAAGGGAGGCTTTGGACACCGGTTGTGATGTCATTGTAGCCACTCCGGGGCGGCTGCTCGATCACATGCAAAGGGGCGCCGTGAATCTTTCAGGGTTGGAGTTTCTCGTGCTTGACGAGGTGGATCGGATGTTGGACATGGGCTTCCTTCCGGATGTCCGCAGAATCGTTGAACAATGCCCGAAGAAAAGGCAGACTCTGCTTTTTTCCGCGACGATTCCTGAAGAGATCGAGCGTCTCGCCGCGTGGTGCTTGCGTGATCCAATTAAGGTTGAAATCGGAGTAAGACGCTCGCCGGCAGACACGGTGAGCCACGCGCTCTATCCTGTGGCCGCGGCGCAGAAGTTTGAGCTTCTTCTCGCCCTGCTTGAGCGGACGCAGTTCGACAGCGTTCTGATCTTTTGCCGCACAAAGGAAGGGGCGGATCGCATCGCGCGGCAGTTGAAGCATCAAAATCATTCCGTGGCCGTGCTGCATTCAAACCGCACGCAGCCAGAGCGCGTTGAGGCGTTGGAAGGATTCAAGAACGGACGCTACGAAGTGATGGTTGCCACGGATATTGCGGCTCGCGGCATAGACATTGCAGGAGTAAGCCATGTGATCAACTATGACGTCCCGCAGCATCCGGAAGATTACGTGCACCGGATTGGGCGGACAGGTCGCGCGCAAAATGTGGGCGATGCCTTTACCATCATGACCGCCGAAGAGCTTCCCCACGTAAAGGATATCGAGCATTTCATTGCTCAGAAAGTCCCGCGGCTCAAGCTCGAGAATTTTGCTTATGTTTATTCCGCCATATTTAACGAGGAAACAGTCGCGGCCGCGCTGCGTGGCGCGAAGGGTGTGCGAACGCACCGTGGAATGTCTTTTGGAGCGCGCCGTCGCCGCCGCTAGCAGCCTGTCGGACTTGGAATGAAGCCGGAATTTGAAGCATGAAAAACCGCCAAAAAAATGAACCCGCCCTCTCGGACATGCTGCTCAAACTCCGCTTCTGCAAAGAAAAAAACACGGATATAGGGTCTTCTTTCGGCGCGAAGTGCCGATTTTAGCGGGATGTCAGGCGGTTGAGCCTCTTTGCACGGTGGTGTCCGAGGAAAAATTTTACTCGGACTTCTAAGTCCGACAGTCTGCTAGGCTACCGACCGTGTGCGAATTCGTACGCTGCCCGCAAATCGGAATCGGAAATATCGTGAAGGACTTCGTTGTGGCCGGAGCCTGGAACACGCCAGAGCTTCTTCGGACCGGAGTATGATTCAAAGAGCCTGATCGCGGAATCCACCGGAACTACGACGTCCTCGTCCGCGACAATGATCGCGAGCGGTGCGCGCGACTTTTGCAAAGCACGCGAAGACTCATAGCGATCTCTCAGTACGAGACTGACCGGCGCCCAGGGGTAGTGCTTTTTGGCTGCTGCTATCAGCGAATCAAAGGGTGTAATTAGGAGAAGTCCGCGGACGAAGTTGGGCCGCTTTGACGCCGCCGCGCACGCGACGCCTGTCCCCAGCGATTCGCCCACGAGAATCACCTCTCGACCCAGGAGATCAAGGGCATCGACTGCGGCAGTTACGAGGTTGCTTTCAGTGGGGGTCCCCGGTCGCGCGCCGTAGCCCGGATATTCAAGAATGAAGATCGGTGGGGTGCCCCCGTGTCATGCAGGCGCGACACAACGTTGCTGCGATGCAAAGCGTGACCTGCGTTGCCATGAAGGATCAGGACGGGAATTCCCGCGCCTTCGCTGCTGCGCCAGCCAATATAGTTTCCGTCGACGTTGTACCATGGGAGAAGCCCTTCCCGCGCGGCCTGCGGTTCGAGAGTCCCGAAATCGGCCTTTTCCGGGTAATAGATGAGTGTCCTTTGGAAGGCGTAGGCAAGAATTGTCGCCACGCCCAAGAGAATGAATAAAAGACCTGCGATTCGTGCCGCCATTTCCGGCAATGCCATGGCCGAGGCTTGCGGAATCCTACCGGTGCGACAAGACAGAACGTCTTAGAGACAGCTATGACGGCACACGTTTTTCAACGTCAAAACCGCTGGGTATTGTGTGGCCATTTCGCGACGGGAAAGCTTGAAATCGTCGCCGTTTGGGATAATGAACTTTGCCTTGCGCGATTAGCTCAGTGGTAGAGCGCCTGCTTCAC
>CAVPTR010000040.1:0-96716 GCA_963708595.1 uncultured Verrucomicrobiae bacterium
AGATCGCCCGCCTTGAGGCCGGGTTGCAGACCACCTGCGAACCCCGCGGAAATCAAGAGTGCCGGCACGCTGGCATCAAGTTTTCTTGTGAGGTTTGTCGCAGCCCCCGCGCCCATTGCTCCGAGAAGCCAAACGCCGACGCGCAGCCGTGGATCGTGTCGTGCGCGAAAACAGGCGCTCTCAAACTCCAATGCAAAAGCGATTGCTATCATCGCGAGTTGGTCTTCTTAATCACAACTTCGAGAAGACCGCCAGAAGGATCATTGACCGATCCCCTCTCCTTCCCGTCGCGGCACGCAACGAGGAAATCCTCAAAATGTTCCGCAGGAATTTGGACCAGGAGCCGGATCTCCGTCTCGCTTTCGAGCGTCGGAACCGCAATCCCGCCGTAAGCCTTGAGAAGCCCTTCGACGCGCACTTTCTCCCCATTCAATTCATCCGCTAAGAGCTCGATTCTGGCTTCACCGCCCCGAAGTTCCTCCGGAGCAAGTTTCTCGTCGGCAATCCCTCAAGCATGTTTTGCAACGCATCGGAAACGCTCGACTTGGATTCTTGCGATGCTTGCGCTTCCCTCGCCTTCGTGAGGCTTTGCAACGTCAAGATCACACCGGCAAGAGGCAGCGCCAGAGCAATAAGCATTGTGACGAGCACGATGCAGACCTGGCGATTCATCCGGAATTGTTTCTGTCCTTCAGTTTGCAATGTTGACCGGGCGGTTTCGGTCTAGGATATTCCCCCACCTTTCCCGATGTCCATCGAACGCACGCGCAATTTTTGCATCATCGCGCACATCGACCACGGCAAGACGACGCTGTCTGACCGCTTGCTCGAGAGCACTGGAACAATTGCCGAACGCGACAAACAGGACCAGTTGCTCGATTCGATGGATCTGGAGCGCGAACGTGGCATCACCATCAAGGCGCATCCCGTGACGATGAAGTACCAAGCGAGGGACGGACAGGACTACCGGCTCAACTTGCTCGATACTCCCGGGCACGTCGATTTCGCCTACGAGGTATCCCGCAGCCTGGCAGCGTGCGAGGGCGCGCTGCTCATCGTGGACGCCGCACAAGGGGTCGAGGCCCAGACTGTGGCCAATGTCCACCTCGCCCTCAAGCAAGGCCTGACGATCATCCCGGTCATCAACAAAATCGACCTTCCTAACGCGGATATCCCAACGGTGAAAAAACAGCTGGAGGACATTCTGGCAATCCCTTCCGATGAGGCCATCGAAGCGAGCGCGAAGGCAGGACTAGGCATTACGGAAATTCTGGAAGCCATCGTTCATCGCATCCCCCCGCCCCACGCGCGAGACCAGATCCTGCGCGGCCTCGTGTTTGATTCCATCTTTGATGGATACCGCGGCGTGGTTGCGTATATCCGCGTCGCCACCGGCAGCGTCAGCCCCGGCCTAGCTGTCAAGCTCATGTCCACCAACCAAAACTACGAGATCAAAGAGGTCGGTGTCTTTACTCCAAAAATGTTTCCACAACCCCGCCTCAATGCGGGGGACGTCGGATATTTCATCGCCAACATCAAGAGCACGGCCGACATCAAAATCGGCGATACCTTGACCGACGCCCGGAAACCCGCTCAGGAACCCCTGCTCGGCTTCCAGGAAGTCCATCCCATGGTCTTCAGTGGCATCTATCCCATCAATACCGCGGATTTCGAGCACCTCAAAGCGGCGATGTCGAAGCTCCAACTCAATGACTCGGCATTCGTTTTCCAACCCGAAAGTTCCGTCGCACTCGGCTTCGGCTTTCGCTGCGGCTTCCTCGGTCTCCTTCATATGGAGATCATCCAGGAGCGCCTTCGGCGGGAATACAACATGGACATCATCGCCACCTATCCCAGCGTCGTCTACGAAGTCGTCAAGACCAACGGCGAGCACATCGAGGTGGACAATCCGGCGAACCTGCCGGACATGAGCGTCGTCGAGGAAATCCGCGAGCCCATCGTGAAATGCTTTGTCATGGTGCCAAACGGCAACATTGGCGACATGATGCAACTCATCCTCGACAAGCGCGGCAGCGTCGAGCACACAGAATCCCTCGACTCGCGGCGCGTGATGATCACAGCCACCCTCCCGCTCAACGAAATTCTCGTGGACTTCCACGACAAAATCAAGACCCTCACCCGCGGCTATGGCTCGATGGACTATGAACCAGCAGGCTATCGAGAGGCCGATCTCGTCAAACTCGAAATGCTCGTCAATAACGAGCCAGTCGACGCCTTCTCCTCTATCGTCCACCGCGACAAAGCCGACGCACGCGGCCGCTCCCTCGCGGCCAAACTCAAAGAGGTCATTCCCGCCCAACTCTATCAGGTCGCCATCCAAGCCGCCATCGGTGGCAAAATCATCGCCCGAGAAAACGTCAGCGCATTGCGTAAGAACGTAACAGCAAAATGTTACGGTGGCGATATTACCAGAAAAAGAAAATTATTAGAAAAGCAGAAAGAGGGTAAGAAGCGGATGAAGGCGATCGGTTCGGTCAATATTCCCCAAGAAGCTTTCATTCAGGTGCTAAAGACCAGTTAGCCGATTGTCGGATTGAGAAACTATCCCAGAGACTGCTCTTCGAGATCGCGTTCTTATGACCATGCCACGACGACAACCTGCCACTAACCAAGGGAGCTCAGCGTACGCTTCTAGCAGGCTGGCGGTCGGATTGTTCTCGCTGCGCGTTCTTCTTTCTGAGGATCTGTCAATTCGGATTTCGCGTTCCGCCAGTCTGCTAGCGTTCGATGTTCTTCACGCCGAGACACATCAAGGAGGGCAAGCACTACCGACACGCCCTGAAGCGACTGATCCATTACAAGGAGGACGTCTTGCCAGAGAAGGATTTGCTCGTCCTCCGCGGCCTGCTCGCCAAGCTGAAGGAGGCCCTCAAGAGCCGAAAGCGGGATCAGATTCATGCGGTTCGCGACGAGATTGAAAGAGCCGTGGGGCGGATTGCCCCTCCCGCAAAGGATGCCGGTTGGCGGGAGAATGTGGAGGTTTTCCTGGTAGCCATCGTCATTGCAGCAGGAGTGCGGGCGTATTTTCTTCAGCCCTTCAAGATTCCTACGGGATCGATGCAGCCGACGCTTTTCGGCATTGTCGGCACCCCGACGGCAACTCCTCCGCCCAATCTCCTCGCCCGCGCGGTTCAGCTCGTCTGGCTCGGCCGGAACTCCATTGATGTTACAGCAAAGGAAGATGAAATCATCTTGGAGCTTCAAGAAGTCACCTATCTGAACTTTTTCACCTTTACCACGATTGTCGGGGAAAGGGCTCGATATACGGTGTTTGCTCCCCGCGACACCCTCTATCGCGACTTCGGCGTGCAGCCGCGCAGGACTTATCGAAAGGGTGAAACGATTGCGCGCGGATATATCGAGACCGGAGACCAGGTCTTTGTGGACAAGATGTCCTACCATTTTACCAGCCCGGATCGAGGAGATGTTTTCGTGTTTAAGACAAATGGAATCCGGCGAATCGAGATCGGTCTTCCGCCCGGCGTCGAATCGCAGCACTACATCAAGCGGCTGGCGGGTATTCCGGGCGACGTACTGCGAATTGACGCTCCCTATTTGTTTATCAACGGCGCGAAGGCCTCTGAATGGGTTTTTCAACGGGTGATGAGTGGCCAGAACGGATATCGCGGCTATTCGAACATGTATCAGTTTCCTTACCTCTCCACACCGGACCAAACATTCAAGGTGCCCGAACGGAGTTACTTTGCCCTCGGTGACAATAGCTACTTCTCGAAGGATAGCCGGGATTTCGGTGCGGTTCCGGAGCTTAACGTGACCGGCAAAGGCTTGTTCGTCTATTGGCCATTCAGCAAGCGCTGGGGCCTCATCCGCTGAACTAGCCTGAGCCTCGAAATTGAAGGCGAACGCCGCGGCGTGAACCGTATGAAGCGGGATCGCCAATGCCTCTTAAGAAATCGGGTGCCAAACCCTAACGCGGCTCACGCCGGGAGACTTTGCCGCCGTCGGCGGACGCCCGCCGCGGGAAGACTCCAAGTTTATGGGCGTCGTGAACGACAAGTACCGAAGGTTGAGGATCCTGGCGAGGCGCCGAGGTTGGACCACGGACTGGCTGTTCGGTGCGGCGTGGGTGGGTGTCTGAGCAAACGATCTTCCCATTTGGCCTTTCTAGCTTTATCACAGAAACACTTCGGCGGGGGTAATTGGCCCTGTCGGAGCAACCTGAAATATAGGAGATCGGTTATGCGTAAGAGACGAACAAGCGCGGGTTTAACGGTAAACGTCGTCGCAGGAACACACGTAGTCATGCTCGGGCTTGACTTATCCGATGCGAAACGGGCGGGATGCCTTGGATTTGCAATCCAGCGGGAGGATCACACCGAGGACGAGCGGAATTGGATGACAGGCATGAAGACATTCGAAGCGAGCGATCCTCTGCTCGGACCCGGCGGCCAGGTGTCGAGTCGCGATCATCCCTATCAAACATTCCAGTGGGCGGATTTCAGCGCGAAGCCTGAGCACGATTACACCTATAGAGTCCTCACGCTGTATGGCTCTCCCACGAATCTGAGCGAAGGCGATGCTGTCACTGTCCGCATCACCACCGAGGCGGAGTTGGCGAAACCCCATTCTGTTTTCTTTAATCGTGGTGCCGTCGCCACGCAGGAATACGCGCGTCGGTTCCAAAACCAGGCGCCTAGTCAGCTCAAAGGGGAAACGAAGCAGGCCGCATACCTCTGGCTTTCGCGTGGCCTGTTGAAGGCCCTCACGGATTTCATAGCACGGGCGAACAGCGACCATTTTGAGATATTCGCAGCCGTCTATGAATTCCAATGGTCTGAAGTGCTCCAGGCCCTAAGGGCGGCGGCGAATGCCGGAGCAAAAGTGCGCGTCATCTACGACGCCATCCCAAGCTCAACGGGTCCGAAAGAGAAGAACGAGAAGGCCATTGCTGACGAGCAGGTGAAGGGCCTTTGCAGTGCGCGAACGAGGGGCACGATTATGCATAACAAGTTCTTCGTTCTCGTGAAGGACACCAAGCCCATTGCCGTCTGGACCGGTTCAACGAATCTCACGGAGAACGGCATCTTCGGCCATTCAAACTGCGGACACATAGTCGAGGAGGAAGATGTGGCGGCGGCCTATCTGCAATATTGGAAGCTGATTAAGAAGGATGACGAGACCGCGAATGACAGAGAGTGGGTTGGGCAGAACAACCGAAATCCGCCCGATCCGTTACCCGAAAGCGCTACTCTCGTCTTTTCGCCTCGCTCTGGGCTTTCCATGCTCAAGCGGTATGCAAACATTGCGGGTAATGCTCAAGAGGCACTCTTCATGACGTTCGCTTTCGGAATGCACCGCTTCTTTAAGGATGTGTATGAGCGGAGCGACGGGATTCTACGTTTTGCTTTGATGGAGAAGGAAGGGAACGGCGCGAGCTTGCCGCAAGCCCGGATAGACATCCGTCGGATTCGGAATCTCCCCAATGTAGTCGTCGCCATTGGATACAATATCGCCACCAACAGCTTTGATCGTTGGCTCCAAGAACGAAGAAATCTCAGCTCCAAAAACAAAGTTCATTGGATCCACACCAAATACATGCTCGTCGATCCCCTAGGCGCCGAACCGATCGTGATCACCGGATCAGCGAATTTCAGCGAGCCGAGCACGAGTTCGAATCACGAGAATATGGTCGTGATTCGAAACGACACCCGCGTAACTGACATCTACCTAGGCGAGTTCATGCGTCTGCACGCGCACTACGCGTTCCGCGAGGCGGTGAAGATCGCGGCCGAGAATAATGAAACCGATTGGCATCCCCAGCACCTCAAAGACACGGACGTGTGGCAGAAAGACTATTTCGACCCGACGCACCAGCGATTTCTCCGTAGAAAGTATTTCGCACGAACGTAACGCTTGGGCGAGGCGAGCGAATTTCCGCGCGACACCGCGGAGTCAACAGCGCTTGAGAAAGCGGCGCGCCCTCGATCAGGACGGCGGTCTCCGCTGTGTTGCGGCGGGCGATCATATCCATGTTGATCACTGCCCGAATTCGGCTCTTATCGACCGCTGGAAGCGCCCTCCATGTTCTTGCTGTGCTTCTGAGGTGCGCCCGCGAGACAGAGGTTTCGGGTAATACGAGGCTGTTGAACGAGAAGCTTTCATTCGAAACGGCCGGAGCTTAGGATAGATGAAGAGCAATTTCCCTCTATCATTCCTCGACGTCCGGGACGCTCACCATGATCTGCGATCGTTGCTTGTCCCTGAACGCATCGGTGGTTTTCTTCAACGAAGCCGCCAGCTTTTTCCAGCCCTCAAGGTCATCAGCCGGTGGCAGCGGAGAGGGTGCAACAGACGGCTCGGTATCCTCCGACGCAATTGCCTGCGCAGCGTTGTATTCTTCCACCGCTTCGGCGTAGAGGCCGCGGCGTTCATAAAGGTCACCCCATATCTTGTGAACCCTCGAACGGCCCTGCAGGCGCGCTGAAGTCTGCCGAAGCGCCTCCTCCGCCCGCTCCAATTCGCCGCTCTCAATCAACGCTTCAACCATGCCAAGCCGTGCTCTTGTGTCCTCTGGGCGAAGCGTCAAGGCCTTGTCGAAGGCTTCCCGGGCAGCACTGAAATCCTTCTGTAGAAGCTGGAACCTGCCTAGGGACTCATAGGCATTTGCACTATCCGGTTCGATGCGGATCGCCGCATTGAGTTGAGCGATTGCCTCGGAACCCTTACCTTCATTGCGTAGCACGGCCGCCATCTGGACGCGGGCGCGGACCAAGCGCGGATTGAGAGCCAGGGTCTTCAGCAGATGCTCCTTAGCCTTTACCAGATCCTTTCGCGATAAATAAATGTGACCAAGGAAAAGGTGCGCGACTGGCGACTTCGGATCGATGCGCAAGGCGCTCTCCACATATTTCTCTGCCTTGTCCGATTCCTTCTTGGAGATCAGCACGCGCGCCGCCCGCAGGTGCGCCTGGACGTTCATGGGATCGATGCGCAAGACCTCCTTGAACTCTTTGAGAGCGTCATCCAGATTTTCTTGCCTGGCTTTCAAGGTGCCCAGCGCAAGGTGCGCGACCTTCGAATTCGGATCCAACTTCACTGCACCTTCAAACTCCGCCAAAGCCTCATCCAGTTTACCGTGTTTTGCCAATTCCCTGCCGGATTTGATTTTGCTCTGGACAGAAGGAGCCGGCTCGATACGAGTAATTCTTGGTTCAAAGGTCGCCATAGAGGAGTCTCTCTTTCTTAATGACAGCATCTCAAGTCAAGATCAATCTGATTGTTTCCCCGCGGCGAAAGATCTGCACGTGCGAAAGCGTGAAACTTCCTCCCTTCCCATGACGCGCGTGCCGCGCCTGATCACACGCTTGCGCGGGGACCTTAAGATCACGCGCCGGGCCGCCGGCGGCGATGCGGCAGGCGGTTCTTACCTCATCGAAGATCCTGCGACGGGAGAGAATTTTTCCTTCGGAGAAGAGGAATACTTCCTCTGCAAGGCAATGGATGGCCTCGCGACGAGCGAGGAGATCCTCACGCGCTTTAGTCGATGCTTCGGCGTCGAGATGACCAAGGAGCATTTCCGCAACTTCGAGGACCACCTCCTGGCCATGGGTCTGGCCGAAAACATCGGCGCGCCAGCGGATTCGGCCCAACAGCTTGCAGATGCTGAGAAGGTCGGGGAAAATGCATCCGCGCGCAGGAAGAAATCGGGCGATGCGCGGTGGGTGCTATTCAATCCCGAACGAGCTTTCAACGTGCTGTTGCGGATCGTGCAACCCGTGCGACTCGTTTTCAAACTTCTGGTCTTAGCGCTGATTCCTGGCGTGCCGATGTCCGCTTACCTCATCATTCGGCACTCTGCGGAATTTCACTGGACCCTGCGGTCGCTGGCGAGTGATCTCGGCTACTTCGGCCACCTTATATTCACACTCTTCGCCGCGAACTTTCTGCGCTGTGTGATTCAGGGCGTCCTGAGCGCGCATTACCAGGCTCCCGTCCAGGAATTTGGCATCCGGCTGCGCTTTGGAATTATCCCCCGCTTCTACATTAAACGGAACGAAATGCGGCACTTGAACCGATCCGCAAAGCTGTGGATCTACGGCTCCTCGCTGCTGCTCAGGCTGTTTTTGATTGCGGCGGGGACGCTAGCTTGGTTTCTATTCCAGGACAGCGGGCATTTTCTTGGGGGAATCGGCGTGCTCCTCGCCCACTCCGGCATCATCGGCTTGATTATCGTCAGCCTGCCAGTGCGGAACTCCGACGGGTTTCGCTGGCTGGTCAATTACTTCGGACTGCCGCCGGAAATGATTCGGACGGCCCTTGACGTGTTCCTCCGCGTCATCCGCCGCCAGCCATTGCCGGCTTCACTCTCGCCGCCTCAGGCCCGCAAATATTTCCTCTACGCGCTCGTCATCGTGGCGTGTTGGAGTCTTTTCGCCGTGAAAGTCGCCCTCTCTATCGGCGGGGGACTGGAAAGAACTTTCCCCGGGGTTTTTGGCCGGGCGACGGGAGTAATCTTCATCGGGATTGTCGCGGCATTATTTCTTCGGTGGATAGCGGCCAAATATATGCGCAGTCGTTTCGCGGCCACTGAGCAGCTCGAACCAGTGCTCGAGGACGAAAACCAAGAAGCGAACACGGGATGGGACTTCCTGCGCCGTCATCGGGCCTTGGCCATTGCCGGCCTTCTGTGCCTCGCATTGTTCATTCCTTTTGCCTATCGACCGGGCGGAGAAATTCAGGTCCTCCCTCCCACCCAGCAACAGATACAGGCGCCAGTCTCCGGAAAAATTGCCGAAATCAACTTCGAGGGAGGCGATGGGAAACTGATCTCCAAGGGGACGTTGGTGGCGAAAATGATCTCCAGCGAGATCGAAAACCAAATCCTAACGCTGGAACAAAGCAAGGCGCAACAGGTCTCAACAATTGACAAACTGAAATCGGAACTCGCCAAGCTACTCGCCGGCGCACGCGAAGAGGAAATCACTGCTGCCCAGGCGAATCTTCAACAAGCCGTCGAACAGGTCAAGATCGCCACGCAGGAGCTGGAAGCGGCCAAGGTCAGCGCCGCCTACAGCGTCATGGTTCTTCCGCGCATGAAAAAACTCTACGAGTCCGGCTCTATTGCCTTTCTGCAATATGAAGAGGCGAAAAAGACGGCGGAACTCGACAGAATCAACGTCGAGAAGCAGCAGAAGAATCTCGCTTCCCTGGAAGAAAGCCGGGAAGAATCCCAGGCCCAACTCGCCCTTTTGCGCTCAGGCGCGCGGCCGGAAGACGTGGACGCTGCCCGCCACTCCGTGCAAGCAGCACAGGCCGATCTTTCCCGGATCGAGCAGCAGATTCAGTTTGCTCACCAGCAGCAAACGGAAAGCGCTCTTCTGATGCCGCTGGACGGCTACCTGGTGGATTCCCATCTGGATTTTAAGAGAGGCACCTACTTGCAGGTAGGCGACCTTTACGCCACGGCCCAAAACAACAGCGAGTCGCTGGTCGAGGTACAGCTTCCGGAATATGACATGGAGGGCGTCGAAGTGGGAGCCCAGGCAGCCGTCAAGCTTTTTGCTTATCCCAATACTTCTCTTAGAGGAAAAGTGCTCTCGATTCAACCAGCCGCCCTGCCATCTTCCACTCAGCAAGAGAGAGTAAGCGTCGCCCGCATGTTTCGAGTGTTAATCGAGGTTGAAAAACCGCCCTTTGCTCTCAAGGCCGGCATGACGGGCTATGCGAAAATTTCCGCCGGCTTTCAACCCCTTGGGCTCTTGCTGGCACGCCCCATGCTGCGCTTCGTACAAATTGAGCTTTGGTCGTGGCTGCCCTGAAGCAAGTTTGGCCGTGTTGCTTCAATGAAAAAAGACACCGATGCTAAACAGAAAGGGCGACGCAATCTCAATGAAAGGGACATTGGCGAAGCTTGCTCATGCGACTACCCTCCACTTCCGGGCCAGGTGCATCACCGGGCAAAAGACGTTGCGAAGCTCTTTTTCACACATTTTTCTTGGACAGCCTCTTAGGGATTACCAGCTTTTCTCTTAAATGTTCAGTGTCTCGATCATTACGCCAGCGAACCTCAGTCACCCGGGACTTGCGATTGCCGCGGCTCGGGCGGGCGCCACCGTTTTTTTCGACATCGGGTTTTGTCCCGAAGGTGAGATGCAAGAGGTGGAGAACAACTTGGCGCAAACCCTGCGGAACGTGCCGGAATCGGCAATACTGGGCCTGCGGCTCCGCCCAGATCAGGCGGTTTTTTTCCATCCTCTGCTGACGAAGCTTTCGACGCGTTCTCATGGCGTCGTCCTGACCGGCTGGGATGTCCACTCCGCGGTGAAGGCGGTCGCAGCCGCACTGCCCTTTTCGGAGAAACGGGATTGGTATCTCGAGATGACCGATGCCTCGCAAATCGAATCGCTAAATCACGTCGGGATCAGGTTGACGGGGCTCGTCGCCAAAGGTCATGAATGCGGCGGTTGGGTTAGTGAGAATTCCTCCTTTATTTTGACCCAACAGTTACTGGAAAAAACCACCCTGCCCGTGCATGTGCAGGGCGGGATCGGCCCAAACACCGCGGCGGCCTGCCTCGCGGCCGGAGCAGCTGGCGTCGTCCTCGACGACCAGTTGTGGCTCATGCCCGAGTCTCCGTTCCCGCCGCAGTGGAAAAATACGGTGAAAGGCCTCAATGGCTCGGAAACCGTTCTTTGCGGGGAGCGGCTGGGTGTCCCGGCACGCGTCCTCAGCCGTCCGGGCTTTGCTGCCGTGGAATTGCTTCGCCGACTTGAGGAGGAAGCAGAAATGTCCGGCGAGGTGGGGCAATGGATGAAAAATGCTCCCTCGCATCTCGGTTGGGGCGATCCCGCCACCTTTGCCTGGCCCGTCGGTCAAGCCATCGGAATGGCGGCCTCCCTGGCAAAAAAATACCATACCACTGGACGTTTGATTCGCGCCATTCGGGAAGAAGCGCAATCTTCCGTGAAGCGCGCCAAGGAACTCGAACCTCTTGCGCCGGATGCGCCACTGGCGCGTTCCCACGGCACGCGCTACCCCATCGTTCAGGGGCCGATGACCCGCGTGAGCGACGTGGCGCCGTTCGCCGCTGCCGTCGCAAAGGCCGGCGGCCTCCCAATGCTGGCTCTGGCTCTGCTGCGCGGTCCGCAGGTGGACCGGCTGCTCCGCGAGTGCAAGAGTTTGCTGGACGGCCACTCTTGGGGAGTGGGGATTTTGGGATTCGTCCCGCCGAAACTTCGTGAAGAACAGCTTGCTGTCGTTCACCAGGTCCGGCCACCCTTCGCGCTCGTTGCGGGCGGACGACCCGAACATGCCGCCCAACTGGAAAAGGAAGGCATCGCCAGCTACCTCCACGTTCCCACCCCGCAATTGCTGGAACTCTTCATCGCCCGCGGAAGCCGCCGCTTTGTCTTCGAGGGCCGGGAATGCGGGGGCCATGTGGGGCCGCTCTCCAGCTTCTGTTTGTGGGAATCGATGATTTCCAAGCTTCTCGAAGAGCCGGACAAGGTGGCCTCCGACATTCACGTCTTGTTCGCGGGGGGAATCCATGACGGGCGCACGGCTGCAATGATCAGCGCGCTGGCCGCCCCGCTTGCCGCTCGCGGCATGAAGATCGGCGTGCTAATGGGCACCGCATACCTTTTCACTCATGAGGTGGTCGAATG
This sequence comes from uncultured Verrucomicrobiae bacterium, assembly GCA_963708595.1. Classification (GTDB taxonomy): domain Bacteria; phylum Verrucomicrobiota; class Verrucomicrobiia; order Chthoniobacterales; family Terrimicrobiaceae; genus DASTFP01. Next base: position 11,646 of record CAVPTR010000040.1, read on the forward strand.
CGGAGCCATCGTTCCCAAGTTTCAGGAGGAGGCGCTAAAGTGTTCACGCACCATCAATCTCGAGACCGGCCCCGGCCACGCCATTCGCTGCATTGTCACACCCTTCGCCGACGAGTTTCACGACATCCGCCGCAGCCTCGCCAGGGAGGGCGTCGACAAACAGACGATTGCGAAAAAACTCGATGAGCTCACCATCGGGCGGCTGCGCGTTGCATCGAAGGGACTGCGCCGCGAGGGCAGCGAGGTGATTGCCGTGGACGGGGCTACGCAATACCGCGAAGGCATGTATATGATCGGCCAGGCCGCCTCGATGCACAGCGGACTGATTCGCATGAAAGAACTTCATGCCGGGGTCTCGGAAGGCAGCATTCGCGTGTTGGATGAGGCCCTCGCCGCTCTGCCCGCCGAAGCCATCCCCCCAGCCCGTCCATCGGACATCGCTATCATCGGGATCAGTGTCCTTCTTCCGGGAGCCCACAGCCTCGAAGAGTATTGGACGAACATTCTTCGGAAAATCAACTGCATCACTGAGATTCCCGCGCACCGCTGGGACTGGCGGCTTTACTACGACTCCGACAAATCCAGTCGGGACAAGACCTACTCCAAATGGGGCGGCTTCCTGGATGAGATACCCTTCGACCCATTGCGATTCGGCATTCCTCCCACCTCCCTGAAATCGATCGAGCCCATGCAGCTCCTGGCTCTCGAAGCCACACGCCGCGCCCTGATTGACGCCGGCTACGAAAGTGGCGGGTTCAACAAGGAAAACACGTCAGTCATTTTTGGCGTCAGCGGCGGGCTGGGCGATCTCGGCCAGCAATTTGCGGCCCGAAGCGAGATTCCCCGCACGTTCGGCCACGCGCCATCCGATGTTCTTGACCGGCTGCCCGAATGGACCGGCGAGACTTTTTCGGGTCTGCTGTTCAACATCGTCACTGGGCGAGTAGCCAATCGCTTCGATTTCGGTGGTTCGAACTACACGGTTGATGCGGCCTGCGCCTCCTCGCTAGCCGCTCTGGACCAGGCAGTGCGGGAACTGGAATTCGGCATCTGCGATGTGGCCCTCGCAGGAGGTGTCGATACCATGCAATCTCCCTTCAGCTACATTTGCTTCAGCAAGACGCAGGCCCTCTCGCCGCAGGGCGTGTCGCGGGCTTTTGACGAGGCCGCCGACGGAATTGTGCTCAGCGAGGGCGTAGGCGTCCTAGTCCTGAAAAGGCTGGCCGATGCCCAGCGCGATGGCGACCGAATCTACGCGGTGATCAAGGCCGTCAGCTCCTCGAGCGACGGGCGCGGCGCAAGCATGACGGCGCCTACCAGCGAGGGACAAATGCGCGCCATGCGACGTGCCTACCGGAAGGCCGGCATCTCGCCCGCCACCGTCGGACTCTACGAAGCCCACGGCACGGGAACCACCGTCGGTGATAGGATCGAACTTGACTCCTACGCGACACTGCTGGCTGAGAACGCCGCCGAATCGAATTCCTGCGCGGTCGGCTCCGTCAAAACCCTCATCGGTCACACCAAGAGTGCCGCCGGTGTGGCCAGCATCGTCAAGGCGGCAATGGCTCTCCACCACAAGGCGCTGCCCGCCCACGGCGCGGTGGACAATCCGCTGCCTGTCTTGCGCAAGGCGGAGAGCCCTGTCTATCTTCTCGAAGAGACTGCGCCATGGATCGCCCTGGCTGGGCATCCCCGGCGCGTGGCAGTCAGTGCCTTCGGCTTCGGGGGCACCAACTCCCATGCCATCCTCGAGGAATACCAGGGCAACCTTGAAGTACCCGCGAGCGGCTGCAACGCGTGGCCCTGCGAACTCTTTGTCTGGAAGTCGAACGACCGGGATTCGCTCGTCTCCGAACTCGAAAAATTTCAATCGCAGATCGAGGCTGCGGACGATCTGACGCTCAGGGACCTAGCCCTTTCCACAACCCGCCAAAGCCGCACGCCCGGAAAAGCTGCGCTTTCCCTCGTGTCGGATTCCCGGTCGGACTTGAGCAAGGGCGTGGAAACTGCGCTCAGAGAATTGCGTGAGCCGACGGGCAATCCCGACCCGAACATTTTCCTGCGGATCGAGGAAATCCCCATCAGGCCTCGGGGAGAGATGGCTTTCCTTTTCCCGGGCCAGGGAGCGCAATACCCGCATCCCGCGCAGGAAGCCGCCTTGTTCATTCGAGAGATTGCCGGGGCGGTGCAGGCCGCGGATGCCGCTTTCGAGGGTCTCTTCGAGAAGCGTTTCAGCAAATACCTCTACCCGGCCAGAGCGTTCTCCGCAGAAGAAATAAAATGTGCCGCCGAGCAACTCTCCCAAACCCAACTCGCCCAGCCCGCCATTGGAGTCATCAGTTGCGGCTACCTAGATTTTCTGCGCCGGTTGGGAATCACTCCGGACCTCGTGGCTGGCCACAGCTACGGGGAATACACCGCCTTGCATGCCGCCGGCGTCCTTTCGCGGGCGGACTTCATGCAACTGTCGTATCTCCGGGGCCAGACGATGGCCGCTGCCTGCGAGAAGGCTCCCGGCGCCATGGCTGCCGTCCTGGGCTCCCGCGAGGAAGTTTCAAGAATTCTGGAAGGGACCGGCGTCCGGATTGCCAACCACAACAGCCCGCGACAGACTGTCATCACCGGTCCGCGGCCAGACGTTGAGGCCATTCTCGAAAAGCTGCAGGTTTCGGGCATTTCCGGGAGACTTCTGCCAGTGGCGGGCGCGTTTCACTCGCCTCTTATGAATGATGCCCAGCGGCCGCTGGCTGAAGCGATTGCCACCGTGTCAATGGCGGAGCCCCAATGCACTGTTTTTTCCAACACTACTGGGCTGCCCTATGTCCCGGCCACGGTAGAAATCCGGGAACGTCTCAGTCGGCATATGTTGAACTCGGTTGAGTTTGTCCGCGAAATCGAGGCGATGTATGACGCCGGCGCACGCATTTTCCTGGAAGTCGGCCCGAAAACCATCCTCTCCTCGTTTGTCGAGGACATTCTGAAAGGCCGTCCGCAATTTGTCTCTCTCGCCGTGGACTCGGCCCGCGGCAACTTGCGCGGTCTTTTGCAAGCCCTCGGGAAGTTGTTCGTCGAAGGGGTGGATTTCGAGGCCTCCCGACTCTTTAGTGGCCGCTCCGATCGTGGACTTGACTTCGCATTGCAACCCGCCAACAAATCCTCTCGAGGGAAGACGCCGCAATGGCTGCTCAACGGCGGATGCGTGCGAACTGTCGAGCAGAAACCGGGGATTTCGGGCAAACTTGCCCCGCTCACAGCCGATGACATCACGGCGACCGGGCGCTTGCTCCCCCGGGAACAAAAACCAACCCAACCAATTATGAACGCAAGAAGCGAGGCGTCCGTGCCAGGGAAACCGCCTGCAAATCCGCAGACCGTCGCGGTCGGTCCCATCACGCCGCATGCCCAGGTCGTTTCCCTGCATGCCTATGCATCCTATCAGGAAACCATGCGGCAGTTCCTGAAGGTGCAGGAAGAAGTCATGAGGCAATTTTTGGGAGGAAACGCGATGCCGTCGGGGTCCCACGCCCCGGGATCGGTTGCCCTTCCCCTCTCTACACCTCAGCCGGTTGAATCCGCAAGCCCTGTCCCGGCATCCGCTCTTCAGCTCTCCGAACCATTTCCAGAGCCGGCCAGCGTGAACGGACATAGCGAGAAATCGTCTGCCGCCGCCGGGCCACCGGCAGCGTCTGCCCCGAAAAACGGGGACCTTGATCGCGCAAGCCTGACCAACGACCTGCTGGTTCTCGTCAGCGAACGCACCGGCTACCCCACCGATATGCTGGGACTCGAACAGGATGTGGAAGCCGACCTCGGCATCGACTCCATCAAACGCGTGGAAATCTTTGGCGCTTTCCAGAACCAGTTGCCCTCGGACCTTGTCGCAAGGCTCTCCGAGAACGCCGAGGACCTCACTAGAATCCGGACGCTCAAGGGCTGGATCGATGCCGTCATGGACAAGGCCGCCTAGATTCCTTTTGAACAGCATTCCAATTGCGCATAACCTTCCTTGATTCGATTGACAAACGACGGTCCTCGTCCCAACCAGAGCCAGAGTCCCGACCGCGAGAGGCGCCTAAGGGGGTTTTCCGCCCATCAGCAAACGATGCGGCTATTTCTCGCGTCGCAACAGCAGGTGATTCAGAAATTTCTCCATGGGGCGTTGGCGGTCGCCCCTTCGTGCGCCATCCAGGCGCAAATCCCGAGCTCCACCGCTGCCTCCTCCGAACCAAGAACCCCCGTTACGGTAGAGCCCATCGCGCGATTCGTGATGTCCCCCCGGCCGGAGCCTTTGGAGATCCCATCAAACGGCCGACTGAGCGGCCTGCATCTCATCACGCTGGGCAGCCAGGAAGAGGCAGTCGGTCAAGCGTTGGTGCTCGCGCTGAAGAACCGCGGGGGCTCGGTAGAGATCCTTGCGTCCGATCTTCTTCCCGACAAGGAAAACCTCGCCGCCGCCATCGCCGCGCTGCGCGAGAAGCACGGGCCGGTTTGCGGGCTCGTTCACCTCGCGGGCTTGGCGTCTGTGCCAATGCCGGAGAACATCGCGACCTGGCAGCGGGTCAATGATGTGCAATGCAAGGGATTTTTCCACCTCCTGCAATGCTGTGCAGACGACTTGAAAGCGAGCGGCGGGCAGATCCTTTCCCTCAGCGCACTGGATGGTTCCTTTGGTCGCACCGCGGCCTCGTGGACGGGTTTGCCGAACGGGGCAGCCGCCGTCGGACTGCTCAAGACGGTGGCCCTCGAATGGCCGGAAGCCGTGGTCAAGGCCATCGATGTAGAGGATGTCTCACCGGAGGCAATTGTATCAGCGATCGAGGCCGAGTTGCTCAACCGGGATGGCGAAATCGAGATTGGCTACGAGGGCGGACAACGCCGTGTCTATGGGAGCTCTCAGACCCCGTGCGAACCTCCGAGCGGGCTGCCGCCTCGCTGGGCACCGCAGGCAGATTGGGTAGTGCTCGCGACAGGCGGAGCCCGAGGCATCACCGCTGAAGCCCTGAAGGAAATCCTTCTCTCGGGGATGACACTCGTGATCATCGGTCGCGCGCCGGAGCCAGAAGAGGAACCCCCCGCTTTCCAAGGCATCACCGACGCCCCGGAATTGCGAAAGATCTTCATTCAAGTCGCCCGCGAGCGCGGAGCGAGTGCCACCCCGGCGATGATTGAGAAGGAGATCGGCGCCCTCTGGCGCGATCGGGAAATACGTCGGAATCTCGAGGGTTACCGCCAAATGAGCGTCAAGGTGGAATACCATGCCGCCGATGTCTGCGATCCCGAGGAGTTCGGTTCCTTGATCGACTCGATCTACGCGCGACACGGACGCATCAATGCCGTGCTGCACGGCGCCGGCATCATCGAAGACAAGCTGCTGGTGGACAAAACATCGAAATCCTTTTCGCGGGTGTTCAACACCAAGGCCGACAGCATATTCACTCTCGCGCGACGCTTGAAGCCGGCCTGCCTTGATTGGCTCGTGCTTTTTACCTCCGTGGCCGGCCGCACCGGCAATCGCGGCCAATGTGACTACGCCGCAGCCAACGAGTTGCTTAACCGCATGGCGTGGTGGCTCCACTACCGCTGGCCCGAGGTAAAGGTCAGCGCGATTAACTGGGGCCCGTGGGAAAGTGGAATGGCTTCGGAGAAAGTCAACGCGCAATTCCGGGAGCGCGGCATTGTTCCCATTCCGCCCTTGGCCGGACGCTGCTTCCTGCGCGATGAGATGCTGTGCGCCGACCGCGGGCCGGTAGAAATGGTCGCCGGCACTTTCCATCCTCCCAAGTCGTCTCGGACGCTCCCCCTGCTGCGCTCTTTGCCAACTACAACCGACGCCGGATTCGAATACGCTCACACGCTCTCCCTCAAGAACGAGCCGTTTCTCGACGACCATCGCATCGATGGCACGCCAGTCATGCCGGCTGTCGGCGCCATGGAACTCATGGCCGAAGCCGTGCAAGCGGCGTGGCCGGACTGGCATGTCTGCGAGGTGCACAATCACCGCATGTTTCGAGGGCTGCTCATGAAAGATGATGCGAATCTTCCTTTGAAAATTACGGGGAAAACGCAGCGGGCGACGGGCACAGAAATCCATGTCGCCGCGCACATCAAGCCCGCCTCCGGCCCGTCGGCACCCTATTATACCGCTTACTTCGTGATGCGTCGGGAAATTCCCCCGCCGCCCGACCCGCCGCCCGATCTCCCAAAATTTGACGCCCTGAATGTGACCCGGGCAGACATTTACAAGAACCACGCCTTTCACGGTCAGCTCTTTCAGCTTGTCGAGGCCATCGACGGATTGGACAAACGAGGGGTTTCCGCCACACTGCGCACGCCGCCGCTGGACGAATGGGTGACGAACGCGCCGCGCGGCTCCGACTGGCTTTTCAATCCCGGTTTGCTTGACGCCTCGACACACGCGGGTCTGGTTTGGGTACGCACGCTTTTTGAGACTTATGGGTTGGCAGCCATCTTCGGTCGGGTCACCCGATATGGAGCGCCTCCCCGGCCCGGCGAGATCTTTCGTCTGCACCTGCTGGTTCTCAGGGTCACCGAAGCGATGATGATGCACGAATTCCGGCTCTTCGATTCACAAGACAAATGCCGGTTTGTGGTCGAAAATTTTGAGTCGACTCTCAGCAAAGCGCTCAACCGCCTCGCGCCCAACCCGCAAGCCAATTCGTAATCAATGCCGTCCTTCCTTCTGCCAGAGGACATTGCCATCATCGGCATGGCCTGTGTGCTTCCTGGTGCAAAAGATGCCAGCACATTCTGGTCGAACATCCTTGCTAAACACAATTTCATCGAGGACGCCCCTGACGAATGGGTAAACGGAAAATACGCACCGGATTCCAATGAGTCGGATCGGATCTATACGAAGAAAGTTGGTTTGCTAAGAGATCTGGCGGAATTCGATCCCCTGGAATTCGGCGTAGTTCCGAATGCGGTCCCAAGCACGGAGCCCGACCACCTTCTGGCACTGAAGCTCGCTGCGGCAGCGTTGCAGGATTCTGGCTACGATAGAAAACCTTACGACCGGAGCACGACAGGCATTATTCTTGGCCGCGGCTCCGCGCCAAACCCGTCATCGGCTGCAGCGTTACAGCATTGCCTTGTGTTGGATCAGACGATCGGACTGATTGAGAGCCTGCTTCCCGAACTGGATTCGGCTACCGTAGAAAAAGTTCGTCGCGCTCTGAAAGCCAGCCTGCCGCCCCTCGTTACTGAAGCTTTGCCTGGCCTCGTCTCCAACGTAGCGGTGGGACGCATCGCCAACAGGCTTGATCTTCAAGGACCAACCTACCTCATCGATGCTGCGTGTTCATCCACGTTGATCGCGGTCGAGTTGGCCATGAAAGAGCTGCGGAGCGGCCAGAGCCGAATGATGCTCGCCGGTGGCGTACAGGCGTCCATGCCCCCGCAAGTTTACATGCTTTTCTGCAAGCTGAACGCGCTTTCCCGCTCGGACGTTCGTCCCTTCGACAAGAACGCCGAAGGGACCGCGCTCGCCGAGGGTGTCGGCTTCCTTGTGCTCAAGCGTCGCGCCGATGCGGAAAGTGACGGCGATCGAATTTATGCGGTGTTAAAGGCCGTCGGCGTCGCAAGCGATGGGCGTGCGCAGGGCCTACTCGCCCCGCGCGTGGAAGGCGAAACCCTGGCCATCCAAAGAGCTTACGAACAATGCGGAATCGACCCCGCGTCCGTCGGGTTAATTGAAGCGCATGGCACCGGCATCCCTCTTGGCGACCAGACGGAAATCGCTGCGTTGCTCAACGTTTTTGGCAAAGGCCCCATGGTTCCCCGCCACGCTTTAGGCTCGGTCAAATCGATGATCGGGCACTGCATTCCGGCTGCCGGCGTTGCGAGCCTCATCAAAACTGTTCTGGCTCTCTATTACAAGATTCTCCCGCCGACGCGCTGTGAGGAGGTCAACGGGAATCTGAATCTAGAAAATTCTCCTTTCTACATCAACAATGTCACGCGCCCGTGGATCCATCCTGTTCGAGGGACGCCCCGACGCGCAGGAATAAACGGCTTTGGTTTTGGCGGAATCAACGCCCACGTCGTGCTCGAGGAGTATCCGACTGCCTTGAGCGAGCAACTTTCGGGATATTCCTGGCCCACTGAGATAATCGTCCTCTCTGCTGACTCAGCTGGAGAGCTCGCCAAGCTCGCAACAGAAATTAGCGAGTTACTGGCAAGACGCCCCGATACCACTTTGACCGGCCTCGCGAAAGCGCTGTCAACGGGAGGCGCCAGGAAGTGCCGGTTGGCGATCATCGCTGGCGGCTTGGACGATCTCCGCGAAAAGCTGGAAGCCGCGGCCGCAAAAATTTCGGATGGAAAGCGAATTCGGATGCAAACGCGTGGCGGCGTGTATTTTGATCTAGACGAAAAGACACGAATAAGGGACAAGACGGCGTTTGTTTTTCCAGGCCAGGGCTCGCAATACGCGAACATGCTGGGCGACCTATACATGGCCTTCCCTGAATTCCGGCGGCAGTTCGACGTATCGGACACTGCCTATGAAGGCCTCTGGCAACATCGTTCAAGTCAATTCATTTTTCCCCCTCCGACATGCCTGGGGCCCGAGCTGAGGAATTCGCTTGAAGAAGAATACTTCAGCATAGATGTGGCCACCGAAACGGTATTCAGCGCCGGCCTGGCAATGTACCACCTCCTCAGTTCTTTCGGTTTGTCGTGCGATATCATGCTCGGACACAGTACCGGCGAATACACCGCACTGGTGGCCAGCGGAGCGGTTACGGCTTCTGGCGCCGAGGAGTACGAACTTCGGGCAAGGCTCAACCGCATATATCGAAGCGTCAACACAGCGGAAAGCGTCCCGCGCGGTTCTCTGCTGACGGTAGGCGCTGTCGAGCCTGAGGTGCTCGAAGCAGAGATCGCCCGCTATGAAGGGCGCGTCCTCGTGACGATTGACAATTGTCCTCACCAGAAAATCCTCTTCGGACCACCCGATGATATTGCCGACCTCGCCCGGCGCTTGAGAGCATTGGGAGGAATATGCCAGTTGCTACCATTCAACTACGCCTATCATACGCCGCTGTTGGAACCAATGCGCGACACTCTCTTGCGCTACTACCAGGAGCTTCCCGTTTCGGCCCCGGCAAAACGTCTATTCAGTTGCTCGAGCCTGGCCGAGTTTCCATCCGATCCTGACGCGATCCGGCAGGTGGCGACCCTTCAATGGTATCGGAGTGTCCGTTTCCGCGAAACCATCGAGCATCTGTATGAAAGCCAAGGCGTGCGCGTTTTTGTCGAGGTGGGCCCCAGCAGTTACCTGACGGCTTTCATTGAGGACACCTTGCGGAAGCGCGATTTCCTGGCCGTGGCGAGCAATGATCGAACGCGCTCCGGCCTCGAACAGCTCCAACGGATGCTCGGGAGGCTCTGGTGCCAGGGTTTTGATATCGATTTCTCGCCTCTCTATGAGTGCCGGAGCGTTGAGCCGTTTGATCTCAATGATCACGGCGGAGCTAGGGAACGACCAAGCCGCTCAAACAAGGTGCTGGATCTGAACATGCCCAATATGATTTTGCCGGATGATCTGGCCCGTGAGCTTCGGCGCCAGGCAGGGCTCGCCAGTATGGCGAAAGCCCAAGATTCGGTCGCTTCCGAGGCACCGCAATTCGAACCCCCTGGGCGGTCGGTGACTGCTGCGTCGAGCGATAACGCCATGGAAGCCTTGATCGCGCATGAGCGGCTTATGCAGGAGTTTCTTGCCAGCCAGCAACGTTGTATCGAGGCCCTGCTGGCAGTAAGTGTCCAACCCGATCAAGCCGAGGGTTCTTCATGAGCGCCGATGTTCTGACAATCCAGTCCACCGTTGCCGATATCATCATCGAAATGCTCGATGAGCTTGATCTCGAATCCGAAGAGCCCGTCGACTCGTCCACACGCCTGATTGCCGATCTCGGTTTCGCGTCTGTGGATTTCATCCAATTGATTGTCGAACTCGAAAGCCACTTTAAGCGCAAGCTCGGCTTCCACGATCTGATCATGCCCAACGGACAATATGTGGATGACCTGACGGTGGGCGAATTGGTTAGCTTCATTCAGCTCCGGCTTGAACGCCCCATTCTGTGCGCGCCATCCGCGCCATCGGCCCGCCTTCCAAGCCTTCCTACGCGCGCTGAGCCCACACTCGCCCCGAAAGATGTCTCTGCTTTTCGCGCCCTCCTGCCTTCCCTAAGCGCCTGGGGCGAGTACTCCAAATCTTCAATCCGCAATCGTCCTGCTGCTTTCATCCTCTCCGCGCCTCGATCTGGGTCCACATTGCTGAGGGTTGTTCTCGCAGGCAATCCTCAGCTTTTCGCGCCACCGGAGCTTTATTTGCTGAACTACGTGACAATGGCCCAAAGAGAGGAGGCCCTATCCAACAAGTTGAACGAGCATCTTCTCACCGGCGCAATCCGCGCTATCATGCGCCTTCGCTCCTGTGGAGCCGAGGAGGCCGAAGAAATCCTCCACTCTTACGGAGACCAGGCAATGCCGACACATGACTTCTATGCGCTCCTCCAAGAATTGATCGGAGAACGGCTCTTGGTGGACAAGACCCCAATCTATCCGATGCATCCTGAAATTCTGCGCAGGGCGGAGGACGACTTTGATTCTCCGCTTTACGTGCACCTCGTGCGGCACCCGTGCGGAATGATTCGCTCCTTCGAGGATGCCAAGATCGAGCAGCTTATTCCTTTCATGCGTGAGAGCAACTTTTCGCGCCGCCAGCTTGCGGAACTCACCTGGCTCGTCGCCAATGAGAACATCTCCAATTTCTTCGCCGCGTTGCCTGCGGGCCGATGTCTGCGTGTTCGCTATGAAGATCTGGTGCGGGAGCCGGAGTCTTCAATACGAACGATTTGCGATTTCCTTGGCGTTCCTTTCACAGGGGAAATGCTCGACCCCTATAAGGATCAGGACATACGAATGACCGACGGGCTTATCAGAGCTGCCGATTACAGCGGAGACCTTAAGTTTCACTTGTACCATCGCATTGAACCCGAGGCCGCAGATCGTTGGCGAAAATACGAATCCGAAAGCTCCTTAAGTCAGATGAGTCGGAACCTTGCTGCGAGCTTTGGGTATTGAGTCAGCACAAGGCATTTTCCCAAACGGTCTCGTCAAAAGCGAAAAAACTGAGCTTGAGCTTTATGCCTCGTGCCGTTCTAAGCCGGACAACCTTCAATTACGCCAAACTCGGTCCGTGGGATTCCTCCGCCCTGCCGCTCGTGCTTGTTCACGGGCTGGCCGCCAGCTCCGCTTTTTGGTTGCGCGCAGCTGAACACCTGAGCCGAACTCATCCCGTGCTGCTTTTCGATTTGCGCGGGCACGGGAGGAGCTCAGTCTCGCGACACGGCTATACGCCAATGAGACTGGGTGAGGACCTTGCCGAGCTGTTGAATTTCTTCGCCCTCGACCGCGTCGTGCTTGTCGGACACAGCTTCGGCGGATCGGTCGCCTTACATGCCACTTTGCTCTGCCCCGGACGGGTGGAATTAGTCGTGATCGTGGACACAAGGCTGCGAGCGTTTCAACCGAAGCTGACACCTGCAGCCTGGTCGCAATGGGAGAAGCGCGCGCCGCGTTTGCGTGAACTGGGATTCACCATCGACGAGAATGAACCGGAGGGAGGCGTTCAGCTTCTCACTGAGATGGCCCGCGCCGAAATTCGTTTCACGAACAGCGAAAAACTCCCCGCATGGGTTCAGGAATATTTTGGCCAGCGCCAGAGCCGGTTCACAGCGGCACGGTGGCTTGAACTCGTAGAAAAAACCTCACTGCTGGAGGACATCAAACATGAAGAATCGTTGACTGCCGAGACGCTCAAAAAATTGGAGGTCCCGATCCACGGAATTTATGGCGAAAATTCTCCCCTCGCGACGAGCGGCCGGCTCTTGAAAGAGTCCCGTCCAGAAATGAAGATTCAATTCGTTTCGGGGGCAGGACATTTTTTCCCCGCGACTCGTCCAGCTGAGTTCGTCGAGATCTTGCTCAGTTTGCTGCCAGAATCCAGTCCAATCACTCGCCGGTGAGAGATTCGTGATGGATACCGCCCCGACTGAAACTTCACCCTCGCCGTGGTTTTCGCCGGAGCCCCATCCCGGTTTGCGGGAAAACGACTTCAGGAAAATCTGCGTCAACGGGCTTTTCATCGGGACGGCGAATCCGTTTGGTCCCCGCGAAGCGAAGCGCTTGGGTTCGCAATGGGAATGGACTTACGAGGATAACCCGCGCGGTGGATTGGAGGTGTGGCTTGGTGATGCCCGTCGAGCGACACCACTATATTGAGACTCGGTGTTAGAGCCCGGTGGCGCAGCGATGAATCTTTCGAACGCCAGTGTCCAACTCGGCATAGTAAATGAAGGCGGCTTGGCCGGTCGCAAAGGGCTCGGGGTCGCTGCGCACCATGCTTTCACTCGGGGCACTGACTTCTCTCACGAAATCGTCCTTCGGATCGAGGCTAGCTATGCAGACAGCGCTGCCCCGCTTACGCTCGACCCCTTTCGGCAAATCCTTGACCGCCAGAAAGCTGACATAGGACTTTCCTCCAAAAGCGAATGGTTCCGGGGAGTCCACCACCGGCAGCTCGGCAGAAGGAGAGAATATTTGCTTAATTCGCGTCCAGACACCACCGACTTGACGATAAACGCCGATCCATTTGAAGTTTAGATCGGAAGCGCCCAGGTCGCCGGTTTGGCCAACCGTTATCACGATAGCATTCAAGTCAGGAGCGCGCAGCGCAATCGGTGTCCTCTTGTGTTCTGGTCCCGAGGTCAACGTCGTCCACGCTCCGGTGCTAATATTGTATTCTGAAATCTGGTGAAAGCCTTGTTGATCAGGTTTTGAACACACTATGGAGCGTCCACCCGGTACCCAGCGACCCCCCTTGGTGTCCAGAGAATCCGGGATGACACCACCAACATACCCATCAAGGATTTGCCAAGCGCTTCCCGTCATCCCCTGGGCCCGGGTGCCAAGTGTATATGCCACGAGCGGAATATCGTCAGTCGGATCCGTGTTTCCGAAGGGCCGCGAGCCATCCTCCGATCCCGGTACGAGACTCCCGGCCCAACCACTTATGAACCGCGCTTGAGCAACTTGCGAGCGACGGCCGTTATCGATGAGCTTTGTGTAAACAACCCGCGCCCCCGCCCTGCTCAGGGACCACTCGGGGCCGTTGACGACGTCGCTGGGAAGTGCGAGTCCGCTGTCCGCTTCGACTCTTTGATCAAGTAAAATGTCTCCGGTGGAGGGATTCACGGGCGCAATGAACAGGCGACCGTCGTTCGTAGTGCGCCAGGCAACGTTGAATGTCATCGGATCGAACTCGGGGTCTTGAATATTAAGGTTCCCGGAGACGACATCGTCTTGCGGCGTGAAGTCTCCGCCGGCTGGCTGGTCGCTCACTATGAGCGTGTAAGAGACCTTTCTCTGGCCGGGCTTCTGAATGACGATCGAGTAGGGTCCGCTTTGAGGGTCTAGCGACATCTCGAGGTTTTCGTCAGCAATTCCCTTATTGGAGGAAGTGGCCAGTGTCGTGCCGGAGGCGTCGAGTAGGCCCAGGTTGGCGTTGTTGGAAAGTCCTGTGAGTTGGATACCGACAACGCTGGCCTCCGACAGCGTAAAGGTGTATGCGAACTGGTTCTGGGATCTCGCGAGGGAACCTTGCACGGTAATGGGAGAGGGCTCGCCCGGGTCCGTTAGGTCGCCAAGATCTTGGGCATTTGCCGAATGAGCGAGCAACGAAATGAGAATGGTTAGGGACAAGCTGGGAATGACCTTCATCGCGACCGCGTGATACTCTAATGACTGTCGGCCGGTCAATCAGGATGTAGAAACCAAACGCCGAAAGTTCGTCCGTGGAGGGGGCCGTCCATTTCCAGCAAGACCGCAGTTCCCTCCGGAATCGAGAAAGCCGACGCGCTTCTCACTTTCTCCAGGCCGGCAAACCCCGGGTGCAACGCTTGGCTCCATGAGGTGCCGTCGGGCGAATACCAGATGGCAAAGCCCGGCGGCCTCCTCATAGGTTCCCAGCAACAGGTTCTTCGCCGTCGCTGTGAGAGAGCGGAACTCCAAGGGCTGAAACTGGTCTGTTCCGGTCCGAGGAGGGCCAGGGGAATCTTCAAGCCGGCGCCGGATACGCGGGGCGTCCCGATAACCAAGTCCCAGCTTGCGTCGGGATAGACGCGGAGAATTTCGAACCCGTCCTGGTACTAGCGTCTCTGGCGCGCCTCGGCTCGTCCGCAAGCGACGTAGAGGGCATCCTTCCAAGGAGACAGGCGAACACTTGTGCGTTCATTGAGTAGTGGTGTCCGCCCCGCGTGAGCAGGGAGGTCCAGTCCGGCGATTTCTCGCCGTTTGCTCCCATCGTCCAAAGATCAAATCCTTGCCTGGGTCGTCGATTGCGAGCACCAGCCGCCCATTGGACAAGGCAATGTGAGAGAGTTCCGGCGGCGCGGCTTTGCACGGGCAGTGGGATTTCCGTCCAGTGCGGGGAACGGACTTGGGAGCTCCGAGATCGAAGCGCGCTCCTTCCGTTTTCGGCGAAGATGGCATTCAGCTTGGCACACGGGTCGAGTTGTACCAGCGCCCCGACGCTCAACGGTAGCCCAGCTCACGGGCCAGCTCTGCCACCTCGGGATGGAACGGCCGTTGGTCTCTGCGCCATGGCAATGGGCCTTCGAGTGTGCTTGATTTCTCCTTGGACGGCCGGAGTGCGGGCGACTTTTGGAAGCCGGGATTGTTGCCCCACATGCAGCCATAGGGGCCCATATTCGCATAAACCCCGTCCTCCGTTTTGCACATCGCCGCGTAAATTTCCTGGCTCCACGCGATTCCCAGCCAGCCGCAGATTTTTTCGAGTTGTTTCTCGGGTTCGGCCAGAATCAGTTCGCCCCGGATCCGGTATTGGCGCTCCGGCGGAATGCCGCTCAGGAAATTCAGCACCTTCACCTGCGTCTCATACCAAACGAACTGGGGATCGACCGCCGGGGGCTGGACTTCGTAATCGATCGAGTCGGACGCAATCAGCGTCCCCAGGGCCTGGGGCGCGCCGAGCACTGATTTCCCCTGCTCCCGCGGATGCCGGGTCATGTAAATGTAATAAGCGTCCGGAAACCCTTTCTTCATCCGGGCCATCGCGTGGGTGTTTTTGGCGTAGGCCGGGCTTTTGTCGCAGATTCGGAGGGGGTCCACTTTCCGACAAAGTTCCTCATACACTTCCTGGGTGGTGCGGTCCACGCGGGCCTGCACCCAGCGGCGGGCCATCTCCACAGTCTCCATCGTCTGTTCCCCAGCATATAACTGTGCCACGCAACGCCACAATCCGTGGAGCATGAAATGCCAATGCCCCACGGCATAGCGCAGGAAATCCCGGATGGTGCCGCGGCAGAAGAGATTGATTTCGGGCACGCTGTAAACTTGCGGATGTTGCCCCAGCATCGCGCATATCACCGAGGTAAAGGAACGCTGCGACGCCAGGATGAAAATGGGCGGGGGATGCGCAGGCGGCAGGGGAGTTTCCGGAGAGTCTGGATCGGACATAGCCTGCAACTATAATGAGCATTGCGCGCCGCATCAAGAGCCCTCCGGTTCGATGGCTTGCGACCGTTTCCGGCTTGCTTGACTCACCCGACCAGGCCGCTAGAGTGTAACATATTCACTCCGCATGAGCGAAGACACCGACCCGATCCAAGCCAAACGTCAGGCAGCCCTTGCCAAACTGCGCGTCCGGCGCGGGGAATCCCGCCAGCCGATTTTTGCTTCCCGGCAGGAACATGAAAAAGACCGCCTCTCCTTGATCATAAAGGCTTACAAATCGCTCCTGGCCGACGAGGAGGAAGACGTTGGCCCGGCCTTGCTGCCCCCGATCGACGATGGCGGTGCCGCGCCGCCAGATCTCGCATTGCCCCCCGATGTGCCCTTGCTTAACAGCGTGGATACGCCCTCCAGCGCCTCCCCAGCGGCAGCTGACGGCGAACTCCCCCGCGTTGCGAAAGCCCGGGAAGTTGTGGCACGCCGTGAGCAAATCGGCCAAGAAGCCTTCGCGAAATGGCGTTCCTTGATGCAGGGCCGTCGCGAACGCCAGCTCACTCCCGGCGCGGAACCGACCAAACCGGTCGGCCTTCCGCAAAATGAACGGCGCCAGATGTTTTCCGATTTGTTAACGGTTGACTTCCTTGAGCATACCCGGCTCTGGATCAGTGGGTCTCCAGATCACATCGATCTAAGCAGCACCCCACGTGAAGAAGTAGAACGCGTGTATGAGCAAGCCCTCTACCGCCGCAAAGTCCTCGAACAGCTCGAAAAAATGAACGAGCAAGAGATCGACGCCTTAACCATTTACCTTCGCACGGTCATGGCCCACGGCGCCTCCCACGGTTGACGTGTGGCGACGTTGCTAATTATTCTCTGCCCGCCGCGGTCGTTCTCGTCCGTGGTGGCCACCATGATCGGGCAGCACCCGGAACTTTACGGGTTCCCCGAGCTCCAGCTTTTCTCGGATGAATCGATGGACACCTTATTGATCAGCCGTGAGAAACGGGGCAAAGCGGTGCCCGCTGGGCTGGCCCGGTTCATCGCGCAGGAAGTCTTCGGGATTCAAAACGCGCGCACAGCCCTTCAAGCGATCGATTGGATCCGCGAACGCCGCTCCTGGAGCACCAAGCAGATGCTCGACTACGCCATCCATCTCGTGGCCCCGAAGATCGGGGTGGAAAAATCACCCGGTACTTCCAGCCGTTTCCGCTACATGGAACGCGCCGCCCGCGACTATCCAGACGCTTATTTTCTGCATCTTACCCGGCACCCAGTATCGGCACGTCAAGGGATTGAGGAATTCTTCGGCTCCAAAACCGAACGTGCCCGGCGGCATGGTAGCGAGGCTGTGACTAAGGAGAAACCTTTGCTCCGCGAGGCCTTCGACAGTCTGATTCTGTGGCACCATATGCACACTGCCATCCTGCGTTTCACGAATGGTTTGCCTGCTGGAACAACGATGCGGGTGAAAGGCGAAGACCTGCTCTCTGATCCCGATCGTTACCTTGCACAGATCGCGGAGTGGATGGGATTGCGCACCGACGCCGAAGCGATCGCGTGCATGAAACATCCCGAGGAATCTCCTTACGCATACACCGGCCCCCTGCCAATCTTCGGCGGCAACGACCGGAAATTCATGTGCAACCCCCGGCTCCGAACCGGCCGCGTGCGCGAGCCGTCATTGGAAGCCTTCGTAAGCGACTGCGGCTGGAGCTATGCCAGGCAGGAATTCAAGGCGGAGCTTGCCGGCCATTCCGCCACAGTCGACCTCGGCATTTCCGACGATGCCATGCTTGAAGACGTGCGCGCCGTCACTCATCTCCTGGGGTACCAATGAAGACCGACGCCTCTCCATCCGTCCCGCATCCGTCCGCTCCAGCCCGGCGTGAAGTGATCGCTGCTGGCATCCGCTTCAACAAACCGCGTCCGCCCGACCCGCTGATTATTCTTTCCCCCGCCCGCTCTTTTTCCTCCGTGGTTTCGACTATGATCGGCGAGCACCCGCAGCTCTATGGTTTTCCTGAACTCCATATCTGCACGAGCGATTCACTGGAGGATGTGATCCAGTGGGAGGCCCGCCGCGGTTGTTTCGGACCGCCCGGCCTCCTCCGGCTTATTGCACAAGAACTTTACGGCGTGCAAAGCCAGCGCACCATCACCATGGCGATCGCTTGGTTTCGTCAAAGGAAGCATTGGTCGTCGAAAAAGCTTTTCGACCATCTGCTCGAATGGGTGAGCCCGAAGATCGGCGTTGAAAAAAGCCCGGTCACCGCGAGCAGCATTGAGAATCTTGAGCGAACGATCGCTTGGTTTCCCGAAGCCTGGTTCCTCCACCTTACCCGGCACCCGGTCTCCTCCCGCGGTTCGATTGAGGAATTTCGCGTCCAGAACCGCGGCCGTCACAGCAACAATCTGGGACGGCGCGAACTCGATGGCATGCTGATGTGGTATAATGTCCACAAACGGATCATCCGTTTCTTGGACACCCTCCCCACCGGCCAATGGATGCGCATCAAAGGAGAAGATCTGCTCTCCGAGCCAGAAGTTTATCTCCCGCAGATCGCCGGGTGGATGGGCTTGCGGACCGACCCCGAGGCCATCAACGCGATGATACACCCGGAAAATTCCCCTTATGCCTGTCCCGGCCCATGGCCGGCCCGCGGCGGCAATGACCGGAAGTTCATCCACAGCCCGACCCTGCGTCGCGGCCGCGTGCGCGAGCCCGATCTTGGCGTTTTTTTTGGCTCATCCGACTGGAAATGGGGCAGCGATGCGCTTATGGCCGAAATGCGCGCCTCCGGTATCGAACCCATCGAGGACCGGGAAATCCAGTCCAACATCACCCAGGTGGCCGCGCTCCTTGGCTACCACTGAACGTCTCGCCTGCGTCAAACCTCCATCAAAAAGAGACGGGTGGAATTCGGCTTAGCCAAATCAGAAGCCTGACCCTTGATGGCCAGCCCGAAAGGCGTGGATACCAGCTCAGGCGCGCTCCAGGTCCCGAGCGTAGGCTGAACGGGCAGTGGTACGGCGTCCCACGATTCCCCATCTTGGGAACGCCACAACTTCAACGTATCCAAGTCACGCCCCAGAAGGAAGAGCTCTCCAGCATGAGAGATCAGAGAAAATACTCGATCGCTCCAAATGTGGTCCAAACCTGGACCCTTAGCTGAGAGCGGTGCCCGCAGTCCACCAGGGGTGAAAACTGGAGTGCCAACCAATAAATCCCAATCGCCCCCCGGATAAATCCGGAGCAACTCAAAAGCCCGCCGGTGAAACGGCGCGAGCTTTTCTTGTTGTGCATCGTCTACCCCTGTCGCGGCATAGCAGGCCTCTCCGAAGGCGGTCATCGCATACACATCGCTGTTGGCTGCCCATTTCCAAGCACCGTCCTCAAGGGATTTCACCCAAACCAGACTCCCCGGAACCCATGGGGCGGACCAGATTTCGAACCCACGAACCGGATTTCGAAAGGCAACCCAAAGGGCAGCACCCGCAAACGCCACAGCACCAGCGCCATAGGCTCGCGATAAAGCCGGAGGTTGGCTTTCCAGCTCCTGCCACTGGGAGCTCCGAGGGCCCGTGGCCTTCCACAGGCCGGATGCTTCCGTGCCTATTTTCCGGGCCAGCGCCACGATACCCTGAATCTGCGTTGCAACGACCGCTCCGTCCAGCACAGGGGCGCCTATATCGACGGCTTGGCTAGGTTCGAACACCACCCCATCCGCACTCGTCACCGCGGCCGTAAATCCTCCGCCGACCACATCAATCCTCAGCAGCTCAGCGCCGTTGGCGCCGTCTGCCACTATCCCTGTAAAAACCCGGGCGTGCCGCACTCCTCCCTGATTCACATCGGTCCTACGCGTCAATGCCAGCTCTGCGACCTTCTCCCAGGAACCCTCGGCAGAGGTCTTCGCGCGGATGTCTAAGCGAGCGCCGCCATTTTCCAGATCGGTCTCGACCAGCGTCCCGAAGAAAAGGCACCCCTGAAAGGTGGTCGCGAACGTGCGGACCGCCGAGGGAAGTGCGCCTGGTTCCACCGAGCAGTCGGGGGTCAGGTCTCGCCAGAGATTGCGGGTAATCGGAGTCATGGGAGCTCGAAAGGCGCTGAGGGACGATCGCCTCATTTCAATTGCAGTGGACAGCCAACACCTTCTCGACTAAAGATCCCTGTGCGCTCGATAAGTCAAGAAAATCAATCGCAGAAGGCCAAAGATGGGCGTCTGTCCAAGTGAACCCCGGGCCGGATTGCGGGCGTGTGACTTCAGGAAAATCTGTGAGAACGGCTTTGGCGATGGATTCAACGCCTATGCCTATTCGATGTCATGGTTCAATGGGCGCCTCCTCGTCGGCACGGGACGCGCGAACCTGATCCTGCTCAAATTCGGCATGCCATTCGTCACCATCGACCAATGGCCTGTGGAGACGTTGCACCCGCCCTATTCACCGAAATTCGAGGCCGAAGCGGCGCGCGGCGAAATCTGGAGCTTTGATCCGCAGGCCGAGACGTGGGAGCGAGTGTATGCCTCACCGATGGTCCGCGGAATAGATGGTACCGAAATGCGCCGCCACCTGGGCTTCCGAAGCATGGCGGTCTTTCAAGGCACTTCCGATCCTCAACCGGCGCTCTACGCCGCCTCCTGGTCCCGTTCCAAAGGTTTTGGCCCTGAACTGCTCCGGAGCGAAGATGGCCGGCATTTCGAATTGCTGCCCAAATTGCATTTCCGGCATCAGCAGGAAAAGTTTCCGATCACCGCCATCCGGTCGCTTGTGTCGTTCAAAGGCCGGCTTTTCACCGCCCCGACCGGCTCCGCCGGGGGAAACGTAAACGTCTCTCTCACTTCCCGCATTTACGAGAGCCGTGACCCTTCCACCGGCGAGTGGGAATGTGTGAACGAACCCGGCTTTGAGGATTTGAAAACAGTGCTGACCGTCTTTGCAATGTGCGCCTTCGGCGATTATCTCTACGCGGGTACGAGCGGCCTGCCCGGCTTCCAAATCTGGCGCACGAAAGCGGAAGGCAAGCCGCCGTATCATTGGGAGAAAGTCTTGGACCAAGGGGCAGGGCGCGGCCCGTTGAATCAGGGGGCGGTTGCCATGCAAGGTTTTCAGGACGCGCTTTACATCGGTACCGGCATTCAGAACGGCGGCAATGACATTCGGAATAAGATCGGGCCTGCCGCCGCTGAAGTGCTGCGCCTTTCTCCGGATGGCTCCTATGACATCATCTGCGGCACCGCGCGCAACGGCCAAAAACCGCTGAGCGGCCTAGGTGCTGGTTTCGGCAACTTCTTTTCCGGCTATCTGTGGATGATGGAAGTCCACGAAAACTGGCTGTACGCCAGCACCATGGATTGGAGCATCATCTTGAAATTCAGCAAGGTGCATGAAAAGCCGAGCCGCGTGGCACGCCTTATCGCGCAGTCGGGGGTGGATGATTTTGTTTCCCACAATGGCGGCTTCGAGCTCTGGCGTACTGCGGATGGGATCAATTGGGTGCCCGTCTCTCGCAGCGGTATGGGCAATCCCTATAATTTCGGCGGACGCAATTTGGTCTCTACCCCGCATGGGCTCTTTGTCGGCACTGCAAATCCCTTCGGTCCCAAAGTGGCCGTTCGCCAATCGCCCACCGCTTGGGACTGGGTTTACGAGCCTAACCCCCGCGGGGGCTTGGAAATCTGGCAGGGCGTCCGCTGAGGAGCTCACTGGAATGCCGAGAAAGCGGTCCGGCGCTTCAACGGTTTTACACTTCGAAGTTAGGTCCGCCGAGCCGCGAATAAACCGCCCGCCTACCAGTGAACGCGCGGCGGCCGTGCATCATCCGTGTATTGTCGACCATCAAGAGATCACCGCTTCGCATCGGCACCGGGAAGGTGAGCTCTTCGCTCACCCGCCGGATTTCGATCACCACATCGTGCGGAAGACCGTAACCATTTTCCAACCGAACCAAGCTGTTGGTTTTGCCCGCCATTTCCAGACCGATCACCGGCAGGATATTATTGATACACGCAAGGCGTGTCCCGCTGGGATCCGGCACCAAAGCTGAGGTGGTGTAGCGGGTGAGCACCGATCCGTTCAGTTTGCTTTCACATTCAATTCCACGCGCTTCGCACATGGCACGCACTTTCTCAATATCCCGCGTGTGGTAAATGACTTCCATCTCGTCCAAGGTGTACGTCCGCACGTAAACAATCCGATGCGCCCTCAAAAAGTCCCGTGCATGATCCGAAAGCCGTTCACACAGCAAAAAGGCATCGCACACGGTCGTTTCCCCGCCTTTTTCCGCCGGCACATCACAATAAAACCAAAGCAGCCGCGGAGGATCATTCCTGTAATATAGCTCCCCGTGAAGCGGCACACCGAAATTGTCCCCGGCATTTGCTACTGAAACCACCGTCTGATCTCCGTTGATCGGGCTCCGACTCGTGGCTCCGCCCACATACTCCATGAAATCGGCACTGTGCGCACTGGTAAAGCTTTTGAAGTGCTCCATTGACGGCGTGAAGCCGCTGAACCAGATCGCGCCATATCGCCGGTAGGATTGGCGCACATCCTCCAAGGCAAGATCCATCAGAGATTGGCCCGGGCGGGCCTGAAATGTGTGACCGAAAAGTGGTGTCATAGGGAGTGACAAATGATTGAGGGGTGAAGAGGATACAACAATCAAATCAGGCCGAAGATACCGTTCGGGAGATTTCGGAACGCGGCCAGCGCTCGTTTCCGTTCCACCGTAGATGACCCTGGTCGAAGGACTTCCATCGGGGGGCCTCCATCTCTGTCCGTTTGCCAGACATGCCGTGCGCGGCGAGAAACCTAAACACCGCCGCGTTCAACTGATCACCGGAACGGCTAACCGCAAAATTTACCTCCTCATGCTCCCGGCCGAGGCTGGAGAACATAGTCACAGGTACACCAGCCCGGGAGAGCAGACGCGCGAATGCTTCTGCCATCGCTTCCTTCGGCGCGGTTGTGTAGGTCAGAAAAAATGGAGGGATTTTTTTGCCCGCACGCACATGGGAGCTGGGCGAGGCCATACTCCAGACATTCTGGTCGGTGCCGTAAGCATTCTCAATGATCCTGCGGGACTGTGGCCGTTGGGCTCGTTCCATGATATCGAAATTTCCGCCATCGTTGCAAATCACACCTTTCAGAGCGCCAAGAGAAATGTTGTATTTTGCCAAAAACTGTCCGTCGGTCGCGACGAGCGCGACGAGCGCCGCGCCGACAGAATGGCCCATTAAGTAGATACGGTTCGAGTCACCGCCGATTTTCTTGGCATTGTAGTAAAGCCAAGCGATGGCGGCCGCCACGTCCTCCACATGGTCAGGATACACCGCCTTGTCAGTGCCCGTGGCGCCAGGCTCGGATTTGCGATAATTAATGCAGGCCATAATGCAGCCGGCGTTTGGAAAGGCGGTTTCGTGGCCTTTGAGGTTGCTTTTGTCCCCTTTTACCAACCCGCCGCCATGCACATACAGCATGATCGGCAAGTTCGCGTCTGGAGTGGTCTGGGGTGGTACATAGATGTCCAGGCTTTGGCTTTCGGGATTGGCGCTGTTTTTGACGTAGACGTGGGTGCTTTTCATGATTCGGGGCTGGGCCGAAGCCTTTTGGCAGAGGATCCAAGCCGTGGTTTCGGGAGTCGGCGGGGCGGCCATCTCGGTTGGCCGGGGTGCCGCCATCAGTGTTTCGTTTCCCGGGCTACGGGAAGCCGCCACTTGGACGAAAAGAGCGAGACCCATAACCCAGCAACCAAACTCCTGGAACCGCGAATAACCTTCACGGGGTCAGAACTTAGGCGGCGCCGTTTGCGGTGTCAATTGGAAGATCAGGGCAATCTCGGTCTCAAGCAGGCCGGAAGAGCGACGGCCACCGCGTCCTCACACTTGCTCCCAGTCGAGAGCCCAGGATACCGCAACCTGCGTCATGACTCATCAGCAATGAAACGAGACACGCATCTCAACATCATCGGGCCGGAGATTCGCCGCATTCGCAAGCAGCGCGGTTGGTCGCAATCCAAGCTCGCGCTCCACTTGCAGTCTGTCGGATGGAACATCAGCCGCAGCGGTTTGGACTCGGGATTGGCCGTTCACCAGTCCCGGCCTTACAATGCGCCTGGAGGAATGGAATGGGAGCCTGCGCCGGATATCAAATGAATACCGGATCCCTCACACACCCTAAGTGAGTCACTTCCTTGGATGAAAAAGAAAGTCGGATTGGCGGAGCCAGCGAAAATTCTGGCCCAAGCACTGGGTTATTCCTTTGCGCCTTTTGCGTCCGGGTCCAGCCAATCCCAAACGCGAAAGACGTGTGATCGACCCCGCGGCAAGCCGCAGTCGACCGGCAAGTCTGTGAGTCGGGTGCCGCGTATTCTTTTGAAATCCCGGAATTCCCTCCGCGCAATTAGCGCGTAAGCTCGCAGCAGTCTTACGCTCAGTGCCGGTGCTAGACTGAAGGCGGAAACGTCTTGGGATCTTTGCCTTTGGTGATAAGGTCTCCAGGAATGCGAGCTCGCTTACAAGCTTTAGCGAGGAGCGACGGGCAATTCCGTTTCGCCGGTCACTGTAACAGCCGCTCAGATCGAAGGAGGAAAAGCTCTCGGCTCCTTTCCGTTCAAAAAATCAAGAATCAGTCCACTCGGACCGTCCTCCGGCTTTCCAATATCGCGGTTAATTGTCCGGTGGGTTTTGCCCTTGGCCAAAACAGCGGCAGCCGGTGTTTTCGCCTCTTGAAGAGCCTCAACGAACTCTTTCGAGATCGCCTCCGCGGGTTTTCTATCCGTGTAGAACACCAGGAAGGACGGCAGGATCTTTCCTCGTTTCACATGCTGAACGGGTGACGCCTGGATCCATGTTTGCCTGTCCTTTCCGAATGCACCTTCGGCAAGAGGACGGGTTAAGGGGCCATCGGAGAGAATCGAGCTTGGCGGGAATATCATATCCCGCTGAATCCAGCAAAATTACCCCGCTTAACATGGACGGAGACTTTCCAAGTTTATTGAGATAGGCCTCGTCGGCAGTCACCAATGCGGCAAGGTGGGCGCCGGCGGAGTGCCCCATCAGAAAAATCCGTTTGGGATCACCGCTATAGCCGGCGATGTGATCGGCAACCCACGCCAGCGCCTTGGCCACGTCTTCAACATGAGCAGGGTGTTGCACCGCGGGCGAAAGCCGGTAATTCACGGAGACATACACAAAATCATGCCCTGTAAAAAACGACGCCTTTTGTCTACCTTGGGGTGCATTTCCTTTGTCTCCAGTCCGCCAACCACCACCATGGATCATCACAACAACCGGCTTGTTGGTTTGTTGAGGGTTTGTCGAAGAGGATTTCGGCTTGTAGATATCCAAGCTCAGGAGATTCGGATCCACGCCGGGCATGCTGGCATATGGAATATTCAGATCTTCCGTCATGCCGGATCCATCTTTTTGCGATGCCGTCGCCAGCCCGGAACTTGCATCTGCTGGCCGCAAACGCCTGGATCGGATCTCAGAAAAGGCAGCCGCTTCACTCGATGTGACGACGCCGTCGCCGTCGGCATCCAGCCGTTGGAACAATCGCGGACGGCCAACCTCCTCAATGGTCAATACGCCGTCCTTGTTCGTGTCCAACAGACCAAAGCGTTCTTGCACTTTGTCCCCATTCTCCTTAGGGGAAACGGCGTCTTGGCTAAAGCAGGAGACAGTCAAAACGAAAAGAAACGCCGAAGGAAGAAGGAAAAAGCGTCTCATTGAAATGAAGACCCGTCCTTTGCACGGAATTTTCTAAACGTCAAGCCGTGTTCCCCTCGGCAATGCTGATTTCAATCGGCAACGCGGTCAACTGCCTTGTTGCGGGCAAGGCTGTCAACAGTTGGCGGATAATTCAGATCCGCCCCTCTGCCGCATCTTACTTTTGCATGAGAGTTGATTCAATTGATGTTCATTCTGAAAGCAGCTTAAAGGTTGCACTAAGAACCTGCCTGATACCAAAATAGCTGGACACGATAACAAAGAGGTTGATTTTGACGTTTCAAACGGGGCACTATTTGTACGAATTTTTTGCATGACCGGAAATCGTATCTATGGGTAACAGTTCTTTTCTGGGGCAAATTGATCCTCAAGTTCTGAATGGTAAAGACCGACTCCCTGCGCATCGTCGGGATGGCTTCTCTTTGAAGACCGCTCAAAATATCTTCTGGTCCGAAGGCCACGTCACCCGGGAGCAGCGGTGGGCACGGAACGGTCACAAGGGCTTTATCGTGTGGCTGACGGGCCTTTCCGGATCGGGCAAATCGACCCTTTCGCGGGTCATCGAACGCGAGCTTTTTACGAAGGGTCTGAACGCCTTCGTGCTCGACGGAGACAATCTGCGGCACGGATTGAACTCAAATCTCGGTTTCTCGCCGGTGGATCGGTCGGAAAACATCCGCCGCGCAGCCGAGGCAGGCAGCCTGCTGGCGTCCGCCGGCCACGTTGCGATCATTGCCTTGATCTCGCCGTATCGGCAAGACCGCCTCGCCGCCAAGGAGATCGCACGCGCGGGCGGCTCCGAATTTGTCGAGGTTTACGTGGACGCGCCCTTGGAAGTCTGCGAGCAGCGCGACCCAAAGGATCTATACCGGCGCGCGCGCGCCGGGGAGATTCGCGACTTGACCGGGATCGACGCTCCGTATCAGCCGCCCGAGAATCCTGAAATCCATGTCCGCACCGACGAACTCAGCGTCGAAGCCTGCCTGGGATTGATTCTAGACAATTTGTTGCCACGCCTCCGTCTCGAAGGACGCTAAGCAGCCCTAGCCTCGGCAGTCTGCCAAAGTTCGCTCGGGGCTCGAGGCACAAATTGAAAGTTTTCGCCGCGCATGTGCCCGCGTGGGGGTGTCGTCCCACCACGGTGTACACGTGCTTAGAGCCTAAAAACCGCGCCTTGCGCCCGGCGCGGCGCGATCATTGATTTTGATCATCGCTTGGTAGACGTTCTTGCCCGCCGTGTACGGATTGCCGTAGGGCTGATATCCTTCGGCAATTAGCTTCTCCACCTGCCGATCCAAACTTCCTGGATTTTCCCCTTCAGCGGTTTTGTACTCGATGATCTCGTTCATATGCTCCGGCTATCAGATTTCTTGAAACCCTTCAATTCGGGATAGGCCCCGCCGAGGCGTTCACCAGGGCGGGGCTTGTTGAGTTGTTTCGCGTACTTCAGGCTCGGACTGAAGCCGACCTCTTACTCTTGGATCTACTTTTCTAAGAGATGACAAGTAGACGCGAAACCCTGCGCACACGCGAGATGATTACTTTATCCGGATCGTTCGGCACGCTAAGCTTCGTTCCACCGTCGCACTCCACCGGTTTCAATAAGTGAAAGTGATTATCGACGGCAATCTCATGCAGCTCCTTTAACGACGTATCCATATTGAGCCTGCAAGGTGTAAGCGTAAAACATTCATGTGACGGATTGTCCTCGCTGCTAGCGGGCGCCTTCATGCCTCGCGATACTCGTTGGAGGCTTCTTCAAGCGGTTCAAGCTCGCCATAGACGCTCGGCTGGTCGGCTGCGTGGCAATTCAAGATGGCGGCAAAATCCGGGACTGCGTTTCGTTCCACAAAACATTGGGAACGTGTCCATTGCCGCGCGCGCGCAGGCGAAGGGATTTGCGCGTTGAGAATCAGATACTCAACTGGACCGGGGGCCTCCGCCTCCTCAATGCCCCAACTTCGATGTTTTAAGGCAAATTAAGAACACGGAGCCTACGGGGCTCGAACCCGCAACCTCTGCCGTGACAGGGCAGCGCTCTAACCGATTGAGCTAAGGCTCCTTGAAAGAGGGTTGGGAAATATGGCTCCCAGAGGTTCAAAGACAATCCTTTTTTTGCTTTTCGCCTCTCGAACGAAGTCAACCTTCAACGCCACAGGGAATCGATGCGCTCTATTTCTTCCGCTGGATGCCTGCGAGGACACGTTGAATTTCACGCTCCTGCACGCGCTTCTTGAGATCGGCACGTTTGTCGACGGAATCCTTGCCCTTTCCGATTCCCAGGGAAAGCTTCACCCGTCCCTTCTTCCAGTACATTTTGAGCGCCACAAGCGTTCGGCCGGCCTGCTCGGTTTCGCCCGCGAGCTTGTCGATTTCCGCCCGGTGCAGAAGGAGCCTGCGACGGCGCTTGGGTTCATGCTGCTCGTGGCTCGCACGCACATACGGTTGGATGTCGCTGTCGAAGAGATAGACCTCTCCACCTTCGAGTCGAGCGAAGGAGCCTTGCAGATTCACGAGACCAGCACGAATCGATTTGACTTCCGTGCCTCTGAGCTCAATGCCCGCCTCGAGAGTTTCCAGGATGTGATAATCCCGGAAGGCCTTGCGGTTGGTAACAATCTCTGCGGACATGGCACGCCCGCTTGCGAGGGGATTATTCCTCAGGCTTCTGGCCGTTCTGGGCTTCGGCCAGGATTAGCTTACCCTGGGCGATCTCCGCCAGGGCAATGTCTGCAAGGCCCATGCGGCTCTTCTACGGAAACCATCGCGCGACTGCCCGCACTCAGTTGGCGGACCCGCTTCGACACCATGTTGATTAATACTTGAGGCTCGTGAATCACTTTAGAGGCTTCGTCAAGAAGTTGGCTGTTCATACCTGCATCCGGCGACTGAATCGCAGGGGAACGGTGACAAGAAGAGATAGGAAACGGTTTGTCAATAAAAAAATCAACGCGTTTTCTGCGAGGTATCAATAGCCGCAGGAACAAGGATGGCATCCGTCATGCCGTGCAAGAGCTTCTTGTCGTCGGGACAAATTGTTGCAAGCGCGCCGCCACAGACGGCTGTCTTTTCGCCCACAAAGTAGTACGGGCACAGTCGCACCCTTCCCCGCATCCGTCGAAGTTCGCCGGCGGAGACGTCGAGGTAATCGTGTTCGACCAACCGTCCTTGATGGAATTGCTGGAGAATGTGCGGATGCGTGTCGAACTCGGCCAGGGCCTTCCTAAGTTCGGCCTGCCATGCGGCCTGCGGCATATCCTGCGCGACGACGACCCCCCGCGAGCCCCAGGCATGTTCGGAGAAGCCGCTGATTTTTAGAATTAGAGCACGCTGTTTCTGACTGAAATGGCCAACTTCCTCCCATGTGTGGGTCTCGAGGCGGGGAAGCACTGCATGTCTGGGCAAGGGTTCGGGATCAACGAGCCACGTGTAGGGAATGACCTTACGCAAGGCCAGCATGGCACGATCACCCAGCTCGCGACGCCAGAAGGATTCGAGCGGTTTCAGCCAGAAAAGCGCGAACCACATCTTTTCCTCCAACGCAGGTTTCATGGGCGGCGTCACCGTCAATTCGCCGCTGAGCTCCTTGTTCCAAAGCTGTCGAGTGCAGGGAACGTTGGCGAGGTCGTAGAGTTCAAAAAACCGGTAGACCCGAGGTTGCCAATCCTCGCGCGGCAGCGCATCGACGACGCGCCAGCACCCGACTCCGGGCGCGATGCGTTGAGTTGCGCCGCAAGCCATTCCATCTCCGGGCGATAGGTAGCCGCCTCCTCTGAGATGACGATATTGCCTCCAGGCAGGATTGAAGCGAAGCCATCGAGCATTCCCTCAGTGCCGCCAAGAATCTGCGCGCCATTCTGCGAATACACCTGATCCAGCCAGGCCGTAAGGCCAATGCCACCGGGCACGTTGTCAAGCTCGGCAATAATGTATCCGCCGTCCGTAAGAATAAGGTCCGGGCGAATGACTCGAGGGATCGCCATCACCAGCGCCTTCTCGCGTTGCAGAGCGACCAACTCGGGAGGTTTCCCGCGGTCCAAAAGATCCGCAATCCACTCCGGTTCGCGCCCGCTTATGCTGAATCGATAGAGCTGATTGCAGGCTCGAACGAAGCGCGTGAGGCGGTAACCGAGCTTACCAAGCTCTTCCGCAAACTTTCTATCAATCAAGAAAGCGTCTGGAGAGACTCGCCAGGATTTCTCGTGGAAGAGACCGCCCTCCGGCAAAGCGGAACGAATCGCCTCCGCGCGCTGCATTTTTTCCTCGCTCATGCCAGAATTTTCAAAGCCATCCTCACCAACTCGTCTGCAGGCGGCGTCGCCGAAACGCTCGCCAAGGACTGCTTAATGGCCTTGTGGGCCTCGAGCTGCTTGTAACCAAGCGAGATCAAGGCCAGCACTGCATCGTGCACAGCTTGATCGCGTGCGCTAGGCGCGTTCGCGGCACTCGCCGCCTCCCATTCCGCAGCAATACCCAGCTTGTCCTTCAATTCGAGAACGACTCTTTCAGCCGTCTTTTTGCCCACGCCGCTGACACGAGAAATGGCCGCGATGTCGCCGGAAACGACGGCGGCTTTGAACAATTCAACGCTCATCCCGCTGAGGATCGCGAGCGCCAACTTCGGACCCACGCCCGAGACGTGGTGAATCAATAGCCGGAAGAGATCGCGTTCCCCGGGTGTGCTGAATCCGTAGAGCACGTGCGAATCCTCCCGCACCACCAAATGCGTAAGGATCTTGACGCGTGAGCCCGGATGGGAAAGCCGCTCAAAACTTGAAAGTGGGATCATCACGTGGTAGCCGACGCCGTGGACATTGACGACAATCTGCGTAGGGAGCGCTTCCTCCAGCACGCCTTCCAAAAACGCAATCATGACCCCGCTTTCTGTAGCAGACGGTGGAGAAAACTCAAATGCGCTATCGGCTTTCTGATGGCTGCGCTGGTCACCCGATCCTCTGCCGAGGAAACCTGGCATCTCCTCGTAGAGCCAACCTTCATGCATTACGAGTCGAGCTGGCCGATCGTTGGAGCGGAACGAACGATTCTTGTGCCGGCGCGCTTCGTGAACGGCGAAGTCCTTCCCCTTCGCCGCGACGAAGCGGCAACGCTCGGCGCGACCCGGGATGAGATTCTTGCGTCTGCACCCAAGGCTGCCTCGGAGGTGCTCGCCGGGCTCAAGCCCCGGTTCATTCGTGACGAAAACAATGTCATTCACTGTGCCGTGCTTGAATCCAACAGCCCGCTGACCGCATCCGCCGTGCTCGCGCCTGAGTTCTCGACGCTCTTCAGCGACAC
This sequence comes from uncultured Verrucomicrobiae bacterium, assembly GCA_963708595.1. Classification (GTDB taxonomy): domain Bacteria; phylum Verrucomicrobiota; class Verrucomicrobiia; order Chthoniobacterales; family Terrimicrobiaceae; genus DASTFP01. The sequence continues at coordinate 42,230 of CAVPTR010000040.1, forward strand.
GCTTGGCCCGGATATCCTCGTGGCCATTCCCAATCGCTTTCGAATCTTCGTGTTTCCAAAAGTCTCGTCCGCGTACCAGCGTTTCTCAGAGGTCGTAATCGCGGAATACGATTCCTCTCCGTATCCGGTGAGCAAGGAGCTTTTCTCAGTTCGAAAAGGAAAACTCATTGCCATCGGCTCGTATCGGTGAGCACGCTGACAAGGCGAGCTCAAATGCTTCAAGACATTCGAAAAGTTCTCTACCACGAGTCTACCATCCTCAGCCGGCTCGATGAACTCGCCTGCGAAATCACCGAGGACTACCGCGGAAAGGACGTTACCGTCATTGCCATCCTGAATGGCAGTTTCATCTTCATGGCGGACCTGCTGCGAAGAGTCCCGATACATCTGCAAGTCGATTGCTTGAGCGTCTCGAGCTACCACGGCGCCAAAAGCACGGGCCGGGTGAACTTTCGCCAGTCTCAGCTCGCTGACACCCGTGGCCGTCATGTCTTGATTCTTGACGACATACTCGACAGCGGCTTCACCTTGCACACCATTCGCGAGCATCTTGCCGCCGAGAGTGGCGCCTTAAGCCTCAAAGTCTGCGTCCTGCTTCGCAAGAAAATCGACCGTCCACGTCCGGTTGACGCGGATTACGTGGGCTTCGACATTCCAAACGAATTTGTCGTTGGCTACGGTCTGGACTTCAACGAGCGGTATCGCAACCTGCCTTTCATAGGCGTGCTCACCGAGGAGGCGATCCGCCGTTACGACCTCCCGCCGGCGACGAGGGCGCCGCGGCGGGCTTCACAAAGAGCAGGACGAAAGCAAGGGAAACAACAACCAATCCGGCGCTGAGCCAGAGCACGATCCGCGGGCCATGTTGATAGGCACGGTCAACGATGGCGACCAAGTCGCCAACCTCCGTGACGGTCCGAAGCGGAAGCGCACCAACGCTCTTCGCGCCCGCCATTACCTCTTGGACCGCCTGACGCCGAACGATTCGCTCGCGAGCATAGGAACGCTCCAAGTCCCGCGCGCTTGCCGGGAAAAAATCGCCGTGCTCACTGCGAGCATTAGGGCGGCACCGGAGAGCTCGACACTCATCCCTCGCTCTTCCGCACGGTTCCGGCGATCGAAAAATGAATCCGGCGCACATAGGATCGCCAGGCTAAGCCGATGCCCGCAGCTCGCAAGAATCATGGACGTTACCGGAGGCCTGACCGGCGTGCGGCGAAGGAGCGAACATCGCTCCATCCGATGGCAGTTACGGCTCGGCCTGCATCCCGGCGATCGGGCCTGCATAGCCAGTCATTTCAAGGTAACCGGAACCTTTCACGTTTCTTCCGCCGACGGTGCCCTGAGCGCGAACAGAACCCTCCCAGTACACGATCGGTTTGAGGCGAAGCTCTTGATCTTTGAGCCCTGCGCTTACGTCGAGGCGTGTATGCAAGCGCGGGATCGTGATCCGCCATGTCACCGGGTAACGACCACCCGATTGCGGGCTTGACCAGGTCTCAATGGGTTCGAGCGTAAAGTCAGCCTCGGCGAGCCGTGTCGCAACACCCTTTGCGTCGACGAATGTGCCCGCCGAGTTTGGATCACGCCCACCTTCCTTGGTACGCAACTGAAAGAGCATCAGGTCGGTCCCGTCGTCGAGCTGCAAACTAAACCAATCCCAACCGGCCTGATTGGCGGTAAGCTGGTTCGTAGCCCACTCGTGATCGAACCAACTTAGCCCGGATACGGCAAATTGCTGACTTCCCCATTCGCAAGACGCCTTGGCTCGAAAGCCTCGTGAACGAGTAATAGTGCGACGCCCTTCCCTCGCCCTCGGCCTTCTTGCTCACGCCATTCTGCCCGTGAATGACCAACGGCTTCACCGGGTTCAACGTGAGCTCGAGCGACAAATCATCAGCCTTCGCCTGGATCCGAAAAGCACCGTCGTCGCCAAGCGTGCACGACCACCCCTCGATCCAGGCCAGGCGCTGTCGCTCGCCAAATCCGGCCTCGCCAAATGCGCCGCGAGAAAGCCGCTGGAAAAAATGAAACGCGCTTCCTGAAATGTCGCTCACGGCGAAATGCGCGAACTTCACGTTGCTTGTCACGAAATGAGACAGAGGAATGATGTCCGCGTCCAATGGCATCACGCCCTGCCGAAAGAACGTCAATTGATAGCCAAACTCGCGACCGTCCGCGTGCCGTGAGATTTCCGGTAAAATACCACCATTCAATCTTGAACTCGGGATGGTTTCCATGATCCGCAGGAAATTGATACTTCCAACCCGGCAGGGCCAGCCGCCAATCGGCGTGCGCGCCGGCCGCCAGAACGCACAAGAGAAGAAGCAAACGCATCAACTGCCTGCGACCACCGTATTCACGCTCTTGGTGTTGTTCTGCAGGGCCTTGATGTTCCAGAAAATGACGCCCCCTTTCGGGCGCGAGCCGACCGATTTCTCCACTTGCAATTGCCGCGCGATCTCCCCGGATGCCCATCCATGCGAGCTCAACCGGTCCAACGCCACGCCGGGCCAAACAGGCACGCCGCGCGGATTTGCCTGCGGACCGCGCCACCATCGCAGCAAGGACGAGAAACTTTGCGGTCCGCCATCGCGCCAATAAAGCTGAGGCGCGAGGTAGTCGATCCATCCCTCGCGCATCCATTTGACGGGGTCGCCGTAGAGCTGCTCGTATTGGTTGACCCCCGCCTGGATGCCCGCTGGAACGCCCGGCATATAGATCCCGAACGGACTCACGCCAAACTTTATGCCGGGTCTTTCCGAATGCACAACCTGGCTCACACGGCGGATGAGCGTGTTGACATTATCCCTGCGCCAATCGGCTCTTGGAAGCGTTCCACCTCGGGCACGATACGCGGCATAGGTGGCATCGTCAGGGAATGGATACACACGGCCGCTGTCGGTCGGATAAGGGTAGAAATAGTCGTCGAAATGAACTCCGGCCACATCGTATCGCTGCACAACGTCTCGAACGACGTTTACGATGTTTTCCTGAATTGGTGGAGCGCCGGGGTCCATCCAAAGGACGCTTCCAATGCGGTAAGCGTACTGCGGAAACCGCCTGCTGATATGATTGGCAGCTCTTGGTTGCGTGGAATTCGCGGCGCCGCGATACGGGTTGAACCACGCGTGGACTTCGATGCCGCGCTTCGTCGCTTCGCTGATGAAGAACGCGAGGGGATCGTAGCCCGGCGACGCACCCTGGGTCCCGGTCAAATAGCGGCTCCAGGGCTCAATACGAGAAGGATAAAGGGCGTCGCTCTCAGGGCGCACTTGCACCATCAGAGCGTTCAGCCGACAGCGTTTCGCCGCATCGAGCAAACGAACGATTTGCCCCTTTTGTGCGTCGGCCGAAAGACCCTCGCTCGATGGAAAATTGATGTTGTGAACGGACGCTATCCACGCCCCGCGAAAATCGTCGGCGGATACGGCCAAGGGCAGAAGGAAAAAAACAAAAAGCAAACTGGGTTTCATTAATAAATGAATGTCTCTTCAGGGGGATCGCATGGCGTCACGCTTTCTGCAAGAACGAGCGGAACTCTACGTCCGCTTTCGACGGGAAAGGCGGCCTTGCCAATGACTTTCACCCAGCTCATCTCGGCTACGGGCTGGGCCGTGTCCATCTGGACGGTGATTGCCACGTGGGCGCGCGTCCGCCGCGCAGCAAATGACAAACATGCGCACAAGGTTGAACCGGTCACCTTGAGCATTATTTCCGCGCGCGGGCATGAACTGTCCAACCAATTCTACCGCCTTGTTTTCGAAGTCGGCACGCATTGTCGGCTCTTCCGCAGCGTAGATAAGATCCACGGTCTGTGCCTTGATTTGGCCTGCTTCGTTCTTTGGCAGATAGCCTTCGTCTGCGCCCGCAGTCCCGGCTGCCGCTTGGGAATCGTCTGCCGCAGGCAAAGGAGGTTCAACGTAGGGTTTGTAACCGGGCAGATCGTTGATGCTTTTCGATATAACCCCGGTTGGTGACCACCGCTGCTCCGAACTGATCCGGGGAAACCGTCGCGGCCACCAACAAGGGAACCACGAGAACGAACCCTGCAAGAACGCTGCGCACCGGCATTTGCCCGCCGTGCGAGTGGTCGCAGCCGGGCTCGCAGCAAGCATCCTCCACCTCATGCAGGAAAAGCAGGCCCGCCGCAAGGAGCAACAGAATGACTCCGCTGACCCCGGTCCAAAGATGAAAGGAGGGGTGCAGATAAGATGCCACACGACCGGAGAGCCAGAAGTAAGCCAGCATGACTCCCCAAATCGTAAGGACCGCTGCGGAGAGGTAACGCTGAACGGATGCTGTCATAGCCCAAGGATTCTCAATCGCACGCAAATCAGGCCGATCAAGATAAAAAGACCTGCTGCCAATCCCGCGACGAACCTCTTCCGAAACACGGCGCTGTAGATAAAGAGCAGTTTCAGATCGAACATGGGACCGAAGACCAGAAACGCCAGCTTCGCCACGCCCGGAAACGCGATCAAGGTCGCCGCAATAAAGGCATCGGACGTACTGCAAAGGGACAGGATAGCCGCAAATCCCATCATGGAAAATGTTGCGATCCAATCGTTGAGCGCAAGCGGCATGATCAGCTCCTGATTCACGGCGGTGCTGAACAGGGCCGAGACCGTCACGCCAAGGATGAAAAAGACCATGACATCCAGGAAATCGGTTACCGCCACGCGCAACGCGCTACCCACCCGAATCGGGAATCCCCGCGCACGCGCCGCTCCGTCCGCCGCGGAAACCGTCGTGAGAACTCCCCTGCGAAGGACCGCATGCAAGGGCAGGTTGTGCACGGCCAGCGCCACGATCACCGCGACAAGGTATCCCACGCCAACGCGCAGCATGGTGAACTCGGCGGCATTCTGTCCGCGAAACGCTGCGTAGGTGCTAAGAATGACAATAGGGTTAACGATCGGCGCCCCCAGCATGTAGCCAATCGCATTGGATACCGGGAGACCCTTCGCGATCAAACGCCGGATTACAGGAACTACGCCACATTCGCACATCGGAAAAACGAGTCCCATTGCCCCACTCAAGCAAATGCCAAGAAACGCATTCTGGGGAAGAAAACGCACCATCACTCGGGAAGGAAGAAACTCGTCAATGATCCCCGAGAGAAGCGTGCCGATCAAAATGAACGGCACCCCCTCAAGCAGGACGCTTAGAAAAGCGTAAGAGAAATCGGTGAAGCTGAAAGTGAACCAGGGATTTTCCAAGACGGACGCCGAACACCTTACATCGTGGCGGCCAAAATCCAACTTCGCATCCTCGAGAGACTCCGCCTTTGTGAGCGCGGGCCTGATCGCTCAGCTCGGCCGTAACTGGAACGCGAGCGTCTATTACAACACCGATTTCGGGAGCGCCACCTCGAACACCCACATCGTTTCCGCGAGCGCTGGCTTCCTCTGGCAGAGCCACCGCCGATATTATTGATGCCCTTGTTCGTGGACTGCGGTCTATCCGATAACTCAAGTTCAGCAAAGCTGCGCCGCTGACTCCAGGCTGGCGACTGGCCGATGGCGCGGTAGCGGGCTTTGCGGATATAGCTCTACAGGGACTGCGCGGCGTCGACGACTTTCGCCGAAGTCATGCCCAGGGCTTCCATTACCTTGCCACCGGGAGCGCTCATGCCAAAGCGGTCAATGGAGACCGTTTTTCCGTCCAACCCGACAAATCGAAACCACGGATCGGAAACACCCGCCTCGATGGAAACGCGCTTGCGCACGGCATTGGGAAGCACGCTTTCTTTGTAAGCAGCATCCTGGCGTTCAAAGCGCTCGAAGCAAGGCATTGAAACGACTCGTGTGCCAGGGCCGAGTTCCTCGGCGGCTTTGAGCGCGTGCTGAAGCTCGCTCCCGCTTGCGAGCAAGATCACTTCCAGGGTGGCAGTCTCCCTTCTCGCAATGTAGCCGCCTTTGAAGACGCCCTCGCGGCGGAATTCGACGGGTATTTCGTTCAAGGTCGGCAGATTTTGCCGCGTGAGCGCAAGCAGGGTCGGCCCATCGGTCTTCTGAAAAGCCGCGGCGAAAGCGCCCGCTGTTTCCTCCGGATCAGCCGGACGTATCACATCGAGGCCGGGGATCGCGCGCAGTGCTGCGACAGTTTCCACAGGCTCATGCGTGGGGCCATCTTCCCCAACGCCTACCGAGTCGTGCGTGAAAATGTAAACTACTGGCAGCTTCGAAAGTGAGGCCAGCCGGATGGAAGGTCGCCCATAATCGCTGAAGACGAGAAACGTCGCACCACTGGGACGGAAAATTCCATCGTAAGCGAGGCCGTTGAGAACGCCGCACATGGCGTGCTCGCGGATGCCAAAGTGAAGGTTGCGACCCTCCCGGTTCTTCGAAGTGAAATCACCGCCGTCCTTAATGTAGTTGAGCGTCGAACCATGCAGATCGGCGCTGCCCGATACGACCAGTGGCATAGCCTGCGCGAGCGGCTGCAGGATATCGCTTCCGGCCTTGCGCGTTGCAATGTTTGCCGCAGGATCGAATTTCGGGATCACCGAAAGCAAATCGGGCGTCTCGCCTGAAAGAACCGCATCAAGCTCCGAGGCAAGATCCCTGTTCGCCTCGCTCCATGCGTTGTATGCGGATTGCCATTTCTCGTAGGCAGCCGTGAGCTGTTCTTTATGCTTTGCAAAATAGGAACGCGTCTCCGGGGAGACGAAGAACGTTTCGTCGGGCAGGCCGAGGGCCTTGCGGGAGGCTGGGACGTACTTCACCCCGGCCTCGCCATGGGCTTTGTTCGTGCCGCTGACCTCGGGAACCCCTTTGCCAATGAGAGTTTTTGCTACGATGAATTGTGGCTTACCCGTTGTCGCAGCCTTGGCTTTCTCGAAAACGTCCAGGACCTCGTGAAGATCGTGTCCGTCAATCTTGTAAACGTCCCATCCATAGGCCGCGTAGCGAGCTGCAGTGTCTTCACTCTGAGTCACAGGCGCCATCGCGTCGAGCGTGACGTTGTTGGAATCGTAGAAGAGGATCAAATTGTCGAGGCCGAGGTGCGCGGCAAACGCGGATGCCTCCTGTGATACTCCTTCCTGCAGACAGCCATCACCGGCGAGGCATACAACATGATGGTCGAAAATCTTGTGCTCGGGGGTATTGAAGCGCGCTTCACACATTTTTGATGAAATTGCGTAACCTACCGCATTGGAAACGCCCTGCCCCAGGGGACCTGTGGTCGCTTCCACGCCGGGGGTTTCGTGAAATTCCGGATGTCCCGGAGTAATGCTGTGAAGCTGACGGAAGTTTTTTACCTCTTCCAAAGGCACGGCGTAACCGGAAAGGTGCAGCCAGCCGTAGAGAAACATGCTGCCATGGCCCGCAGAGAGAACGAAGCGGTCGCGATTTAGCCAACGGGGATCATCCGGAAAATGCTTCAATGCGTGGCCATAGAGAACAGCCCCAATCTCGGTCGCGCCGAGGGGCAATCCGAGGTGCCCGGACTTGGATTTCGCCACGGCATCCATTGCCAGTCCGCGCGCATCGCGAGCGGCCAATTCGAGAGCAGGAATATCAAGACTCATAGTGAAAAAGCGTCGCGAGCGAAAAAAGCGTCTTGTGCGAAGCTTGGCAAGATTAAGGCGCGAAGACTGCGACAAACAGAAGGAAACCTTCGGCCTAGACCCACATCCGCTCTAGCCATTCTTCATTGTCGAGGCGCCCTCCGCCGCAACATGGCTGGTGATTCGAGGGTAAACACGTGCTCGGCGCTGCGATATCTGGAAATAGCTGATGGCAATTTTCCACATTGCCGGTAGCTCGAGCAGATTCAAGCTCCAGGGGCAACCAGCGAAAAGACGTATTCATGCGTTCCCCCTGCCTGCCGTTGCTCCCGGCGGATCGGAACGCCAAGTACGCGCTGGAAAAGGTCCCGCTCCATCGCCGCAGCTTCGGGAAAGGCCTCGAAAAGCGCTTGCATGGGGTGATGCCGCTCGATGATGCGCGGCGTCGGTAGAATCTCAAAGTCCGCCATGTGTCCCTCCCGGTCGCGAAGGCGGGCCAGGCTTTTCGCGCGATCGGAAGGCGTCTCCCCTTGCACCTTCTGAGCATAAGCCTTCGCCCTTTCCTGAAAATGAAGAAAGAGGATCTTCTCCGCCGCTGTCGCGCCGTACAACTTGCGCGCTTGCTCGAGCAGCGAAATCGAAAGCATATTGTCCGCTTGTGGAAACAAGTCCTGCGCCTTGGTAGTGAGGTGATAAAGAAGTTCGGGTCTCCCGACTCCACGATGACGCCGAAATGTACCGAGATATCCGTCGCGTTCAAGGTTGAGGCAGTGCTGCTTTATGCCCATGTAACTCATGCCGAGCCGGTGCGCCATCTCTCTGACAGTCAATCCCTGGCTGCGCTTTAGGAGATTGATAACCGCAAGCCGCTGGCTGCGGCCAATTTGGGTGATTAGACGCTGCATCGTGGCCACCCGGTAGTATTGGCCATTCGATTCCGGATTGGCGAGGTTTTCTGCGAGAAAAAACCTTTCGAAAAGCACAAACAGGATCGCGCGACCCTCGGTAGACGGCAAAGGTAACGTCCGCGGCGGACTCTCTCAGGCAAAGTTCCGCCTCGGGCGGAAAAACATTTGAAAAGCCCGCTACAGCTTGAGAATAGCGAAGGTTCTCTGGCCGTCTCGGTCAACCATCAACATGACTCCGCGCGTCAGATCCGCCCCGGTAATGGCTGCGTCGAAGTCCGTTTTTCCTTTCAAAGGCTTGCCCGCCATTTCTGTAATTACATCCCCCGGCATGAGACCCGCCGCATCGGCGGCGCTCCCGGGAGCGATGTCCGTCACTTTTACGCCCCCAAGCGCAGCTCCGGGAGCCGCATCCTCAACGATCAAGCCGTGATTCGAAGCCGGCGGAACAGCGTTCGTCGGCCGTTCGGTCGGCAGGCGCCGGTTCGATGCGCGCGTCATCCTGTCGGGCTGCTCTCCAGTCCGAAGAGAAACCACCGCGGCCTTTCCATTGCGCCACAGCTCAAGCTGGACGTTTTGGCCGACTTTCTTGGAGAGAATCTCCCGCTGAACATCACGGGACAAAGAAACAGGAACACCATCAACTTTCACAATCACATCGCCCGCGCGCAAGTCGCTGCTGGACGCTGGTGTGCCGGGTGCAATGCCGTTGACGACGACTCCCCTCTTGAGATCCGGAAAATAGCCCTGTAGCGCCTCGCTTTCCTCGATACCCACAATTTCGATGCCGAGCCATGGCCGTGAAACCCGTCCGCTTGAAATCAGCTGATCGCCCACTTCCCGCGCCAAGTTGATGGGAATAGCGAATCCAAGACCACGATTCATCCGGTAAATCAGCGTGTTTACGCCAACTACGCGACCATCAATGTCACAAAGCGGTCCGCCGCTGTTGCCGGGATTAATCGAAGCGTCGGTCTGAATATACTCCTCGTAGTTGCGGCTATCGGTAAGGTTGGTGCGGCCCTTGGCGCTGATGACGCCGACGGTAAACGTATAGGCCAATTCGAAGGGTGCGCCGATAGCAAACGCAAATTGACCGACTTTCGCGGTGTCGCTGTCCCCAAGTTCAACGGTAGGAAGGTCCCTGGCGTCAATCTTGATAACCGCCAGATCCGACTTGTCATCCAATCCGATCAGGCTCCCTGGAAACTTCCGCCCATCTTTGAGGCGCACAGTGATCCCATCCTTGGCCGAATCACCGACCACATGATCATTCGTCAGGATATAGCCGTCGGAGGAAATCAAGAAGCCCGAGCCTTGATTGGTCGGGGCAGGCGCACCGTCGGGTGCCCGCAAAAAGAACTCGAGTCCCTCCGGCAGCCCGCTCAATGAAACGTCTGAAGAACGCTTCACCTCGATAACAACAACCGCCGGGGCGACTCTCTCGTAGACCGATGCAAACGCATCGTTGAGTTGGCGCGCAAGTGTCCCGGACGTCGCGGCATTTTGCGCAAATGCCGAACCCGCAATTCCCGTTGCGAGAAACGCAATTAAACACCTAACTTTCATATGCGGTAGATTACGATGCCATAATGGCTTTTCAAATGCGACCCGCGGGAAAAAAGCGTTGCCAGCATTGAGAGCGTGTGATTTATGTGCCGTTAAGGAGTAAATTCAGCCATCATGAGTCGAAAAAATGAGGGGGGAACGAAAAAAAAATCGGGTTCCAGGTCACGTCAGGCACCGGTGATTCCCGTGACCTCAGGCAAGACCGATTCGACTCCATCCTCCCCTATGGCCAAACCCGTGGATCTAGACCAACTCGGGGATCTGCCCCAAAGCTACGGCTCGGACACGATTTTTCTTATCGCACAGGAGCCGCATTGGCTCTTCACTTACTGGGACATCGATATCTCTCGGCATCCCGGCGGAAAGACATTTTTGCGCGTGTACGAAGGCGAAAAAACGGTTGAAGCCGAAATCGAAGTTCCCTTCGAAACGCGCAATTGGTATATTCCCGTGAAGCAAGCGGGCACCAAATATACTGTCGAAATCGGCTATCACCGCGGCAGCGTCTGGAACGTAATTGCCCGATCCCACACGATCGAAACACCGGCTGACCACCTTTCCGAGTCGGATCAATTCGACTACGCCACCATCCCGCTTCACTTGAGTTTTCAAAAGCTCATGGAAAGCATCCAGCAAGCCATGCAGTCTGGCGAAAAGCTCATCACTGCTTTGTCCCGGCTTCAGAAAGAAGGTAAACTTTTTGCATTCGGATCGGACGCCCTGGCGGGAATCTCGTTGGAACAACGGATCGTTTTGGAGGCTCTGTTGGGAAGGAACTTCCTCGAAGAACTTGGCAGCGGCGGACTGAGTTCGCAGGAGTTTGAAGCGAAGGTTCGCAAACATCTCGAGGAAAAACTCAGCAGCCAAGGCCCGATCAGCTCCTTTTCCCAACAGCAGTGGGGCGCGGCGGAAAGCAGTCTATTTAGCGCCCTCGGCGCTCTTTCCAGCGGAGAGGTCGCGAGCTGGGGCCCGGCCGAGCTCTCCAGTTGGGCCGCGGGGGTCTTGTCAAGCTGGGCAGCAGCCGGTCAGAGCTCCGCAGGATGGAGCGTCGAATCTCTCAGCAGCTGGCCGCAGGCGGCGGAATCCAGCTGGGGTCTGTCAGCGTTATCAAGCTGGCTCCAGGGAGGGCAAAGCAGTTGGGCGCAGGCGGCCATTTCAAGTTGGCTCCAGGGGGCCCAAAGCAGTTGGGCGCAGGCGGCCATTTCGAGCTGGCTCCAGGGAGCACAAAGCAGCTGGGCGGAGGCGGCCATTTCGAGCTGGCTCCAGGGAGCACAAAGCAGCTGGGCGGAGGCGGCCATTTCGAGCTGGCTCCAGGGAGCACAAAGCAGCTGGGCGGAGGCGGCCCTTTCAAGCTGGCTTCAAGGGGCCCAAAGCAGTTGGGCGCAGGCGGCGCTTTCAAGCTGGAGTCAAGGGGCCCAAAGCAGTTGGGCGCAGGCGGCGCTTTCAAGCTGGAGCGAAGCCTCGGTAACCAGCTGGTCTCAAGCCGCAATCACAAGTTGGTCGGGCGCCTCGGAATGGGTCAGTTCCTTCGGTGTGGCACGAAATTTCTTCATGCATGTCAACGCCGAGGTCATCTTCTACGGAGGCACAGACCCTCGCGCAAAAGTCACTATCGACGGAAAACCCGTCACCCTCAATCCCGACGGCTCTTTCCGCTACCATTTCATCTTTCCAGATGGTGTTTACGAAATCCCCATCGTCTCCATCTCCCCTGACGGCATAGAATCCCGGTCCGCCATTTTGCGCTTCCAGCGAGGCACGCAAAAATTTGGGAAGGTAGACGACACCGCACAGCCCCCGCTCGTCCCTCCAATGGGCTCCGCCTCCTGAAAGAGAAGACTCGTCCGGCTCGAGAAAAACACCGCGGCGCTGCCGCGAACGATGCCCTGGCTGGAAAGTTCCTGCTCTATCTCGACGGCGAGAAAAATGCCTCGCCTCATACCCAAACCAGCTACCGGATCGCCCTCAAAGCCTTTCAGAGATTCCGGCCCGGCCTCTCGTGGAAAAGGGCGACCGCGGACGACTTCCGTGCCTTCCTATTCCATCTCATGAAATCCGGACGCGCACGCTCAAGCATCCGACTCCTCTTTTCCGCACTCCGAAGCTTCTATCATTTTCTTGTTATCCGCAAGATACTCGAATGTAACGTAATAAGGACTATTGAAATACCAAAAAAGGAAAAACAGCTTCCCAGGTTTTTGACGCATTCTCAGATCGAAACCTTTCTTGGGAGGCCCGAGAAAAGTCTGAGGCAAAGACAGGCTCCCGCTTGGATGGCGAGCCGGGACGAAGCGATCTTCGAGCTCTTTTATTCAAGCGGCCTGCGGCTCGCCGAATTGGTGAGGCTGGAGGTCAAAGATTTCGATCCCATCAGCGAGACGGTCCGCGTTTTTGGAAAGGGAGCCAAGGAACGGATTTGTCCCGTGGGCGCGCCCGCACTTGAGGCAATTTCGCGATACCGGCACCGGGCCGGCGTGCACGCCGGACCCCTCTTTATCAATAAGTCGCACCGCAGGCTTTCGGCGCATTCTGTTTGGCTTGCCATGAAAAAATACCTTCGCGAATCCGGCCTGCCAGCGGACCTCAGCCCGCATAAGCTTCGACACAGCTTCGCCACACATCTGCTCGACAACGGCGCCGATTTGCGAAGCGTTCAATCCCTGCTCGGCCATGCCAGCCTGTCCACAACGCAGATCTACACGCATGTCACAGCGGAAAGGCTGAAGCGCGCCTATTCACGGGCGCATCCGAGGGCGTGAGCCGTGGGCTCCCCGACACGCTAAAAGCCCCGGGGCGAGTCCGACCGCGACAAGCTCTCAGCGGGAAAAGTCAGGCCTTCTTTAGGAGAGGCAACCCCGTCTTCTCGTTTTCCGAAACCTTGTAGCCAGTGGGGAGCGCATCAATCGCCCCAGGCCCTGGCTGTCCCGCGAAGTAGTAGAGAGTGACTTCCTGTCCGCCCTTGAGCTTCTGAAGACGGGCGTGGAGATGGTAGGTTTTACCGGACTTATTGCTAACGACGCTAAATGCCATAAGAAGAGAAGAGGTTGTGGGTTAGGCGTCTATCGTACGACGCCTGCCTCGGCGAGCGTCTTATAAGCGCCATTCTTGGAAAGGGTCTTAAAAGCGCGGGCAGTGGCCTTAATTGTAACAAATTTCTTGAGTTCAGGCACCCATACGCGCTTCGTCTTCAGATTCGGAGAATGCCACCGGGGCGTCGCTTTGGTCACGTGCATGCCAATTCCCCCCTTCTTCTTCGCAAGACCGCGGCGGTGGATCTTGCCCCCGCGCTTCGGGCGAGCTCCGGTAATGTCACATTTTCTAGCCATGGGAATTTGGAAAAGCGAAGATTCTCGAACCGATCCCGCTGTGCGTCAAGCGCGTTTTTCCAATCTGGCGAGGTCGGCATCGACCATCAGGCGGACCAGTTCCGGAAATCGGACCTTTGGCTCCCAGTCGAGTAGCCGTCGAGCCTTGGAGGCGTCACCGACCAGAAGATCGACTTCCGCCGGACGCTCGTAGCGTTCGTCGTGCCTCACGTAGTCCTTCCAGTCGAATTGCACGTGAGCGAAGGCGTGCTCGAGAAACTCCTGCACGGTATGCGTCTCTCCCGTTGCGATAACGTAATCGCCCGGACTGTCCTGCTGAAGCATCAGCCACATTGCTTCCACGTATTCGGGCGCAAAGCCCCAGTCGCGCTTTGCCTGGAGGTTTCCCAGAAAGAGCTCCTTTTGCAGGCCGTGTTTGATCGCAGCGACCGCACGAGTGATTTTGCGAGTGACGAAGGTTTCGCCCCGGCGCGGACTTTCATGATTGAAAAGAATGCCATTGTTAGCATGCATTCCGTAACTTTCCCGATAATTAACTGTGGCCCAATAAGAAAAGACCTTGGCTACTCCGTAGGGGCTGCGCGGCCAGAAAGGCGTCGTCTCACGTTGAGGTACTTCCTGCACCTTGCCAAACATTTCACTGCTTGAAGCCTGGTAAAAGCGCGAATCTACCCCCGCTTCACGCATCGCCTCCAGAATTCGGATCGTTCCGACACCCGTCACATCGGCCGTATATTCCGGAATATCGAAGCTTACCCTGACGTGACTTTGGGCGCCGAGGTGGTAAATCTCGTCCGGCTTGAGCTGGTAGATCAGTTTGACGAGATTTACGGAGTCCGCGAGGTCGCCGTAATGAAGGAAAAGCTTCACTCCATGCACGTGCGGGTCCTGATACAGGTGGTCGATGCGATCCGTGTTGAACGTGCTCGCGCGGCGGATGATGCCGTGGACCTCGTAATCTTTTCTGAGCAAGAGATCGGCGAGATAGGATCCGTCCTGCCCTGTGATGCCGGTGATCAGTGCTTTGGTCATGAGATGAGAATAGAATCCTGAATTTCGAGCAAGCGGAGGATTCCAGCCCTACCGAGTTCCAACATTCCGGCCAGCTGCTCGCTGGAAAAGACCGCTTCCTCGCCGGATCCCTGAACCTCCACAAACTCCAACTGGTCCGTCATGACCAGATTCATGTCCACGGTGGCGGCTTTGTCCTCTTCGTAATTGAGATCCAGAAGCGCTTCGCCTGCAACCACCCCGACGCTTACGGCAGCCACCCGTCGTTTGAGCGGAGAGTGCGACAACTTCCCCGCATCGATCAGGGCCCGGCAAGCCAGTCCCATTGCAACGCAAGCTCCCGTAATCGCAGCTGTGCGAGTTCCCCCGTCCGCCTGCAGCACATCGCAGTCTACCCAAAGCGTCCGCTGCCCGAGCGCAACGAGATCGACTGCCGCTCGCAAGGAACGGCCTATCAGCCGCTGAATCTCGGTGCCGCGTCCGTCGGGCCGGCCCTTCGTGATGTCGCGGGGCTTTCTCGGCCACGTCGAGTACGGAAGCATCGAATACTCAGCCGTGATCCACCCGCCTTCCACTCCTTGTTCCCTTATCCACCGCGGAACGCTTTCCTCAAGAGATGCCGCACAAATCACCTGCGTTCGGCCAAATCGAATCAAGACCGAGCCGTGGGCGTGGGGAGCCACGCTAGGTTCGATCACTACTTCGCGGAGGTCTGAAGCCCCCCTTCCATCAAGGCGTTCCATGAAGCCCGGCAGATTGGGACCTTCTCCACCATGGCTGCAAGCATTTTAAGGACCCTTAGTTTTCGAGCATTCTCAAATTGGCCGAATTCTCTTTCGCGCTCCGCGCGCTGCAGTCGAACTGCGTTCGAACCTCGCCGAGGGATACGGCTTTCGAAATTGGGAATGGTCGGGCCGGCGAGATTATCCCGATTGCCCTTTCTCCCATCGGGCTCTGCCATTTGGCTGGCGCCCGCTCTCTTTCGCGCTCCGCGCGCTGCAGTCGAACTGCGTTCGAACCTCGCCGCAGGATACGGCTTTCGAAATTGGGAATGGTCGGGCCGGCGAGATTCGAACTCGCGGCCTCCTCGTCCCGAACGAGGCGCTCTACCAAGCTGAGCCACGGCCCGACTATTTGACTACCAATAACTTACGAGAGTTTTTAACCTTCTCAAAAGAGGACTTGCACACCGTTTTTGCACACCATACAGTAAGAGCACGTCGGCAAACGTAAACAACTGAATGATTATATGAGCACAAGTCCATCTTTTGAGAAGGTCGGGGAATGCCTATATCGCAATCCCGCGAGCGGAACCTACTTCGCACGCGTCAAACTCCGAGGCAAGGAGATAAAGCAAAGTCTCGAAACAAAGACCCTCGCGGTAGCGCGCCGTAAGTTGAAAGACTTCAAGGCGAAACTCGAGCGAACCGACCCAACAGCGGGCCGCATCACACTGGCGGAACTGGCTGACAAGTTCGAGAAGACAATCCAGCATTTCGCGCCAGACACCATCGCGAATAAGGCCAGGGTATTGAAGCGGGTCCGTGAGACATGGCCGGGAGGTGCAGACCGGCTTGTCGGGAAGATTAAGTCGAGCGAGGCGGCGGAGTTTCTTTCCCGCTACCGAGGCGTTGCGGGTTACAACCAAGCCCTCGAAACGATTCGCGCCATGTTCGCCCTAGCGGAAGGCGACGGCATGATTGCGCGCTCGCCCGTATTCGGCATGAAACAACGTAGGAGGGAGAAACCGATTCGACTGACGCCGACGCTGGCTGACTTCCGCGCCATCGTGGCGAGCATCCGAGGACAGAAGTTCGCCGACACGGCGGACGAGAGCGCGGATTTCATTGAGTTCCTTGGACTGGCTGGACTCGGACAAGCTGAGGCGTCGGCGTTGACATGGGCGGACGTAAATTTCGACCGCGGACAGCTTCTCACGTTTCGGCAGAAAACCCGCACAGGCTTTGCGGTCCCGATTTTCCCGCAACTGCGTCCGCTTCTTGAAAGGCGGATGGCGCATTGCACGGCGAAAGACGGCGGCAATCCTCCCGCGCCGGATGTCACGGTGTTCACCATTCTCGACGCCAAGAAGGCGCTGAAAGGTGCCTGTGCACGTCTCAAGCTGCCGAACTATTCGAGCCGGGCGTTCCGGCGCATGTTCATCACAACCGCCATCGAACGCGGCGTGGACGTGAAGGTCATAGCGCAATGGCAGGGACACCAGGACGGCGGCAAGCTCATTCTCGACACCTATTCTCACGTTCGGCCGACGCATAGCGAGCGCATGGCGGCGCTCATGACGGCAGAGCAACCAGAACCCGGCAAGGTCATTTCGATGGAGGGCGCAGCGTGAAAGCCGACGGATTTCTCTCCAAACAAAGCCTTTTTGTTCAACCGCTGAACGAGACGGGTGAAAAAGTAACACCTGCCGATTGCGTCCGTTATGCCTACCGATGGACAATGGAGCTTTGGAAACTGGCTCGATATGACAAGGAAGCACAGAAACTTCTTCGCGGTCTTTCAGGGGAGGTCGTTGGACTGGCGCGGGCACGTTCAGATGACAACCCCATTTTCACGCGCATTGCAGACCCATTCCTTGAAGTTTATGCGGGAAAGACGCCCCAAGCCCGCCCCTTTTGCCAAGATTGGCTTTGGCAGGGGCTGTTGGTCGCAGACGGGCTAAAATTAAGCCGCTACGAAATTCGCAAGCCCGACAAAATGGCCGCTCTTGCCATTGGTGCCCTCGAGGACGCTTTCGGAAAGCAATGGCAAAACCACGAAACCGTGACCAACGAATTCAACGTTCGCGGTCACAAGTATTCAACCCGCGAGGGCACACTAACATGGGGGGAGATGAGACGAGCAGTTCGCCGGGAACTCGTCAGAAAGACCTTGCGGACAGCCGCTCGCGCTTGGACGCGCCAGAGCAATAAAATTCGGTCCAAAAAACCCAAAACCTAGACCGACGACATAGGCTAAAGTGTGGTTAAATTGGGAAGCTAGTGAATCCATTAGCTACCACAAGCAACACGGGTGAGGAGACGGAAAAAGTCCAACTGCCTCGCGTTTCCTACAAGGTCAAAGAGGCTGCCGCTATCGTCGGCGTCTCGCAAGCCACAATCCGCCGCGCAATCGACCGCGGTTTGCTAAAACCCTGCCGACATTTCCGGCACCCGCTCATTCCCGCCGACCAACTCACGCGGCTCGTTTCCTGAAAATGGACGCCGTCAACGAAACGGCGGGCGGGGGAGTCGGTCCGCCCGAAAATGCGGACGGCCAGCTTGGAGAACTGGCCGAACGCAGAGAAGGCAATGAGACTATCAGGATAATTACGCACGCAGCGGAACAAGTCAAGCCTTATTCCTATCGAGCTGAAGCATTGCGTGAACTTGCCGCATTCCGGCCATTTCAAGAATGGAAGCGCCGACGCCGGTTGCAAATAGGAACGAAGCCATGAATAACGGCGCGAAACTTCCGCAGAGTCTTGATGCGGAAAAGGGACTTCTCGGCTCAATCCTGCTTGCCCCTGGGCGAGTGCTCGACGAGTGCCTTCAGCGTCAGGTAAGCGAGAAACACTTCCATCATCCCGCTCACGCGACCGTCTTCGATGTGCTGGTCGATATGCGCGAGGCGAACAAACCTATCGACCTCATTTCCTTAACCCAACTCCTGGAGGACCGCCATCTCCTCGAGGAGATTGGCGGAGCGGCCGCAGTCACCGACTTGTTCACATTCGTTCCGACAGCTAGCAACGCGGCGTACTATATTGAAATCCTTCGCGAGAAAGCTTTGGCGCGCCACGTGATTGAAGCCGCTACGGAAATCACCGCAATCGCAAACAACCCTAGAGAACAGGCGAGGCTTTCCGACAAGGTTCGTGACGTATTGTCCAGCATCACGCTTTTGGAGCCAAACGAGGGCGAGTTGTTTGTTGACCTCGAGGAGATTATCAATGGGGGGCTGCAACCCGAGCGCCCTACCGTTGCAGAAATACTACCGGGGAAGTGCCTGCTTTACGCTGGCCGACTAAACGAAATCCATGCTGAGCCATCTATCGGCAAGACAAACATCGCGATAAACATCGCTAGTTCCGTCCTCTCGGACGGTGGACATGTTCTCTTTATTGACCCTGAGGACACGGCGATAGGAACCCTAAACCGGCTGATATCTTTTGGAGTCAATCCCTCATGGATAGTCGAAGGCTTCCACTACCTCCACAACCCTACGCCTCAAGAGTTCGACCGCGCAATTTCATGGGCATCGAAGAATAAGCAAACCCTTGTGTGTCTTGATGGCCTCGCCGAGGCAATGGCAGCCGAACTCAAAGACGAGAACAACGTTAGCGACGTGCTTACGTTCTTCCGTCAGCGTCTGCGTCCTTTCGCAGAACAAGGGGCGGCTGTTCTCATAGATGACCACGTTACAAAATCCACAGAGGGACGAGGACGATGGGCGCGTGGTTCGGGAGCAAAGCTAGGTCGATATGACGGCGTGTCCTATTCGGCGGAGCTTGTGCAAGCCTATTCGCCCACCGTGGCCGGCAAAGTGCGGCTCCGAGTGTCTAAAGACCGCAACGGAGGAATAGGGGTGGCAGGTCAAATTGTGACTGAAATCAATTTCACCCCAAAGGAGGGTAAGACCCTAGTCACATTTCAGGAACCCGTGGAAGGAAAGCCGTTCAAGCCGACGGCCATCATGGCGAAGATTTGCAAGCATCTCGAACTCTTTCCCGATTCAAGCAAACGAGATCTTTATCATCTTGGAGCACATGAGTGGGTTGAGGAAGCGATCACACATCTAGTTAAAGACGGATTTCTGAACGTCACCAAAATAGGGCAGCGAGTGAAATTCACAGTCCTGAAAATCTACTCCGAATGAGCAAGTGTCCCTACCGTCCCTCTACCGTCCCTCTACCGTCCCTATCAGGGACAGCCAACCAACCGTCCCTATGTCCCTGTGTTCCTATACACAGGGACAGTAACGGGACGGGTTGGCACCGGCTGAAACGGGCGTCACTGTCCCTATGAAAGAATTCTCTAAAAACACCACACCCCCTAACCGTTATGAATACACACGAACAAGACATCACCAATATTTGCAGCCTTGCCTCAGGCTTACTCGCCAGCGGGCATTACACGATGACGACCAAGGAGGCCGGAGACTTGGCCGTTAACGATGCTCTGAGGATTTACCAGGACATCCGCGATAGATGGCAGGCTTTGCAGAATAAGAAGCTCAAGCTCAAAAGCCGTTGATTTCTCCCACTTGGCCATCTTCGCAGGAACTACATCCGGCGCTTTCAAAACTGGAGGCCGCCCCTGGATCTGTCGTCCTCGTCGCGATCGAGCAACCCGAGGTGTGCAACTTCGCAAGAGTCACATGGGGATGGTTCGACGCCGGCGAGAGGAAAGCTTTACGAGCCGGCCTTCTTCGAGCACGGGCCAAACGCCAGAAGAAATGCGCGCAGGATGGCGCAGGTGACCTCGCAGCGGTTGGCGAAGGTGATGACAGCGGACGAACGTTGTGAAGGCGCTGGCGCAATCCCTCACCTGCTCCCCTTTTGACCGGGGGGACAGGAAGTCTTCTAAAGGTGTCCATCCGAGGGCGCGTTGCCCGTGACTCGGGGAATTCTTATGAGAGGCACTTTTGAAATCATGTCCTGAAAATCACTTTATGAACGAACCACAAAAACGAAAAAGGGGCCGCCCTATCAACCAGGAGCGGCGTAAACTTGAAGCGAAACTTGGATACACTGGCCGGCACGTGCGCCGAGTTCTGGAGGAGCTTGGAGCGGACAAGATCACTGATCACAGCGAACTAAAGTTGCTTGAGCGCCAAGTGACGATTGCCTTCCGGCACATTCGAGGGCAGCGGGAGGCGCTTGATTTCGAGGCTGCCAAACGCCGCCTTATCTCTACGGATGAGGTTCTCGAACTTGGCCGCAAGATAGGGAACATCTTCGAGCAAGTCTTTGGCGAACTCCTGCAGACTGGACCCGCGGATCTGGCTGGACGCAGCGAGTCTGAAATTTACGAGTCGCTCAAGCGCACCGCCGTTTACCACATCAACCAATTTCGGGCCGAGGTAACGAAGCTCGAGGCTTCCAAGAAATGAAGAGCACGCAACCACAGGGTTCGACCCCATTCCGGTATCCGGACGAGGGAGAGGGCGAGCCAAACCTAGATGCTTTGCGTGAGACACAAGTTAAAGCCCTTGAGTTCATGGCGAGCATGCTGTTATCGGCGCGTACAGATCGGGTTCGGCATATGCGGGCGTCGATATGTCTGGCGATTCTCAAAGGCCAACTGAATGTTGGCGAGATTGCGGAGCATTTTGGTGTTTGCGCTCAACGGGTTAGGAATTGCGTCAAGGAGATCGAAAGTTTATCGCGCGGCCATTAGTAGAATATATGGACGCTCAAAAAGAACTCACTGCCGCCTGGAAGACATTCCAGGACGACATCAGCCAACTCAAAAGCGTAGGCGTACGTCTAGGTAAGCAACTCCGCGGCAAGTCGGCTAAAATCAATCTCAAGACGATCGAGGCGCAGGTTGGCAAGCTTGAGGCCGGCATGGCGGACGCTGCGAATCGCTATTATGATCGGGTCGATGCGGTGAACGCTAGCGTGGTGCAGAAAATCCGCGCGCTGTGTAGTCTCGGGGCCGCACAAGGAGCCGGCAATAGGCTCCTTCTCGATGAATGTAAGGATTTCGAGGCTGCCAAGGGATTCAAGGAACGCAGCCGCATCTATGACGGCATTCTTAATGCCTTGGAGGCTGTGGCCGACGCATCGCT
Organism: uncultured Verrucomicrobiae bacterium; assembly: GCA_963708595.1. Lineage (GTDB taxonomy): Bacteria > Verrucomicrobiota > Verrucomicrobiia > Chthoniobacterales > Terrimicrobiaceae > DASTFP01. The sequence continues at coordinate 63,352 of CAVPTR010000040.1, forward strand.
AAGACCGATAGAAAATATTCTCACAACGCGTGATTCCGAGCGACCAACTCCAACCGAATGGCGCCTGCAACGTCATTTCGGCAAATGAGTGACCCCACAACCAACGAAAGCAAAATGACCACACCATTACCACCCCGACCCAACCCGAACCCTGACGGCCCTAAACGCCCACCCTGGCCCGGCAAATGAAGACACTCGAACGACCCGCTAAGAAAACCGCAACTCGTGCGGCGACACCGTTCGATATGCAAGCGTCTGGTGTCCCTGGCTGGCTAAGCTGTTCGATATGGCAGACTCCTCCTAGTTTCCCGAATCGCTCCCGCTGTCAAGCAGACGTATTGGAGGCAGAGAAAACAGAAGCTAGCTTAATCGTACGTGAATATCGCCGCACCGAAGAGTTGTATGCGCTTCACGACATTAACGCCAGGCAGCACGCGCTCGACGATTTGAATCCCATGAAGAAGCTCGATCCCGCACAGCGACAGGCTATCAACCGCGAGATTGTAAGTTGTGACCATCAGCAATTCTTAGTTGCGATTCATCAGTTCCGCGAACTGCGCAAGAGCGCCGAAGACTTGGCGAAAACGATCCTTGGTCGCTTAGTCAAAAGCTTTGACGATGAGCTGAACGAACGAGCATTGGAAGCCGAGGAACGCCTGACGAAGGATTTCATCCCTTTGAAGAATGGTAACGATTGGGAATGTTGGCGTCAACCATTCGTCACGAACTGTCACAGTTGGCGCGAGGTATGCCGGAACGCGCTCAAGAATCTCAACGCCGAAAATAGCATAGGCGCGATCCAGTGGCTCGCGACGACCGAGGAAAATACGCCTAGTGTCCCTTGGATTTAATGGCTAAAAGTCGCGGGCGAGCAAAGTATTTCGGCAGCAAACGGCGCTTGCCAATCGGTGAGTTATCGCCAGATGTAGAGCGTCCGCCGTCAATCGATCCGCAAAGGAACGTCGAATCCGCATGGCAATGGCTCGAGGCAATGGGCGAATTAGGCGAGCATGCAAAGCCCGCAAACGCTAAGTTGATTTAATCAAGAAATCAAATATGTCTGGCGATAAATGGTTTACGGATTCCGAAGGAGTCATAAGGGCCGGCGTAATAAAACACTTCGGCAAACGGACTCTTGTCGGTGACGTTAGCTTCCTGCCGGCTGAAATTCGGCGGACAAGGGCTAGGCGTGCCGGAGCGAAAGCGTATTGATGCCGACGCTACTGATAACGAAGCGCCGGACTTGGCCGACGTTATGGATATTCCTAATGAACCGGATCAAAGTTAACTTCATTTGCGGCACATATCGGTTTGTGGAGTTTGACTCGATGCATGTCGAAGGAGAGTTTACGATCTTCAATCTTGGCGACGAAACTCAACTGACTGCGGTCACGCGAAACATGACCTACTTCGAAAAGGCGACTCCGGCGCCAGAATCGCGCGACGTTGACCGTCCACAAATGAGATTCTCTTCTGATAAAAAAAATGCTTGAAGTCATCCCCTTTTTACTGTTTCATTTGAAGTAGAGAGCGCCACTGCAGCTGAAAACCCGGGACGACGTCTGGGAAACCGGTTACCGGTAGCTCCACGGAGCGTAGGCTGCAGGGCGCTCCTACTTTTTCGGCACGAAGTTCCATATCGTGAAGTGATGATTTCCAAAACGAGTATTATCTTTTAAATTTGGAATTCTTGCCTCTTGCGCGATGAACGCGACGAGATCTTTCTTTGACTGCCGCGTGCCAGGCCGGAATTCGTAGCCATTTTTTTGAAAGCCGATGGCACCGACTACTATGTCATTGATTTGGATAAGTTCGCTCTCCTTGGAATTCTTTGGCTCGACGGATCGAAACGGCTGCGTGTCGATTTGAAATTTCTTTTTCATGCCGTTGTTCAGCACCGTCTTAAGCGTGCCTAGTTTGTAGTGCGTCGTGCGTTGATCGAGGTGAAGAATGAAACGGTCATCCTCGCCTTGCCTACAATACCGTTTGCCGAAGGAGTGTAACAAGAGTTGGTAGTAAAACTTGTAAAACCCGATTTCCTTGTCGCCCTGATTGAACTTTCGGTGATCAGTCAGTTGAGCATCCACAATTAAACAGTGGAAATGCACCCGGTCAGCGTTCAAGAGGGAAAAAAAGTATCTCAGAAACAACTGGTATTCGTGGAATTTCTGGTTTGTCACCTTCGTCCATTTCAACTCAGCGGACATCTTTGTTTCGTGCCTGAATTTCGCCATCATCCCCTCAAATCCAGGCACATCATCCGCCTCGACAATTATTCCACCCAAAACCATGAAGCGGTCTTGGCATTGGCGACTTTCGTCCGCGTAGATGTGGTAACGCATTAGCACCAGATTTAGACCGCAAGAGTGATGACAACCACGAGGGCGATTGTCCAGTTCCAGGGAAAGAACGAAAAGCCCCGCCGAAGGGGTTTACCAGGGCGGGGCTTTGTTGGGTTGAGGGCGGGTTATATTCGCAGCTTGAAGAAGAACCACTCGAGGAACTCGGCGACGTCCACAATCCCGCGAGCAATTGTCTTGGCTATCCACCCATACGCGAAGCACGCATACGCGGCCACCATTAGCGCGGCCGACGCCGGCAGTCTGAGGCAATAATACCTCAGTATAAGCCAGTTCACGCTTCCTCCTTCCCTTTCTCGTAACACCATTGCGCCAGCTTCAGACACGGCAATGTGATCCACCGGTTCGCAAGCCTTGCAGTGTTCGATGCGAGCTGTTCTACGAAATAGAGAATCGTGCTCACGCTGATATCTCCACGCCGTGAAATTCCGCAGACGCCTGTTCGAAGCGCTGGATTTCTGGCGACGGCTCCGACGGGAGGCTGAACAGCCAATGAATCATTTCGCCGACCGTCTCGCCTTCGGCCAAGCCACAACCCAAAATCAGGGTGAGGTAATCCTTGGCTGATTGCCCATTTCTCGCCGCGACGACCTTAAACGCCTCCCAACTCTGCCACGGAATCGTGTATCGCTCGACGACTTGCCCGCCGCGCTCGAAATCGAGCACGACGTCGTCATCGAGGGGATGAAGCGGCTCAGCCGTCCAACTCCATCGCATGCCGCGGGCGTAAACGACGCCAGACATTTGCCGGCGCCCGATTGCCTCGTCGATTTCGTTTGTGACTTCGGTCGGGCAATCGATTCTCTCGAATATCTCGCCTAGGTCATTGATGCATGTGAAGGCAACCGAATGGCTGCCGTTAATTTCTCTTTTCATTTGGATACTCAAAAAGCCACGCCTGGAAGATATGAGTCTTTTCCCGCAACGGCATCATCCGTTTTCGGTATCCAGGCGTGGCTTTGTATCTCGGTTTTCATGAAACGCATTCCGGTTGATGAGGCCGGGATGAGATTTTTGCGGCCAGATGCTCATACACCTGACGAAAGCAAGAATGTTCAGAAACGGCAATCGACGTCAACGAAAAACGGGACCGTTGCTCGAGCAGAATTGCAGACACGAGGCGCTCTACCCTTTCCGTAATTTTGTCCACCAATTTGCACACCAGGTGTGCAAAAGTGGGCAAACGTGAGAGCACTTGAGAAAATCGCGAATCGCTCATTGAGGCTTTATTCATGCGGGTTTGCGCACGTGAGAGCACATGAGAAAAAGTGAGAGAAACGGCCTTTGATACGTCCCGAACGAGGCGCTCTACCAAGCTGAGCCACGGCCCGACTGACTGAAAGAAAAGGACTGCTGGCTTCCACGAGGGTCCTTGGTGCAACTCGTGGAGTGGCACACACTATGCCCCGAACGAGATGCGCAGCAAGCAGTTTAAGCAAGGCTCTCAAAAGGCGGAGGATCTTGCTGCTATCTCGCAGCCCCAGGCCGATTTCGGAGAGCGCACCCAAAATGGCAAAGTGCCACGGCCCTGCAAGGGTCCGTCTTCGGCGGCTCGCCGAAGAAACTTGGCTCAGCGAGACGCCGAGCCCCACACGACAGAGGCGTATGCTCCGAAAAATTTGGTCGCCGTCCTCGAACTCTGAAGAACAAGCGCCTCCATCCTAAAGGTTCGACAGCACGCTACAGCTTGACTTCGCCGGAGCCAAGGAGCGCGACAAATCGCTCGGCGTCCTTCGCAACCAAGAGACGATGGAGTTGGCGCTTGTCCCGGCACATCCGCACAATGGCGCCCACGATCCGCAGATACTCCGAAGTAAAGGCCCCCGGAATACCGGCGACAAAAACGAGCATCACGGGGTCAGCCAGGCCGGCATGCCTCACGCCTTCGGTTGAACGTCCGGCTGCCATGACCAAGGAAGTGACCGATTCCGTCCTTCCGTGAGCGATGCAGATGCCGCAACCGTTTTCCGAGATCGCCGGCGCCGCCTCTTTCAGAACTGCTTCCCGCAGGATGGCGAGGTTCTTTACGCGTTCGTCGCCGTCGAGCTTGGTAAGCAATTCCTCGACAGCGCCAACTGAATCGCGCGCGGTAAGCGCCAGATTTACGTGGTCGGGCTGGAGGACGTCGCCGATGGGAATCATACATTGCTACCGCTCCATTTAAGTTTCTGGCGCAGAACTTCCGGGAACGAACGCTCCGGCAGCATGACAAGGGGCAACTTGCGGTTGCTCTTGGCAATGCGAAGAGCATCCCCTACCCGCATGGCGCGGGACAAACGGCCGTCCACGGACACAAATACCTCCTGCTCACGCACAGACAGACGCGCTTCGATGGTCGAGCGATCGCTGACGACCGTCGAGCGATTGGTGAGAACGTGCGGGCAGATTGGGGTGATGACAAACGCCCCGGAATCGGGCATGAGGATCGGGCCACCCGCCGCGAGCGAATACGCGGTCGAACCCGTAGGAGTGGCAATGATGAGGCCGTCCGCATTGTAGTGCGTAAGGGCCGCGCCATCGATCCGCACCTGAATCTTCACAAGCTGAGAGCGCTCGCCACGGCTGACCACAACATCGTTCAAGCCATGGAGGCGTTCTTCTCTCCCAGAGGGGCCTGTGATTTCTGCGACCAGCAGATTTCGCGGGCTCAAAATGAAATCCTTTCGGATAATGGTTTCCACCACGCGGGAGATTTCGCCCAGTCCGGCACACGTAAGGAATCCAAGCGAGCCGATATTAACTCCTAGAATCGGTCGGATGGTCGCACCCAGCTTGTGCAGGACGCGGAGGATCGTTCCGTCGCCTCCCATCACGACAAGCAACTCAGCCTTCTGCGCAAGCGAACGCTCGTCACAAACCGATTCGAGACCGGCCAAGGCCGCGGTATGTGTTTCCAATTCAAACGGAATTCTTTTCTTCGTGAGCGCCGCGATCATCTCGCTCACTGCCGCTCGAGCATCCACCTTCTCCGAATGGGCAATGAGACCAATCATGTCCCAAGATGGGCGAGAAACTCGACGTTTCCCTCGCGTCCGGGCAGCGGAGATTCGATAACGCCCAGCCATCGCCGGCCTTGCTCCCCGACGAAACGCCGGATCTTATCAACGGCTTCGCTACGCAAGGCCGGATCTCGAACAACACCGCCCCGCCCGACCTTGGCGGGCGACAGCTCAAATTGCGGTTTGATCAGGACGATCATGTCGGCAGCTTGAGGGAGTAACGCAAACGCCGCCGGCAAAATCAACGCCAACGAAATAAAACTCACGTCAGCCACGCAGATTTGAGCCAACTCTCCAATATCTTCAGCCGTCAGATACCGCGCATTGACACCTTCGCGCACGACCACTCGCGAATCATTCCTCAGTCTCCAGTCGAGTTGACCGCGCCCGACATCGATGGCATGGACCTTCGCTGCACCGCGCTGAAGCAGGCAGTCGGTGAAGCCCCCAGTGGATGCTCCGATATCAAGACAGATTTTTCCTTCCACGGAAACCTGGAAATGATCCAATGCGGCCTCCAGCTTAAAGCCGCCCCTGCCCACGTATCTCTCCCCGCCCTGCAATTCCACATCGACATCCTCGGGCACTTGAAGACCGGGCTTCTCCGCCCTCCGCCCGCCCACTGTCACCCGACCTGCCATAATCGCCCGCTGGGCCTGCTCACGCGACGCGCAAAGACCTTTTGCCACGAGGAGTTGATCAATGCGGGTTTTCGCAGCCACTTCGTGACCATAAAAAATCCTGTTCATCTTGGAAATCCCGTTTAGTTCCTACCGGTTACATGTCCGAAATTGATCTCAACCCCCGCATTAAGAGCATGATGGTCGAAAACCTCATGTTGAAGATCGCGCCGGATGATATTGGTGACGACACCCCTCTATTCAGCCCAGAGGGTTTAGCCCTCGACTCGATCGACGCGCTCGAACTGGCTGTGGGCATCGAGAAGAACTTCGGCGTCGCGACGCCAAGCGCCGAAGTGGCCAGAGAGGCGTTTGTCAGCGTGAACACGATTGCGGCCTACATTACCGCGAAAAAGGGAATATAGCCGGTGAGGGACTCTCCCAGGTCTGCTTGCTGATAGTTGAGCCACAATCACTTCTGGCGCGATTTTTGCTATTGATCTCCCGCTCGATTCATACAACACGAAAAGCAGCATGAGCCAATTCCACTCTACCCTTGATAAATCGGTTCCTGGGCTAAAGGCGCTAATCCATGGGAGCCTAAAATTCACCCTTGCGCGCGACACGTCGACGGCCACAAGGCGCGACTGGTTTCTGGCTACGTCAAAATCGGTGCAAAGCATGATCGTTGAACGGATGATCGCCACGGCTACCGCCCATAACGACTGCAACGCCAAAAGGGTTTATTACCTCTCGCTGGAGTTTCTGATGGGTCGGCTCTTTTCCAACAGTCTCTACAGCGCGGGCGTCAATGACGACATGGTGCATGCCCTTGAGGAACTGGGTCTCGATTATGAGGAACTTCGCCATGAGGAATATGATATGGGGCTGGGTAACGGCGGCCTTGGCCGTCTGGCCTCGTGCTTCCTGGACTCCCTGGCGACGCTCGACCTTCCGGCCATCGGCTACGGAATCCATTACCAATACGGGCTCTTTAGGCAGGAATTCCGCAATGGCTACCAGGTCGAGCTTCCCGACGCATGGATGCAATATGGGACTCCTTGGGAAATCGTGCGGCCCGAGCACGCCACCGAAATCCAGGTTTATGGCTACGTGGAGAACATCTTCGACAACCGGGGAAATTACGTCCCGCGCTGGATGGGCTGGAAGAAACTGGTGGGCATTCCTTACGACATCCCTGTGCCCGGTTATGGAACCAATACGGTGAACTTCCTGCGCCTCTGGGAATCCCGAGCCCCCGAGGAGTTCGATTTGGAGGCCTTCAACCGCGGGGGTTACGAGGAAGCCGTGCGCGAAAAGAACCACAGCGAAACGATTTCGAAGGTTCTCTACCCCAATGACAAGACCGATAGCGGCAAGGAGCTGCGTCTGCTTCAGCAATACTTTTTTGTCGCCTGTTCGCTTAAGGATATCATCCGGCGTTTTCGCAGAACCAACGAGGACTGGGAAGACTTCCCGGAGAAGGTTGCAATCCAACTCAACGATACCCATCCCGCCATAGCGGTGGTCGAACTCCAGCGTCTGCTGCATGATGAATACGGGATGCCTTGGGATAAGGCATGGTCGATCGTCACCCGCACCTTCGCCTACACCAATCACACCCTGCTGCCCGAAGCTCTGGAGAAGTGGAGTGTGGAACTCTTCCAGAAAGTCGTGCCGCGTCATCTGCAGCTCATCTTTGAGATCAACAAGCGCTTTCTTGAGGAAGTGGATGCCAAATGGCCGGGAGACACCAAGATGAAGCAGCACCTCTCCCTCATTGAGGAGGGCTCAATGCAGATGGTGCGCATGGCGCATCTTGCAGTGGTTGGTGGCCATTCAGTCAATGGCGTGGCCGCCCTGCATACCAAGCTGCTGAAAAAAGATCTCTTCCCGGAATTTGACGCTCTCTATCCGGGCAAGTTCAACAACAAGACCAACGGCATCACTCCGCGTCGCTGGCTCCTTGCCTGCAATCCCCGGCTCAGCGAGCTGATCACCTCGAAAATCGGGCATGGCTGGGAACGCGATCTCGACAAGCTTCGCGATCTTGAAGCCTACGCGGAGGACCTGCAGTTCCAAATCGATTTCATGAACGTCAAGCAGGCCAACAAGGTCGATCTTGCGCGCATTATCAAGAGGGACTGCGGGGTCGAGGTCAATCCCGCCGCACTCTTCGATGTGCATATCAAGCGCCTGCACGAATACAAGCGCCAGCACCTCAATCTTCTGCACATCCTGGCCCTTTACCGCCGCGTGTTGCAAAATCCTGGCCTGGAGATCACTCCGCGCGTCTTCATCTTCGCCGCCAAGGCCGCCCCCGGTTACGACATGGCCAAGTGCATTATTAAGACCATCAATGCGGTAGGCAAGTGCATCAACCACGACAAGCGCATCGAGGACCGCATCAAAGTGGTCTTCCTGCCCAACTATCGGGTCTCCCTGGCCCAACGCATTGTGCCCGCAGCGGATCTCTCCGAGCAAATCTCTACGGCAGGCAAGGAAGCCTCAGGCACCGGCAACATGAAGCTTGCTCTCAATGGCGCCCTGACAATCGGCACCCTCGACGGGGCAAACGTGGAGATTAAGGAAGAGGTCGGCGAGGAAAACATCTTCATCTTCGGGCTCACTGTCGATGAGGTCCACGCCCTGTTGAAGAAAGGCTACGATCCCCAGCAATACTACATGAAAAGCGAGGAATTGCGCGCCGTCGTGGACTGGGTGGGATCCAACTACTTCACCCCCGACGAACCCCCCGGGGTCCTAAGCATGCTGCGCGACAATCTCTATTTCAGCGACCCGTTCCTGTGCCTGGCGGACTTCGAGTCCTACAGCGAGTGCCAGAAAAAGGTGGACGCCGCCTTTCGCCAGAAGTCGCGCTGGGCGAAAATGGCCATCCTTAACACCGCCCGAGTCGGAAAATTTTCCAGCGACCGCGCCATCCGCGAATATGCCCGCGATATTTGGAATCTGGATCCTATCAACGTCTAATCACCGATTCCAGGACGTGCTGCGCCGCAAACCGCCACGCCCTGCTATCGAAGCGCACTACAGACTAAGGTGAGTCTGCTCCGCGAGAAGCGCGACCAATTCCTGAGGGTTCTCGAAAACAAAGTCCGGTTTCATCGCTTCGAGCGATCGCCGGCTGTTGTATCCCCAGGTCACTGCCGCAATCCGGATACCCGCCTTTTTGGCCGCCTCGATGTCCCGCGTTTCGTCACCGACAAATAGGATGTCTGCCGCGCGAACGTGCTGACCTCTGATGACGCTGCGAATCATGCGCGCTTTGCCAAGGAGTTTCGATGAACAGCGGACGAAATCGAACACTTCCAGCCCGTGGCTTCGCAAAAAAATCTGCACATTGACCTCGGTATTCGATGTAATTATCCCGAGGGCAAAGCCGAGCGTTTGCAATTCTCGCAAAGCCTCCGGCATGCCCGGCAGGGGTTGGATCGAGTGAATGCAAGCATAGAGTTCCTCGCTCCCGCGCCTTGCGATGCGGCTCATTTTTCGGGTTGGAATGTCGAGAAACTTCATCAACTGACGCGTGCGCATGTCCCGCACCCTTTCCAAATCTTTTGGGTGCAAGGGGCGAAATCCGAACTCGACAGCCAGCTTGTTAAGAATCATCACACCGGCATCGAAGGTGTCGGCAATCGTTCCGTCGAAATCAAAAATCAAGAGCTTAGGCGGTCCCGGCGGCTCCACGGGGGCTCTTCGGCGCCTCAGAACATAGCGGGCCAGTCGTCTCACGCTGTGACAAGTTCCACGGGCAGTTCCATCGTGCCCTTGAATTTCGGCTCCTCTGGCTCGAGCCCGAAATTGACGGAAACGAGTCGCTTCACGCGTTCCATTTCCTCGCCGGACAAGCGATGTTTATCGGAGGCATCGACAAACTCCCGAAGCTGGACCGCGTCGTAGATATTAGGAAGCACCGAGGCGACGCGGTCATCGGCGAGCAACCAAAGGATCGCCGCTTGGCCAAGCGTCCGCTCTCCGTCGCGTTCAAGAAATCTCAACTGCTCGACCTTCTTCACACCATTGAGCAGCCAGGAACGCGGACGGTGATTGCGGTGATCGTTCGGTGGGAATACCGTGTGCGCCGTATAGTTCCCCTCCAGCATCCCCGAGGAATGCGGCACGCGGATGAGGAACATCGTCTTCGCATCGCGTTCCCGCGCGGAATTGTGTATGGCCTTGCCTGGATGCTGTTCTAGGAGGTTGAAGATATGTTGGACGACAGCCGGGTTGCGCCTGCGAATCGTCCTTACTCCCTCGGCGAGCCAGCCTATGGCTGGACCGAGCGCGACGCCATATTGCCTCACCTTCCCCTCCGTACGCAGGTCTTCCAACGTCTCCCAGAGACCATCTTCGTCCACCTGTTCCATCCGGATATTGTGCAGTTGCAAAAGGTCGATGCGATCGGTTGCCAGCCGCTTTAAGGCGGCATCCGTGGCCAACCGGATGGCTTCCGGCCGAAAGTTCTGCGGGATTTCACGCTGCCCGCGCCGTTCCTCTCCATGATTCACGAAGTCATAGCCGACTTTCGTGGCGATCACAATCTGGTCACGTTTCCCGCGAAAGGCTTTGGCGATGAGTTCTTCGCTGCGTCCGTTTCCGTAGGTGTCAGCCGCATCAAAGAGTGTGACACCAAAATCGGACGCCTCGCGCATCAGCGCGATTGCGTCTTCGTCCGTGTAATTTCCCCACCAACCCGTCGAAACCGTCCACAGGCCGAACCCGACTTCGCTCACGCACAGGTCCGTTCCAGAAAAGTTGCGATACTTCATAGCGTCCATAGGATGCCACCTGTGCGAGAGCTTTGCCAAGGTTTTCGCGGAAGCAATTGGCGGGCGCGAATCTCTTTCTGGCCGCGTAGGGCCGTTTCCTGCTATCCTACGGCTAGATGATCGTGGCTCTCGGCGCCGGCCTTGCCGGCTTCAAATGCGCAAGAACCCTTGCCCTGCCGGCCTGGCCGGCGAGAAATGGATAGATGCTATCCTTCTCGACAAGCTGGAACGCGGAACGTGGCAAGTCCGGGCAGGAGATCGTTCAGGAGATTCTCGATCTCGGATTTGATGCCATCGAACTGGGCCACGGACTGAACGCGCCCGTGGTTTTCGAGATGCTCGAATTGCGGAAGGAAATCCCATTTGTTGTTTCGAGTGTGCACAATTTTTGCCCGCTTCCTCCCGAGGTGCTGGTTGACCAGCCGGACTGTTACGAGTTCACCTCCCCTCGCACGGGTGACAGGGAGCGGGCCGTGCGTCTGACCCTGCAAACGATCGACATGGCCGAGCGGTTCGAAGCACCCGTTGTTGTTGTCCACACCGGCAGGATCCACACTCTGAGGCTGACCTCTCGCCTGCGCCGACTGGTGGAAGAAGGAAAATTTCTAAGCAAGGAGTTTGCCCGCACGAAACTTGAAGCCGTGAAGAGTCGCGAGAGCACAGGCCGAGCATACGCGCGGCGAGCATTGGAGTGCCTGCCCGAAATCCTCGCGTACGCGTGGAAGAAAGGCATCCGGATCGGCATTGAGAACCGCGAAGATTACGAAGCCGTGCCATCGGAGCGCGAATTCGAGGATTTTCTCCGGCTTCTCAACGAACCAAACGCTGGATATTGGCACGATTTCGGGCACGCGCAGATCAAACAAAATCTGGCTCTGCTCGACCATGCGGACTGGCTCGACCGCATGGGAGCTCGCGCGTTCGGTTGTCACGTGCACGACGTGAAATGGCCATTCGAAGATCACTGCCCGCCTTTCACCGGCGAGATTAATTACCAAAAACTCATCCCGAAACTTCCCAAAGACTGCCTTTTCGTCTTTGAACTTCGGCCACGCATCCCGCGCGAGCAAATCGTCGCGGCCGCCGATCGCTGGAAAAAACTCTTCCGCACATGAAACGCATTCTTTTCACATCCCTGCAGGTCGCAATTACCTTGCTCTTACTCTGGTGGATTTTCCGGGATCCCGAAAAGCGCGCGCGGATGGCCGGGGCGCTGCGCGCCGCTGATTATCTCTGGCTCATTCCCGGCTTGCTAAGCATCGGTTGCGCCTTTCTTTTTCAGACGGAGCGCTGGCGGCTTCTCCTCAACGTCCAGGGCATCCGTCTCGGATGGTGGAGAACCTTTCGCGTGTATCTGATCGGCGCGTTCTTCAACCTTTTCCTCCTCGGCGCAACGGGCGGAGACATCGTGAAAATTTATTATGCAATGCGAGAGACATCTTCAAAAAAGACAGCAGCGCTGCTGAGCGTGCTTGTCGATCGCATGGTGGGCATGCTGGCTCTGGTTGCGCTCACAGCCATTCTTTGTTCGCTACGGCTGGATCGCCTCCTCGCCGATCCGCTGACCCGGGCGCTCGTGACGGCACTTGCCATAATCATGGGGGGATCGCTCGCACTCATCGTCTTCGGCTTCTGCGTGGATCGTTTCCACTTTGCGCATAAACTACCGGATTGGCTGCCCATGCGCGGAAAGGTTGTCGAGCTTTCAACAGCCTTCTCCACCTACGCGCGCGATCCCCGAGTGCTCGCCTCCACCTTCGGGCTATCTATTCTGGCGCATTTGTGCATTTTCCTCGCGTTCTACTTCACGGCGCGGGCCTTCGGCCTCTTTCCTGGCGTTGGTGGAATGATTGATATTCTTTCCGTCCTGCCCGTCATCTTGACCATAGCGTCCCTTCCCATCAGCCTTTCCGGAGTCGGGGTTCGCGAGCAATTGTTTCAAAACGTGCTGGCTGGGCTGTTTGGAACGCCCGAAAGCGTCGCGGTCATGATATCGATCACCGGTTTTCTCATGGTCGTATTCTGGGGTCTCGTTGGCGGATGCGTTTACCTGGTCTACCGTCCCAGCGGCGGGCTGCATCTTCAGGAAATGCAGGAGCAGGTTCACGCGGTCGAAGAATCCATCGAGAATAAGGCGTGAGCACGCGCGGAGGACGGCCTCGCGTGATCGCGAACTTTGCTCTCTCGGCGGACGGAAAGGTTTCAACCCGGAACTTCACGCCGACGGGATTCACGAGCAAGGCGGACAAGCGCCGTCTCCTGGAGATCCGCTGCTTGGGCGATGCCTTGCTCGCCGGCGCGCGCACGATATCGATCGACCGGATGAGCATGAGAATCCCGGCGAGCGATCTTCGAGAACGACGTAGGGCGATCGGCCTGCCGCCCGAGCCCCTGCGGGTGATCGTCAGCAACACCGGCGCAATAGATCCCCTCTGGAAAGTGTTTCAAAAAACAGGCTCTCAAGTGATCGCGTTTTCCACGCAAAAAATGCCGCAAAAGTTGCGCGCTTCGATCGCGCGACTCTCCGATCTCTGGATTTTCAGTTCCCCGAAAGTCAATCTGGCGGCAATGCTCCGCATCCTCCGGAGCCATTACCGAGTGCGAACCGTCGTTTGCGAAGGCGGTCCAAGACTGTTTCGGGCACTCCTGGAGATCGGGGCCGTCGACGAGCTCCACCTTACGTGGACGCCGCTCATATTCGGCGGAACCGGAGCGCCCACGCTTACCGATATTCCCGGCGCATTCCTGCCTCAAACGATTGGCTGCCGGCTTAAGAAGATACAGGTCAACGGTAACGAGTGCTTCCTGACCTACAGGCTATAAGGCATTTCGTTCTCTCTTTCCCCTACCGATCGCTCCATCCGGACCCCGCCTTCGGGAGGCGGAATGAGGATCACTTATTGTCAAACTGGACCGCGCGATTGAAGGCGTCCAGAAAATCCGGCAACGCGGCTTCCACTCGGTTCCAGTTGGGAATCATTGGGTCACCCAGCGGATCGCTGAGATAATCGCGAGCGGCGCCGCGAATGCTGCGCACAAAAGTCGCCACGGCCGTTTCTTCCTCGTGGCGATCGTATTTCAGACCGTTGATCTCGGCGTCCGCAGCGTAAAAGCGCATGGTGTCTTCGGCCTTGCGCATGTAAGCGCTCAGGAGCGTATCGAAGATTCCCCGGTCCAACTTAACACCATGTCCTGCCAAGGTGAGAAAGACGCTTCTGACGATATCCACTGCCATCTTGTTGAGCCCCTTTGAGGCATCGCGCGGCGAAAGCTCCTGGTGCTTGTGGTCGTAACATTCTGAGAGGTCCACCTGGCAAATGCTCTTCGGCGAGGATACGCGGAATACCTCCGCCAGTATCCCGACCTCGATACCCCAGTCGGAGGGAATGCGCGCACGTCGAATGATGTCGTGGTCGAGACTCATCTCGCCGCTGAGCGGATAGCGAAAGGTGTCCAGATAGGTGAGAAAGTCATGTTGACCTATGATGCTCTGAAGCGAACGAATCAGCGGCGTGACGAGCAGACGCATGACTCGTCCGTTCAGTTTGTCGGTAAACCGGGCGCTATATCCCTTGCAGAAATCGAAACCGAGGTTCGGATGGGCCACCGGGTAGCAAAGCCTGGCGAGGAGCTCGCGGTTGTAAGTGAGAATGTCGCAGTCATGGAGGGCAACCATGCGGGATTTGTCGCTGGCCAGCACGTACCCGAAGCAAAGCCATAGGTTCCGCCCTTTGCCGGTCGGACCAGGATCAAGGTCGGATTCGATCAACTGTTCGATCAGGCGCCGAATGCGGGGCCCGTCGTTCCAAATGAGTATTGGCTTTTGCGGAAGCTGGCCGAAAATTCTTTTTGCACGCTGCCAGCTCGTGGCATTAGCGCCGTCGATGCCAACCACGATCTGACGGATATACTGGATATTTTTTAGTTCTCTTATAATTCCGCGAAGCGCGGGTGTGCCAAGCTCTTTGACATGGCACGGGAGCACGAGGGCGATTGGATTGTGATTCGAAAACTCGAGCAGATCGTGCTCGAGTTGTTCGACGTTGGGTTTGCCCAGCCGATGCAAGGTGGCCATCGATCCATCTTGAAAAAAGTCCGCCATGACGCATTTCAATACTCCTTTGACCGTTGCGATTGAGCAACCCAAGAAATCTGGTAGGCTGACGCTCTTGCCGGAATATTCTTCGATCTATCGCAACCTTGTGGTCGTCCACTACCACCTGCGGCCGGGCGGCGTGCGTCGAATCATTGAACTTGCCCTCCCGCATATCACTTCTACGGCTTCGGTAGAGTCGATCACTCTCGCATGCGGGGAGATGCCAGACGCGGCTTGGCGCGAGGACCTGGAACGGGCCTTGCGGGGCACGCGGCTTCGCTTTTTGTGCGAGCCGTCCTTTCGATATCTATCCGAGCAAAGATCGCGGTCCGAGATGATTCGCCGTCGAATCCGCTCCGCGCTGAGGCGTTTGACGGAGAAAGTCCCGCCCGCTGAAACCCTAATCTGGGCGCAAAACTTGGGTCTTGCGCGCAATCTAATCCTTTCCGATGAGCTGGCGGCGTTCTCGGCGCGCCACGGCCTGTCGCTTCTTTCGCATCATCACGATCTCTGGTTCGAGAATCGTTGGGCACGCTGGAGCGAGATGCGCGCCTGCGGATTCCGTTCGCTTTCCGCGGTAGCCAGAGCCTCCTTTGCCGCCAGAGCTCGCGTTTGTCACGTCACCATCAACCGGCTGGATAATGCCGTTCTGAGCAAACATCTAGGTTCCCGGGCAAGATGCTTGCCGAATCTCGCCCAGCGCAGCAGAACACCATCCCGTGCGCGAATCCGCACCGCGCGCGATTGGCTGAAGTCCCAACTCGGTGATGACGCTCCCGTCTGGATTTTTCCGACGCGGTTCCTACGAAGGAAGAATCTGGCCGAAGCGGTTCTGCTCACCCGCTGGCTGCGTCCAGAAGGCTGGTTCGTTACCACAGCTGGCGTAAGTTCACGCGAGGAGAGCAACTATGCCCGACGTCTGGAAGCCGCTTCGCGCAGGGATAGTTGGCGGGTCCGTTTTCGACTTCTTGCCGAGGCGGATGGATCGGCGCCGACAATTAGCGATCTTGCCACAGCGTCGGAAGCTATGATGCTGACCTCCGCCCAAGAGGGGTTCGGGCTTCCTTACCTCGAAGCGGCCGCTTTGGGAAAGCCCCTAATCGCCCGCCATCTGCCAAACGTCATTCCAGATCTGCTGGATCTCGGGTTTTCCTTTCCGCATCTCTATGAGGAGATCCTGATCGCGTCGAGCCTGTTGGATCTGAAAAGCGAGCGCGCTTCGGCAACAGAAACTTTGGCGAGATTGGAAATTGGCAATGCCCTCAATATGCCGCCGTCTGGCCGGCCGCCCGTCGCTTCTCGATCTGCCGAACGGCGAACCGATTCCGTTCAGCCGGCTGACGCTCTCCGGTCAATTGGAGGTGCTGGCAATTGCGCCGGAGAAATCCTGGGCGGCCTGTAGCGAATTCAATCCCTTTCTGCAACAATGGCGGATCCTGGCGCAAGCTGGGCGGCTCGACGCGATGCAGTGGCCGGACTGTGCTGAGGCGGTCATCGGCGGAAAAGCGTACGCGACGCAATTTTGGAAAGCAGTCGCTGCGATTCCCAGCCGCCCCCTTGGCATCCACCCCGTCGAGCGTGCTCAGCGTGATTCAATCAAGCAGCGACTCGGCGCCAATTTTCTCTACCCAATTCTTTTCGGCGAGGAATGAAACTCGTCAAGGCCATCATTTGCGACGTTTATCGGACGTTGCTCGAAATCCGTGAAGAGCCCGCGGACATTGAGCAACGCTGGGGCGTTCTTTTCCAGAGCGTGTTCGGCAAAGTTCCTACGCTCTCTCTTGAGCAGCTTAGGGTTCGGTGCCGCGAGATTGTCTCCAAAGACCATCAGGAGGCCCGAGGACGCGGAATTCTCTTTCCGGAGGTCAACTGGCCGACGGTGATGAACCGTGCCCTGCCGGAACTCGATGCGTTACCACGTGCGAATGTCGATTCGTTCCTATTTAACCATGCTCAGCTTTTCCGATCGCTCCGCGTGATGCCTGGCTGTGCGACTGTCCTTCGGGAATGTATCGAGCGCGGCATTCTGCTAGGCATTGCCTCGAATGCGCAGGCTTACACACCAAAGGAACTCGAGCTGGCCTTGAATGAGGTGGGATTGGATTTGTCAATCTTCCAACCTGATCTCATGTTTTGGTCGTTCGAGCATGGCTTCAGTAAACCAAATCCTCACGTTTTTGAAATTCTCCGCGCTCGCCTGCAAAACCGCTGCCTGCGAGAATCGGAGACGCTGATCATCGGCGATCGCGAAGACAATGACATCTTACCTGCCCGGGCGACCGGCTGGCGAACCTGGCAGTTCTCAGATGAGCGGAATGGTTTGGACCAAGGGAATTGGAAATCGCTGGCGCACGCGCTTTTCGAATCGGACGCCATGTTTCCGTGATGCGTGGCTCCTCGATGGAAACCAAAAATAACGCCGACGCGACTTCTGTATCGAGTTACACTGCCGCGAGCCATGAAACGCTGTACGGGGGCAATCGGACAGCTTTCCCCGCGGAAGTTGCTCCCGAGAATCCTGCCAGGGGCTTCCACTCCGAATCGCTCGGAAGCGGGCAAAGAATAGGAAATCGGGGCCGCTGTCACATTGGTTATGCAAAGCACCTCCCTTCCGTCGGAGGCGCTCCTGATCGCCACGAACAACTCCTGGCTGGAGCTTCGGGAATTTCCTGTCCGGCATACGGGCTGAAAGCAGGATGCGACGAGCGTGCCTCGATCATTCGGAGGAGGCCGGTGAAAACGCGCGCGCGAAGACTCTCTGGATTGTCCAGTTCCGCCTGGAGTTCCGCAGAATCGAGCTTTCTCCGATTGATCCGGCGCGGGATGCCGCTTTCCTCCGCTCCCCTTCGATCGCCGCGCGATCCGAAAAGGGAATGAAAATAAATTCCCGGAAGGCCCCGCAGCGCGAGCATGATGGAATGCGCAGCGAGAAAGCGGGCGATCTGGGTGTCCTCGGATTCGCCGCCGAGCGGGTTGGAAAGCGCGTCGAAATAGCTGATATTCAGCTCGTAGGGGCTCTTCGTTCCGTCCGGGTTATTCTTGTAGGATACGAAGCCATTGTGATCGAGGGCGGTCTGCACCAACGCGTCGATTTCCCCTTGATTCAAGATCCCGCGCGCGGGATTCATGCCGATGCCGTCGTGAGACGCGAGAAAATTGAAGAAAGTGACGCGATCCGAAGGAAGCTCGAGTGTTTGCGCCCAGCGGCGAAGGCGGCTGGCATCCGCTGTTCGAAGCGTGTGAAAAACCAATGGCGGGAGTGCAAAATTATAGACTAACTGCGCCTCGTTGGATCCATTGCCGAAATAGGAAATGTTGTCGGCGTGCGGGACATTCGTTTCCGTGATGAGCTGAACATCGGGCGCGACTTCGTCGAGCACCGTCCGCATCAGCTGGATTGCACGATGGGTCTGTTCCAGATGGAGTGAAGATGTGCCGGGGATCTTCCAAAGAAAGGCGATCGCATCGAGCCGGATATAACGGGCGCCCTTATTCACGTAGAAGAGCAGCGCCTCCAGAATCCTCAGCAGCATGCGCGGATCCGAAAAATTGATGTCCGCCTGGTCCGCGCTAAAGGTGGTCCAGACCCGTTTCGTTCCCGCTGCGGTTTCGAACTCCGTGAGTAGCGGGTGAGTGCGCGGGCGTACGACCTGCGAAAGATCAGGATCCCCCGAAACGGTGAAGAACGCCGTCTCCCACCCTGATTCCTGCCGGAGAAACTTCCTAAACCAGACGCCCTGCGCCGACGCATGATTGAACACGGCATCGAACATCAGTTCAAAGCGCTGCCCCAGCTCCTCAACGTCACTCCAAGTTCCCAAATCCGGGTCCACTGCATAGTAATCCATCACTGAAAACCCATCGTCCGATGAACTCGGGTAGAACGGAAGAATGTGCACCGCGCTGATCGCGCCCAACGTGCGATTGGAGAGAAACTCCGTGAGCGTTTGGAGGGGAGGCTTGTTCGCTGCGCGCACCTGATCGCCGTAGGTAATCAGCACGCAGTCCGCTTCCGTCAGTTCGCTTTTGCCGGAAAGACCCCCGGGATGACGCGCTTCGCGCGCTTTCCGCATGAGGATCTCCACGGCTTCCTGGAGGCCGCCCGCGGCGGGCTCTCCATAGAGAAAGGCGAGATGATCCTTTACAGTTGCATTCACCTGCACATTTTAACACGAAAACTCAACTGTAAACACTCATGAAAGTTCGATCGTCCCAGGCCCATTTTCCCAAGCGTGTCGGATTTGTCTCGACCCGCTTTCATGGGACCGATGGGGTAACGCTGGAGGCTGCAAAATGGGCGGCAATCTTGCAAGCAGAGGGAGCAAATTGTTTCTGGATGGCCGGGCTCCTCGACAAGCCGGAGGCCGTCAGCCACCTTGATCCGATTGCCTTTTTCAATCATCCCTCAATTGTTGACGTGCAGGGATACCTCTTCGGTCGAACGACGCGTCCGCGCGAAATCACCGGGCGCATTCACGACATCAAGGAGGGACTGAAATCGAGTATCTATGAGTTTATTGAGCGATTCGGATCTCGAGCTTCTCATCCCGCAAAACATCCTCGCCATTCCGATGCACGTTCCGCTTGGTCTGGCGATGACCGAAGTAATCGCCGAATCGGGAATCCCTGCGATCGCGCATCATCACGACTTCACATGGGAACGAGAGCGATTCACGGTGACGTCCGGCGCCGACTATCTCGCGGCTGCGTTTCCTCCCACGCTGCCGTCCCTCGTGCATGTCGTCATCAACTCCATGCAGCAAAAGGAACTGGCCCGCCGTTATGGCCAGGCATCGACAATCATCCCGAACGTGATTGATTTTGAAAGCCCGCCCACCTGGAATCGACGATTATTCGAGGGACTTCCGCCGTGAAATCGGACTTTCCGAGGACGACATTCTTGTGCTTCAACCCACACGAATTGTCCCCCGCAAGGGCATTGAACACGCGATTGAACTTCTGCGCCGCCTGAAAGAGCCTCGGCTTAAGCTTGTCCTTTCTCATCCCGGCGGCGACGAAGGCGACGCCTACGCGAAGCTGCTGCTCGAACGCATTGCGGACGCAGGTATTCAGGCGCTGTTCATCGCGGACCGGATCGGTGAGATGCGAGGGTTAAATGCCGATGGCAAGAAGATTTACACGCTGTTTGACATTTACCCTCATGCCGACCTCGTTACTTATCCCAGCTACTATGAAGGTTTCGGAAATGCCTTCCTTGAGGCCGTTTACTTCGGCAAGCCCGTTGTCGTAAACACGTACGCCGTTTACGCCCGCGACATCGATCCTCTGGGGTTCAAGACCATTGAGATGTCCATGCTCGTGACGAATGAAGTCGTCGAGAAGACCCGCGAAATTCTTCATAGCCGTTCGTTGCGCGAAGAATGGGCAGCGATCAACTTCGACCTCGGGGTAAAGTTCTTTTCGTATTCCGTCGCCCGTCGCAAACTTGCAGGCCGCATCGCCAAAATCTTCGGCGAAGCGTGAGCGGTTTGGCTTCAGGCTCAATACTGGGCTGCGCGACGAACGCTTGAACTGTAGCGAACGGTCGCCACGGCCGGCGATAAGCACATCGCCGCTACAATCTCACGGTAAACCAAGGGTGTCTACCGCGCAGCGTCGAGGCTGAATGAACGAGATATTGTCGCATATGCGACAAAGATTGGTCAGCGGCAAGTCTGGAAAGTCCTCCTTGCTGTGTTCCTGGCAAAGGGGCCATCGCTTGGCTATTTGGAAATTTCTTTCGGTGTTTCCTCTCAATCCCGGTCACGGCCACGATCAGGTAGTCGGAGCGAGGACCTCTGCGAGAAGTTCCTTGACCCGCTCCACACCGTCACCTTCCTTTGCGCAGACGGGAATTACCCTGGCCTTTCGGAATTTCGCCTTGAACTGGCGCAAGTGGCCAGCCGCATCTGGAAGATCCATCTTGTTGGCGACAACGGCAAAAGGCCTCGCAGCCAACCTGGGATCGTACAACTTTAGCTCCCGTCTTAAGGTTCGGAAATCCTCGATCGGATCGCGACCTTCGCTGCCCGCCATGTCGAGCACGAAAAGCAGAAGACTGCAGCGCACAATGTGCCGCAGGAATTCGTGCCCGAGTCCCTTGTTTTCATGAGCCCCTTCGATCAAGCCGGGAATATCCGCGACGGTCGCGCGCCGATAGCCCCCCAATTCTACGACGCCAACCACCGGGTTCAAAGTGGTGAATGGATATGGCGCCACCTTCGGGTGCGCCGCGGAAATTTTTCCGAGCAAGGTGCTCTTTCCCGCGTTGGGATAACCCACCAGGCCTGCGTCGGCAATTGTCTGAAGCTCCAATGCAAACCATCCCTCCTCACCCGGCTCGCCGTCCGTGGTGCGGCGCGGAACCCGGTTTATCGAGCTCTTGAAGTGTGTGTTGCCCTTTCCTCCTTGCCCGCCCCGGCAAAGGACATACTCCGCGCCGGGCTCATCGAGGTCTGCCAGTGGTTCGAGCTTGCGCAAATCGAGAGGCGCCTTTTTTCCAGCTTCCTCGATCTCGGGGTCCCGCATATGAGGTTGAAGTTGCTCCGGGAGGCAGAAAATGATGGTCCCCACAGGCACCTTTACTGTGAGGGATTCTCCGTTGCGGCCATGCTTGTCCTTGCCTTTTCCGTGCGCTCCTCGATTCGCTCGCACGTTTGGCTCGTAGTAGAGGCTCGCGAGGTTGTCGGTGTGAATGTCAGCCTTCAGAATGATGCTCCCTCCGTCGCCGCCATCCCCGCCGTCCGGACCGCCACGAGGGACGAATTTCTCACGGCGGAAGCTGCAGCAACCATTCCCGCCATCGCCGGCCTTCGCGCGAATGCGAACGTGATCGACGAATTTCATTCCGCCATCAAACCGCAAGAACGCGAAAGGAGCAGATTCCCGGGCGCCGCGCCCGAACAACCACCTGTCACTTCTTCTTGATCAGAGACTCGTAGAGCTTCGCTGTTTGGTGCGCGATCGCAGGCCAGCCGAAGATTTCTTCGGCTCGACGACGCCCCGCTTCACCGAACGCCTTGCGCTTCACGGGATCGGCCATTAGTTCGTTGATGCGCGCGGCGAGATCACGCGAGAACCTATCGGGAGCGACCGGCTCGAAGGGGCTTTCTTGCATCTGGTCGATTGACACCAGATAGCCCGTCTCGCCATGCACCACCACCTCCTTGATGCCGCCGACCGCTGCTGCTACAACCGGAGTATCGCATGCCATCGCCTCGAGATTGATAATGCCGAAGGGTTCGTAGATGGACGGGCAGACAAATACCGCGGAGTTGCTATAGAGCTCGATCTTTGTCTTGACGTCCACCATCTCCTCAATCCAGATCACACCGGAATGCTTGCGCTGCGCCGCAGCGACGGCCGTCTTCATTTCGGCTCCGATTTCCGGGGTATCGGGAGCGCCCGCACACAAAACGATTTGAAAGCCCGGATCGAGATATTTAATCGCATTGACCAGGTGGATGATCCCTTTCTGCCGCGTGATGCGGCCTACAAAGAGCACATACGGCTCCATGAGATTGATTCCGAAGCGCTTGAGAGCAGCTTTTGACTCAACGTGCTTATATTCCTCGAGATCGATTCCGTTGTAGATCACGTGCAGCCTCTCAGGGCGGACGTCGAAAAGACGCTCAACGTCAGCCCTCGTCTCGCGAGAGACGGCAATGACTGCATCGGCCATCTCAATAGCGGTTTTCTCGAGCCAGCACGTGAAGTCGTATCCTCCGCCGAGCTGCTCGCGTTTCCATGGACGCAGCGGCTCGAGAGAATGCACGGTGACGACGAGCGGAATTCCGTAGTTCAACTTCGCGAGGATGCCGCCCCAATGGACGTACCATGTGTGGCAATGCACCAAGTCCGCTTTGAACTCGACGGTGTTGAAATCCAACGAGCGCTGAAGCGCTCCAAAGACCGATCTCAGCGGCTTTGGGCACGTGTAAGCATCCGAATTCAAGCTGAAACCGAGCGCCGAAAGGTTTTTTGAAGTAACTTTTTGATCGCCGAAGCAGCGCGCGTGAACCCGCATAAGCTTGGCAAGCTCGCGGCTCAAATATTGCACGTGAATACCAGCCCCCCCATAGATGTGCGGGGGGAATTCGTTTGTGAGGAGTAGTATATTCATATTCCAAGAATCCAAGTGAGGTTGCCTTCGCGCGGACGAACCGCTGCGCACGGGTAATCCGACTTGCCGCTGAAAACCTCGGTCAGAATGGCATCCTTGCCTTTGCTATTGACAAGAAAACAGACATGCCGGGCGGCGTTGATGATGGGGTAAGTGAGGGTGATGCGATGGGTATTGAACTTTGGGACAAAGTTCGCCACCACCCACCGGTCAGTCACCTTTAGGGCTTCAGTTCCCGGAAAGAGGGAAGCCGTATGGCCGTCCTCGCCCATGCCGAGAAGGAGAAGATCGTGACGGTACGGTCCGTGACCTCCCGCGCGCCTGCGGAGTTCGTCTTCGTATTCCCGTGCGGCCAGCACAGGATCCGCTTCACCCCGGATGCGGAGGATGTTTTCCGGCGGGATCGGCGCATGGTCAAAAAGAGCCTCCTTCGCCATTCGATAGTTGCTCTGGTCACTTTCCGGAGGCACACAGCGCTCGTCGCCAAAGGTGAAAATCCATTCATGCCACGCATCGCGGCGCTTGGCCAGCTCTTTAAAAACCGGGCGCGGCGTGTTGCCTCCGCTCAAACCAATATGAAACTCGCCACGCTCGAAGATGGCTATGTCCGCCTCTCGCTCAATGAGAGACACCGCATCGTTGACGAAGTTTTGGGAATGAACGACCTCTGGTGTCATAAATCTACATGAGCCTGGCGGGCACAAGGAAGTGAAGTTGTCCTTGCCCGGCCTGAAAATCCAACAATTCCACGCCCGTGAGCGAAGCTTTTCGAACCTTGATCGCCGCGGCATCACTCAAGCCAAGCATCGCGGCAATCGTCTCGCTGAAATCCGGCTCGTGGCCAACCAACAGAACCGATGCTTTTCCCTGACAGGCTTTCAGCTCCATCAGGCATGTCCCGGCCGTCATGCCGCATGCAAGCCAATCTACCTCCGAAAACTCGGTAGTATCGCCCAGCTTTTCGGCTACGATCTTGGCCGTCTGGCGGGCCCGCACGACAGGACTGGTAAGGATGATTTCGGGCAGCAGACCGCATCGAACCAGGAACCTTCCAGCCTTCTCCGCCTGCTCCAAGCCTTTCGGCGTCAGTTTGCGCTCATGATCGCCATCGGCGCGCGGCTCAGCGTCGGCGTGGCGGAGGAAGTAGGCGACCATAAGTTCGGAGGGAATTTTTGGGGAGATGTCCTATTAAGCGGGTTGCTTCGTAAGAGTCAAACCTCATTGAACCCTTTTGAAGAGGCAACTTCTTGGCACATCCATGCTGCGATTCTTGAGAGAATGACAACCCACCGCAAGACCACAGCAATTTACCGCTAATAAATAGCTGGCGCAGGCTCCTGTTTTTTCGTCAATACTTATCTATGATTGAGACACTGCGCACCTTTGACGCCGGCAAAGGCAAGACCGGCTTGTATTATTCCTTGCCGGCCCTGGAAGAGAAAGGACTCGGCAAGATCTCCCGATTGCCTATCAGCATCCGAATCGTCCTTGAATCGGTGCTCCGCAACTGCGATGGCAAGAAGGTCACAGAGAAGGACGTCGAAACTTTGGCCGCGTGGAACGCCAAGGCGCCCGCCCCGGAAGAAATTCCCTTCGTTGTCGCGCGCATCGTGCTTCAGGACTTCACCGGCGTTCCGCTCCTGGTGGATCTCGCCGCCATGCGTTCCGCAGTCGCCAACTTGAAGAAAGATCCCAAGATCATCGAGCCGCTGGTGCCAGTCGATCTTGTTGTCGATCACTCGGTGCAGGTGGACTTTTTCGGATCGGCCCAAGCCTTGCGCTTGAATCTCGAAATGGAATTCAAGCGGAATCGCGAGCGGTATAAATTCTTAAAATGGGGCCAGCAAGCCTTCAAAACGTTCGGCGTGGTTCCCCCAGGCATCGGCATCGTTCACCAAGTCAATCTGGAATATCTTGCCAAGGGTGTCCTAAGCGCGAAAACGTCGGGGGGCACCGTCTATTATCCCGACACCCTTGTCGGCACCGATTCGCACACGACCATGATCAATGGACTCGGCGTCGTTGGATGGGGGGTCGGCGGCATCGAGGCCGAAGCAGGCATGCTCGGCCAACCCGTGTATTTTCTTACCCCAGAAGTCGTGGGCGTCCACCTCACCGGCACCCTCAAGGAAGGCGTGACCGCTACTGACCTCGTTCTGCGTGTCACCGAAATGCTCCGCAAACAAAAAGTTGTCGGAAAGTTTGTCGAGTTCTTTGGCGAAGGCGCGGCCGCGCTTTCCGTCACCGACCGGGCCACCATCGGAAACATGGCTCCCGAATACGGCGCAACGATGGGATTCTTCGGGGTGGACGAAGAAACCCTCGCCTACCTGCGTGGCACTGGGCGCAGCGAGGAACTCTGCGAGGCCTTCGAAAAGTATTACAAAGCGCAGGGTCTCTGGGGAATTCCGCGAAAGGGTGAGGTGGACTACACCGTGGAACTCGGGCTGGATCTCGGCACCATCGTGCCGGGGGTGGCTGGTCCAAAGCGGCCACAGGATCGCATTAATCTCCCTGAGCTCAAGCAGACCTTTGAGGCCCTCTTCGAAAAACCTCTCGCAGAAGGCGGTTATGGAAAGAAGACCAGCGATCTGTTGCTCAGAGTGCTGGTGCATATTAATGGCTCCAGTCCACCGGCCCCTGCGCTCGAGATGCCGTCCACCGACACTCACACCAACCATCCCGCCGAAGGTCTGCCGCGGGACGAGGCGGAAATGATCCAAAATCGTCCGACGCCCGACAGATCGGTTTTTCCGGATTCGGCGTATCGCCGGGCGGATTCCGAGATTGGGCACGGAAGTGTTCTTATTGCCGCCATCACGAGTTGCACAAATACGAGCAATCCCAGTGTCATGCTCGGGGCGGCTCTGCTCGCTAAGAAGGCCGTCGAACTGGGATTGAAAGTGAATCCCACCGTCAAGACGTCTCTCGGTCCCGGCTCACGTGTGGTCACCGACTACCTCGAAAAGACCGGTCTCCAGCCTTACTTCGACAAGCTCGGCTTTCAAACCGTCGGCTACGGATGCACGACCTGTATTGGAAATTCGGGCCCGTTGCATCCCGCGCTCGAGGAAGCGATTGCGAAGAACGACCTCGTGGCTGCGAGCGTCCTGTCTGGCAACCGCAACTTCGAAGCCCGCGTGCACCAGAACATCCGCGCCAATTTTCTGATGTCGCCCCCGCTCGTCGTCGCCTTTGCCCTCGCCGGCACGGTGGACATTGACCTAAGCACCGAACCGCTTGGAAAGGGGAAGGACGGCAAGGACGTTTATCTCAAGGAAATCTGGCCCACGCTGGAGGAGATCCGCTTGGCCATGACGTCCGCACTCAAACCGGAAGTCTATCGCAAGCTGTACTCCGACTTTGCTGAGCAAAACCCGAAATGGAACGAAATTCCCTCCTCCGCCGGAGAAGTTTATGAGTGGGACCGCAAGAGCACTTACATCCAGGAGCCACCATTCTTCGTTGGGTTTGGGATGGAGCCCGGCCATATCAACGAAATCAAGGGCGCGCGTCCGCTGGGCATTTTCGGCGATTCCGTAACCACCGATCACATCAGCCCGGCAGGCGCCATCAAGAAGACCAGCCCGGCTGGAAAGTTTCTTCTTGAGAACGGCGTGCCTGTGGAGGATTTCAACAGCTACGGCTCACGTCGTGGAAACGATCGCGTTATGACCCGCGGCACATTCGCAAATGTGCGAATCAAGAACCTGATGGTCCCCGGTGTGGAGGGTGGCTACACTCTGTACCTTGGCGAAGGGAAGGTCCCTGCACCGGACAAGGAAATCAAGGCCAATGGAAAGCCGACGTTTATTTACGACGCCTGCATGGCCTACAAAGCTGATGGAGTTCCACTCATCATCTTCGCCGGCCAGGAGTATGGAACCGGCTCCAGCCGTGACTGGGCTGCCAAGGGGACTAACCTCCTGGGCGTGAAAGCTGTCGTGGCCCAGAGTTTCGAACGCATCCACCGCTCAAACCTCGTTGGAATGGGCGTCCTTCCCCTCCAATTCCCGGACGGAGTCACAGCTCAGACCCTGGGCCTCGACGGGACCGAGATCTCCGATGTTCTCGGGTTGTCCGATGATATCATGCCGCGTCAGGACGTCACCTTGCGCATCACGCGTAAGGACGGGTCCGTTATTGAGCAATCGGTCAGACTTCGCATTGATACGCCGATTGAGGTGGACTACTACCGTCACGGGGGCATCCTGCCCTTTGTGCTCCGTCAATTGCTGAGCTAGCAGGCCGACTCGGAGACATTCCAGCCAGCCGTTCCGAAGCGAAAATTCGTCCTCGTCCTTCATACTCGTCCTCGATTTCGTGGAGAGACGAAGGACGAGTAGGCGTTCGATGCGCCCTTCTTTTTTCGTGCGGTGGCCGGTCTCAGGCGGCCTTGGAAATCTGGCTCCCTACTTGCAGTAGATATTGCGTCCGCTGGTCAGGGCCATCTTTACCACAAGAGGCCGCGGAATCCTCGTGATAACTGAGAGGGGAAAGGCGAAAACATCGATTTCACTCCATTCAGGTCGTTTGCGGAGCAATTTCACGGCCGCGCTCTCGATAACATGCGCCTCTGACTCATCCGGAACGATCACGATAAGGTTGATGGGACTGTCCAGCTCGCATTCTTTTGCCGCCTTCGCTTCAAGAAGCCAAACGTCCTCGATCGAAAAAGCCGCCGCCAATGCGGCCACACAATCGTCGGCGATATCCTGCATCGTATTCATGCAATTGCCTCCGGAACATTATACTCCAGGAGGGAATCCTCCGTCAACGAGCTGTTGGAGAATCAGTTTGCCTGGCAAACTGCTAAAGTCACTCGTCGCTCGATTCGAAAAACGCATCAACGGCCCGAATGGCCTCCCGCTCGTCCGGCCCCGATGCTTCAATCTCAAGGGTGGCGCCAAGACCCGCGCACAGAATCAGGATGCTAATGACGCTGCGGCCGTCGGCCACCGTTTCCCCCAGCCGGCAGAGAATGCTCGACCGGAAGCACGTCGCGAGTCTGGCAAAGCTCCCTGCTCTCCGAAGGTGGATTCCCTCCTTCCATGGCACAATGACAGTCGTCGTCTTCATTTTCGATCAAACGTGCTATACGCCAAAAGGTCGCTTCTCGCCTGGAAAATTTCTGCGCTTGCAAAAAATCGTCCTCAATATCTCGACCTTGCTGACCGCAGCGGGTCAATTCCTTCTCGAAGATTCAATCTCAGGGCGTACCGCCGTAGCTGACATAATCATCCAAATCCAGCAGGTCTGCCCAGGTCAATATGTCCTCGCGCGTCTTGCTGAGACTTGCCAGCTCACTGGTGAAGAATTCCTTCGTTTCGACATCTCCAGCGGTGCGTTGCTCGATATACGCCGACCACTGGGCAATTTCCCATTCCAGCGGCTTTGTGGCGGAATTCGCCGTAATCCATTCAAGGATTTCGCCGTCTCCCTTGCCGAGGGCCAGTTGCTCTTTGAGCTTTTCCGGATCGATCCCTGCAAAGCTAAGGAAGCGTTGGTCGAGGGGACACGCAAAGTGATAGGGTCCGTTTTTGCCGGCCAGGGTGGCGCGGCCCTTGTCGAGCATGCGTGGAAGGATCACGTAACCGCCCAGGCGAACGCGAGGACTGCGCGGAGGACGTTGGGTTAAATCGGGGGCGTTTGTGAGAGCGCTCATAAGTCTTTTGTTCGATTTCTTTCGAACTATATCCCATTGGCCACGGTGATGCAGGCTCTCTCTGATCCTTGTCGAATTGCGATAGTCCGGACTCTCTTGGATAAGGCGGGATGCGAACTCGCGTGCAAGGAGATTCCCTTGGGCGTTTCGAAAGCAACGCGCTCCCATCATTTCGATGTCTTGCGGGACGCCGGGGTCATTTTCACGCGTTGTGAGGGAACCAAGTGTATGACGCCTCTGCGTAGGAAGGAGCTTAACAAGTGCTTTCCCGGCCTTCTAAAACTGATTTCGATCAGAAATTGATCATCCACGCTTTGATGTCTCCGTCTTGGGGAGCGCATCGATTAGCATGGCGCTTAGTTCCGTGGAGGCGCGGGCAAGTTGCGTGAAAACCCAAGAATCGTGATTCTGATGTGAGTCCCCGAGCTCCACCGCCTCCAAGCGCGACAATGCAAGTTCGAGCGAGCGCTCGTCGCATTCTTCCCCGGTGGCGGCGATTACTTCCAAAGCCGACGAGGCCGCATCCTCCCACTCTGTCAACGTGGATTCCCTAACGGATGGGGGCTATTCGCCAAGTACAGCAAAAGCAGATTCAGCACGCGCGTGAGTCGAACGTTGCCGTTGGCCATTGCGGCGGCGTCCTGCAGAATATCCGCCCGGTTCTTCGGTTCGCCATACATTCGCCGCAACGACGCAAAGACTTCACTGTTGGCCGTCTCAAGGTGTCTCTTCGCGGGAATGAACTCCGGCCCGCGGCCCGTGCCCTCACGCAGACGGCGGCAGAGCAGTTTGATGTAATCGCGGCTGGCCAATAGAGCCTCGCTCATAAGGGGCTGGAAACGATCTTTCTCCCAGGCTGGCCAGAAGATATGTGCAGCCAGCAGCGCCAAGCCGCCTCCGGCAAGAGTGCACGCCAAGCGTTCGAAGTTCAGCTGCCAACTCGCCGGACCGCCGATTTCTGTAAGAAGCACGACCATCACGGTCAAGAAGATGACGGCTACGTCGTATCTGCGCTTAAGAAAAAGGGCGAAGAAAAATGCAGTGAGCGCCGCGGCTGCGAGCAGCGCAGCATGCGGAAGTTTGAGGAAGAGCAATCCGCTTGCCAGCAGGCTCCCCAGCAGGGTGCCAAGTACCCGTTCTGCAGTTCTGTCAAGTGTTTCGCGAAGCCGCGTCTGCTGCGCGGCGACCGCATCGTTTTTGAGAGTTGCGTTCGCCCAACTGTCATCGTTCAGACGCCGAGCGGTATTTCAACCTTCGACCCGCTTCCGGAACTGCCGAAAAGATTGTCGCGATCGCTGCGGCGTGATTTCTTAGCGCGCCAACATTTCGTCGCGCAGCGCCGCGAAACCATGGGTCTTCAGCAAGAAGTTGCCAAACACCCCACAGAGAGTGGGCTGGGAGGGACTCGAACCCTCAACCAACGCCTTAAAAGGCCGTTGTTGCCATGATCACAAAATCTTGTTCGCTCATCTGGGTCGTGCCGAAAATCAAATTCTCCTGCGGTCCCAGTTGGGGAGAAACCGTTCCGATCGATGGGACCCGGGTGAATGTGCGTTTTACGTCATCGAAAACCCGCCGCTCCAGCCTTAGCCGCGAGGCTGCTCGTTGCCCGGCAAGGCGCCAGTCATGATGGCCACTACTTCGGCCATTGAATGCTGCTGCGGAGTTGTGAGAGCAACGCGTCGCCCGAGGCGCATGATGTGAATGCGGTCTGCTAACTCGAAAACGTGCGGCATGTTGTGACTGATGAGGATCACCGGAAGTCCCCGATCCCGGATCGTCCGGATCAGATTCAGCACTTCTCCGGACTCGCGGACGCCGAGGGCGGCGGTCGGTTCGTCCATGATAACCAACCGGCGAGCGAAAATGGCGGAACGAGCCACCGCCACCCCTTGACGCTGCCCGCCGGAGAGATCTTCAACCGCGCTGTCAATCGACGGAAGGCGGAACTTAAGCTCCTGCATTTTTTGCTGCGCTTCCCGTTTCATTCTGTCTTTATCCAGCAGCCGAAACCAGGAACCAAGCAGCCCGTGGCGTCGGACTTCTCGACCCAGAAAGAGGTTGGTCGCGATGTCGAGGGCAGGAGCAACGGCCAGATCCTGGTATACAGTCTCGATGCCGCGCTTGCGCGGGTCGAGGGGGCTGTGGAAGTGAACCGGTACCCCGTCCAGCAAGACTTCCCCCTCATCTGGTATAACCGCGCCGCAAAGCACTTTGATCAGCGTGCTCTTGCCCGCGCCGTTGTCACCGATAATCGCGAGCACCTCGCCGGCACGCAGATCCAGGTTGGCGCCATTGAGCGCTGTCACGTGCCCGTAACGTTTGACGATATTACGCGCCTCCAATATGATTTCATCCTGCGCCGGGGCCTTGTTGTTCTCGACCGCGGCCTTCATCGCTGCCTTCCCCTAGAGATCTGATCGACCGCGACTGCGCTGATCACAAGGACGCCGGTCACCAGATCTTGCCAGAGCGGGTCAATCCCGGAGAGGGTTAGACCGTTGCGCAATACCGACACGATCAAGGTTCCAATGAGTGTTCCCCAGATGCTCCCGCGTCCGCCGAACAGGCTCGTACCCCCGATCACGACTGCCGTAATGCTGTCGAGATTGGCAGTTTGCAACGCGTTCGGGTCGGCGTTGGGGATGCGGCCCAGAGAGAGCCATGCACCGATCCCGTAGAGGAAGGCTGCGAACGTATAGACGGAAAGGAGCCTGTTCTCTACGGGGATGCCTACAAGCCGGGCCGCCGCACGGTTGTTGCCGATTGCGTAAACGTGTCGACCCCAGGCGGTCTGCGTGAGCAGGTACCACACGAAGGCGTACAGACCGAACATGATCATCATCCCGCGCGTGATCCCGGTGCCGCCAACAATCCAAGTGTTCCCTGTCCAACCGAGCAAGTCGTCAGTTACCGGGAAGGACCCACCCTGCGAAAACAGGCGCGTAGCAGCGGTGACGATCCCAAGCAAACCGAGTGTGACGATAAACGGGGGCAAGCTCAGCCTGCTCACGAGCGCCCCGGCAACAAGACCGACGCACGTGCACAGCAAGATTGCGAATAACAGGCATAGGGCCGCGTTGTTACCCTCATTGACCAGGCGACCAGCGACAATCGTGCCGAGCACCGCAATAGAGCCGTTGGCGAGGTCGATCCCGGCCGTCAGGATGATTATCGTCTGACCGATCGCTAGGGTTCCGACGATTACGCTTTGCTGAATGACGAGCGAAAGGTTTCCCGCGGCCAGGAAAGTATCTGTGCTAAGTGAGAATATGGCGCAGAACACCAACAGGACAACGAGTGAGCCAATCGTCGGTGTCGCCAAGGCTCGGCCGAGCAGGACCGCGCCGCGATTCGATGGCGCCATAGTGTTTGTCGACTAGGCTGTCTCGTTAAAAGGGGGAGCGTCGACAGAACGCGCGGACTGCAGCCTAGCCCCAGCAGTTCTCCAGGCCGAACTTTGTATCCTTTGAGGGCAGGCCCGGGAACGGCTTGTCGGTAATAAGAGTCGCACCGGTATTGATAAACCCGCTCGGCTTCTTTCCGGTCTTGACGAAATCGACGACGTAGTCGACACCGCGAGTGGCCATTAACTTGGGAAACTGCATTACCGTAGCCGCAATTTTCCCGTCCTTGACGAACTCAACGCCTAGACAGCCACCGTCAATCGAAGTCAAAACGATGTCCTTGAGCTTGCCGGCCTTTTTGATTGCCGCGTAGGCGCCCTGCGCCGCCGGCTCGTTGATGGTGTAGACAACATTGATATCGGGGTGGGCGGTGAGGAGGTTCTCCATGGCCGTCTGACCCTTATCCAGTGCGCCGTGTGTGATCTGCTTACCGACGATCGCCGGGTCGCCTTCCTTGATGCCGAAGCCCTTGAGGAATCCATTATGGCGTTGCGTATCTACGGTCCCACCTGGCGTGCCGTCGAGCATCGCGAGCTTCGGGGCCTTATCCCCGAGCGCTTTCCTTGCGTACTGGCCCTGGAGAACACCAGCCTCGAAATTGTCGGTGGCAAGAGTTGCATCAACAGCATCAGCAGGATCCGTGGCCGTATCGAGGGCGATGACGAGGATGCCTTTGTCGCGAGCTTTTTTGACGGCGCCGAGCACTCCCGTGGAGTTGTTCGGCGTGATCAGGATACCCTTGACGCCGGCACTGATCATGTTCTCGATCGCTGCGACCTGCCCCTCATTATCGCCGTCGAACTTGCCGAACCGGGCGATGAGCTTCGCGCCGTGCTTTTCGGCTGCCGCCGCCGCTGTCTGCCGCATCTTCACGAAAAACGGATTGACTTCGGTCTTTGTGATCAGGCCGATCAGGATCTGGTCGGTGGATTCAGCGGCATTCACCGACATCGTTGAGATGCCGAAGACTGCAAGTATTGATACCACAGCGGCAGCGAAAGCAAGCAATGGGCCGGACATAGACCGATACCGGCTGCGGCCACAGCCCGTTTGCCTCTTCATTTGTGTCATTGTTTCGCTCCCATCATATGTCTCACGCGATGTTAGCTCCTTCGGTGCGACGTGCCGTAGCGAGCGTCTCAAAAATAATGCGCATTTTGTTGCCTTTGTTTGGGGGTTAAATAGTGATCAAGCGCATGACGTAGCGCGGTAGGAGCATTTGGCCAGGGCCTTGAATCCTTGTCAATTCTTAACTCTGCCGACGCGGCAACCCAGGCCTTCATCCTGCAAGCCTGGGGCCGGCTGT
>CAVPTR010000041.1:0-20128 GCA_963708595.1 uncultured Verrucomicrobiae bacterium
ACTGGAAACACGACCGCCATTCGATTGCTCATGCCTGTTGTGGGCATGAGCATCATGGACGACTGCCCGTTCAAAGCAATTCCCTGAATCTACCTCAGTGGATACTTGGGCCGCGCGGCCCTCTCGACGGCGGTTGCGAATGTTTCGCATTCTAACCTATCACTAGCGTAATCTGAAAACGTCTGAACTCAGGATGCAAACATTGATGAAAATTATTGTAGCTCCCGCTGTGCTTTTGTTGACCGGCGTCGCAATTTTCGGTGCCGATAACTCGGCACCAGCTGAAAAGACATTCGATGCGCCGCACGGCTTGAAAGTCTCAGTCAAAATGATCGGCCCTTATTCAGAACCAGCTGATCTCCAAATTATCTGTCTCTTCAAGCACAAATCCAGCGGTGATAACTACCAGGGCGCAGCGAAAGATACCGACGAGCACTTGCACGGTCTACTCTCTGCGCTGCGGAATCGAGGTGAGTTTGTTGGCGAACTGGGTGAAACCATCCTGTTTACGCCGGCCAATGGTTCCATCCCGGCCAAGCGCTTCATGGTGATCGGGCTAGGCGAGGAAAAGGATTTGTCGTTGGATGCGTTGCGCCTAGTCGGACGAGTTGCTGCACGCGAAGCGGTCCGGCTCCAGGCTAAGCACGTCGCCTGGGCGCCGGTCATTCGCGATGAAGGCAATACGACTCTCGATGTCGGCGAAGTCGATCGCGCTTTTATCGAGCAACTGCTTTCCGCATACGACACCGAAAAACGTCTGCAAGCGCAAAAACTTGCGCCCGATTTCAGTGTTGAGGATTTCGTCATTGAAGCCGGACCGACTTACTTCGAAGGCGCTGCAAAACACGTCGAAGAAGGTATTGAATCCATAGCTGCCCAGCTGGCCCAA
Organism: uncultured Verrucomicrobiae bacterium; assembly: GCA_963708595.1. Lineage (GTDB taxonomy): Bacteria > Verrucomicrobiota > Verrucomicrobiia > Chthoniobacterales > Terrimicrobiaceae > DASTFP01. The sequence goes on from CAVPTR010000041.1 coordinate 890, forward strand.
CGTAATGCCGCTCCGTACAGCTCCACCGAGATGCAATGAAAGGCACCACTGTCTTGACAGCTGAGAAATGCTTTATCTCGACAGCGCGAGCGAGAGTTGAGACCACTCCGACTTCATGGATCAGCAGCGTTGAAACACGCTTTGCCCGTCTCTGCGGCGGCAAAGCGAGCCCTGGAGCTCGGCGACTACGATGAGGTTTTCAAAGAACTCGGATTCGAGTTGAACGAAATCGAGCGGCTGAGCGCGAGCGGCGTCATCGCGAAACCAGCCGCGCCTGCCAAGGCAGCATAGGAGATCAGATCGCGTTCAACATTCTCTGAAATGTCGGACTTCGAAAGCTTGAGAAAGGGATAAGAGACCCAAGGCATCGAGATGAAAAGGATTAACGAGACTGAAATTTCAAAACTAAAGCGCACATCGGCGAACGAGACGCATGGCCGGTTGTTCTTCCTGGAAGCAAGCGTCGGTCGGATTCTTTCAGTCAATGCCGATGGCTCGGACCGAAAAGTGATTTTATCCGGATGTCGGATTCCGGACGGCGTGGTTGTCCATCTTGAGGCTGGACACATCTACTGGACCAACATGGGCGTTCCCAATCGCAACGACGGTTCGATCGAGCGCGCGGATCTCGATGGTCAGAATCGCGTAACCATCATTGGCGAAGGCAAGCACGTTCACGCCGAAGCAACTCCATCTCGAGAAGAAGAGCGGCAAACTCTATTGGTGCGATCGCGAGGGAATGCGCGTGATGCGCTCGAACCTGGATGGTTCAGACATCGAGACTCTAGTCGACACAAGCAACGGCGAAGAGCGCCCGGGCACCGATCTAACAAAATGGTGTGTTGGTATCGCCGTCGATCCAGATCGTGGAGAAATTTATTGGCACGCAAAAAGGACCGGACAATGCGGGAAAGGGTCGCATTTTTCGCGCGAATATCGATATGCCAAAGGGCGAGAACACCGCCAACCGCACCGACATCGAACTTCTCTTCGATGGTCTGCCGGAACCGATCGACCTCGAACTCGATCTAAAGAATCGTCTGATCTACTGGACAGACCGCGGGGATCCACCGCGCGGCAACACGGTAAATCGTGCGCTCGATGGACGCGGATTTCAAGAAACGACCGCGAGCCCGACATTTTGCTTGACGCATCTGATGGAGGGAATTCGGATCGCTCTCGACTTCAAAGGTGACCGGATGTTTCTGACCGATTTAGCCGGCTCGATCTATTCCGCTAAGCTCGATGGGACGGAGAAGAGACCACTGCTCGTCGCGCAGGGAAATCTCACCGGGATCGCTTACGCAGACCTTTGGGCATTGGAATACGGAGGATCTCCCATGCCGCCTGAACTCGTTCGCCGGACCAGGCAATTTCTGCTGAATCTTAAACTCGTTCGGGTCTATGGGTGAGTCGATCGCATTCTGCCGACAACCTCTCGCCAAGTACAAGATTCATCGACACATCGACTTTTCCGAAACTGCCCAAGAGCGGCTCAGGCAAAATACTAAAGAGAGTCTTGCGTGACCCTGCCTGGGCTCGTCAGGGACGAGCCGTCGCTTGAGTTAGCGAGCACATCGACCGCTATATTTTCCCAGCTAAAACATTGACACAGGGAGAACTTTCGTTCGCGGAAACGAGCACCGCGGAATCGTCATCGCTAAGCCTAGTTATCCAGCTTTTGGTGAGTCCGCCCTCTGACGGGCACTCTTCGACGTCAAGCGACGCCATAAAACCAAGATTCTTTGAAATTTGGGCGCTGAGAAGCTTGAGAAAGAAATAGAAAAACAAAACCGAACGATGGCGGAGTCTAATTACATCTCGATGGCGAAAACTGACGCCTGGAAAGCGCGCACAGCCCGCGTGGTGATTGTGGGTGGGGGCTTCGGCGGGCTGGCCGCGGCCAAAGCTCTTCGTAAAGCACCGGTTAAGGTGATTCTTATTGATCGGACAAACCACCATGTCTTTCAGCCGCTGCTTTATCAGGTAGCGACGTCAGTGCTCGCGCCGTCTCAAATCAGTTCTCCAATACGCGGGATTTTGCGGAAACAAAAGAACACGACCGTGATCATGGGCGAGGTCACCGGCGTGGACAAGGAGCAACGTTGCGTTTTCGTCAATTCGGCGGATCGCGAACATGTGCCGGTGCATTATGATTACCTCGTCCTTGCGACCGGCGTTCGACACAGTTACTTCGGGCACGACGAATTTGAGAAGTTTGCCCCAGGATTAAAGAACCTTGCCGACGCGGTTGCGATTCGAAACAAGGTGCTTCAGGCTTTTGAACAAGCTGAAGCCGAAGAAGACCCACAGCTTCATCAGGACCTACTCACCTTCATACTGGTCGGCGGTGGTCCAACCGGTGTTGAAATGGCCGCGGCTTTCGCAATATTCGTCCGCACCACGCTGCGTTCGGACTTCCGGCGAATCGATCCAACCAAAGCACGTATTGTCCTCATCGACGGCGGGCCACGGGTTCTCGGCACCTTCGCGCCGGATCTGTCGGCTGCGGCGCAGAAGCGCTTGGAGAAGCTCGGTGTCGAAGTTCGCCTGGGACACGCCGTCGAAAAAATCGACGAGGAAGGCGTTGTCGTCGCCGGTGAACGCATCGCGAGTAAGGCCGTCATCTGGACTGCCGGAGTCGCTCCTTCCCCCGCGGGAAAGTGGTTGGGCACTGAGACGGATAAGGCTGGCCGAGTCCGAGTTCAAGGAGATCTGCGAGTTCCCGGATATCCTGACATTTTTGTCATCGGCGATACGGCCTCACTAGAGCAGGACGGGAAGCCATTACCCGGTGTGGCCCAAGTAGCGATCCAGCAAGGGCGCTACGTTGGAACCTTGATTTCCAGGCATGTTACTGGCCAAAACGGACTTGAGGCCTTTCGCTATTTCGACAAAGGCAACATGGCGGTTGTCGGTCAAGGCTATGCCATTCTGCAAAGCGGCAAATTCCGAATGCATGGACTTACCGCGTGGCTTGCCTGGGCGTCCGTCCATATTGCTTTTCTAGCTCAGCTCGGTCTTCGGATCAGCGTGTTTGTGCAGTGGGCTTGGCTGTTGCTTACAGGAGAGCGCGGTTCACGGCTGATTGTAAATCACCATCCATCTGCATCGACTCAGGCAACGCGGGCCGTCACTGCGCAGGACCTCCCCGCGTCTCAACCACTGAGACCTGCGGCGGTTGCAGGCAAGTGATATGATGCTCTTGACGGCGGGAGTAAGTCACAAAACCGCGCCCCTCGCGGTTCGCGAGCGACTGGCAGTGCAGGATTCCGAACTGGTTGCCGTGGCGCGAAGCTTAAAGCCGCACCTCGACCTCGATGAACTAGTCCTGCTTTCGAGCTGTAATCGTGTCGAAATCTACGGGACGACGCGCCGAGCGATAACCGATGGCAAATCCCTTTCCCGATTGCTCTGTTCCGAAACGGAGGACTTAACCCCGCACGTTTGTCTCTACAAAGGCGTTGCCGCGGGCGCGTCATCTACTTGGTGTGACAGCAAGCTTGGACTCGATGGTACTCGGCGAGACCGAGATCACCGGCCAAATTAAGAATGCCTACGAGATCGCGCGAGCAGGCGGACTTACTGGTCGGGTATTGAATCGCTTCTTTCAGAAAGCTTTTCAGGCGGCGAAGGAGATTCGCACTCGCACCGAGATTGGTCGCGGCGCCGTCCAGTAATGCCACCGAAAGGAATGCCAAGGCAGCGTCCGTGAGCATGCGCGGAACGTTTACGCGTGTCACGGCGGGCGTCTTTACCGGAGTCTCGGCGGCAGCCGTCGCGTTCCACTTCCGATGACTTGCACTGCATGATTTCACCGATGCGTATGTTGTTCCCGCGTATGGCGCATGCAGTTAATGGTGCGTCGCCCGAGGCATCCCTCCACGACGTCGGGTTCGAGCGCGAACTCGGACATCAGACGCTGATCAACGAACAGCGGCGCGCGATTATTCTCTTCTGGACGCTCACCGCGGTTCTGGTCATCCGGACTCTCTATCTGATCCTGCACGGATTCGACGAAAGCGCTCTGCCGGGTCGGAGGTTCGTTCTTCTCATGCTGGCTTTCTGGATTGGCCTCGAAGCATTCACGGTCGGGTTCGTGCGCCGGTGCATTCGCAAAGGCAAGGAGCCCGCGCCCTTGCAAGCTTACGTCAGCAGCGCCCTCGAGGTGGCCATGCCCACGATCACGATGTGGATCTTGTGTCAGTTCGGCAGTCCCGTGAGCTCCCTAACAAGCTCGCTTAACTACGCCTACTTTCTCATCATCATCCTCTCGCCGTTGTGGCTGAATCCGTGGCTGTGCATTTTCACGGGAGCACTGGCCGCGGCGGGTTACGGCGTGCTCGTGGGCTCCTATTGGCAGGAGCTTGCGCGGGGTTGGGCGGGATCGACTGCGCTCATGCATTTGAGCTTTTTCAGCCGCGGAATGCTTCTGCTTGCCGGCGGACTGGCCGCGGGGTTTGTCAGCCTGCGCATTCGCACAACGATCATCGAGACGCTGCGCGAAGTGCGGGAGCGCGAGCGTGTCATCGATCTCTTTGGCCAGCACGTTTCGCCGACTGTCGTGAACCAACTCCTCTCGCAGCCCACCGGCCAGACGCCTGAGCTGCGTGAAGTGTGCGTGATGGTTCTCGATATTAGGAATTTCACGACATTCTCCGAGGTGCGCCCGGCTGACGAAGTGGTCCGTTATCTCAACACGCTCTGGGGCTTCATGGTGCGCACCGTCAACGAGCACCATGGCATCGTGAACAAATTTCTAGGCGATGGATTCCTCGCCGTCTTTGGCGCGCCGCTCACGACCGGACAAGACTGCGCCAACGCCATCGCGGCTTCCCGGCGCGTCATCGGTGAATTGGAACAGCTCGCTGCCGCAGGGACGCTGCCGGCCACGCAGATCGGCATCGCGCTCCACGCCGGAAGCGTGATCGCCGGCAACATAGGGTCAGCCGAGCGCAAGGAATACACGGTCATCGGCGACGTGGTGAACGTCGCCTTTCGCATCGAGCGACTGAACAAGGAGTTCGGATCAAAGCTGCTGATCTCCGAGCGGGTGCGGCAGAAGGCCGGTCCCGACGGCGCTGGCGAGCGCGTTCCCGCCATCGCGATTCCCGGCCGAAGTGCCCCGGTGGAGCTCTTTCGGCTCGCGTGAAAACTTCGACGATTGTCTGATCGAGTTGCGGTGGCTTTACGGCCGGCGCGACGACGCCGAAGCGCGCGGAGATCTAGCCGCCTGGGAACTGTGCTGGCAGGAGAAATATCCCAAGCTGTCCGCGTGGGTCGAAGAGAATATCGAAGCCTTTGCGTGTCATCAACCCGGCGGCTCTTCCAGCTCTCCCAAGCTGCAACGATCACTCGACATCCTTCACGTCAAGGGGGCCGCGAGAAAAACCAAGATTCTCTGAAATTTTGGCGCTCAAAAGCTTGAGAAAGGGATGGGAAAACGAGACCGAACAATGGCAGATACTAATCCAATTTCGATTGCCGAAACTGACGCCCGAAACGCGCACGCACCGCGCGCGGTGGGGGCTTCGACAGTCTGGCGGCGGCAAAAGCCTGTCGCAAAGCACCCGTCCAGATCATTCGTATCGATCGGACTTATTGATCGGAGAAACCATCGTCTCCTTCAGCCGCTTCTTTATCAGCGAGCGACATCAGTGCTCGCGCCGTCCCAACTCAGTTCTCCCGTCCGGACGATTTTGCAGCCGCAAAAAAACACGACCGTGATCATGGGCAAGGTCACCGAACCCCGGGGCAGGGCAGGAAGAAGGTGCCAATGAGACTAACACTCTTCATTCCCTGCTCGATCGCTGCCGTTTTTCCGCACGCGGATGAGGCGACGCTAGAGGCCGTCGGAAAGTTCGATCGCTGGATCCACTGCGGACAGCCGGAACTTAGCGTCGCTGGCCTGCTGGTCCCTTGGATTATGTTCGTCGGTGCCCTGGGGTTTCTAGCGGCGTGGCTCGTGATGGCGATCCTGGAGCGCACCGGCTTGTCTCGCCACCTGTGGCACCTGCCCTTGTTCTTCGTCGCGCTGCTCGTTCTGTTTAGCTCGCTCATCGGCGGGCTCTTCTTTCCATGAAGGCGAAGTTGATCAAATGCTTCGTCACCGTTGCCCTGTTGGGCTTGGCGATTTGGGCGGCCGTCTCCCTCTACCACCGCTACTTGCAGAATCCCTGGACGCGAGATGGCCAGGTCCGCGCCAATGTCGTCGGCATCGCCCCTCGGGTTTCCGGCCCGATCATCCGCGTGGGGGTCCGGGACAATCAGTCGGTGCATCAGGGCGACGTGCTCTTTGAGATCGACCCGGCAGACTTTCAAGCCCAGGTCGACGTAGCTGCCGGCCAGGTTCAGACCGCCGAAGCGAACCTCACGCAGCAGACCCAAAACCTGCAGCGGCAAACCGAGCTGTACCGGACTCGCGTCAACGCCCTGCAAGATCTTCAGAACGCCCAGGACAGCTTTCTGGCGGCCCAGGCGCAGTTGGTCTCGGCCAAAGCCAACTTGGAACTGGCCAAATTAAACCTCAGTTACACCAAGGTCGTGGCTCCGGTGGAGGGGTATGTCACCAACATGAACACCAGCCCCGGTACCTACGTGACGGCGGGCAATCAGCTGATGGCCCTGGTCGACACGAGCTCTTTCTGGATCGCTGGCTACTTCAAAGAAACCCAGTTACCACACATCCAGGTCGGCCAGAAAGCACGGATCACGCTGATGGGCCAGGGAGGTCAACCGTTCCAAGCCGTGGTTCGCAGCGTGGGATGGGGCATTTTCGTGGCGGATGGCGCCGGCAGCACGAGTACGGCCTTGTTGCCCGCGGTGGATCAAACCATCGATTGGGTGCGCCTGCCGCAGCGCTTTCCGGTGCGCCTGCAGGTGGCGGGTCCCACGCCGATGCCCTTGCGCATCGGTCAAACCGTGTCAGTCGCGATCATCCCGGAGTTTGAACCTGTCGATGCGCCCAAGCAGCCGTCTCTTGCTGGACCGTGATGAGCGCGGTTGCTACGCACGCTGTTTCGTTCGCATGGAGGTGGCCCTGGGCAGGCCGGCCTGTCTTTGGTGACTTACGGGTACGCTACGGGATCAAGATGGGCCTGGCGGGCGTGTTGGCTTTGTTCTGCACGCAGCTGTTGCGCTTGCCGAACGACAACTGGGCGATACTTACGGTTCTCGTGTTGATGAGTGCGCAGTTCGTGGGCGCGGTCGCCTTTAAAGCCCTCATGCGGGTGACGGGCACCATAGCGGGCGCTCTCGTGGGCATCTGGTTGGTCAGCGATTATACCTCCACGCCGCTGATCTTTCTGCCGGTCCTGTTCCTGGTGATGGCGTTTGCCAGCTACAAGTTCGGCCAAGTCGGGGCCCGGCAGGGACCTTACGCTTACTTTCTGCTCGGCCTCACTACCCTGGTCGTCGCCACCGATGGGATTACCGCCCCAGACCAAGCGTGGCAGATCGGTCTTGATCGGGCGGAGGAGATTGTGGTGGGCATCCTCAGCTCGCTGCTGGTCACCACTCTGGTTTGGCCCCGCTACGCGCGCGAAGAGTTCCTCAACGCCGGCCGGGCCGCCCTGAAGACCGTCAGCCAGCTGGTGGCGGCGCAATCCCGAGCTTACCTTAATCCGGCGGCGGTCGCCCCGGAAGTCGACACCCTTCAGCAGGCTTTCGACCAACAGCTGGTTGCCTTAAGGAATCTGCAGCTTGCTGGCGCCCGGGAGAGCACGGTTTTTGCCGCTCGCCTTTCGCATTACAACGCGTTCGTGATGGCCCTGAGCGGCCTGTTTCAGGCCGGGGTCGATCTTGGGCGTCATCGCGGCCGCGCGTGGTTCCTGGACCAGATGCGGCCGGAGACCGAAGCGCTGTTGGCCGCCATTGGCGAGGAATTCGATCTTTTAAGCGCTGCACACGCTCCCGGCGAACTCTTGCGATCCGGGCGCCTCAATGAGGCCTTTGCCAGGTTTGAGGCCAAGGTGAATGCGCTCCGGGCGCGAGGCGTGTTGCTCGTCGCCCCGGTCGACCAGGCTTTGGCTTTGGCCGGATCTCTTGCCGCCCTGCAGTCGCTGTGCGATGAGTTGAATCAACTGCGCCGCGCGATGGCGGGGTTACCTCGGGTCGGCCAACCGTTGCCGTTGGCGCCCAAAGCGAACAGGGAGGTTTTGCCTGCGCCCGATTGGTTTTGGGTCAGGGTCGCGATCAAAGGCGGCCTGACGGCGGTCATTGCCATCATTTGTTTCGAGTGGCTTAATCCCCCTGGGTCAGCCTCTTTTCCACTGATGGCGTGGCTCCTCACCATTATGGGACGTCCCTTTTTGCGGGCCGGAGGCAGTGGGGACCTGCGGGCGTTTCAGACGGCCCTGGCCGGTTCACTGCTGCTCTTCGGCTGCGCGGTCCTGCTGCTGCTGATCACGCCTTTTTTAGCCAACTATATCGTCATGAATCTAACGTTGTTCGTCGTGTTGTTTGCGTTCGGGTTCATGACGGCGCGCATTGCAGGCGTTAACTTTTGGATGCAACTTGGTTATCTAGCGATTAGCGCGTTTGTGGGCCTGAATCCCCAAGAGCCGGTCCCCTCGCAGGCGATCATTAATACGTTCCTTTACCTCGCCTTAGGAATCTGGATCGCGACGGCGGTGAGTCGGCTCCTTTGGCCGGTCTTGCCCCAGTACGTTCTGCGCGATGACCTCCTCGGGCTGTGTGGCCGGCTCCAAGCGCTGCTCAAGGGACAGCCCCATCCACAGAAAATTCAAGTGGAACTGACCATGCTCCCCCTCGAAGCGCTCCAAGCGATCCGCCAGCTTCGCACGGCTGGCTGCTCCGGGGAAGAAAGGACGCGGCTGGCCGCCTTAGTGTGCGCGCTCCAAACGTTGGTCACTCGTATCGGCCAGTTAGTTGCCCGCCGAGAGATTTTGCAGGACATGGCTGAACCGGGGCTACGGCTGCAGTTTGAATGCTTGGAGGTGGAGTTTAAGCAGGTGCTGGAGGCATTCGGGGCGTGTTTTCGTCAGGGCGACGGCCGTCGCCCGTTGCCTGCGCTTCAGGGTGCGTTGGCCGGCCTGGATCAGGCTGTGCAAGCGGTTCGCGATCGGCGCCGGGCTGCCGGCCGACTACCGGCAGAAGCGCCGTGGGGGCCGCTGGAGCTGGTTGATCGCTACCACGCCACCGCCGAGGCACTGGAGGGGTGTCGCCGCGTGCTGGGCAGCCTGCAGCTCCAGCGCTACTGGGGGGATCACGCCTTGTAAACGCCTGGCGTCCTCATTTTCGCAGAGCTTAAATTCTGCCTTCGAGGGTCGAAATTACGGAAACGTTTACTTCTGATAGCTCAAGCAAGATGACTTCAAAGCTACACATAGTGTATGAGCCAAAGCCGCCAGCCTACAAAGCCGTGCGCGTCTGGCTCTCTGATGGAAGCCGAATGTTGGGCATGTGGACGGGCGTCAAGTGGTGGAGCACCAAAGGGGAAATCAAACCCGTGAAGTGGGAGTTGGAGGACATTCTTCACGTCAAGAAACCCCGATAAAAACCAAGATTCTGTGAAATTTGGGCGCTCCAAACCTTGAGAAACAGATGGGAAAACAAGAACGAACAATGGTGGGCACCAAACTGAAAGCAAAATATGAAAGCAACCAAACTTTTACACAATCTTGGCCAGAGCCTCTGGCTCGACAACATCACTCGTGACCTGCTGAATAACGGCAGGCTTAAAAGCTACCTCGACGAGTTGTCAGTCACGGGACTGACATCGAACCCGACGATCTTTGATCAGGCCATCAAGAACAGCACGGCCTACGACGCTGCGATTCTCGACGGGCTGGAAAAGGACAGGTCGAGCGAAAATCTCTTTTTCGACCTTGCGCTCGACGACCTGACAAAAGCTGCCGATCTGTTCCGGACGATTTACGATCGAACGAACGGAGTGGATGGCTGGGTGTCGCTGGAAGTCTCGCCGTTGCTGGCGCATGACACGGCCCAAACCATCGCAGCCGCCAGGCAATTATCCGTCCGGGCAGGCCGGCCAAACCTCTTCATCAAGATTCCTGGAACACCCGAAGGACTACCGGCCATCGAGGAAGCGATTTTCGCTGGTGTGCCGGTCAACGTGACGCTCCTGTTTTCGCGCGAACACTACCTTGCGGCGGCTGAGGCGTATCTGCGGGGCATCGAGCGGCGCATGGACGCTGGCCTCAACCCGAATGTTGGCTCCGTCGCTTCTGTATTTATTAGCCGCTGGGATTCTGCTGTCGCGGGTAAGATTCCGGCCCCGTTGAACAACCGGCTTGGCATCGCGATCGCGGGGCGGACTTACAAAGCTTATCGAGATTTGCTGGCTTCGCCCCGCTGGCAGCGCAGCTACAATGCCGGTGCGCGGCCCCAACGCCTTTTGTGGGCAAGCACGGGAACCAAGGACCCGAAAGCCTCCGACGTTCTTTACGTCAAGTCACTCGCCGCGCCGTTCACCGTCAATACCATGCCCGAGGCGACGTTGAAAGCCCTGGCGGATCACGGAGAGCTGGGTTCGATCATCGCGGCAGATGGCGGTGACTGCGAACAGGTTTTGGAACAGTTCGCCCAAGCTGGCATCAACGTGGAGAATTTGGCCGCGAAGCTACAAGACGAAGGCGCGAAGTCATTCGTAAAGTCCTGGAACGAACTGCTGGGAGTCATCGCATCCAAAAGTACCGAACTCCGGCAGGCTGCTTAAGACTTCGGGTCATCCTATGAACATACTGGTCATTGATGTCGGAGGGACTCACGTCAAGGTGCTCGCCACCGGGCAGAAGGAGCCCCGGGAAATTGTTTCTGGCCCGGCGTTCACACCAAAGAAGATGGTCGCCGGAGTTCGGAAGCTGACGCGGGATTGGCCTTGCGACGTGGTCGCGATGGGCTATCCAGGCCCGGTCCTGCACAACCGTCCGGTAGCAGAGCCGCACAACCTTGGACCAGGCTGGGCCGGATTCAATTTTTCATCGGCATTCAAGTGTCCCATCCGAATCGTCAACGACGCAGCAATGCAAGCGCTGGGTGGTTATCGCCGCGGCAAGATGCTCTTTCTGGGTCTTGGCACCGGATTGGGATCCGCTCTGATCGTGGATGGCATCGTCGAACCGATGGAATTGGGACACCTGCAATACAAGAAGGCCACTTTTGAAGACTATGTCGGTCTTCGTGGATTGGAGAGATTTGGCAAAAAGAAATGGCGGCGCTACGTGGCCGATGTCGTGCAACGACTGATCGCCGCCATCGAACCGGATGACGTGGTTTTGGGCGGCGGCAACGTCCACAAATTGAAGGAACTGCCGCCAAAATGCCGGGCAGGCGACAACGCAAACGCCTTTCGAGGCGGGTTTCGACTTTGGGAAAACGCGCACACACACGGTACGGCCGATTCCTCAGTCAATTCGTTTGGAAAGCGCCGGGAAACGAAAAAGACAACGACAAATCCCATACACACCGACAAAATGCCATGAACACCGACACCTTCAGCAATATCGTTTTAGCGAAGCAGTCCGCTCCAGAGGCAGAATTCAGGACGTGCCAGGAGGCAATCATCCGATCATAACGGAACAAGTAGCAAAAACATGCCAATTCAACCACTGACAAAGCGCAACGCATGGAAATCCCTCGCCGCGCACAGCAAGGAAATCAAGAAATTGCACTTGCGAAAACTTTTTGCGCAAGACACCAAACGCGGCGAACGGTTTACCGCCGAAGCCGCCGGATTGTTTCTGGACTATTCCAAAAATCGCATCACCGACAAGACGCTCGAGCTGCTGCTCCAATTGGCGGCGGAATCCGGCTTGCGCGAAAAAATTGATGCGATGTTCGGAGGCGAAAAAATCAACGTCACGGAAAATCGCGCTGTGTTGCACGTCGCGTTGCGCGCGCCAGAAAGCGCGACCATTCTTGTGGACGGGAAGAACGTCGTTCCGGATGTTCACGCGGTGTTGGACAAGATGGCGGATTTTTCCAACCGTGTGCGCAGCGGTGAATGGAAGGGGTTCACCGGCAAGCGCATCAGAAACATCATCAACATTGGAATCGGCGGCTCTGATCTCGGGCCGGTGATGGCTTACGAGGCGTTGCGGCATTATACCGAGCGCGGGCTGACGTTCCGTTTCGTATCGAACGTGGACGGGATTGATCTTCTCGAGGCGACTCGCGATCTCGATCCCGCAGAAACGCTGTTCATTGTCTCTTCCAAAACCTTCACCACGCTGGAGACGATGACGAATGCGCAAAGCGCTCGCGACTGGCTGCTCAATGGACTCGGTGGTGATGTCAAGGCGGTGGCGAAGCACTTTGTTGCGGTATCCACCAACGCTGAAAAGGTGTCCGCGTTTGGCATTGATACGGCGAATATGTTTGGCTTCTGGGATTGGGTCGGCGGACGCTATTCGATGGATTCAGCCATTGGCCTTTCAACCATGCTTGCGATTGGGCCGGAACATTTCCGGGCGATGCTCCAAGGCTTCCACGAAATGGACGAGCATTTCCGCACCGCGCCGTTCGAGCGCAATCTGCCGGTGCTCCTGGGCCTGCTGACGGTATGGTACACCGACTTTTTCGACGCTCAAACCGTCGCCGTCCTTCCCTACGAGCAATACTTGAAGCGCTTTCCCGCTTACCTGCAGCAGTTGACGATGGAGAGCAACGGGAAGCACGTGACTCTCGACGGCCAATTGGTTGACTATGACACCGGCCCGATCTTCTGGGGCGAGCCCGGAACCAACGGCCAGCACTCTTTCTACCAGTTAATCCACCAGGGCACGAGGCTGATCCCTTGTGATTTCATCGCCTTTGCCAAAGCACTGACCCCGCTGGGCCGGCATCATGACATGCTTCTGGCGAATGTGTTTGCCCAGGCCGAAGCCCTGGCTTTTGGCAAGACACCGGAAGAGGTGAAGGCAGAAGGCACCCCGGACTGGCTGGTGCCCCACCGTGTATTTGAAGGGAACCGGCCGTCCAATGTTATCCTGGCGGAGCGGTTGACTCCTGAGATGCTTGGGAAACTGGTGGCCCTTTATGAGCACAGCGTGTTCACCCAGGGCGCAATCTGGAACATCAACTCGTTTGACCAATGGGGCGTCGAACTTGGCAAGGCCCTCGCCCAACGGATCGTTCCTGAACTCGAAAGCGCGACCGAACCGAAACTGAACCACGACAGCTCGACCAACGGCCTGATCCGGCGTTACAGGGAAATAAGGAGGACAGCATGAATGCTCCTGGGACATGAAGGCGGCCCAATTGCTACTCGCCGCTTCGAAAGTCGCGGCGCACGCACCCACGCCACTGAGCCGACACATTCCAGAACTTGAAGGCGCGCGAAGCGCAGACGAAAGTTCCACAAACAACCTGATCCGGCGCACCGGAAAACGAAAGACACATTATGAATGGCTTGAAGGAACAACAGCAGCGGAAAATCAAGACGCAGTGCGGCTTTTTTGCCGCGCTGGACCAAAGTGGTGGCAGCACGCCCAAGGCGTTGAGCAACTACGGAATCAAGGAAGGCGCGTGGTCCAACGAGCAAGAGATGTTTGCGCTCGTGCATCAGATGCGCGCGCGCATCATCACCAGCCCGAGCTTTAACGGCGATCGGATTCTCGCTGCGATCCTCTTCGAGGGAACGATGGATCGGGACATCGACGGACAGCCGACCGCGGATTATCTTTGGAACGTGAAGCGTATTGTCCCGTTTCTGAAAGTGGACAAGGGCCTTGCGGATGAGAAGGACGGCGTCCAGATAATGAAGCCCATGCCAGGGCTGCCTGCGCTGCTGAATAAGGCCAAGGCCAAGCGCATCTTCGGAACAAAAATGCGCTCCTTCATCAAGAAGGCCAGTGCCGGTGGTATACAGGCCATCGTCGATCAGCAGTTCGAGGTGGCCGCGCAGATTCTTGCGGCTGGCCTTGTGCCGATCGTCGAGCCGGAAGTGGATATTCATTGTCCGGACAAAGCCCGGGCTGAGGGCTTGCTCAAAGCGGCGCTCCTCGAAAGCCTCAACAAACTGCCGGCGGATCAAGTGGTGATGCTGAAGATCACGCTGCCGGAGCAGGCTGACTTTTACGCAGAGCTCGTCAAACATCCGAAGGTACTGAAGGTGGTTGCGCTATCGGGCGGTTATTCCCGGCAAGAAGGCAATGATCGTCTCCGTAGGAATCATGGCGTGGTGGCCAGCTTCTCGCGAGCCCTCGTCGAGGGTCTATCTGCCCACCAATCCGATGCGCAGTTCGACGCCATGTTGGATGCCGCCATTCAGAGCATCTACGAGTCATCCATCACCTGAAGCCCTACAAAGGTGTCACGGCCGGCATGGAACGGCCGCGCACCGAATTCAACAGACAGTAAATTAACGAGAACAAGAAATGAACACAACTATGCAACTCGGCATGATCGGACTTGGGCGCATGGGCGCAAACATGGTGCGGCGGTTGATCAGAAATGGCCACGAATGTGTGGTCTATGACAGCTCAACTGATGCGGTAAATGACTTGGTAAAGGATAAGGCGGCGGGGTCGACCTCGCTCGCCGACTTCGCAAAAAAACTGCAGAAGCCGCGCGCGGTCTGGCTGATGGTGCCAGCCGCCGTCGTGGATAAATCCATCGCCGATCTGCTGCCGCTCCTAGAGCCGGGCGACATACTGATTGACGGCGGAAATTCCTATTACGTGGACGACATCCGGCGGGCCAAGGAACTTGCCCCGAGGAAAATCCACTATGTGGATGTCGGCACAAGCGGCGGGGTGTGGGGACTGGAGCGTGGCTATTGCATGATGATCGGCGGCGAGAAGGACGTTGTGCAGCGGCTGGATCCGATTTTCGCCGCGCTCGCTCCCGGCTCCGGCGACATTCCGCGCACGCCCGACAGGCCCAAGAACAAAGGCACGGCCGAAAACGGCTACCTGCACTGCGGCCCCAACGGCGCCGGCCATTTCGTAAAGATGGTTCACAACGGCATCGAGTACGGAATCATGGCCGCTTATGCTGAGGGGCTTGGAGTTCTGCGCGATGCGAACGTCGGCAAGAAGCAAGCCGAAGTTGATGCGGAGACGACGCCGTTGCGCGTCCCGGAACATTATCAATACGACCTCGACCTCGGCGAAATCGCAGAAGTGTGGCGGCGGGGAAGTGTGATCGCCTCCTGGTTGCTCGACCTGACGGCAACCGCACTGGTCAAAGACGCCAATCTTTCCCAGTTTGCGGGCCGCGTCTCCGACTCCGGCGAAGGCCGTTGGACAATCAAGGCCGCAATTGATGAAGGCGTGCCGGTACCGGTGCTGACCACGGCGCTCTACGAACGCTTCGCTTCCCGTGGCGAGGCTGATTACCAGGACAAGCTGCTATCGGCAATGCGTTTCGGATTTGGCGGTCACTTGGAGAAGAAAGCGAAATGAGGATTCCATTATGATTGCGGCCCATTCTGACGCACTGGTTTTCTTCGGAGCCACCGGCGATCTTGCCTACAAGAAGATTTTCCCGTCGCTTCAAGCCATGGTAAAGCGGGGAAACCTTAACGTGCCCGTCATCGGCGTTGCCAAGGCCGGCTGGAATCTTGACCAACTCAAAGCCCGCGCCAAAGACAGCTTGGAGAAGCACGGCGGCCTGGACCCGGCCGCCTTCACTAAGCTCTCCGGGTTGTTGCGCTATGTGGACGGCGCCTACGAGGATGGGGCGATATTTCAAGCCATTCGAAAAGAACTTGGTTTGGCTCAGCGCCCCGCGCACTACCTTGCCATCCCGCCCGTCCTATTCGGCACGGTCGTGGAGCAACTCGGCAAATCGGGATGCGCTCCGGCCGGGGCGCGTGTGGTCGTGGAGAAACCTTTCGGCCGCGACCTGGAGTCTGCGCGGCAACTGAATCAGATCCTGCTTCAAACCTTTGACGAAAAGCGTATTTTCCGAATTGATCATTATCTCGGCAAGCGGCCCGTGCACAACATGCTGTTCTTTCGATTCGCCAATGCCTTTACCGAGCCGTTCTGGAACCGTGAGCACATCGAGAGCGTCCAAATCACGATGGCGGAGGACTTCGGTGTGCAGGGCCGCGGCGCTTTTTACGATGAAGTCGGCACGATACGCGACGTGATCCAGAACCACCTGTTTCAGGTGCTGGCCAATCTGGCGATGGAGCCACCGGTGCGAACGGACAGTGAATCCATCCGCGACGAGAAAGTGAAGGTTCTCAAAGCAATGTTGCCGCTGGCTCCGGAAAACCTCATACGGGGACAGTTCCGCGGTTACCTCAAGGAACCCGGGGTCAAGCCCGACTCCAAGGTTGAAACCTTTGCGGCTTTGAAACTTGAGGTTGACTCATGGCGCTGGCGCGGAGTGCCGTTCTACATCCGGGCCGGCAAGCTGCTGCCGGTGACATGCACGGAAATGGTCGTCCGTTTGCGGCAACCGCCCACGATGTATCAGGGCTTCGACCTGAAGTCGAACTACGTCCGGCTGCGCATCAGCCCGGACATTACCATTGCGTTGGGTTTGAACAGAATGGCGCCGCTAACCGAATCGGCCGGTGAACTCACAGAGATTCTTGGTGTCGCGCACCCGCCGGCAGCCGAGATGGACGCTTATGAACGTGTGCTTAGCGATGCCATGGCAGGTGATGCCACGCTTTTTGCCCGCGAAGATTATGTCGAAGAGGCATGGCGAATCGTGGATCCGGCGCTGAAAGCGGGCACGCCGGTTTATGAATATGAACCAAATACCTGGGGGCCGGCTCAAATCGCGGAAAAGGTGACGCCGCCCGATGGCTGGCAAAATCCCGTCGTCATTAAGTGAAGTCCAATGAAGGTTGAGGTTTACGCTGATGCCGATGCGGTCGCAAACAAGGCGGCAGGTTTGATCGCTACGATGGCGCGGGATGCCGTGGCCGATCGCGGGCGTTTTGTCATGGCTGTCAGCGGCGGCCACACTCCATGGCAAATGCTGCGCGCGCTCGCCCGGGAAGACGTCCCATGGAAGGGCGTTCACGTGGTGCAAGTGGACGAGCGCATTGCGCCCGCTGGTGATCCCGATCGGAACTTTACACACTTGCGCGAGAGTTTGCTCGAACATGCAGCGTTACCGGAAACCCAGATTTACGCCATGCCCGTCGAGGAATCGGATATCGAAGCCGCCGCCCGCCGGTATGCACGCACGCTCGAACAGATTGCCGGGACGCCGCCGGTACTCGACCTCGCGCATTTGGGACTTGGACCGGATGGGCACACGGCCTCGCTCGTTCCCAACGATCCCGTTTTGAGCGTCTCCGACCGGGATGTGGCGGTGACCGGCATCTACATGGAGCGGCGACGTATGACGTTGACCTATCCGATGCTGAATCGTTCCCGGCGCGTTCTGTGGCTGGTGACAGGCGCGGAGAAAGTCGCCACGTTGCCCCGACTACTCGCCGCCGATCCGACGATCCCGGCCGGCCGTGTGCGACAGGATCAAGGGTTGGTGATCGCCGACCGAGCCGCCGCGGGAAAATAACGAGAGGAATTTTATGCGATCACACGAACATCCTTTGCATGGGCGGACGAACCGTTGGCCCGGAAGTCGCTTGGGATCTCGTCCAAACTTATCTCGCCGCCGAATACAGCAGCGCCCCGCGACATCTTCCACGTCCGTCAGCACAGGGCGGCGCGTCGCTTGGGCAAGGTCGCCGCGCTTAAATTAGAAAAGGAGAACTCCATGAACAACGACAAAATAATTCAGCTCGCCGTCAACACAATCCGCACGCTCTCGATTGACGCGGTCCAAGCCGCCAAGTCCGGCCATCCTGGCACGCCAATGGCGCTCGCGCCGCTGGTCTACACGATCTGGAACCGGGCGATGAATTTCGATCCCCAATACCCGATCTGGCCCAACCGGGATCGCTTCGTTCTTTCCAACGGCCACGCTTCGATGCTGCTCTGGTCGATCCTGCACCTCACCAAAGTTCAGGCCGTCAATGCTGACTATGAGAAGCTCGGTACGCCCTCCGTTTCGCTCGAGGATATTCGCCGATTTCGTCAGCTCGACAGCAAGGCCCCGGGCCATCCGGAGTACCATTGGGTTTCCGGCGTCGAGACCACGACCGGTCCGCTCGGCCAAGGCGTCGCCACCAGTGTCGGCATGGCCATCGCCCAGAAATGGCTCGCCAACCGATACAACAAACCGGGCTTCGACATCTTCAACTACAACATCTACGCCGTCTGCGGTGACGGCTGCATGATGGAAGGCATCGCGTCCGAAGCTGCCTCGCTGGCAGGCCATCTCGGCCTCGATAACCTCTGTTGGGTTTGGGACAACAACCACATCACCATCGAAGGCAATACCAGCATCACGTTTACCGAAGATGTCGCCGCCCGATTCCTCGCGTACGGTTGGAATGTGCTGCGGGTCGGCGACGCCAACGACATTGAGCGCATCGATAACGCCCTCGCGGTATTCCGCCGGACCCAGGGCCGGCCGACGTTCATTGTGCTCGACAGCCACATCGGATACGGTTCGCCGCACAAACAAGACACCTCCGAAGCCCACGGCGAACCCCTCGGCGAGGAAGAAGTCAAACTCACCAAGCGTGATTACGGTTGGCCGGAAGACGCGCAGTTTCTCGTGCCGGACGGCGTGTACGACCACTTTGCTGCCGGCATCGGTCAGCGCGGCGCGCAGGCCCAGCAGGACTGGACGAAACTTTTCACAGCGTATCGCGCCCAGTATCCGGACTTGGCGAAGGAAATTGACCAGATACAGCGCCGAGAATTGCCGGAGGGTTGGGATCGCAATCTTCCGTCGTTCCCGGCGGATCCGAAAGGAGTGGCTGGGCGCGAGGCATCCGGCAAGACGCTGAACGTGCTCGCGCAGAACATCCCGTGGTTACTCGGCGGCTCGGCCGACCTCGGCCCGTCAAACAAAACCGCGTTAACCTACGAAGGCGCCGGCAATTTCCAAGCCGGCACGCCCGGCGGCAAGAACCTGCATTACGGCATCCGCGAACACGCAATGGGCGCGGTGGTGAACGGCTTGTCGTTGTCGAAGATTCGCGGCTACGGCTCGACGTTTTTCATCTTCAGCGACTACGCGCGCCCCGCGATCCGGCTCTCTGCGTTGATGGAATTGCCCACGATCTTCATCTTCACACACGACGCGATGGGCGACGGCGAAGACGGCCCGACACACCAGCCGGTGGAGCATCTCGCCTCGCTGCGTGCCATTCCCGGCCTCGTCACGATCCGACCCGCCGACGCCAACGAAGTCGTCGAAGCTTACCGATAC
>CAVPTR010000042.1:0-118828 GCA_963708595.1 uncultured Verrucomicrobiae bacterium
TTGCCAGCGTCGATGTCCCCCCGTTTGGCTATGTCGCCGTGGAAAAAAGCGACGAATTCCTCCAAACGACCGACGCCCCTGTCAAGGCCGCCGAATCCCGCCAGGGCATCACGTTGGAAAACGGCTTCGTGCGCGTGAAGATCAACGCCAAGGGGCACCTCACCAGCATCTTCGATCTCCGCGCGCGTCGCGAAGTTCTCAGCGAGCAGGGAAACATGTTCCATCTGCATCAGGACATTCCGAACAATTGGGATGCCTGGGACGTGGACATTTTCTACAAGGAGCGATGCGGTATCATCGAAGGTCTCGAAAAACTCGAGCTCGTAGAGTCCGGTCCGCTGCGCGCCGCCGCGCGCATCGTCCGAGGTTTCGGCAGGTCGCGAATCGAACAGAGAATCGTCCTGAGCGCGGGATCGGCCCGCATCGAGTTCCCCACAGAAGTCGAATGGAAGGAGAGCCAAAAGCTCTTAAAGGTCGCCTTTCCCGTGAATATCTATGCGCAAAAGGCGACATACGAGATTCAATTTGGACACCTTGAGCGCGCCAACCATGCTAATACGAGCTGGGATATGGGAAAATTCGAGGTCTGCGCACAGAAATGGGCGAATCTTTCGGAGTCTGGCTACGGCGTTGCCCTCCTCAATGACTGCAAATACGGCCACGACATCCAAGGCAACGTCATTCGCCTCAGTCTTCTCCGAGCCCCCAACTCTCCAGATCCGCTGGCGGACCGTGGGCGACACCAGTTTACCTACGCCCTGTTGCCTCACACCGGCGATCTGCGTCACGTGATCGACCAGGCTTATTCGCTGAACGTTCCGCTCCTTGTCCGTGATCTCAAGCCGGCTGAGGGTTCGCTGCCCGCATCGCATTCGTTCTTCCTTACCGACCGGCCCGGCGCGGTCGTGGAAACAATTAAAGTCGCCGAGGACGGCGGCGCAATCATCGTTCGGCTTTACGAATCCGAGGGCGGCCGCGGCCCGCTGACACTCACCACCATTTTGCCGGTCAGAAAGGTCTGGCTCGCCAGTCTGCTTGAGGCGGAGGAAAAGGCCCTTCCAATTAAGAATGGCGCCGTCCGGCTCGATCTGCGGCCCTTTGAGATCGTAACACTACGATACGCGCTGTGATCGGGAGCGGACCTCTGCGTGGCATTCCGGCGACCCGGGCGTTCAACCGCGCAGGATGGAGAAGGTCTGCGAGAACGCCAGTTCGCGATTGTCACGGCGCGGCCTGCCCTGTAAGACCCGAATGTGCTTGAGCTAAATCCCGAGAACAAAATCGCGGGCGTCTTGACTCCGGCCTTTGCCGTTCGCGGCGCAAGGGACTTGGGAATCGGAGATACCGAGGCAATGAAGGAACTGATCTCATGGGCTTCGCGGCAAGGGCTTTCCGTGGTGCAAATTCTGCCAATTAATGAAACCGGCGGCGACGGCAGTCCCTACAATCTGCTGAGCGCAATGGCAATCGAACCCACCACCATAGCCACCCTCCCCGGCATTCTGCCCGATTTGACCCAAGCGGATTTTGACCGGATCACCGCACGGTACGACCTTGACGCGCTGCGCCAGGGATCCGTGCAATACCGGGAGGTGAGAGGGCTCAAGCGCCAGCTCCTCTATGCGGCATTCAAGACCTTTCGCTCTCGAAGCGCCGATAAGGCGAGAGCAACGGCGTTCGCCGAATTCGAGAAAAGCAATGCTGACTGGCTGTCAGGTTATGCGACACACCGCGCGATCGTGAGCTGGCACGAGGAATCGGAGATTTCTGACCAGTGGCCCCGGGAACATCGATCGCCAACCGCCGTTCGAGTGTGGATTGAATCTCTCACTCCCTCGAGCAAACGACATATCCGCGAACTCATACGCTTCCATGCCTACGTTCAATGGAACGCCTATTCGCAATGGTTGGCAGTTCGCGAGCATGCCGAGCGCGAAGGTGTGGCGCTCATGGGAGACGTGCCGGTGGGCGTCAGCATGCATAGCTCTGATGTTTGGCGGGAGCCGGACATTTTCGATCTTAAACGCTCAATCGGTGCACCGCCAGAGAAGGCTTTCAAGGCAGACCCCTTCACGGAAAAATGGGGCCAGAACTGGGGCTTCCCGCTTTACAATTGGGAACGCATGGCTCGGGACAATTTTGCATGGTGGAGAAGGCGCTTACAGCTCGTCATGAGCATCTTCCATCTGCTGCGCGTGGATCATGCGCTCGGGTTCTTTCGGATTTACAGCTTCCCATGGCCGCCTTCGAACAACGCGAAATTCACGGATCTCACGTCCGAAAAGGCTATGGAACTCACTGGCGGAGAGTTGCCTCGCTTCGTGGACCGCGACGATGAAACCGAGGAAAATCGCGAGCACAACCGCCAGCATGGCGAAAGGATTCTCAGGATGATGCTGGAGGAAGTCGGCGCGCACCGTCTCATCGCTGAAGACCTCGGCGAAGTGGCTCCCTACGTCCGGCCTACTTTGCAGCAACTCGAAATACCCGGCTTCAAGATTCCCCCGTGGGAACGCAATTGGGACCGCCTGATTCCTGGAAAGGATTACCAGCGCCTAAGCCTGGCGACCTTCGCCACCCATGACCATCCGCCTGTCAAATCCCACTGGGATGAGCTGTTCCATGTCGCACAAAGCGAAGACAAGTTGCTTCGCGATGCAGCCATACACGGGATGTGGGAATTGATGGATTTCTGCGGCCAACCCGAATTCAAGCTGCCGCAGCCCTTCAGCGTCGAAATTCATGAGATTCTCCTCCACGGTCTTTTCGCCAGCAATTCCTGGATCGCCATCCACATGATTGTCGACCTCTTTGGAACGGACGACCGCTTCAACATACCTGGATCGGCGGGTGACGCTAATTGGACACATCGCATGTCGCTACCCATCCAGGAATGGGATGCCGCATACAGTTCACCCCTAAAGCTCGTCCGTCAGTCCCTCTCTGAAACCGGAAGATCAAAAAAATGACCAAAAGCGTGTTGCGAAACGGCCCAAGATCTGCTTACTAACGTTGATTGATAACGACATTTGAAATGGCAAACCTCACAAAGCGGGATTTAGTAATGCGGATAAGCAAGGAGACCGGGCTCGTTCAGCAGGACGTTTTCGATGTCATTCAGAAGACACTCGATTACATCACTGAAGCCCTTTCCAAGGGACAAGATGTGGAGCTGCGCAATTTTGGCGTCTTCGAGGTGCGGTTGACGAAGTCGCGTGTCGGGCGTAACCCGCACAGACCCGAGCACGATGTTGTGATTCCCGCTCGAGCCACCGTAAAGTTCAAATCTGGCAAGATCATGCGGCAGCGCGTTCTTTTGCGCACTGATGAGCTGAAAAATACTGAGAAAGACGGCGCGACGGCGTGATTTTCCGTCGTAAGATGGACGGTGTCCTCGATCATACGCGTCCGTGGCGCGCGTCAAAATAACCTGCAGAATATTGACCTCGACCTGCCTCTCGGGCAGCTGATCGTCGTCACTGGCCCAAGCGGGAGCGGCAAATCGAGTCTCGCCTTCGATACGCTCTATGCGGAAGGGCAAAGGCGGTATGTCGAGACATTCAGTCCCTACACGAGGCAGTTCCTAGAGCGGATGGACAAGCCGAAGGCCGACCTCATCGATGGTATCCCACCGGCCATTGCCATCGAGCAAGCCAATCATGTCAAGACCACCCGTTCGACGGTTGGGACGATTACGGAGATCAACGACTATCTCAAGCTCTTCTTCCCTCGGGTCTCTAGCGCCTATTGCCCGTCCTGCCGGCGTGAGATCCGCACCGAAACTCCCGGTTCCGTCGTGGAACAGGTCGTTCGGGAATATTCGGGGCGGCAGGTTCTCGTGACATTCGGCATCCCGGTTCCGGCCAAAACGGTCCCCGGCGACTTCTTCGATTTTCTTCGGCATCAAGGTTACCTGCGCGTCTGGCTGAATGGCAAAGCGATGCGCACCGACGAGCCCGCCGAAGTAAACCGGCTTCCCGCCATTGTTCCTGTCATCCAGGACCGTTTGACAATCTCCATTGAAAATCGTTCGCGTTTGGTAGAGGCCACTGAGGCCGCCTTCCGATTCGGCTCCGGCAAGATTCAGATTATCAGCGAGGATTCCACGCATCCATTTTCCACCGGCTGGCAATGCCCGCACTGCGATCTTGCCATCCGTCTGCCAAGTCCGGGCCTCTTTAGCTTTAACAATCCTCTCGGGGCCTGCCCGGAATGCCGCGGCTTCGGCCGCATCATTGGTATCGATTGGAATCGCGTCTTTCCCGACCGCTCCCTTTCTATCGCGTCAGGCGTGATCAAGCCCTTTCAAAGCGGCCAATCCAAGGAATGCCAGCGCGATCTGCTCAAGGCTGCGGCGCAGCGTGACATCGATGTGAATTGTCCTTTCGACGAACTGCCCAAAGCCGATCAGGATTGGGTGCTCAACGGCGAAGGCGGCAGCCCTGAGGAAGCCTGGGAACATGGCCAATGGTATGGCGTAAGGGGATTCTTCGACTGGCTCGAGTCGAAGACCTACAAGATGCATATCCGCGTGCTGCTCAGCCGCTATCGCAATTACCAACCGTGCCCAAAATGCAAAGGCGCACGCCTGCAGCCGGAGGCGCTCAATTTCCGGATTGAACCTGTGCACAAGACATTGCCGGAGGTCGCCGCCACGCCCATCCGCGACCTGCATGGGGAAATCGCTGCGGTCCAGCTTCCACCCGCGGACCCAACCTCGGTGCTGCTGCAGGACCAGATCCTCTCCCGGCTGCGCTATATGAATGAGGTCGGACTGGGGTACCTCACACTGGACAGACCGACCCGCACGCTGTCCGGTGGCGAGATCGAGCGCGTCAATCTCACGACCTGCCTGGGCGCCTCATTGGTTAATACGCTTTTTGTGATGGATGAGCCGACAGTCGGGCTGCATCCGCGGGACACGGGAAGGTTGCTGAACGTCATGGATGCCCTGCGCGACAAAGGAAACACCCTCGTCGTCGTCGAACATGAAGAAGCGGTCATTCGCCGCGCCGACCACATCGTTGATATCGGGCCGGGACGCGGCGGGGACGGCGGAAAACTCATGTTCTGCGGACCCGCCGTGGAACTTCAGAATCCAAAGTCCAGAGTCGAAAGCTCGCTCACAGCCGATTATCTCTCAGGCAGAAAAATTATCCGCATACCCGCGCGACGCCGCAGAGCGAAACAGATTCTCAAACTGCGAGGCATCCGGCACCACAACCTGCGTGATGTTGACGTCGAGATTCCGCTCGGTGTTCTCTGCTGCGTCACCGGCGTTTCCGGCTCGGGAAAGACTTCACTCATCCACGATGTTCTCTATCGCAATCTCGCAGGTGAAGGTGGCGAAGGGCCCCGCATCGCATCGGGCCCAGATGAACACAACGCTGCAGGCGCTTGCCGCTCCCTCACAGGCGACGAACAGATCGGAGAGGTCATCATGGTCGATCAATCGCCTCTCGCGCGAAGCCCGCGATCGACTCCGGCCGTTTACATCGGCGCTTACGACGCCATTCGCGAGCTTTTCGGTACCCAACCCGACGCCCTCTCGGCCGGCCTGTCCCCTTCGTCGTTTTCCTTTAACGCGGGCGACGGCCGTTGCGAACGCTGCTCCGGGCTCGGTTTTGAAAAGGTCGAGATGCAGTTTCTCAGCGACCTTTACCTGCGCTGCCCGGAATGCGAAGGGCGTCGCTTTCAACCACACATTTTGCAAATCCGCATCCGGGGCCGATCCATCCATGACGTGCTGGAGATGACCGCGCGTGATGGGATCGCCTTTTTTGAAGGAAACGACCGCATCGCAGCCCCACTCAATCTGCTCGCCGATGTCGGGCTCGATTACCTTCGGTTGGGCCAGCCCGTTAACGCCCTGAGTGGCGGAGAATCCCAACGCCTCAAGCTGGCTGGACATCTCGCCGAACGGCGTGAGTCGGGCGCCCTGCTGATTTTCGACGAGCCCACCACGGGCCTCCACTTCGACGATGTCGCTCGGCTGCTTCGAGTGTTCCACCGCCTCGTGGGCGACGGAAACAGCCTTGTCGTCATCGAGCACAACATGGAAGTCATCAAGTGCGCCGACTGGCTTGTCGATCTCGGTCCGGAAGCTGGCAATCACGGCGGGCGGGTCGTGGCGGTCGGAACGCCCGAGGAAGTCGCCCAATGCGACGCGTCGCACACAGGGCGTTTTTTGAAGGATATCCTCAGCCGTGCAAGCGGCATCGTCGAACGCCTCCCGAATCAACAGCCGGTTGCGAGGACTTCCGGCGGACATTCCTCGAATGCCATCCGGGTTTCAGGCGCACGTGAACACAATCTGAAGAACATCACCGTCGACATTCCTCGCGAAAAAATTGTCGTTGTCACGGGGCTGAGTGGATCGGGAAAATCGACTCTCGCCTTCGACATTCTGTTCGCCGAAGGCCAGCGGCGCTTTCTCGACAGCATGTCGGCATACGCAAGGCAATTTGTGGACCAACTCGAAAAGCCCGATGTGGACTCCATCGAAGGGCTGCCGCCCAGCGTCGCCATCGAACAACGTGTGACCCGCGGCGGTGGAAAATCGACCGTCGCAACCGTCACGGAAATCTACCACTTCCTCCGCCTTCTTTTCTCAAAGCTCGGCACCCAGCACTGTCCCGACTGCGGCCTGGCCGTTGAAAAACAAACCTTCTCCGCCATCACCACCACCGTCCAGCAAATCGCGGGACGCAGTGCTGTCCAGATCTTTGCCCCTCTCATCAGAGCCCGCAAGGGGTTCCACACCAGGATCGCCCAATGGGCTGCGCGGCATGAAATTGACTTTCTCCTCGTGGACGGCGTGCTCACGCCGGTCGCCGGCTTTGCAAAGCTCGAGCGTTTCAAAGAACACACGATCGATGCTCTCATCGGTGAAGTCCCGCCCCGGGGAGACGCCAAGGAACTGGTACGCCGCGCGCTCGATATCGGCAAAGGGTCGGCCCGCGTCCGCGACAGCAAGGGAAAAATTCACATCGTGAGCTCCGAAATGAACTGCCCGGACTGCGGCCGCGCTTTCGAGCCGCTCGATCCGCGCCTTTTTTCGTTCAATTCGCCCCACGGATGGTGCGCGCATTGTCGGGGCTTTGGAGAAGTTTGGCAGGACTACTCGAGCAAGGAATTCGACTCGGTGCTTGAAGCCGAACTTGCGGAGGAACGCAACCATGAAACCCTCGGCGACGGGGAAGCGCGTCCTTGCCCGGTCTGCAAGGGGACGCGTATCAACGAAACGGCTCGCAGCGTTTTCCTTCAGGGCGAAACCATCACCAGTGTCACGCACTCCTCCGCCGACCACTCTCTGAAGGTCATTGAAAAGCTCAAATTTCGAGGAAGCGCCAAGGAAGTCGCCGCGGATATCTTGAGCGAAATCACTCAACGCCTCCGCTTTCTCTGTCAAGTCGGTTTGAATTACCTCACCCTCGACCGCGCCGCAAACTCGCTGAGTGGCGGCGAATCGCAGCGGATAAGGCTGGCTGCCCAACTCGGTTCGAACCTGCGCGGTGTCCTATACGTTCTCGACGAGCCGACCATCGGTCTCCATGCGCGCGATAACTCCCGGCTTCTCGACGCCCTGGAAACACTCGCCCTCCACGGCAATTCGCTCGTCATCGTCGAACACGACGAAGAGACCATGCGCCGCGCCGATCACATCATTGACTTGGGACCGCGCGCCGGCGCGCACGGCGGGGAGATCGTCGCAACCGGGCTTCTTCGGGATGTCCTTTCCAATCCGAATTCGTTGACCGGTCAGTGTTTAAAGAATCCGATGGGGCACCCGTCGCGCGGCTCGCGACGCGGTCTGAAAGACGCCCCAGGCTGGGTCGAACTCGCTGGCGCTCATCTCCACAATCTCAAAGACCTCAACGTACGCTTCCCAATCAACCGCCTGACCGTCGTCACCGGCATTTCTGGTTCCGGCAAGAGCACGCTTGTCCGCGGTGTGTTGCTCCCTGCCGTGAAGGAGACGCTCAATCAAAGGTCTCGGACGGCATTCCACGCGAAAAACTCGCGTCAAACGAACAGTGCGCTCTACCGGGCAATAGAGGGCGCCGGATTGCTCGGCGCCGTGCTCGAAGTCGATCAATCACCGATCGGCAAGACCTCTCGCTCGACTCCTGCAACCTACATCAAGGTCTTCGATGAAATTCGCGCCTTGTATGCCAACCTCCCTGCGGCCCGCATGCGCGGATACACCGGAAGCCGGTTCTCGTTTAACAACGAAGGCGGGCGATGCGAAGCCTGCCAGGGGCAAGGGGTCATCAAGCTCGAAATGAACTTCCTGCCCACCTCCTACATGCCTTGCCAGGAGTGCGGCGGAAAGCGCTACAACGCCTCCACACTGGAAATCGAATACAATGGCAAGTCCATCGGCGATGTCATGGAAATGACTGCCGAGCAAGCAACGGAATTCTTCGCCCCGCACTCAAAAATCCGGAGGGCGCTCGATCTTCTCGTGGAGACCGGACTTGGCTACCTCCAACTCGGCCAGCCCAGCCCCACCCTTAGCGGCGGCGAGGCGCAGCGCATCAAGCTCGTAACCCAGCTTACGCGCCGCGCGACGGCCGCTGCCGAGGAAATCCAAACCACTCGACGGGGTAAATCCACTCTTTACCTTCTCGAAGAGCCCACGATCGGCCTCCACGCCCACGACGTGACCCAACTCATCCAGATTCTGCACCGCCTCATCGACGAAGGCGGCACCGTCATCGTCATCGAACACCACCTCGATGTGATCGCGGAAGCCGATTATGTTGTCGATCTTGGCCCGGAGGCCGGCGCGAAGGGCGGCGAGATTGTAACGTTCGGGACTCCGGAGGAGATCGCCAAGTCGAAGCGCAGTCGCACCGCGCCGTTTTTGCGTGAGATTCTGCAGGGCAGCGCCCAATTCGAACCTTTCCTAACCAGATCGAAAACCGTTCGCGAAAACGTGGAATCGCTGTCCGCGCATCTTTCAAGCGTAGAGCGTTGAAAAATTCGTCATCCTGCTTGATTTCTCCAAGAGGGTTCGAGGACGAAGGACGAGCACGAGGAGGATCTCAATTCGAGTCATCTCTTGTGTAATGAGACATGTTTGGCTCATTTCCGCTAAGATGACTCTTCAGTTCGTTTCCTACGCCGTCTTGCGTCAGAGGCTAAAATTGCTTGTCGTTTCTTTCGCTCTTTCTTTCCACTCTTTAGTATTTGGGCAGGCGAACCAACGTCCGATTTCCGCGATCGAAAAAATGCCGAATCTGCCTCAACCATTAGTGCTCCGCGATTGGAAGAAGGTCGCTCGCGACTTCGATCGGCTTGCTTTCGACTTTGATAAGAAAGGTCCTTATCTTCCGCTGCCATGGTGGGACAATCGGCGCATTAATTATAATATCATTGGCTTCGCTTTGCCGGCTTATGTTGGCAGTCGTAATCAAACGCCAATCAGTAATGATTATGACGCGATAACGTGCCTCGCGGCGGTGCTCGGAGCGACCAAGGCGGGTATCGATAAGAGCAATCAGAAAGGCTACAATTGGGTTGAGATGCTGAAAATATTCTACGCCAGAGGAAATGGAACGAACCTATACATGAACAATCCGAATGCGCGCTCTGGACAAAGCTTCTGGTATGAATTGCTCCCTAGTCTCATGTTTTACCAAATCCGTGACCACTATCGCGAGGATTCCGAGACTCGTGAGCAGTTTGTTGCGATCGCAGATAGATGGCGCGATTGCTCTATAGCCCTTGGTGCGAGCGATTCTCCACCGCGTGCGCCGAACTTTGATCATACGGCCTTCAACTTTTTAACCAACGAGCCGTTTGATCACCCAACGTGGAAAGAACCGGATGCCGCGGCCGCCGTAATGTGGCTGGAGTATATGGCCTTCGTTCAAACAGGTGAGCACAAGTATTTGCAGGCAGCCCGGTGGGCCGCCACATTCCTCGACGAGCGGCAGGCCAATCCGTCGTACGAGTGCTTGATGGCATACGGCGCGTACGCATCTGCTCGCATGAACGCGGAGCAAGGCACCGATCATCATACGGAGAAATTTATCAATTGGGCGCTTGACGGAAATAGCCCGCGCAAGTGGGGGGCGATTGTAGAGAAGTGGGGCAACACAGAAACCTATGGACTAATCGGAAGTGTTTACCCTCCGTGGGAGTATGCCTTCACGATGAACAGTTTTCTAACAGCAGGTGTCATGCTCCCAATTGCCCGGTATGATGATCGCTTCGCGCGTGCTATCGGCAAGTGGGTGCTGAATGTCGCGATTAATAGCCGTTACTTCTACGCGAATGCCTGGAAGCCGCACGAGCAGACTTCCTGGAGCTGGGCCTCGACTTATGATACGGATTTCTGCATCGCCTACGAAGGCTTGAGAAAGCGTGGAGTTTGCCGGGACCGTCCGGTGGAAAGAAGAATGATTAAGGGCCGCGCAATCTTAGATAACCTTCAAACCAAAGAGAATAGCATGTCTCAAGAGGATCGTTTTGTCGTCGATGATAAGGGCATGCTGGAGGTTCTTTGGAAAGTCGTTGTCACTAAGGGCGTCGATCATACACTGACTATTGAGTTCGCCCCTAAAGAAGGCGCGGTCACAAACAGCTCTGAGATCTTGGTGGCTAAAGCCGAAACGGGGCCGTGGTCCAGCGCGATTAAACTAAAACCGGGAGACAAGACCCGCAAGAGCGCGAAGATCGAAAAGGACGGTCCACTCTGGATCACACTTCGCGCGGAGTTCAATGATGCGGAAAGACGGGGAAAGCCAGTCGATATCGAGCAAGTGTATGTCGATACTTATCTTGACCCCATGCCTTATGCCAGCGGAGATCCGTTGTTTCTAGGTTGGGGACATACCGATCTCGCACTTTATGGTTCTGCCTTTGTTGGACTTCTGGCAGCGGCAGTGGAACGGACCAACGTGGAAGGGATTCTCCGGTTGGATTGCCGGGCGACGGAATCTTTCGCCGCTTCATCCTATCCGACTTATCTTTTTTACAACCCACATCCAGAACAGCGCGAGGTAAAGGTGCCCGTGGGAAAAGGCCCGGTGGACCTCTATGAGGTCATCCAAAATCGTATGCTGTTCAAGCGTGTGCATGAGGAGGTCGTGGTGCCGATTCCAGCAGATCAAGCGGTTTTGCTCGTTCTCTGCCCGTCGGGTGGAACGAGTTCTGCGAAAGGCCGGCAAACCCTATGGAATGATGTTGTAATTGATTACGATAACAGCGCGGGCCGTTAGTCATCCACGTTTCGCCGTTTGCGTTCGTCCAACAGACGTCGTGTCGCTTCAGATGCAGAGCGCGTCAGCGGGTAAAACCAGATGATGATGATCGCGACGAGGACCGCTACGAATTGAATTCCGATCAGCATGGTCCGCATGACTTTTAGTTCACCTAGTGTCGGCGGCGCGCTCGTGTCGACGTATCCCGCCATCCTTGGAAGTGCGCCGCCGAGCAACAATGTGGTGACTTGAGCCACCTTTCCGAAGAATCCGGCGACGGCGACGTAGGCGCCCTCGCGGCGCAGACCGGTAACCAGCTCATCCTCATCGCAGATATCGGCCGTCATCGAGTTGAACATCAAATTGGCGCATGACATGCCCAGGGCCAGGATAATCCATTCGATGATGATCAAGTAGGGACGCTCTGGCACCAGCAGAAAGGGCATCAAACATACGCCCAATAAGGCAATCAGTAAGCCGGAAAGCGCGCCGTGCCGCTTGCCGGTGTGAGTGGAGAGCCATAGACCGAAAGGCAAGGCTGCAAAAGTCGAGAAAATCGTGAGCGTCCCGCCGATGCCTGTAATGTAGGACGCGAACGTTCTACTGCCCTGACAGGTATAATAGATATGAACGTAACTGCCGATCAAACCTTCGCATCCCATCCCCAACACGAGGACGATCATAGGCCGACTGCAAGAGAAGAAATGGCCTGTTTCGCAAGGTAAACTTCAACGCGGCGCCAAGGGCGATCTTAGGTTGCCTTGCGATCGTCTCAGTCTTTTCCCGGCAAGCCACCACCGTTGTCAGGGCTCCTGCCACCATGACGATACCCACTATAACGCCAAGCCAGCGCGCGCCCACGACTTCGTTGCCAAAAACCGGGAGCAGACAAAACCAATAAAACCACGCGGCTCCAAACGTTCCCGCTGTTTGCACGTAGCCGCGCCACGCCATCACACGCGTGCGTTCGTCGTAATTAGTGGTGAGTTGGATGCCGAGCGCTCCGTATGGAATGGAAAAGGTTGAAAAGGCCGCTGCGAAAATCGAAAGCATCAACTACGAGATAGACGAAACGCCCGATCTGGGTGGCAGTCGGAGGCATCCAAATCAAAGGAAGCAACATTGCGCCGATCACTGCGCCGCCCATGATGAAAGGCCGCCGTCTTCCCCATCGAGTCCGCGCGTTATCCGAGACCGCCCCGACGATCGGATCCAGAATTGCTCCCACGATCTTCGGCACGGCCAGCGCAATGGCCAATAGAAGAGGATCCATCTTCAACGCAATGCTGTAGATCGGCACCGCCAGCGCGTTGACTGTAGTTTTGAAAAAGGAAGTCAGTAAGGCCGCCGGCCCCATACGCCGCTTTGCGCCAGATTGGAACCCGCTCGCTGGCGGGCGCGGGATGGGACGGATGGAGACGAGAGGTTGAGACCGAAGGCGGGACTTTGTGTCCCTCGGCTGATTCATGTCGGGGTGCATGATTCTTTGAAAATCAAAGACGGCAGGATGACCGCTGTTCGCGGGCTCGTTAAATTTTCATGTTCCTCATGGAGGCAGATTTTCCGTCTTTTCGAGTTGGTCCAGCAAACCGCCCGGAGTGGCATGGATGATGGTGTGGCGCTGTGGCGAGAGCCAAGACGAGGCGGGTGCGGGTTTCGGCGGTTTCGCGGGTGGGGCGGCGGATGCTGAAGTCAAAAAGGGAAACGAGGAGCAATTCGCCGCGCTGGAATTTGGTCTGCCAGTCCACGGGGAGCTGAAAGGGATCGAGTCCGCGGGCGGGGCAGATGACGATGGGCTGGCGGGCCGCGCAGGAAGATGCGCAGGCATTCCTTTTCGACCAGGCGTGTGAAAGCCGCTGATGACGGCGCGGTTTTCGGCGCGCCAGCGTTGGGCGAGGTCCATCGCTTCGATGATTTTCGCTCCGGGACAGGCTTTTGAGCAGAGCAGCGCGTCAAGCGGTTGGTCGAGCAACGCAGCGTTTCCGTGCGACCAGAGCGTCCGCCCCTGCCAATCAATCACCATGGGTTTGCGCAGCAGCACGATGTAGCTCCTTGTTCGTCCTCAGTCGTAGAGAACGAGATTTGAAACCCCTGCAAGGCTCTGAGCGAGCTCCAGTTGGAGATCCTTTTCTTCAGGCCATCCGAGGATGTCGGCGTGGCGCGGTGGCGGCTCTTCAGCCATTACCTTCAAGCCGACGGCAGCAACTGCTTCCGACTGAAGCTGCCCGTGCCCATACAACGTTCTTGGAGGCTGGCGTTGTGCCGCTACGGCTTGGCCGATGCTCCGCACCTCTCCGAGTGCGAGCTCCGAAATCCTGAAGACGGAGGATCCTTTACCAGACGGTGGAATAAATGCGGCAGGCTTCACCCGCCGATAACTCCGGGAGAAATGGCTGCTCGAAACGATGAACTTCGCCAGAAGCTCGGCAGGCGCAACGTCCTCGGGCAACCCTGATTGCAGCATCTATTCAAATACCCGCCGGATATTATTGAGGAGTGGCTCCGGCAGTCGCCCGTCCAGCGGCTCCCTTCCTCTAGTCGTGCTGGCTCCGAATCGACCCGCGTAGTGCAGGATGTTCAAGCCGAAGCTGATCGTAAAAATACGCCGGGGACTAACATACCACTCCAGGTGAATCTCCCCTTGCGCATCGGCTGACACTTCGGGCATCGGGAAATCGCGGGGCAGAGAGAGCAAAAAACAACCAGCCGCCCTGAGCGATTCCCTGGAAACGGCCAGGGCGTCTGCGCCATCCCATCCGGGTCCGCTGCATTCGTCATACACGTCGAGCAGCTGATCGAACACTTCGCGCACAGGCCCCGCGAGTGCCTCAGACTGGAATAAACGGTCTCGCATGCGCTGGAGAAGCTTCGAAAGCCACGCGCCCTCCTCGCTGACGGCCGGGGACGGGCTGTAGCCGACCTGTAAGAAATGCGGTGCGGCAATCGTGGCGCTCATTTGTATCGATCTATGGTCTCCGGCGTAAGGCTATTGAAAAAAATCAGGTTCTTCAATCTCCGTAAAGAATCGAAGTTTTCCAGCAGTTGCTTGTCTGCCGGCTCGAACTTCCGTTCAAGGAACACGTCGCTGTCCAGAATGATGGCCCGCTTTCCGCCCGCGTCTGGAGCCTCGATGGTTTGAATCACATTGGCCACGATGCCGGTCTCTTCATCCTGGACCAGGTTCTGGCTCAGAAACGACAGCAGACGATTCGGAAGACCGGGCGGGATCGCAGGCGGAGCCGTCAAGTAGCTGCCAAGCTCGAAGACCCCTTCGAGCAGCGCGATGCGGTTGATCGTTCTTACTGCCAGACGCGTAACTTCGATAGGTTCGGCTGTTTCGAGGTAGAGCCTCCAAAAGCCAACCGTCTTCTCAGACACATCCTCCCACGCGGTATAGGGCGCCAACCGGCTGAAGGAAAAACCATCCCGTCGAAATTGCACTATATACTTGTTGTCTGAGGAGTGGAATGCATAGCCCGTGACTCCAAGGTCTTGCACAGCCTGTTGCGGCGACTGTTCCGGTGCGACTGTGATCTCGCCCAGCCAGCCTCTGTGAGTTTTCACCAAACTATAGCCATCGGGCATTCGCGCCTCTGCAGTTTTTAGCGTTTCAATCGCGAAGGCGGGCGGCAATGAGACGCGAAAATCCAGAATCGTTTCCACGATCGGCGCTTTGCTGAGATGGGGAAATTCGTTCACTCGTCGTTGTCCTCGCCGGAGCCGCCGCTCAACCCCATGCGATACTTGATGTCGTAGTTGATGATGAAATCTAGCTCCTCTTCAGTGAAGCCGTAGTGCTCGGCGAGGACGGCATCGATTTCGTCGATGGTGTCTTTGGAAAGGCTTGGCCTGAACTCCTGAAACTCACAATCGTGCCGCCTGCGAATGACGGAATTTTGTTTGTAGTCATCCATGAGCCGATCAAAAGCTCTTTCCGCTTTGGCGAGAACGCCTATTCCGACGTCACCGACAGGGAATTTCTCGATGTCAGCCCCAGTCACGTTACGTCCGTTGCCAACCGCCAAGAACCAAAAGAAAAATAAAGTCGAGTTGACGATGCCGCCGACGAACTTCCCTACAGCCGCGTCGGAAAAGCGCAGATCGCGGAAGTGATGAACGGAACGGCTTCGTGTCGGGCTCTTGAAATACTGCTCGAAGTCCATAGCCCGAATCCAGTAACGCGGGCTTCTGTGGTAATGCATGAGAAGACCTCGGGAAGAACGGGAATAGTAGCGGTCCGCTGACTTCGGCATCTTCGTTTCTAACTTCGCCAGAATGTTCCCGCCGGCTCGTTCTCCGAGTTGCGGAATCCGCGATAACCGTACGTGAACAAAGGACGGCGCGTAGCTGATTTGTGCGAAAAGAAATGGGCGTTCGTCAGAACTCCAATGCTGATACCCGCTAGTCGAAATCTTCGTTTGCGACTCAGCAACGGTCTTAGTTGCAAGGTGGATGCACAGCCGCTGGTCGACACCATCAAAGAGCTTTGACGGTCGAATAGCATAAGTGCTGAACCAATTCAGACTGAATCTCGTAAGCAGCACGCGACGCAGGCTGTTTGTTTCGTCCAAGCCAACCAAAGCAGTGGGAACAATCATCCCGAAAAAGCCATTCGGCCGGAGCAACCTGCAAGACCGCTCCATGCAGAATGCGTAGAGATTCTCTGCGGTTTCTGACGAATACCAAGACTTCGGGAGTTGATAAACGCCCTCACCTTCTTGTATTCCACATACGGTGGATTCCCGATTACTACGTCGAAGCCGCCACTTTGCAACGTGCCGTAGAACTCAACGAACCAATGAAACGGCTGGTGCGAGTCGCGCCACTTTCTGAAGGCTGTGTCACTGGCCACGTTTCGCTTGTCGTAGTCGGCAGCGAGGAAGCGGTCGAGTTGGTCGCGCAGTGTCTGGAGTCGCTCTGACAGCAGTGCGTTTTTGCTCGCGGAACTCTGCCGGATTCATCCCGATAGTCGTCCTGCATCTGCTGGAAGAGCTGGAAGGCTTTGTCCACGTTCTCGGCGGCTTCTTCGAAGCGGGTGTAGCTTTGGAGCTCGTCCTCGACACCGAGGCGCATCTGGCCGTCGCCGAACTGGGTCATGCACCGGCGCACTTCATCGCGGCTGGCGTAGCCGACGAGGGTGTTGCCAGAGCGGATGTTGAAGTCGATGTCGGGCAGCGGCTCGATCTCCTGGCCGGGCTCGAGCTGGGCGGCGAGCTTGAGGAAGAGGCGCAGTTTGCAGATTTCGACGGCCTCTTCCATGATGTCCACGCCGTAGAGGTTGTGGACGATGATGGACTTGAAGATGAAGTAGTTCTCGTTCGGATGGCGCGCGGCCTGGTCGAGGATGGCGGCGAATTCCTTGCGGTAGTTCGGGTGCTTTCTCGCCGCGGGTTTCCCAGTCGCCGAGCAGGGCGCGCATGCGGTCGAGGCTGGCGCGGTAGAGCGGCTCGAGGATGTTCAGCGCGGCGAAGAGGAACGCGCCGGAGCCGCAGGTGGGATCGAGCACGGAGAGCTTTGCGGATGGCTTTGAAGAGCGCGAGGAGCAGGTCGGGCGCGGCATTTTCCACCACGTCCTGCGCGAACTGGCGGATGTTGAGATTGAGCGTGATGAGGTCGTTGACGGCGCGGACTTCGCCGGCGCGCAGCTTGCGCTGAAGCTCCTGGCAGCGCTGGCGGCGGGCGACGGTCTCGCGCCAGATTTCCGTAGGCAGGCCGAGCTCGGGCGTGGCGGATTCGTTCCAGCGGGCGCGGCGTTGGCGGAGGTCGGGCTGCGGTCGTGTCGATGCCTTTCTCGATGTAGTCCGGCAGCGGCAAGTGGCGCGCTCAGCTTCTCGCCGGTCGGGTAATCGCAGAAGACGCCGTGGCCGACGGCGGGATAGATGTAGCGGTCGGGATCATCGCGGAGGAGATGCCATGCGGCGTCGCCGAGCTTGTCGCCCGCGGCGTCGAGCAGGAAGGGGATGATGCAGTTCTTGGCGATGTAATCGGTGATGTCCTCCTTCGTGTAGTAGGCGCCCATCTCCTTCTGGTTCGTGTATTTTTCGAACACGTAACCGAGAATCTCGGGGTTGATCTCATTGCCGCTGGCGATCGGCCGGTCGTCGAGATGCCAGTCGAAGCCGTCGAGGAAACCGAAGACGCGATCGAAGGCTTCGTCGGGGATGTGGAGGTCGGGATGCTCGCGCTCGATGCGGTGTTCCTCGAAGATGCCGCCATTTAGATAGGGAATCTCGCCGATGAGCTTTTGAAAGTCTGGATCGCGTTCGGCCGGCGGTTGGCCGAGCCCCTCGTGGAACAGCCGGCGGAGAAACGAGCGATAGAACGAGTGAAACTGGCCTTTGCCATTTCCTCGCGAACGCGGTCGAGGCGGTTGCTGAGGTAATCAGTGTCGCCGTCGAGGAAGCCTTTGCGCTGCAGGAAATAGCAGAACATCAGCCGGTTCAGCATGAGCGAGGTATACCAGTCGCGCATGCCGCCGTCGGTGAGGCCTTTGATGAAGCCCGCGAAAGGCGTCCTTCTCGGTCTTAAACCGGTCGTAGAAACGCTTGGTGACTTTGTCGCGATCAAGCGAATCGCGCAGTCGATCGACGACGCCTGTGATGTCGAGTGATTCTTCCTCGTTCAGGGTAAAGGCGATCGAGGAAAGCTTCTGGAGGAGAAGTTCGTTGGCTTTTCCTTTCTCCCAGGTCAGTTCGCGATGACTTACTGGATTTCCGGGCAGGCGAGAAGTCCAAAGCCAGACCTGCCGCGTCCTGGCGGCGTCGGTAAAGATCAGGAGATGTTCGGTCGCAAGAGGCGTGACAGCTTTTTCCAGCTTCTTGCGCTGGTCGGAAACGATAATCTGCCCGTTCGCGTCTGCAGGAACGTGGAGCACTTTAACGCCGCATTTTTCGGCGACCGTGTTTAACGTCGCGAACCGGCCGTCTAACGGAACCCGGATTCTGTCGCCAACCTGCGGCCAATTCCAGCCCACCGTCGCATCGGTGAAGAGACCGGAGAAGTCAAAGGCGTTGAGGTAGCGCCGTATCTCCTCGCGTTGTTGGGCGGTGATCGACATGAGGGGTTGCTAATTTTGAGCGGCGGGTTACCGTTTCGTTTGCGACCGGAGTGGGCCGGACCTTTCCCGACCCCGTGAATTATTTCCCGGCCGCCCGTTCCTTTGCTCGCAGCAGATCAAGCGCATCGCTATGGTTGAGGTGGACTGAGCAACGAGGCCCAACGAGCAAAGGATCCGGGGCTGCTTCAATTCCGTGTCGTGAACGCCGCTTACAACGAGCCGCTCGTCGCGGTGGAGGGTGGTGACGAGCTGGGCGAGGTCATCATCCGAAATATGAGTGCGCAGCTGGCGATTGAGTTTATCGACAGCCTCAGTCGTCAATGGATGATCGTAAATTGCCTGAATCGCTGAGCGAACTTGCTCGGTCAGGAAGAGATCGCCCTCCCGATGGCGAATGTAGTCCTGAAGTCGCTCATAGGTGCGGTACCGTGCGCCGCGGCGGTTGCCGAGCTGACCAGCCTGTGCGTCACGTCGCTCCTCTTGAAGGATGCGAGTGGCAGCACTGACGAGTTCATGGTGATCCGCCCGACGTGGGAGCGCCGGTGCCTCCGCGTCGCAAGCTGCAGCCCGCAGGATGCGGACTGGTGATTCGGACACCGCCTGACCATGCTCGTCGATCCAGAACAGTGCGTCCTGATCGTGCGCTGTACGGATATAGGCGAGAACACCGGGCGGCGTGAAGGCTGGTTTGTCCGGGTCGGGAACGTGCGTTTTCGTCGAAAAGACGACGGTGGGGAGTGCCTCGACGGCCTTCCTGAGATCCGGATTGGCCTTCGTTGCCTGGGACCAGACTTCAAACGCCTCGGAGGTGAGATCCACCTCGTCGTCCTCGGGTTCGTCAAGAACTCCGGATTTTTCGTTGTAGAGGTCACGCAGCGCGTTCTCGTCCTCCACGGTTTGACTTTCAAAAAAGCTTTCGTCCGAACCAACGACTTCCTCGTTCTCACGCAGCCGCTGGATCAGGCGGCGGCGCAACTTGATAATCTCCTCCACCCCGTCCGCAGGAAGGAAAGAGTAACAATGAATGGTGTCTGCTTTTTGCCCAATGCGATCGACGCGGCCCGCACGCTGGATCAGTCGAATGATAGCCCACGGA
This sequence comes from uncultured Verrucomicrobiae bacterium, assembly GCA_963708595.1. Classification (GTDB taxonomy): domain Bacteria; phylum Verrucomicrobiota; class Verrucomicrobiia; order Chthoniobacterales; family Terrimicrobiaceae; genus DASTFP01. The sequence goes on from CAVPTR010000042.1 coordinate 19,367, forward strand.
AGGTCGTAGTTAATGACTCGCGAGGCGTCCTGAAGATTTTGCCCCTCCGAGAGAACGTCGGTCGCGACAAGCACGCGCGTCTGTGAGCCAGAAGGGTACGTCTTGAGCTTGTCGTTGGACTCAGGCGAAAATTTCCATGCCTCCTCCGCGGGATTTTCCGACGAACCCGTCACGCATTCAACGCGATCGATCCCCGCCGCTGCGAGAGCGTCATTCAAGTACGCGGCCGTGTCTGCGAACTGCGTGAAAAGCAAAAATTTTTCGCCCGGGAAGTCACTCTTCAGGAGGCCGGTCAGCGCCTGTAGCTTAAAGTCTTTAGCCGGAGGGATTTCGCCCGCATTCGCGAGGATTGAGTGAAGCGAGCGGGCGTCCTGCCGAAGATGCGTGACCAGGTTCTTCTTGAATACATCGATGCGAAGCCATCGGTAGCGCTTCGACTGGCGTGTTGAGAGAACGCCGTACAGGCGTTTGGCTTCCTGACGATAGTGCGATTCATCCCACTGATGCAAAGGCGGCAACTCCTCCTCGCCATCTTCCAAATCGAGTTCGCCATCTCCCTGATCGCGCACACGGGTGTCGAGCAGGGCGGCATCCTGCTGGCCGATCGGCAGTGGCAGGCCATTTTCAAGAGCATGGATAAAGAGCTCATTGCGCAGAACGTGTCGGTGGACTGATAACAAAAAAGAGTGCGCAGAGCTCTCGAGGCGCTTGAAAAGGTTGGTGCGGCAGAAACCTTTGAGGCGAGGACCTGCGCGCGAAAGATCGTCGAGGATCTTCGCGTCCTTCGGAGAAAGGTCCGCAGGAAGGTTCTTTTCGCGGTAAAGGTGGAGACCGTAGCGAGGAAGGTTGAGTGAATCGATCAGGTGCACGACATCATCGCGGAACAGCCGGGCGCAGGGGTCTGAAGCATCTTCCGGATCGGATCGGAATTTAACCGAGCGAGCGTGCCGGACCGGAAAGTAGACGCGTACACCGTCCGGCAACGTGAGGTAGGTTCGGCCGTCTCGCACGTCGGTTTCCGCGTAATGTGTCATGATGAAGGAGCGCGTGCGTCGGACGAGAAAGAGCCGCATGACTTCCCGCCAGTCGTCCGCGTGCGTGCTCTGCTCGAAAGCCGCGAGCGAGGAGAGAGGCGTGTTCGGATTGTTCAGGCTGAAATCGGCCTCGCCTTGCTCGGAGAGCAGCATCTCAGGCCGGATACCGATGTCCTGCTGTTCATTCAAGAACAAGCGGATCTGATTTCCCAGATCGAGATAGGACTTGTTGTAGGGAGTGGCCGAGAGAAGGACGACCTTCGCATCATTGCGCTCAATATATTCGCGGATTGCCTGGTAGATCTTCCCCTCGCGATTTCGGAAGTTGTGCGATTCGTCGATGATTACAAGCCGGTAACGGGGGAGATTGGGTAGCTCCCTTTGCGCACGGCTCTGCGAGAGCACCCTCGGCGCTCTCAGCCGAAATCGGTGGGCGTAGTCTTCCCACATGGGCACAAGATTCTTTGGACAGAGGATCAGTGTTTCGAGCATCTGATCGTCTCCCATCACGCGTGCGATGGCTGAAGCGATGCGGGTTTTTCCAAGGCCGACCACGTCACCGACGAGTACGCCGCCGCGCTTATTAAGGTACCGGCAGGCGAGTTGGACCGCCTTGGCCTGAAAAGACATCAGGTCGGCAGCCACATCGTGCGGAATTCGGAACTCTTTGATCCCATCGCGAGCGTCCTGCGAGAGATGCCAGGCAATCTTGAGGTAGATATGAAATGGCGGGATCAGGCGGTCACTGGCCCAGCTCTCTTCGATGACGGCGATCAGGTCCTCGGTGATGTCCAGGCAACGGGGGTCATTCCAGCGGTCTTCGAACCACTTCATGAGCTTATTGCCGGCATCGAGTTCCAGCACATCGACGTTGAGTTCGCCCTGACCGCGCAAGCCGGACATTGTAAGATTGCTGCTGCCGACAAATCCGATGACGGGATTGAAGCTGTCATTCCGATGGGCGCGGTAGAGCTTCGCGTGCAGGGGATGACGTAGAAATAGCTTCACGGCGAGACGTGTTTCACGCAGTTGCTTTGCCAGGCGTCGAAGTCCGGCCTCATCGGCGGCTGATGGCAAACCGATCGTAAGCTGCTCCCGAAACTCCTGAGCGGTTTTTCGTTTCAATCGAGCAACCGTCTTGTTGTCGATCCGCTCGTCGCCCGCGTCGTTGCCAAAGAGCAGCGACAGCTCCTCTTGGGGCAAGCGCTGCATGCCGACAAGGAGGCGGCAAGGCGGCATGCCACCGGACTCCCACGTTTCGACCAAATCATCGATATGGCGCCATCCGCGCAGATTGAAATAGCCGATGCAGAAGTCTCCGCGGCGGGCCACCATTAGCGCATCCCGAAGGCCATTTTTCGAGGCGTTTTCGAGAAATGCCGTGGTAATGTTATCGAAGATTGTGGGCATACTGCGGGCAGACTTTCGCGCTAAAGTCCTACTGGCCGAGGATTTTGGTCATTGAGCTGCTGCCAACTCTCGCTAAAAGTGTTTGACTTTCGAGGCGATTTTATCCGCCGTTTTTTGGAGCACGCGGAAATCACAAATGCTCTGCAACTTGAACCAAAATTGTGGGCTCTGTCGGAAAAATTTTCCCAGGCGAAGGGACATTTCCGGCGTGATGGTGCGGCGAGCCATTACAATCTCATTGACCGCGCGCGGGCTGACACCAATGGCTCGCGCCAGAGCATTTTGCGAAATGCGCATGGGCTTGAGGTAGTCTTCGAGTAAGATTTCTCCGGCTGTGATGGGTGTTGTTATAGCTATATCCTATCACGCGCTCGCGGCGCATCGCCGATGGGAAAAAAGAATAAAGCCACATAGCAAGCTATTATGACGGAAATCGGATTTGCATTTGAAACCGAATTATGAAAGGAATTGTGTTACAGATGGGCGGTAGAAAGAGGCAGAGCCCGCTTTTCGCCGCATGGTTATACGTGTTCGTGTTGCCCTGCTGGGATTGCTACGCGTTGACAATCCGTCGATGGAACTATAGTTAATTAGACCTTTTAGCGTGAGTTCTCTTTCTGTTCTGCAAGATGCGCCATCTTTCGATGCTGGAGGGATGCGCGCGGATCTGAGGCCCGAACATATCCGCGACGCCGTCATCCGGCTCGCTGGAAATTCGCAGGACGGCATCCAGTCGGCTGGCGCCCTGCTGGCGAGGCTGGCAGGCCGCAGCGCTCAGGATGTGATGACCTACATGACGATCCCGTCGACCATTTCGGGAGGGCCTTCCATCTTTCAAGTCCGCATCGGATCGGGCGAGGTTCTCTCAGCGGGAGACGAGGCGGACTTCCTCGTTGCATTCCACCAGCATAGTTACGAGGACCATATTCACTTCCTTCGCGATGGGGGAGTGTTGCTATACGACTCCGACAACGTGCAGCCGGACCCCAACAAGAAGCAGTTCGTTCATGTCGGCGTGCCGATTACCGGTCTCACCATCGAAGCGCTGGGTGGATCTGCAAAAGACAAGGGCAAGAACATCTTCGTGCTGGGTCTCTTGGCGAGGATCTTTCAGCTCGATACCGTGAAACTTAAAAGGCTTATTGGCGAACGATTTAGCGGAAAATCCGGAGATGTTGCCAATACCGCCCACATGGCGTTCCAGGCTGGTTTTGCCTATCCCGTCGGCAACGTGCTTTCCCGGCTTTACCGGTTTGAGCCGGGCATGGAATCTCCGAGCGGCAGAGCGCAGGTTACCATGGATGGAAATCAGGCGCTGGCCTACGGATTGATCGCAGCCGGCGTACGCCACGGAGCCGGCTACCCGATCACGCCCTGGTCATCCATCATGGAAATCCTTCGGAGCGAACTGCCCAAGTACGGCGGTGTCTTTGTGCAAGCCGAAGACGAACTGGGTGCGGTGTCCCTGGCACTTGGCTTTTCCTACGCCGGCCATCTATCGGTGACGGGAAGTGCAGGGCCGGGCATTTCCCTCAAGACCGAGGCGATCGGTTGGGCCTCGATGGCCGAGATCCCGCTTATTGTCATCAACGTCCAGCGAGGCGGACCCAGCACCGGCCTGCCCACGAACGTCGAGCAAAGCGATCTCTATCAGGCAATCTTCGGGGGGCATGGCGACAGTCCGCGGGCCGTCCTTGCGGCCTCCACAGTGGAGGATTGTTTCTACATCGCGATCGAAGCGGCGCGCATCGCCCGCAAGTACAGCACTCCCGTCATCATCCTTAGCGATTCGTCGCTTGCTACTCGCATTGAAGCCTTCGATGAACCGGACCTCAACAAGCTGATGCAGGATCCGAAACCCGATCTTGCTCCGCGATCTCAAGAGTTCAAACCCTACTCACTCGACAGCCTCACTCATCATGCTCCGCCTGGAACTCCCATGCTGGACGGCAAATACCCGGTGGTGACAGGCCTCGAGCACGACGAAATGGGGCACCCGACGGGCAGTCCCAAGCTGCATGCCGCGATGACCGCCAAACGCCGCCGCAAGCTCCAATTGCTAGCGGAAGAAATCCCCGTTCCCGCAGTCCACGGTGATCCGGACGGTGAGGCCCTGCTGGTGGGCTGGGGTTCGACATTCGGTCCGATTCATGAAGCGGTCAACCGGGCGCGGGAACGCGGCGAGAGCCTCGCCGCACTCCACCTCCGCCACCTGCACCCCTTGCCCAATGGGCTCAACGAAATCTTCGATCGCTTCAAACGGATCATCGTCATCGAAATGAACGATGAAGGAATGTATGGTCATGGACAGCTCGCAACGATCCTCCGCGCGAGATACTGCAACCCGAAGATCCGCAGCTTGACCAAAACCGACGGACTGACCTTCCGCGTCCGTGAAATTTTGGAAGGAGTTTTGAAATGAATGCACCCACCGTCGTCGAGGAACGGGAAAAGCTCACCAAGAAAGCCCTCACAGCAGATCACCCAACCTGGTGCCCGGGCTGTGGAGATTTTGCCGTTCTGGCCGCCTTCTATAAGGTTCTCGAAAAGCGGCAACTTCCGCAGGAAAGCATCGTCACGCTGGCTGGCATCGGCTGCTCCTCGCGCTTTCCGTATTTCGTCAATACTCACGGCGCGCACTTCATCCATGGCCGCGCTGTGCCGCTAGCCTCCGGCGTTAGCCTTTCGCGACCCGATTTGCATGTCTTCCTGTTCGGGGGCGACGGCGATGGTTTTTCCATCGGCGGCAACCACCTCGAACATGGAGCGCGCAAGAACATCCGGCTCACGTATGTGATCATGGATAATTTCGTCTATGGCCTGACGAAAAAGCAGACCTCGCCCACCTCGCCGATCGGTTATCGCTCGAAAACCGATCCTGCCGGCGCGATCGACCAGCCGGTCAATCCGATCAAGAAACTGATCGCAGCGGGCGCCACGTTCGTCGCGCGCACGCATGCCACGCAGATCAATCACATGATGCAGATGATCGAGCGCGCGATGGATCACGATGGCTTTTCTGTGGTCGAGGCGCTCTCTGAATGCGTCGAGTTTTTCCCGGGCGCCTTCGACGCAGGCAATCCGCGCAAGGGCGGCGCTTTCAACGTTATCAACGAGAGAAAGTGGGACAATACGCCTGAGGACGAGGCGCGCCACGACGTAACGGACGAAATCGCTGCCTACCGGCTCGCCGACCTTCCGTTTCCAGGCGTGTTCGGCGTGTTTTTTGACATCGATCGGCCGACGAAGAACTCGCTTGAAAGCAAATGGATCGCCGAAGCACGGGCGAAAACCAAAGGGATCAGCGATTTGGAAATTCTCCAGCAGACATTTGACCGGATGAAGTAGCCTCGTGGTTCGAGGCCTGGAAGGGGTGTTGCTCGTTTAGCGTACGTGCCGAAGGATTTCGGCGTTCGCTTCAGACAAATTGCTTTGCGCGGCTGGGCCCCGGCGTGAGACAAACTGTCCCCCATGCTCAATTGGATCTGGCTTGGACTCGTCGTGCTGGCTGTTCTGCTCGGCGCGGCGTCGGGTCAACTCGGCGAGGTGACAGCCGCCGCCTTCGACGCTTGCAAGACGGCCGTCATGACGTTGGCGTTACCGCTTGCCGGGATCATGGCCTTGTGGCTCGGCGTGATGCGTTTGGCCGAAAAGTCGGGGCTCGTGAACCTCCTCGCGGGAGCGCTGCGACCGATCATGCGCTGGTTATTTCCAGACGTTCCCGCCAACCATCCTGCGATGGGCTCGATGGTGATGAACATGGCAGCCAACATGCTTGGCTTGGCCAACGCCGCGACGCCGCTAGGCCTTCGAGCCATGCAGGACCTCGAGAAGCTGAACCCGCGGCCCGGCGTCGGCACCAACGCCATGTGCACGTTCCTCGCAATCAACACGAGCTCGATTCAGCTCATTCCGGCTACCACTGTCGGAATCCTCTCCGCGGCGGGGGCGGTCAACCCGACTTCCATCATCGGAACGGCATTCATGGCGACGGTTTGCTCGACAGCGGCCGGAATCACAGCCGTGAAGGCTCTCGAGAGGTTGCCCTATTTTGCGCTGCCCAAGGCGGAAAGAAGAAAAGACGAGTCAACGCCATTGAACGAAACGGCGACTGAAGAAAACCTTGCGACGCCCCTGGCCGCCGCATGGAAAATCTGCCTTCTGCTAGCGCTCTTCGTCTTCGCCGCGCTTTTCGTCACAATGTCGTTCTTTCCGCACGCGTTCGAAAGCCTGGCGAATTCCGTGCGAAACTTCCTCTCCGTTGGCGAACCGTTCGCCTTCCCTGCCGAGTGGTCGGGGAAGCACTGGCTGGCGCGCAGTGTGGAAGCAATTTCCCTGCTAGCGATTCCCCTTATTCTCACCATGTTTCCACTTTATGCGGCCGCAAGGCGCGTTCCAGTCTATGAGGAATTTGTCGAGGGCGCGAAGGAAGGCTTCCAAGTCGCGATTCGTATTATTCCTTTCCTCGTGGCAATCCTGGTCGCCGTCGGGATGTTTCGCGCTGCCGGCGGAGTGGATCTTCTGGCTCGTATCCTCTCCCCGATTTTCCAACCTTTGCGGTTCCCGGCCGAACTCCTTCCGCTCGTGCTCATGCGACCGCTCAGCGGAAGCGGCTCCAATGGCATCTTCGCCGAATTGGTGAAGACTCACGGGCCCGAGAGTTTGATCGCCAAAATGGGGGCTACCGTCATGGGTAGCACCGAGACAACGTTTTACGTCATCGCAGTTTATTTCGGCTCGGTCGCGATTCGGCGGACACGCCATGCAGTTGCCGCCGGTCTGATCGCCGATCTGGCTGGCGTCATTGCGTCGGTGATTATTTGCAATCTGGTCTTCCGGTAGCAACCTGCCGGCACTCGAACAATAGCGTGATTGCGCAGTTCTACTTTCTTCTTCAAATTGTCGCGCCGGTTTTCGTTGTGATGGCTCTTGGCTATTTGATGCGAAAGATCGGCATTGCCCTCAAATCCGTGCTGGTGGTTCAAGCCGCGATGCCGGCTGCGATCTTTCCCATCGTTGTCACAAAGGTGCATCATGGCGATATGCCTACTGCGCTTCAGGTCGTGCTGGGGACCTCCCTCATCGGCCTCATCACGATTCCCTTTTGGATCGGATTCGGATTGCATTGGATCATACCTGGCCGTTGAAAGTTGGCAGTCGACACAACCGCCTCGACATTCCCCGCGGCCGCTTCGTTTCAAAGCCCGGGAATCGGCTACTGCTTCTTTGCCTTGTAAAAATTGATCGCGGTGACAAGGTCTACTGCACGCTGGAGCACGGTATCCCGGAGCTGCGGCGCTTTGCCGCGGTCCCGCTGGGCAGCCTGCAAGGTTTCAATTTCGGGATTGAGATTCGCAACGAGCGAAGCCTCGTTCATCCTGCGTCGCTCGGGATCAAACACGAACTGACTCACACCCTTTTCCTTGCTCTCACGAAAGAGTTGCTCCCGCAGTTCGCGAGGAAGGGAAATGGAGACGTCCGGCTTCACTCCAACAGGGAAGATCGGCCCCGAATTCGGCAGGATGACCTGTGCGACGGCCACTCGCAGCACGGCATTGCCGCCAATTGGCGCCTCTGCGAATTCGACCGCCTGCCCGGTCGTTTCGGATCCAATGATCATGGCCCCTGCATTGAGCCGCAAAGTGCCCGCAAGTGCCTCCGCCGCGCCGGAGGTCTCGGAATCTGTCAGAATGACTACCACGCCCTGAAAAGCGGGATCCTGGTTCGAGGTGAAAATCCTTTCTTGCTTTGCGCTCGGCTTCTGAATTGAGAAGAGCATCTTTCCTTTCGCACAGAACCGGCGCGCAAATTCTGCCGCCGTTTCGTAATCCCCACCGTCCAAAAGGCCCCGCAAGTCTAGGATCACCGCATCGATCTCCTTTTGGGCAAAACTCGCAAGCGCGGCATCGAACTGTGCAAGGGTGTCCTTCGTCAACGCGCCGAGACGGAAATAAGCGATGTGCGAATCAAGAATCTCGGCGAGAAACGGGGTCTGCGGAGGTGGAGAAGACTTTGTCGAAGCACTCACGATGGTCGCACCCGGAGACAACCGCGTGAGGAGCCCCTCCAGAGTCGCCCGCTTCATTTCCTTGTCATCCACCTTCGAGCCATCAAAAAAGAGCTCTTTGAACGTCTGAAGAGCCTTCTCGACATCTTCGTCCTTCAGCCCGTCGATCAACTCCCGCATCGTCCGCGGGGGAGGCGTTGGTGCGGGGCTTGGCGTGGGCGAGGGCGATGCGGAAGTCTCAGGCGTTGGAGACGGAGAAGGCGAGGGTTGCTGTGCCCAAAGCGCTCCGGCCATTACGGCAAGAATCACGGGAACTCGAAAGATCATGAGGCGCCAATGTCCTCTCTGCGATGAATCTGGTCAAAGCGGATTGTGTCCGCCGCGCGATAAGCCAGTTCCCTCGCTGCATTGCGGTCCGCGCCAAGCGCACTCACACCGATCACCCGACCCCCATTGGTGACGACACGAATTCCATCCCGTTTCGTTCCCGCGTGAAAAACCACCACGTCATTCATCGCCTGGGCTTCGTCCAACCCGTCGATTGCCTTTCCTTTCTCGTACGTGCCAGGATACCCACCCGAAGCGAGAATCACACAAACGGCGGCCCTTTCATCCCACTGCGGCCGCTGGGTCGCAATCGATCCATCCACACAGGCCTCCAGCAGGTCGAGCAAGTCGCTGCGCAGCCGCCGGACAAGCACCTGCGTCTCCGGATCTCCGAATCGGCAGTTGAATTCCAGCACCTTCGGTCCGTTCTCCGTCAGCATTAATCCGGGAAACAACATGCCGCGAAACGCAATGCCATCCGCCTTGATACCTGCTACGAAGGGGTCGAGCACTTCGGCTTTCACCCGTTCGATCAGCGAGGCATCCAGCGTTCCGGACGGTGAGACTGTCCCCATGCCGCCCGTGTTCGGCCCGCGGTTTCCATCGAGCGCGCGCTTGTGGTCCTTGGCATCCGGAAAGAGACAATAGCCCGATCCGTCCACCAAAGCGTGAATCGAGCACTCGACACCACTCAGGCATTCCTCGATGACGATTTTCCTGCCGGCCTCGTCGAATACCCCCAGGTCCATCGCGCGATGGATGGCCATTGCCGCTTCGAGAGGATTCTCGGCCACGACCACACCCTTGCCTAACGCCAGACCGTCTGCCTTCACAACGAGCGGATACTTCGCGCCACGGCACCACGCGTGTGCGTCAAGGCTTTCGGAAAATTCTCTCGCTTCCGCCGTCGGAATCCCGTGCCGGTGCATGAAATCCTTTGCAAAAATCTTCGAGGACTCGAGCCTCGCCGCTCCGGCGCATGGGCCGAAAATCCTCAGCCCCTGGAGCTCAAAAGCGTCCACGATACCCGCAGCCAGCGCGTCATCTGGCCCGACCAACGTTAGACCGATCGCTTCACGCTTCGCGTAACTCACAAGAGCCGGAATATCCCCCGCGCCAATCGCCACGTTCTCACCAAGTTGTGCCGTCCCTGCATTGCCAGGCGCGCAATAGAGCTTCGTTACCCGCGGGGACTGGGCGAGCTTCCACATGAGCGCATGCTCGCGTCCGCCCGAACCGATGATCAATACCTTCATGAGCGCATTTAACAGCTCTCCGGAGTTGGAAGGAATCAGTATTGCATCGAGAATCGTCGCCGCCTTGAGGCAAATCCTAAATTGGGTAGCGTCGCTGAGCAGGAAAGAGCCCGGCCCTATGAGCGGGGCTGCGGATTGAACTTTCTCGAATTTGGTGGAATGAACATGGTCGAATGGCTCAAGGGCCGCGAGCCCGTCGCGGAATTCGAAATGCGCGGTCCTCGGGTTGACTAAAATCTCGTTCTCGATTTTCCGAGATTTGAGGACGGAGTTTTCTCTGCGTGTGGGCGAATCTGGCTGCTTCACCGAATCAAGCGGCATCCTCATGGCTTGATTCTTCGGAATTCTCTGGCAAATCGGGCGCGCTCGAATCCTCTAGGCTCTCGAATCCAAAGACGTCGTCGGAGGCATCAACGGCAATGCTTTCGACTTCGCGCAGTTTGCGCTGCATTGTGCGCGCCTTCGTGCCCACGGTCTCAATGTCGCTTGTGGCCTGTTGCAGCTTCCTTTGAACTTTGGCGAGGACGTCGCCAAAGGTGCTGAACTGTGATTTCACGGCACTGAGAATCCTCCACACTTCGCTCGAGCGCTTTTCGATTGCGAGAGTGCGAAAACCCACTTGGAGGCTGTTGAGCAAAGCAACGAGTGTGGTGGGACCCGCGATGATGACGCGATGCTCGCGTTGAATGAAGTCCGCGAGACCGGGACGCCTGAGCACTTCGGCGTACAGGCCCTCGGTGGGTAGAAACATGATTCCAAAGTCGGTGGTTTGCGGCGGGCTCAAGTATTTTTGGGAGATGTCGCGCGCATTCGCCTTGATTCGCAATTCAAGCTGGCTGGAAAAGATTCTGATTTGCTCGGCATCCTGTCTTTCGACCGCCGCGAGCAGCTTTTCGTAATCCTCTTTGGGAAACTTGGCATCGATAGGCAGCCAAACCTGCGAGCCCTCGATATCGCGACCCGGCAGTTTGATTGCGAATTCAACATTCTCGCCGTTCTCACGCGGTTGGACGTTTTTCGCATATTGCTCAGGGCTGAGAAACTGCTCGAGGATGGCGGCAAGCTGGAACTCGCCCCATCCGCCGCGATTCTTTACGTTGGACATCAGGGTTTGCAAACTTCCGACTTCTCCGGCAAGCTTTCGCATTTCGCCCATGGCGATGTGAACCTGCTGGAGGTTCTCGCTGACGATCCTAAAGGAATCTCCGAGGCGGCGTTCGAGTGTCGTCTGCAACTTTTCCTCCACCGTCGCGCGCATCTGCTCAAGCTTTGCGTTGTTGTCCTGCTGGATGGCACCTAACTTGTTTTCCAGTGTTGCGCGCAAGGCTTCGAGTTTCTGCTCACTGGTTTCAGTCAAGAGCGCAAGCTGCCGGTCCAAGGATTCCCGCAGGCGCGAAAGAACCTCCGTCTGCGTTCGCAGGGAGTCTCTCGTGCCGTCCGAGACCTGGTTGAGTGCCGCGAAAAGCGATTGAGCAAGCTCCTGCCTGCCGGAGGAATTGTCCTGCCGCATCTGCGCGGGGAGGGAATCGAGTTGGCTGTGAAACTCCGCGATCCACTCCCTCAGCAAGCGGCGAACCGAGCGACTGGACACGAGGAGAGCGATCTGCAGTGCAGCTACCGCAAGGGCAACTACAACAGTCGTAATGAGAAGGCTCTCTGTCATGCCTCAATTCGCCATCCAAGGCGGCTTTTCTCGCTCACCGGGACAGATTAGACGATGGGTTAGGACATTTGAGGGGGGAGAGCCAGAAATATTCCTGGGATTTCAGGGCGTCTCTGAACGCCGGATCAGCCTCGCTCCCACTCCTACTCGTCCTTCGTTCTCGTGCTCGATCTTCAGGGAAATTCGAGGACGAGGGACGATTAGGAAGACGAGGACGAATTTCCGGGCCACGAGCCTCTACCCGAGGCGGTAAACGATGCGCGCCTTTTCGAGATCGTAGGGCGACATTTCGAGCTTCACGCGGTCCCCGTTAAGCAGACGGATGAAGCGTTTGCGCATCTTGCCTGAAATGTGGGCGAGGACCGTATGGTTGTTCGCCAATGCGACATGGAACATGGTTCCTGGCAACACGGAGGTGATTGTTCCTTCAATTTCAATAGTTTTGTCTAGGCTCATAATAAAAGTACGCGAAACGAAGATGGCAATCCAAGGGTTGGGGCCTGACGCTTGTTCGTCGAGAAAGGAACAGGCTGGTCCTGCGCCGGAACTCCGCTGCGAATGTCGGACACGCAGCAAAACCATCCCCACACTTCCGTTTTTGCGACCCTCAATCTGGCCCATCGGCGGCCAAATGCAATGCTTCGTTTCTAAGAACTTCCAGAAACGTCCGTTGACAAGGCCTGCATTCTCAACGAGTTTGCCCGTTCATCAAAATAACATGCCATTTGCCAAGCTTGGATTGACCAGGCCACTTCTGCGCGGGGTTCAATCCATGGGCTACGGCGATCCGACGCCTATTCAGCTCCGCGCTATACCGCCCGCGCTGGAAGGCCGCGATGTTATCGCTTCGGCCCAGACAGGCACGGGAAAGACTGCAGCCTTTGCGCTCCCTGTCTTGCAGCATCTCGGCGCTCACGGCGCGCTCCGCTGTCTTGTGCTTGAACCGACCCGGGAACTCGCCATGCAAGTGGAAACCGCCATCCGAGATCTGGCTCGCATGACCGACCTGCGCATTGCCTCGCTTTACGGCGGAGTCGGATACGGAGCGCAGCGGGAGGCAATGAAAAGGGGTCTGGATGTCATCGTCGCCACGCCAGGCCGGCTCGAGGATTACCTTGCTCAGGGCGCTTTGCGGCTCGACGGTTTGAAAATCGTCGTGCTCGACGAAGTGGACCGCATGCTTGACGTCGGCTTCCTTCCCGCAGTGAAGCGTATCCTTTCGCAATGCCCTTCAAGAAGGCAGACCCTCTTTTTCTCAGCAACCCTTCCGCCGGAGATCGCAGACCTCGCGGCCTGGGCTTTGCGTGACCCAACCCGCGTTGAAATCGGCGCCGGGCGACCCGTAGCCGCAATGGTCACCCACGGCGTCTATTCCGTGGAGGTCGAACGAAAGTTCGACTTGCTCCTCGCACTGCTGGAAGCGACCGATTACCAGAGCGTGCTTGTTTTTGCGCGCACCAAGCATGGCGCAGACAAAATCGCCAAGAAGCTGCGCAATGCGAACCATGCCGTTGCCGTTCTGCATGCCAATCGCACCCAAAACCAGCGTATCGAAGCGCTCAGCGGCTTCAAGTCGGGCAAGTACGAGGTCATGGTCGCCACCGACATTGCGGCGCGAGGAATTGATGTGGCGGGAGTGAGCCACGTGATCAACTATGACGTGCCCCAGCACCCTGAGGATTACGTACACCGCATCGGCCGCACTGGACGCGCACTGCGAGCCGGCGACGCCTTTACGCTCGTGACACGTGATGAGCTTAAAAAACTTGCCGTCATTGAGCGTTTTATCGGACAAAGGATTGAACGGCTCGCGATGGAAGGCTTCGCTTTGGCGCCAGCGCCCTTGCGAAATGAAGAAAAACCCTTTCGTCCGCGCGCAAACGGATTTACCAATCGCCGGGCGCTTCAGCGCACCCGGCAAAAATAAGCGACAAATGAACCTCCCTTGGAAAAAAATTCACTGGCTAAATAGCACGTTTCTGATCGGAACGTTTTTGACCACTCTCATCGCCGTCCCCGCCTACATCTGGCACTTTGGATTGGACGCCTTTCAAATCGGCCTCTTTCTTTTCCTCGCCATTGCGACCGGACTGAGCATAACAGTGGGCTACCACCGGCTATTTTCCCACCTCACCTTCCAGGCGCGTTGGCCGGTAAAGGCCTTCACCCTCTTTTTCGGCGCGGCAGCCTTCGAAGGTTCCGCGCTCGGCTGGTGCGCTGACCACCGAAGGCATCACAAATTTACCGATCACGACGACGACCCTTACGACATTTCAAAGGGCTTCTTCCATGCGCACATCGGCTGGCTCCTCTTTCGCATGGGACCCGACACCCCGCTGACCTGGGTGCGCGATCTGCAAAAAGACCGCCTCGCCGTTTGGCAGCACGCGCATTACATCCCTCTGGCGATAGGCGCCGGATTCGGCCTCCCCACGCTCCTCGGTTTTCTATGGGGCGGCTGGACGGCTGCCCTGGGTGCCTTCTTGATCGCAGGAGTAGCTCGGATCGTCTTCGTGCATCATATGACCTTTTGCATCAATTCGCTTTGCCACTGGATCGGCAACCAGCCGTATTCAAGCAAATGCTCGGCGCGAGACAGTATGATCATGGCCTTCTTCACTTTCGGCGAGGGCTATCACAATTTTCACCATGAGTTTCAATACGACTACCGGAATGGAGTGAAACCCTGGCAATTTGATCCCACAAAGTGGACAATCTGGCTCCTGCACAAGGCCGGGCTTGTGGGGAAGCTGCGCACGGTGCCCGAGGAAATCATCCTCAAAGCGCAGATTGCCGAGCGGCAGCGCCGGTTGGCTGAGACGCTTTCCAGCCGCCAAATGGCGCTCTCCGAATCACTTCACGCGATGCTGCATAGCGCTCAGGAGAAGATGCATGCTGCTCTCGCTCACTGGGAGGAACTGCTCGCCGAATATCGCGCCGCCGCAGAGCGTCGCGGCGAAATCTCACGGCAGCACCGACGGGCATTGAAGCGCCGTGTGAACGAAGCTACCGCCCGCCTGCGTGCAGCTGTTAAGGAATGGACCGGCGCGCACGAGTTGATCTATTCGACGATTCAAGCCGCCTGACCCGCTGGTGGTTGCAGGCGCTTGCCGTCAGGGCGGCAACTCTCGGGCAGAACGCGCGAACATCGCGAAACGATATGCGATGGATTTGCGTGCGTGCCTGTGGTTGATTTCGTCGTTCTCATATGTACGATTCCCGTCTCGATCAGCTTGCGCGCGTTCTCATCCGCCACTCGACCAAACTCCAGAAAGCCGAACACGTCTTCATCGAGCTCTTCGATGCCCCGGACGAAATGGGCATTGCGCTCATTCGGGCTTCCCGTGATGCCGGCGCGCTGCCGTTCCTGCAAATCCATCACGCGCAAATCTCGCGCGAACTGGCGCTCGGAGCCGACGAAAGCCAACTCCGCGCCACCAGTGCCATCGAACTTGCCCGCATGAAGAAAATGCAGGCCTATATCGCGGTTCGCGGCAGTCACAACATTACCGAACTCTCCGATGTGCCGGAGGAAAAGATGCGTCTTGTCGCCGGCACAATGCGCCAGGTTATGGACTGGCGCATCAACAAGACCAAATGGGTTGTCCTGCGCTGGCCGACCCCCGCGATGGCCCAGCAGGCTCAGATGAGCACGCAGGCCTTCGAGGATTATTTTTTCAAAGTCTGCACCCTCGATTATGCCCGAATGATCCCAGGAATGAAGGCCCTCAAAGCTCTCATGGACAAGACAGATCGTGTGCAACTCAAAGGCCCCGGTACGGACCTCCTTTTTTCGATTAAGGGCATCGGATCCGTCATGTGCGGGGGCGATCGCAACATCCCGGACGGAGAGGTCTTCTCGTGTCCATTAAAGGATTCCGTCGAAGGCCACTTAAGCTTCAATGCCCCGAGCATCTATCAAGGGACGGCATTCGACAGCATCCGCCTTGACTTCCAAAATGGTCGCATCGTCAAAGCCACCGGAAGCAACACGGAGAAACTCAACGAAATCCTCGATAGCGACGAGGGCGCGCGCTACATCGGCGAGTTTTCACTCGCGTTCAATCCCCATATCTTGCATCCCATGCGGGATATTCTCTTCGACGAGAAGATCGCTGGATCATTCCACTTTACGCCCGGGCAAGCTTACGAAATCGCAGGCAACGGGAACAAGAGCCGGATCCATTGGGACATGGTGAGTATTCAGCGAAGGGATTACGGTGGCGGTGAAGTCTGGTTCGATGGCAAACTCATTCGCAAGGATGGCTTGTTTGTTGTCACTGCGTTGAAAAAGTTGAATCCCGATTACCTGCTCAAGAAATAGATATCGGCGGCCGAATTTTCCTGTGCTCTCTGGAATCCATTTCAGCATTTGCTCTGAGGGGTGGGCGGATCTTGTTCGTTGTTCTTATTTTTGGCCGTTGACTTCCGCTGCTCCTCCTCGAAGAGCGCCCGCCAGTGATCCAGGCGTTCTTTGACGCGCTTTTCCAAGCCGTTTTCGGTCGGCTCGTAGTAGACGCGACCCTCCGGCAAATACGCCTGAGGAACGTAGCTTTCGGCGTAGTCATGGCTGTATTTGTAGCCCTCGCCATGGCCGAGTCTCCTTGCACCTTTGTAATGGGCGTCACGCAGATGTGCGGGGATCGAAAGCGTGCGGCCCTCGCGCACCTCAGCGGACGCCTTTCCGATCGCCATTGTGCAGCGATTGCTCTTGGGAGCTGTCGCGATGTATACGGTCGAATGCGCGAGAATGAGCTGGGCTTCCGGCAAGCCGACAAACTCCACCGCTTGCTGGGCAGAGGTCGCCACAACGAGGGCGTTTGAGTCTGCCATGCCGACATCCTCACTGGCGCAGATGATGAGTCGTCGCGCAATAAAACGGATGTCCTCGCCCGCATGCAGCATCTTCGCAAGCCAGTAAAGCGCAGCATCCGGGTCGGAGCCTCGCAGGCTCTTGATGAAGGCGCTGATTGTATCGTAATGCGCATCGCCCTCGGCGTCATAGACGATCGCCTTTTTTTGAATGCTCTCCTCAGCCGCGGACAGCGTGACATGGATGACGCCATTGGCATCCGGTTGAGTCGTGCGCGCCGCGATCTCGAGCGCATTGAGACATTTTCGCGCGTCGCCGTCGCTCACCGTCGCCAAGTGCTTCGCGGCGTCGTCGTCAAGCAATAGCCGCAGATCACCGAGACCTCGCTCCGAGTCGGCAACGGCCCCTGTTATCAAGTCGATCAGATCTTCAATCGAGAGCGGCTCAAGCTGGAAGACTTGCGAACGCGAAACCAGAGGGCTGTTGACATAGAAGAATGGATTGTGCGTTGTTGCGCCGACGAGGCGCAGCAAGCCGCTCTCGACGTCGGGCAGCAACACGTCTTGCTGGGCCTTGTTGAAGCGATGAATTTCATCGATGAAGAGAATGGTCTTTTGCCCGGTATTTTGCAGCCGGTTGGATGCCAGGGCGATTAAACGTCTGACGTCCGCCACATTCCCCTCCACGCCGCTCAGCCGTTCGAATCGCGACTGCGTCGAGGCAGCAATCACTTGCGCAAGGCTTGTTTTTCCTACCCCGGGCGGACCATATAGGATGATAGAGGAAATCCGATCAGCCTCGATGGCGCGGCGCAGCAGCTTGCCTGGGCCAAGAATGTGCCGCTGACCGACGAATTCTTTCAACGTGCGCGGACGCATCCGTGTCGCCAGCGGTGCATCGAGAGCAACTGGCCTTGTGAGAGTGTCTTGAAACAAATCCTCCATCCTCAAACTATCAGCCCGATCCCCAAGGCCCCGCAAGCTGCCAAGAGGCGAAGTTCAAAAGCCGCCCCACCCGAGCCAATCTTAGTCAGCCTCGTGGAATCTCCGGAGCAATCCCGGGAGGAACATTGCCTGGAAGATCTTTCTTCAGCGCCCGTATTGAGTATTGCCTCGCGTGTCGCGTAACCTCGGAATAGAATAACAACACGAATGGCCATGAAAACTCTTCTTGTCCCGGTCGATCTGAGTGACGCCTCGAAGCCTGTCGTCGAAAAGGCCGCCGAGCTCGCACAGCAGGTGTCGGCCAGAGTCATCCTCTTGCACATCGTCGAGCCCGTGGCCACCTATGTTCCGGTGGGGGCTACGATGGATGTGATCGCTGCCGCTCCGCCGCTTGTGGAAACAACGGAAAGCATCTCAGTGCCGGATGCGCGCTTGAGGGCTCTCGCTGAGCAATTGGAGGCCGCGGGGGTCAATGTGGCAGCCGTGAGTCTGATCGGCCTCGCCGTCGATGACATTCTCGAACAGGCTGCAAAATATCAGGCTGACTACATCATCCTCGGCTCCCATGGCCACGGAGCGTTATACCACCTCTTCAGCGGGAGCGTCGTCACAGGCATCTTGAAGCGCGCCAAATGCCCGGTCATCATCGTGCCCTCACGGTCCGAGACCTAGGAGACTGTTGAAAACCCACGCACGTCACGCTCACGCCCTCCGGGTTGCGCCAATTTTCGGCTCTCGCTATGTCGCCAAGTTTGTCCGTAGCACTGCGGCTACGGCCGGCGCTTGGCTCCTTGCGACCTTCCGAAAATTGACAGCAACGTGACGTGCGTGGGTTTTTCAACAGTCTCCTAGAGCAAATGCATTTGCTCTAGCAGCAAATCCGCACAGCGCGGGTCTTGTCGAGTTTGAGGATGCCGCCCGAACCCCGCGGCAAGCTGATCTTGGGATCAACGATCTTCTCGCTTCCCCATTGGATGCTGCCTCCCTCAATCAGGCGGCGGGCATCGCTTCGAGACTTGGCGATTCCAAAACATCGGGCGTACGCTTCCACGACAATGCTGACAAAGTCACGCGTCTCGCCTGCAGGCGAGAAAATCGGAAGATCTGCATGTTCGAGATCCTTCCTGCTGAAACGCCGCTCGAAGTCCTCGAGCGCCCCTGCTGCTTTCTCAGGGGAGTGGAAACGCGCCGTAACGGCGCGCGCAAGGGACTTCTTAGCTTCCATAGGATGCCCATCGCGTGGCATCTCCTCGTGCAAGAGCACTTGGTAATAGCGCGGCATCAAGTCGTCACTGATGCTCATTAGCTTGCCGAACATCTCGGCCGCGCTCTCGTTCAGAGCCACATAGTTTCCCAGGCTCTTGCTCATTTTCTGCTTGCCGTCAAGGCCCTCGAGGATGGGCATGACCATGGCGACCTGCTGAGGCATTCCCTCCTCACGCTGCAGATCGCGGCCGACCATGATGTTAAAGAGCTGATCCGTTCCGCCTAATTCGACGTCGGCCTTGATCATGACGGAATCCCATCCCTGCATAATCGGGTATTGAATTTCGTGCGCCCGGATCGCCTGGCCACGGTCGAGGCGGTAACGAAAGTCTTCGCGTACCAGCATCTGCTGAAGCGTCACCCGACTGTTCAGCTTGATGACCTCTTCGAAGTTCATGACTTCGAACCATTCACCGTTGAAGACGACCCTTGCACGCTCGCGGCTCAAAATCTTGAAGGCTTGTTCTTGGTAGCTCGTGGCATTTTGCAGCACCTGCTCGTGGGTCAGCTGGGGGCGTGTCGCTGAGCGGCCGCTTGGATCCCCAATCATTGCGGTAAAATCTCCAATGATCAAAATGGCTTCATGGCCCATATCCTGGAAATCCCTCAACTTGCTCAGCACAACGCTGTGACCCAGATGGATGTCCGGTGCAGTCGGATCGACACCAAGCTTGACGCGCAGCGGGCGTCCTTCAGCGAGCTTCGCATGCAGTTCGTCCTCGTTGAAAACCTTTTGGCAACCGCGGGAAAGGTGGGCCACCTGGTCGGCGGGAGAACGCATCTTCTTCAGCGGTTCTTGTTCAACAGCTCCCGAACTTGCTCGATGGTCATGTTCTTGTTGATCTTGTCGCTGATTTGATCCAAGGATCCCTGCGCGTTGCCCCGGCCAAGATAGGACGAGGTTTTCACCGCCTCTTCACGTCTCACAGCTTTCTTGTCAGCCTGATAAAATTCCTGCGTCTGGGCCGATTCGACGGGGACTTTCTTGCCTGCATTCGCTACCAGTGTCTTTGACCAGAGGCTCGCCTGGCTCGAGTCATAGACCATCTTTCCGAACCAAGGATTCTTGAGCCCCAGGAAAGAGCGAACGTTCCGATATTTTTCAGCCGAGAATTTCTGCTGGTAGGGGAACTTGGACGAGCCGGTTGCCTTCTTGTCGAGAGCAAATCCTCCCCCGTCGAACTTTTTGCCATTCATCGGGTTGATCAACGACATGTCTGGCTTAGCGGTCACGCGATCCAGCAACTTCTTGTCGGCTTGCTGGGCAAAACAACATGCGCTGGCAAGCCAAAAAACGAGGAAAGGGCAGGCACGCATAATTGAAGATTACATTACCTAGTTGCCCCTCGGCAAGGAAGGGGAAGCTTGCAAGGACGCCAGCATTTGGCGCGCAGCGCGACGGTCCGCCGGCTCGGCATAAGCATCTATCACGTCCCGCAAGACCTTCCGGGCCGCGGCCGGCTCATCGCTCTGCAGAAGTCTGGCTGTGTAGGCTTGCGCGATGGAAAACGAGCCAGGATGCATTTCATGAGCACGGGCGAGATCCTTGAGCGCATCTGCGGGGGACTCAACCGCTTGGGCGCGACGGAGAAAGAATTGCGCCGTGGCGCAACGGGCGTCCCAAAGCGAGTTTTCTGTGGTTTCCCAAACCCTGCCCGCCCGATTCCAGTCGCTGTATTCGACGCTTTGCAACAAGCTCCTCCCTTGCGCGTCATCAAGTAGGGAAGCAATGCTTTCCAACCATGACCACGCGCGGTTTGTGTCGTTCTCTGAAATCAGTCTCCTGGCGAGCTCGATCTGGAGATCGCGAAATTGTCGCGGAGGGAGATTGAATTCGTTCACACGAGGGTCGAGACGAGACACCTGTCCGCTCCGCGAATAGTAGTCCGCCAAGGCGCGAGCCGGAACGGCTTGCGGAGTTTCCAATGCATGCAGAATGCACTCGCGGGCTTGGGCAAAATCTTTCCACGCGAGAAAGCGTTCCATCGCGTGCATCCAAGCCGCGCCGGACCGCACATCCACCGGAGCCGCGAGAAGGTGTGCCTTTGCGTCCGCCGCCCGGTCGATATTCAGGTAGAATTCGGCAAGATCGATATGTCCCTGCGGATCGAAATTCGCGATGCGTTTGATCGGAGAAACGATTGCCTCGGCCGCGTCGTACTTGCCACTCATTGAGAGCGCCTCAGCAAGCCTAAGCTCTCGGGCGGCTTCGCCCGGAGCGCGGGCCCTAAGCTCCGAAAATGCGCGAACCGCCAGCTCGTATTGTTTCGCAAGCAAGAGGCGGCGTCCGATCTGGTCCCAAGCCTGTTCGTTGAAGTGCGCATCTGCAAGGTAGTCATTCAAGATACGCCCGAGATCTTCATAGCGCTCTTGATCCACCAAAATTTGGATAACGATCTCGCCCGCGTAGTAATTGCCGCGCCCCGCATTCCATTCGTCCAAGAGCTCCTTCACCAGATCCGTCGTGGAGCCAAATTTCTCGGCGAGTTCCTTCCGCAAGACATAATACTCCGGAATCAGGGAGCGACTGCGCATTGCGATTCGTTTGAGTCGGCCGAGTTCCGCCACACGGAGATTGGCCGGCAAGTTCTGCTGGAGGACAAGAAAGCTCCGGCTCGCGCGAAAGCGCTCCTCTTGTGTCGCAGCCGGATTGTCCATCTCGCTTAGAACTCTCTTCCAGTCGCCTTCATTGACTGGGCTTTTCCTTCGAGGTGAGGAATTCTCTGGAAGTGGGTCAAGCAACGCCTCAGCCATTGCGGCTCGCGGCTGGTCGTTGGCCTGGATGGCGAGTTCGCGAAGTTTG
Source organism: uncultured Verrucomicrobiae bacterium (assembly GCA_963708595.1). GTDB lineage: Bacteria > Verrucomicrobiota > Verrucomicrobiia > Chthoniobacterales > Terrimicrobiaceae > DASTFP01. Next base: position 40,890 of record CAVPTR010000042.1, read on the forward strand.
GCCGCGGCTGCTCGGCGGCTGGCGGAGCCGCTTCGGACCTCACGCTCCAGCAGCGGATAAGCGTCCCGTTCCCGTCCAAAAGCGGCGTATAGCTCTGCCAGAGGGATCGTGAACTCGGGCGAGGCAGCGAGGAAAGGATTTCTCTCCAGCTCGGCGAGTGCCTCGCGATGGCGTCCTGTTCTGCACAATGCCTTGATGTGCTGAAACAACAGCGCCTTGCTTAGGGCGCCGTCCCGTCCGAGGCGATTGAGGAGCGCGAGCGAACGGTCATACTCACCCTCCTCATCCAATATGCCGGCAAGCCTTAGCCCCGCCGTTTGAATCATCGCTCGCCCCAGCATGGGAAACTCTTCAGCGAGCAATCTTTCCAAGAAGGCGGTGCCAGGCTTTCGCATGAGCCGGTTCCGGGCGAGATTCAGGATTCCCGCGCAGATCCCTTCATTGCGCGGATTGCGCTCGCACAGACTCTTGTAGACGGCGGCTGCCGCTTCCGCGCGCCCGGCGTGTTGAAGACGTACGACCGCATCCAGGAGCTTCCGGTCGGGTACGCCGCGGGCCAGCCATTCATTGAGCAAATAAGGCATCCGATTGCCTTCGGCAGAAACAAGCTGATTGAGTATTAGGAGTTCCGTTGTCGAATCATGGAAGTTCTCACCCCTCATTGAAAGGAGCGCGGAATCCCTGGCAAGGTCGCCGCGATATAGATCCCGCGCAAGGCGATGCATGTTCCATTCCTCGAGTTGATTCCCGCCTTGCTGGACAAGCTCGGTCCAACTCTCGTCGTCCGACGTTCCCAAATCGCGAACGACTTCCACGATCCTCTCGGCCGCGAGGGAATCGTCACCTTTCAGGCTAGCGATCAACGCGGCAGCCGCCCTCTCGCACCGTCGATGCTTGGATGTTCTCAAACGAGCGATCACCTCCTCTTCGAAAGGCGCTCTTTGGCTTTCCGGGGTAAGGAGCCAGCGCGCGCGAAGAGCCGCAAACAACACTTCGCTGAACGATAACGACGATGGCGCGCAATCGATCGCCCGGTCCAGACGTATGATCGCTTCTTCCGGATCGCATTGAGCGATCCACCATCGAGCCAGCTCGATCCAGGCGGAGCACGCCTGAGATGCCGGCAAGGAGCCGGGTACGGTTTCACCGAGCGCGCAAGCCGTGCGCAAAAGATTCTTGTGAGCCAGGAACTCAGAGGCCCGCCAGCGCGGAAGCGCAGGCGCATAGGCAAACACCCGGGTAAGAAACTCCGAAGACGGCCGCCAATTTGCCTCAAGCATACGCGAAAGCGCGGCCAGAACGCTCTCCCATCTGGCTTGACCCTTTCCCGAGTCACTGGCCCATCGACCCAGTCTGCCATCTTCTTCCTCTTCCAGCGCCAAGGCTGCGAAGCCCTGCTCAACCGCTGCGCTGGTGCCATCCGTCGAGGCCAGCCGCTCGATCTCCAGGAAGGACCCTGCTCTATCCCCTGAATAATGCTTCGCCCAGATCCTCTCGATTGGTGCAGAGAATTGATCAAACCATCTTTGCTTTTGCGGACTGTGAGCGAGAAGCTGGCCGGCTTCGCGAATCGCGAGAAGCCTGCAGCCTTCGTTGTCCGTCTCCGAGGCAATCTTCCATTGCGCGGCAGGCGGCGCGCCGGGACGGGCGGGCTGCGCAGGCGCGTGAAGAATTCTGTCCGGCAAAGGAAGGCAGTCCTTAAATGACTCGATCTCCGATCTCGTCTCAGCCAGTAATGTCTCGAAGTCCGCCAGCGCCTGGGAACGGTCGTCGCGATCGAGCGCAAATCGGCCCAATCGCAAGTAAACCTGCGGTGCGCATCCGCGAAAGCGCGCCGCAGCGCGGTAGGACTCCTCCGCACGTTCGTATCTTCCCGCGCGTTCGAAGAAATCTCCGGCCGCGGAGAGCACCTGAGGAGTGCGGGCGTGCCGGGCTGCCAACGCCTGCCAGACGGTCTCGGCATCGTCCCGTCTGCCCGCCCGCTCGAGAAAGTCCGCATAGCGCATGGACGGAGAAGGATCCCTCGTCCCGACCAAAGAAGCGAGCCGTCGGGCCAGTCGAGCCGCCTCGTCCCAATCTGCGGCGTCCTCTGCCGACTTGACGAGCCGCTCGATGCCTTCGACCGAATCCTCGCTCTCTTTCACCGATGCTCTTAGGGCCTGACGCGCTTCTTCGACACGGCCCTCGGCCGTCAGAAGAGCAACAAGGCCCTGCCGCCAGGGCAATGCTTCCGAAGATGCTCGTGTCCGGCGTTCCATGCGCGAACGCCACTCCTCGCCAAGGCCATGCTCGACGGCATATGCGGCCGCTTCATTGAGCAGTTCCCCACGTGCCGCAGCGTCCCCCTCCCCAACGCACGCCTCCTCGAGAAAATCCAGACCGCGAGTATAAAGCTGAAGCCGCGTTGCCGCGTTGAGGATCGGAGCGCGGATTGCTCGCCGTGCACTTGGCGACGCAAGCCCATAGGCTCGCCGCCAGGTTTCGAAGGCGTCGAACCAATTTCCACCCATCTGCTGAGCGAGCGCAAGATCGGCGACAGCCTGCCAATCCTTCGACTCCTGCGCGAGGGATTGGAAAATTCGCAGTCCATCTTCGGTATTGCCTCGGTCAAGTTCGATATGACCGATTTGGCGCTGGATTTCCGAGCGGCGCTCGGGAGCCAGTTCTGCGAGCCTCTTGAAGGCTTCAATCGCAGCGATGAAGTCGCCGGAATCAGCAAGTTGGACCGCCAACGCCTCCTGCAAGGCCGTTGACTGCGGGACGGCGTCCAATCCTCTTCGCAAGGCACCGACCGGACCCGATGTGGAATCTGTCCAGCGGAGCCAGCGGGCCAGCCTGAGCCACGGCGCCTCGCTCTCAGTCCTCTTCGCCTGCTCTTCAAGCGATGCGATCATTTCTTTAACGACCGGCCCGACCGTCTTGTCGTGTTCGTCTGGCGTCGCTCGCTCCTTAGATTGCAAGGCGAGGAAGAGGCGCCGATCGAGATCCTCACGAGGCGGCTCGTTCCTGGAAGCCTCACATGCCTGACGCAAAATTTCGACCATAGCGTCCGTCTGGCCCTCTGCTTGAAGCAGATCGGCTAAGCGAAGCGTGTATTCGGGCCGGGAAGGATCGTTCTCGAATGCCGTGCGCGCCCAGCGTCGCTCTTCTTCCTGGGCCCTGGATCCTTTCAGCAGCTCCGAAAAACGGAATGCCGCCGCGGCTGCGTCCTGCGGATTGAGCCGCGAACCGTCGAAGCGCAAAAGGCACCCCGCTGCCTCGGCATCCCGTCGTTGATCGAGGTAAAATCGTGCGAGTTCACTCGCCGCCTGCTCGTCATCGGGGTGAGTAAGAAAAGTCGCCGAGAGTTTATGCTCGAGCGGCTCGGAGAGCCGCATCCGCCTGTAAAACGCCATCGCCCTGGCGTCCGCGGCATCGTCGTCCTTGTGTGCTGCAAGGTAATCCTCAATACGCTTTACTGCATCCGCTTCCTGACCCAACAGGGCGGAAATCTCCGCACGGACAAAAACGATGTCCCCATCGTCGGGCCTAACGGCAAGTGCCCTATCATAGCGGTCGGCAGCGGCTTCCGGATGGCCCATTGAGAGATCGAGCGCAGCGACTTCGCACGCGAGGCGGATGTCTTTAGGGAGAAGCATGGCCGCTTTGGCCAGCCAATCGCGTCGCCGAGTATCATCACCTTGAAATTCATAAAACTTCGCCATGCGCAGGGCGGGCAGAGGATCGCGCGGGCGTGCCTCCGCCTCCTCGCGCCATTTTTGCTCCAGGGCATCAAGGGAATGATTTTCACTATGAAGATTGAGGAGGCGCCGGCGCGCGGAATCCAATTGCCAATGATCGGGTCCCATCAAAGCAAGCAGCGATTCCTGTGCGGCGATAGCTTCGTCCGCTTTACCGGCTTCCTCAAAGCGGAGCGAGATCTCGCTCCACGCAGTGAACCGCTCGGTGGGTGAACCGCGCTCGGCAATGACCCGCAAATGGTCGACAGCAGCTTTCCAGTCGCCCGCTTGCGCGCTTGCTGCGGCGAGCCGTTTACGAAGGACAAGATCACCCGGAGCCAACGCGATGGCGCGCTCCCAGGCGGCGCGCGATTTGTCGGGCTCTCCAGCTCTCTGCAAGAGTTCGCCAAGCCGGACCAGAAGGCCTTGGCTTTCATGCACGCCCGCCACACTTTCGATGACGTCCGCAGCCCCGCGAATCTCGCCTTCCTCCTCAAGCATTCCGGCGAGCATCTCCGCCGCCGCAACGTTTCCAGGCCCCGCGACTTCACGAAGAACCCTTTTGGCCTCGGCCTCCTGCCCGTCTCGCTGCAGGACCCGCGCGTACAAGACAGGATTTTTCGTCGCTTGCTCCTTGCATGCGGCAAGAAGCGCTTCGGTTTCGCTGGCATCCGCATGGATCTTCCACAAGCGGTCGAAGGCGGTCTGTTGCACCGGGTTGGCGTTGAGAATGGCACGATAGCGATCCGCAAGCCGCCGGGACTCCGCGTCAAGCCCCCACGCTGCGCCAGCAAGGACAAGGCAGAGCGCCAGTGCGAATAAGCGCCATTTCATCGCGCAACAAACTAGCGGAAATGGCGTTTCCGGCAACTTGGGAAACGAGTCATCGGCCCGAACGCCGGCGAGGAGGCGTTGCTATTTGCTAAGAGGCGCGGGAGCTTGCATCGCCCGATAGCCGTCGGGGACCACAAATTCGGAGTCCGCAGGCAGGCTTTCACTGACCGCCACCACTGTGATCGTGGTCTTGCCCAATCCCGTCGCATCGATTTGCGGATTTAAGTCCAGACGCATCTTCCCCTCTTTGACCTTCTTGGTGATCGTCATGTTCGCTTCCTGCGGCACAGCTTCCTTCTCGATCTGCTGTGTGATCGTGAGATCGGCATGCGCAGCGATCGCCAAACTCGCCACAAAAAGCACGACGACGAGCCCTTGTGTCGAGATCATCAGCGGGAAAGGTCCGCCTGGGAGAGGATCTTGAAGCCACCTGATCGGAGCACGGCGCTCGAACATTCACTGTCATCCAGATGCATGACCAGCACGGCGCGTCCGCGCGGACGGATCAGCAACGGATAGCTGAATAGAATGTTCACCTCCGCCATAAGCAGGGTGGAAAGCACCTTCGCAAGATCCGCGGCGCCTTCCTTCAATTCGACAGCAAGCACCTCGCATTCACCGAAGGCAATGTCGTGCTCGTGAAAGAGTGCGCTCACCCGCTCGGGATCGCTCACAATCATGCGCGTGATGGACGATTCGGAAGAATCCTGGATGCTCAGAGCCAGCGCCACGACGTTATGCTCATTCAGGAGTTTGACCACTTCCAGCAATGCCCCGACTTTGTTTTGAAGAAAGACGGAAAATTGCCGCACCTGCGGGCTATCGAGTTTTTCGGCGATCGACGTCGGCATGGTCCTTCAGCGTCCCTTTCTAAGCTGACACTATTTGTACGAATACAAAAGGCAGAATTGTGATTTGTCCCCTTCAAGGAGAGTCATTTTGATAAAATATCGACCGCTCACCTCGGGAACGAACCCCGCCGCGGCAGCCTGCCCGTCCTCATAGGTTTGATATTCCACGGGCATGCCTGCCTCATCGAGCACGCTGACGGCGATCTTCCGGCCTGGCGAAGTCACAGCGGCAGAAAACCAGTATTCATTGCCGGCGAAAAGATTGACCTCCAGAAACTGTGATCGATTCGGCTCAATTTCCCCCGGCCAATAGCCGTCGCGTATTTTGTACCCGTCGTTGCTGAAGGCGCCGGCGAGCTCAAGAGCCTTGCTCCGCACGCTGACATCACTTTCCGCATTTGGCGGAGAAGCCGCCGGATTCTCCTGGGCAAATGCAGCAGGCAGGAGCGCCGCGGCGACAAGGATTCGCAGTAGATAAGTCATGATTCCGGCTGGCGGCCACATGGCATACATGGGCTATTCAGCTGCTAGGCCCGGTCGCGATTGCCGTGACAATGGAGGACATCGTCTCGTGGAGATCTCTAACGTTTTCCATTGAGGGCGTCTCGTCTTTAACGAAGTCGCGGGATTTTTCGAGCCCGGCGCTGAGCTTGGCGATCAGGGGATCTTCCCGCATAGCTTGGGGCAACGTGCCGATTTGATCGAGGAGATATTCAATAATGGCGGGCTGGCGCAAGAGGCGAGCAGATTCCGGTGTGTAGGAACGCTGGATCAGGCCGCTGGCGAGTTCGGTTCCCTGAACCCACGCCCCCAAAGTCACCAAGGTCACAAGGCTGCTGTCTTTCTGCTCGAACATATCGAGTTTCACCTCGTTTTGAGTTGCTTCAAGCTCTTCGCGCAGCGCGTTCCAATCGTTGTTCTCGGCAAAATCATTGATGCTGTTGCCGCGACCGAGAACACTTTGGCTCACGTTGAGCTTCTTAGCGAGATTAATGATCTCCTTGCCTATGTTCTTGACGCCCTGGCTGTCCTGCGCCTCCACCGCAATGTAGCCGTCGGCCACAAGGGTGCCGAGAATGAGGGCAATCTGCGAACGGTTGGCGGTTGCCTCAGGTGTGCCAGTGCGAACAAGCTGCTTCCAATTCGGACGACCCTGTTTGTTAATTGCGGCGAAGAATTCGCCCGGCATCGGTATGGTGATCGATTCAATGCGAACGACCTGCTTGATCTGGTCCGGCGTCATAGCGGTTTCCGCAGCCTGCAACCCCACGGTCGGCAAGGCCGAAATGGCAGCCAACAAAAGCCGTCGAATCCAATTCATGGAAGCAGATAATACAATGGCGCGAATTTTGGCGAGCGTGTTTCGCTTCTCTACTGTTTCTCGTACTCTTGCATTGAATGCTACTGACAGCGGAATAACCAAACACGTTGGAACAGGAGCAATATAATGCCCAGGAAGCAGAAATGAACGAGCCTCTTCCAATTTATAATCTCGACGAGGAAATCATTCGCGCCCTTCGGGAGGGCGGACGCCTCATCTTGCAAGCGCCGACTGGGTCGGGAAAATCGACGCAGGTCCCGCAGATCCTTCTGGACGGAGGAGCCCTGGGATCCGGACGCTGCGTGATCCTGCAGCCACGGCGGCTAGCCACCCGCATGCTCGCAAAGCGTGTGGCCGAGGAGCGCGGCGCCCCACTGGGTGGCGAAGTCGGCTACCAAATCCGGCTCGACAACGTTTCCTCGCCGCAAACGCGCATCTTGTTCGTCACGGAAGGCATTATCCTGCGCCAGATGCTTGCAAATCCCAGCTTGGAGGGCGTCTCCACACTCATTTTCGATGAGTTTCATGAACGCCATCTTTACAGCGACATCAGCCTTGCCCGCGCTTTGGACCTCCAGGAATCCCTGCGTCCGGACCTCAAGATCATCGTCATGTCCGCCACCCTCGACGGCGCGCAACTTGAACGCCATCTGGCTCCCTGCCAGACACTCTCGTCGGAGGGCCGCACGTTTCCTGTTGAAATCAAGTACCTGCGCCATGAGCCGCGCGACGATCTCCCATGGGAACTCGCCGCAGACGCGGTTGCGGAGAATTTTGACCGGACCGATGGAGACATTCTCATCTTCATGCCCGGCGCGTACGAGATCCAGCGCACCATCCGCGAAATGACCCATCGCGCGCCAAGCGGATGCCTTATCCTTCCGCTTCACGGCGAACTCCCGGCCTCCGAGCAGGACAAGGCGGTCGCGCGGACCGGAAAGCGCAAGATCATCGTTTCTACGAACGTGGCTGAGACCTCGCTCACGATTGATGGCGTGACGATGGTCGTGGATGCCGGCCTTGCCCGCGTGGCCCGCTACGATCCACATCGCGGCATCAACACCCTTCTCATCGAGAAGATCAGCCGCGCCTCCGCCGACCAACGCGCGGGACGCGCGGGACGCACCGCGCCCGGCCTATGCCAGCGGCTCTGGACACAGCGCGACCACACGCTGCGCGCGGCAGTGGAACTTCCCGAAATCAAGCGCCTCGATCTCGCCGAGACCGCTCTTACTCTCAAGGCCGCCGGGGTGCGCGATCTCGCAAACTTTCGCTGGATGGACAGGCCGGATGAGAAATCCCTCGCGCGCGCCGAGCAACTCCTCTCCGACCTCGGGGCGCTGAACTCCCATACTGGCGAAATCACCCCAACCGGTCGCCGGATGTTGAGCTTTCCTGTGCATCCGCGCTATGCACGAATGTTCCTCGCCGCGAAGGAGTTTGATTGTGTCCGGGCCGCCGCTCTCATCGCCTCGCTGACCCAGTCGCGCAATCTTCTGCTGCGCACCGAGCGCCGCGTCGAGGAGGAGCGCGCGGAGATATTCGGGCAGGGAATCTCGGACTTCCTCATTCTTATTCGCGCATTCTCCTACGCCAAGCGCCACGACTTTCGCCTCGAGGCTCTGCGTCCGCTCGCCATCCACGCCGAAGCCGCCCGGCAGGTGAAAAAACTCTTCGAGCAATTTCTTGAGATCGCTCGCCAAGAAGGCCTCGAAACGGACGCCAGCGCCGCGAAGGACGAGGCCATTGCCCGTTGTGTGCTGGCAGGGTTCGCCGACCAGGTGGCTCGCCGGCGCAGCGGAGGCACGCTCGTCTGCGACATCGTCCACGGCCGTCGTGGACAGCTTGCGCGCTCCAGCGTCGCGCAAGATAGCCGTCTCATCGTCGCTGCCGAGATCAATGAAATCGAAGGCCGCAGCGGCGACGCCCAGGTCGTTCTTTCGCTCGCAACACAGATCGAGGAAAGTTGGCTGCGCGAAATGTTTCCGGACGACTTCGAAGAGCGCACGGCGCACCACTTCGACTCTTCACAAAACCGCGTTGTCGTCCGCCGCGAAAAACTCTTCCGCGATCTCGTCATCGAGTCGCAGGATCGCGACGCGGAACCCTCCTCCGAAGCCTCAGCCTGTCTCGCGCAAGCCGTCGCAAATGGAGACCTCACTCTCAACCAGTGGAACGACTCGGTGGAACAGTGGATCGCGCGCGTAAACTTTCTGGCTGGGGCCCTCCCAGAACATCATATTTCGATAATCGGCGCCGCCGAGCGGGAGTACATCGTCCAACTTGCCTGCGAGGGCGCCACGAATTACCGCGAAATTAAGGACCGTCCGATTCTGAACTTCGCTCGGTCGATTCTCACACCCGCTCAGCAGCAACTCGTCGAGAAGCATGCCCCGGAGCGCCTTGAGCTCCCCGGCGGTCGCCGCGCCAAGATCACCTATGGGCCGGACTCCTCACCAGTCCTCAGCGCACGCATCCAGGACCTCTATGGCGTCACAGACGACCTCAAGATCGCCGCCGGGCGCGTGGCGCTGATCATCCGCGTCCTTGCGCCCAATCACCGGCCCGTTCAAGTGACAAACAGCCTGAAGACGTTCTGGGTCGAGTCCTACCCAAAATTAAAGCAACAACTCCAACGCCAGTATCCCAAGCATGAATGGCGATGAAGTTTGCCACATGCAAAATTTATTAGCGTTCGTTGCCGGACGGGGCGGCTGAGGACAGCCGAAATTGGGCTGTCTGCGGTGTCAGCGGCATACGGCCAAGGTCCATTCGGAGTTTCTTTTGGCATTCGCACCAAATCTAGCTAGTATGTCGGCGCTTTTACTGTTCCCGCTTCGAGCTCATTACGGCGGCGCTGAATGACTTGACCGGCGATTTCGCGGACCATTTCCTCGATGAGTAAGCGCAGATGGCTACCCCGACGAAAGTCGGAGGGAGCGATGTTCTTCACCCGGTCGGCGTGAGTGCAAAGCTGATAGCACTTTTTGAAACTCAGGCGCGTCGGATCGTCGGGATTGTATACAGCGATCGCCTTGCCCCCGTTGCGACGCATCACCGTAAAGCACGGAACATCTGTTGGCCCATCACCCACATAAATCATGTTGGGAAACGGAATGGGTCGAAGATCGGGTGGCATGTGGTCGTTAACATCTTGGCTCATATCGAGCATGCCCTTGTTGATGCGGAACAAAAATTGCGTCTTCTGCGTGTGACTGATGACGCGACGCGGGAACGTGATCCGCCCGTGCGAATCTTCCGCAAACTCGCAGCCGAAGATCGCTCGCACATACGGCGCGAGTCGGCTGCCATCGAGGAGTGCCTTGAGGCCCGAAGAAACAATATAGTGCTCGACAGTGATTCCATACGTCGTGTGCTCTGCAAAAAGAAGATCCTCCTTGAACTCCTCGAACATCTCCGGAAGGCCTTTGTAGAACGTGAGACGCTCGCCGAGCTTCCGGAGGTCGGCACCGGTCGGACGGTCCATTTCGAGGGAATCAAGCATCACCTTCATGTACGCCAGTTCGCTGTCGTATCCCTGGTCCTTCACCAGGTCCGCACAGCGCCTCCAAAACGCCTCCGAATTGATGCCGAAGACCGGGAAAATTGTCTCCTCCTGCATGTAGATCGGCGAGAGCGTTTGATCGTAATCGTAGATGAGCGCGATGGTGTTCTGCGGGACTGACATACCCATTCGGCTAACAGATTCCGGCACCGTCCGCCATCCGGCGTTTTCGAGCCTTCCAATCTCCTCGCTCTCATGCTCCTGCTGAAATCTATCGAGCCAGGAAAGCCATAGTTGTTGTGTGCTTCGCATGAGGTGGTGAGGTGGAAGCCCGCGATTTCCTGCGCTGTCCCGATCTTTGAATCGAAGCGGCCCTCATCAGCATCTCCCTCAGCTTTGCGTCGGAACGGGGGGCGGTGTCAGCGCCTTCCTGCCCATTCGCCTGAAGCAGCCTCCCCCGCTGAATTGGTTCCATGCCCAACGAAGCCAGCGGATCAGCGACGCGGCAAGCCACAGCGCCCACGCAAGCATGAGGAGGCGATACCACCAGATGGAGACCGAGATGCAGCCGGGGCGGGGTAGTATGGCGTCGGATCGTGCCTGATACCAGCGCAGAAAGGTACGGCTGGATCTGTTGCCCACGATGAACATCTCCGGATCGCCAAGGAGTCCTTCCGCAACAACGGCCACAAGGATAACGAGTGCAGCCGCTGTGAGAAGGATGAGAAAGATCTGCAGCAAATTGTAGCCCCACGAGGGGAGGCTTAGGAAGGAGGCGCGCCCGCGCCAAACCAGGAAGAACAGCCAGCCGATCACCGCCAAAGCAGCCGGTAAGGGGACCTGCGTCAAACCGATCGCCAGAAGCATCCACTCGAAGCAACGAAGCGGAGAGAGGGAAATGCGACCGAGCACCCACGCGGCGAGCAACGCACAAACCAGAATGCTCCAGAACCGCACGGCGGGGCCGCGCAGGGGTCCGTCCGCCCAAAGAATCCAGCGGTTGTCCGGCACGCGGATGAAGGTATTGATGTTTGCGCTCTGGACGGCCAGTCGAATCTCCTCGGCGGTAGCGCGGAAGCCAAGCGGCGCGTTGATTTTCCATCCGACCGAAATCGACTGCTGGCCCGGACGCAATGGAACAATGACTTTGGTGCCATCTTTTCGAACGGGGATGGTTTCGCCATTATGCGCGAGCGATGTGACCTCCGCATCCGCAGGGAGGCCTACCAGAAAATCCTCGCCAAGGCTGCTTCGCAGGGAGAGGTCGAGTTTGGAAACGCGCTGGCGTTTACCGAGCGCAATCTCATGCGTGCCGCCAGCGACCGTGACTGTGGCACCGGCGATGGCTTCCGGACGACTCACGGCAAGTTCCACTCCCTCGCCGGGCCACGGATGCCACACGGGGATGAGCTCGGGATTTCCCGGCTCGAAGGTAGGCGCAAGGCCGGAAATGGTGAGATTCCAGACGGGCGAGGCAATAAGGTGCCACCGCTCGACCCAAGAATCGTCGACATTGGTGCTCAGTTTGATCCGATCGACCGCGGGTAGCTCGCTTTCCCACGCGAACTCTGAGTCGTTCGCTCCGAGGCGCACCTCAATGAAGCCCTCCCTTACGATGACATTTGAAGTGAGCACGTTCTCGCCGGAAAGCAGCGGGATGCGCAGGGCGATGGCTTGGCCCGCGGGAGAAAGCCGAGTGACCTTCGAGCGCACCTGCCAAACGAGTCCGAGCTCCAAATTACGATCGATCGCTGCAACGGTCTGGAAATCCTGTCGGTCGTAACTCGCCTCACCGGCTGCGGATTTCTGTTTGCGAGCAAAAAAGACTTGTTGCTCGGGCACGCCGTCCGGACGCACCCCGCTAAAAGTCCAACCGGGCGCATCTATAGTTACGCGATGGGGCTTGAGCTGGAATGTCCATTCCCACTCGCCGAAATCCGCCACCAGCCCCTCCACGCGCACGCGATGTACGCCTTCGGGTAGAACCACCCAAAGGTAGCCGTCGTCGCGACGCAGGGCGACATCCGGCTTGCCGTCAACGAGCACCAAGACGGGCGTCCACGCGGGGAAACGTCCAGGAAGGGGAACCGCAGTGCGGATTGCCGCGTGGATCTCCGCATCGATGATGATGCGCCGGTCATCTAATGTCAGAAAAACGGACGGAATATCAGCTGCTCTCGGATAGGCGTCGGACGTCTCGAGAAGGCGCTGGCGAAGCGTTTCGAGCATGGACGGCTCCGGCATTTGGGCCTGCGCGGGCGTCGCGGCACCTGTCCAGAGCACACCCAGAAACAGGGCCGCGGCTTGACCCGGGGCGCCAAAGATCGACCTGCGCAACCTCTGCGCATTTAGCAGGATGCCGGCAAGCGCCAGCACAAGGACGACGCGCAAAACAGTGAGCCCGCGTTCGAGAGAGATCGAAATGAGGAAGGGCTTGACCTCCTGGGAGGCAAGGACCGGGCCGTTCCACCCAAAAGTCACGGTGCGCCAACTCCATTCAGGAACGCCGGGACCCGTTTGAATACGCGCGTTGGCTTCGTACATTAAATTGCTGTCTTGGACGGCTTGTTTTCTCAAACCGTCCACCGTGCCTTTCGCACGCGGGACTGAGGAATCCATGATCTGACCCTCCTGGACTGGCCGAGGCGGAACCGGGCCCTCCTTGAATTCCGACATCGCTCCCAGGGACGGCCTGACGTTTTCCAATTGTGGATAAAGGGCCTGCTGCACCTGTCTGGCCACAAAGGGGACAAGAATAAAGACGAACGCGGCAATGGTAAGCCATTTCCAGACGTTGACCAGCCGACGCCCCCATCCTGCAGACACGACGCGAAGAAGGGCAATGGGCATCAGAAGAACAAGCCAGACATAGCGCGGTGCGCCTGGTTCGTGATAAGAAAGCGCGAAGGCGAGAAATGCCAGCACTGCCGCGCCGAAGCCCCAGAGCCGGAGCACCGCGAGCGAGAAGATCAGAAGGAGGAAAAGGTCGAGCAGCGTCCATGCCGTGAGCCAGTCGCCGCGCACCCAATCAGCGCCGAACAACGCGAAGAGGCGCCAGCCAGGAGGGAGATTGAGAGTGACATTCAGCGTATCGGCATCAGACTGCCAGCCTGTGGCGGAGAGTTCCTCCGCGCGCTCGATGCGTCCAGTCGCTTCGAGGTTGATATCACGCGTGCGGATTTCGATCCCTGGCGCTCCATTCTGCGGATTGCGAGTGATGAGTTGACCCTGCCCGCCGCTGCGCACCGCGCCGAGGTCCTGGCCTTGAGCGGCATCGAGCCGCCAAATTTGCTGCATGCGACCGTTGATCTGATCGCGAAAGGTGAGTCCGTGCCCGCTTTCATCGAGCCACAACGCGCGGGCGATACTCAGTCCCTCGGGTTTCTGAACACCCATTCCACGCATGCGTTCCTCAATTCGAAATGGCGAGGCTGTGTCCCATCGATAGACCGGCAAATTGCGCCATTTGTCGGGGAAGGTGGTCTGTGAGACATCGACGGAGGTCGCGCCGGCGATTTCGACGATGCGGAAATCCGGTCGCGCGCGGAAGCCGATGAGTTCGTCCGCCACGGCTGGCTTCGCTTCGGGCCCGTATCGGAATTCCTTCGGGTTATCCAGGCGAAATGCGTCCAGCTGTAGCGTCCATTTGCCGGGTCGCACTTGAACCTTCACTCGGCCCGCGCCATCCACGGCGACGGGAATCGGGCTATCGACCGCCGCCAGTCTCCATCCTTCTGGCAGGACCGAGCCGATTTCTTCCTGGCGGCTCTTGCCCGAAACGACCAGCTCAATCTGAGTGCGCAGCCAAAGGGGAATGCCGTCCTCAATGACCGCATAGACTTTGACGCCAAGGAAATTCTTGTCTGCCTCTTCGGCGGAGCCGTCCCGCTTGAGCCAAAGAACACCCTCCGCATCCCACGCAGGCGACTCCACAGACTCTCCTTCCAGAGTGAGAGCAAGGATTCCAATCTCGCGCGGGAGCGGCATGCTGGGGGGCGTTTCGTTCCAGCGGTACGAGCCCTCGAGCCGATAGGCTCCCGCGAGTAATTTCACCGAGGGGCGGCCGTCGTGCTCAACCACGGGCAGCAATGCGCCGTTGGCCTTGACATCAACCGGCCAAACGTCCCCGCCGCCGGGCAACGGGATCCACGTCTCTCTGAAAACACTGACCTCGAGATCGAATCGTCCTGAATCGCTCTCGATCTCGATCGCAAGACGGGAGGGCCAGAAACAGAGGCGTTTTGCCGGATCTTGATAGGGCGCGGGACAGGCGCGATCAGAGTCGTCCCAAGTCGCCCATCCCTCCCAACCCCGCAACGGCTCGGGAATCTCTTTTGTTGTTCCTTGTGGCTGGGCATGCGTGAACAACGGGAGGAAGGTCAAAACGAAAAAAATTATCAGACGGAGGAATCGTGGCGCCGTGATCATAGGGGACGGGGAAGTGAGGAATGTTGATGGTTGATAGTTGATTGTTCAAAACCTCGCTTCCAAAGCTGGCTCTCCTCGTTCTCATCGCCGTCATGATCCTCGTTCCCGAAACTGCAATCGAGAACGAGCACGACGAACTTCAATTCCCGCGCCGATCACCTTGCGGCTCAGAGCATGCGCTTTCGAATACAGGGCGTGCACAACCGAGGCTCTACAGAAGGCCGCCAAGGAAGCAAAGCATTCTGCATTCCTTTGCTCTCTTTGGCCTTCTGTTCAAAGATCCCATCTGTTTCAGGCATGGCCATGGAGTTGAGGGCCGGACTATGCAAAACGGAAAACGTGGAGTTTATTCCACTGTGCAAAGTGTTGATCCTGGGTTCACGCGTCGCCGCTTTCTCCGTAGCGTCAGCCTGGCCGCTGGCTTTTTCGCTGTTCCTGGTGCGTTCGCCGAAGAGCTGGTGCGCAAAACGCCTTGGGTAACGCAAGGGCCGCTTTACCCCGACAAGCTCCCGCTGGATACAGACAACGACCTCATCATTGTCAATGACTCGGTGACGCCGGCCGTAGGGCAGATCACGCACCTAAGCGGGCGCATCCTCGACGGTAGAGGCAATCCGATTCAGGACGCCGTCGTTGAGATCTGGCAGGTGGACAGCACCGCCACCTACCTGAAGGAGCGCAGCTACAAGAAGGCCGGCAGCTTCGACGAGAATTTCCAGGGGTTTGGCCGCTTTCTGACGGGATCAAGCGGTGGGTACTACTTTCGCACGATCAAGCCGGTGACTTATCCCGGGCGCTCTGCTCCGCATGTCCACTTCATGATCAAGACGAAGGGACGCGACCCATGGACGACCCAGCTCTATATCAAGGGCCATCCCGGCAATCAACGCGACGGCCTTTACCGGGCGATCGGCGACCCAAGAGCGCAAGAGGCCGTGACGATCGATTTCGCGCCGGTCAAGGATTCGCGCATAGGTGAGCTAGTGGCGAGTTTCGACATTGTCCTCGGCTTCACGCCGGAAGGCTGACAAGATTTAAGCTGCTTCATTCTGCAGTTGCCGATTCATTTCCCTGCGTTGAGTGGCGAGGGCGGCAATCTCGTCGCGAATATTGGGATATCGGCTCAAAAATTGCCGAAAATCACGCCGGCTCAGCGTCGCGAACTTGCTGTAATCGAGCGCCGTGACATCGGCCGAGCGGGCCAAACCGCTAATCAGGGCCATCTCTCCGAAAAAATCGCCCGGGCCCAGCTTGATCCGCTTGCCGGTGACCGAGACTTCGACCTGGCCCGAGGAGATGAAATAGACCGAGTCGGCCTTATCGCCGGCCCGGATGAGGCGTTCACCCGGCTGCGCCGTGCGCGGGGTAAAGTGCAACACGAGCACCTCGCGCTGTTCGGGCGTCAGGCAGGTGAATAGGGGAAACCGATCGACCAGTTCTTCCGGTGCAAAAGTCTTGCTGGCGGCCGCCTTTATCTCCTCGTTGCGCCGCGCGGTCTCCAGGTCTTCTTGTAGCCGTGCGAAGCGCGCATTGTAGGAGTCCCCGAAGCGCTGTTTAAGTTGTGGATTGGCCCGCACCCATCGGATCAACCGGTCAGCGCCTGCGAAAACGAGCGGGTTCAAAGTGATCGATAGCAGAGCCCCGGCCAGTATCAGATTCAACCCCTCCGATTCCATCAACCCGTAAGTGATCCCAAGTCCGGCAAGGATGAAGGAGAACTCACCGATTTGGGCTAGTGAGGCGGATACAATTAGCGCGGTGCTCAATGGGTAGCCAAGCACCAGAACAATTCCAAAGGCCACTAATGACTTTCCAACCAGGATCAGCAACAGCACGGCCGCGACCATATCCGGCTCGCGCAAGATGATCGAAGGATCGAACAGCATGCCGACCGAGATGAAAAAGAGCACCGCAAAGGCGTCTTGCAAGGGCAGCGAGTTCGCCGCCGCCTTGTGGCTTAGGTCGGACTCGTGCAAGACCATGCCCGCGAAGAACGCGCCGAGCGCGAAGGAAACCCCGAAAAGTTTGGCCGAACTGAAGGCGATGCCCAGTGCGACCGCGAGCACGCAGAGCGTGAAAAGCTCGCGCGATCCCGTCCTAGCCACCTGCCGCAGCATCCAGGGCAGGACGCGGGGGCCGACCAATAGGACTATCGCGATGAACGCCGCCACCTTGGTCAGCGTGATGGCTAGCACCACGAGCAACCCACGGTCGTGCGTCCCGTGATGACCATCGCTCACCCGGCCGCCAAGCGCCTCGGCAAAGGCTGGTAAAAGCACCAGGGTCAGCACCATGGCCAAATCCTCAACGATCAGCCAACCAATGGCGATACGACCATTCGGTGTTTTGACCGCGTTGCGCTCCTCAAGCGCTTTCAGCAATACCACGGTACTTGCGACAGAAAGACTGAGGCCTAACACCAGGCCGGCACCGAAGCTCCAACCCCACGCAAGGGCCATACCGGTCCCGATCGCAGTGGCAATAGCGATTTGTCCGATGGCGCCGGGTATCGCAATCCGGCGCACGGCGATCAGATCGGCGATTGAGAAATGGAGGCCGACGCCGAACATGAGAAGCATCACGCCGATCTCGGCCAACTGACCAGCCATCGCGCTATCGGCGACAAAGCCGGGAGTGTTAGGGCCGACAACTACCCCTGCCACCAGATAACCAACCAGCGGCGGGAGACTCAACCGGTTGGCGATGAATCCAAAGATGAAGGCAAAAGCAAAACCGATGGCGATCGTGGCGATCAGCGCGACGTCGTGCGGCATGAATTCTCCTGCTTGGCTGGCGGCTTCACGATCCGAACTTCGGCCTTGGCACCATCAGGAAATTGCCTGCCGATTAAGCAACAATTGGCTTCCCTCTCCATAAACGGATTCTAGTTTAGCTGGGTCAATTTCACAACCCACCCAAAAGAGTCGACGGCGCGATGCGGATTTTTGCCTGCAAAGAACAGATAACCGGTGAACGGCGTGCTCCC
Organism: uncultured Verrucomicrobiae bacterium; assembly: GCA_963708595.1. GTDB lineage: Bacteria > Verrucomicrobiota > Verrucomicrobiia > Chthoniobacterales > Terrimicrobiaceae > DASTFP01. The sequence continues at coordinate 58,534 of CAVPTR010000042.1, forward strand.
GTAACTCCGAATACGGTCAGCAAGCTCGCAAAGCTGGGCGCGAGCATTGAGATCGAGCAGGGTCTGGGTGATTCAATCGCCTTTAAAGACGCAGACTACGAAGCGGCAGGAGCAAGGATCAGTCGCGAACGCGAGCAGTCCTTCGGGGAAGCTGATTTGATCCTTCGCGTACGCAAGCCGGCACTCGAGGAAATCGGTTTGCTAAAACCAGGGACCATCCAGATCAGCTTTCTCGACCCGTTTAACGAGAGGCAAATCGTCGAGCGCCTGGCCAGTGCCGGGGTGAGCGCGATCAGCATGGAAATGGTGCCGCGCTCGACGGTAGCCCAGAAGATGGACGCGCTCAGTTCGCAGGCGAACCTTTCCGGATACGTTGCGGTCATTCTGGCGGCCAATTTTTGCCAGCGAATTTTCCCCATGATGATCACGCCCGCTGGCACCATCAAGCCGTTGCGCGTATTCGTGATCGGGGTCGGCGTCGCCGGGCTACAAGCCATCGCCACGGCGCGGCGATTGGGTGCCACGGTAGAAGCATTTGACACGCGCCCGATCGTCGAAGAGCAGGTAAAATCGCTCGGAGCGCGCTTCGTCAAACTGGATATCGGAGAGGTTTCCCAAACCGCCGATGGCTACGCAAAGCCGCTCACCCCCGAGCAGATTCAGAAACAACGCGAATTGCTGGCCGAGCGCGTCGCCTCCGCGGACGTCGTGATAACGGCTGCTCAGGTATTTGGACGCAAAGCGCCCGTGATTGTCAGCTCCGAAATGGTGCGACAGATGAAGGCAGGCAGCGTCATCGTCGATACCGCCGTCGAGTCTGGCGGGAACGTCGAAGGCCTAAAGTATGACGAAGTGCTTGATGTCGGGGGCGTGAAAGTTGTTGGATTCGCAAACTTGCCAAGCCGTGCTGCAGCCAACGCCAGTGAGATGTTGTCCAATAATTTCGCCGCCTTCATCGAGCATTCCTGGGATAAACAAAACCAAACCTTTCCACTTGATCTTGCCCACGAGATTTTGCGGCGGTGCGTGGTTACGCACGGCGGCGAAATCTGTAATGAAACCATACGGACCGCCTATGGGCTAACACCTCTGCAGAATCTCGCTTCCACTCCATGAGTCCTCAAACCGCTATCGCCACTGTCTATCTTTTCATGCTGGCAGCCTTTCTTGGCTACCAGGTTATTTCGCGCGTGCCCTCTCTTTTGCACACGCCTCTAATGTCGGCAACGAACGCCATTTCTGGCATTTCCCTCGTGGGTTCGTTGGTCGCCGCCGGCGCGCAGCACACAACGTTCAGCACCGTACTTGGCTTTCTGGCCGTCACTTGTGCGACGACAAATGTGGTAGGCGGCTTCATTATTACCGACCGCATGCTCAGAATGTTCAAGAAGAAGCCGGCGGCAACGTCAGCAGAAAAGAAAGCGTAACCGTCTCGCATGCGCAACTACCTCATCGAGGCGAGCTACTTTCTGGCTTCGATCCTCTTTATTCTCGGTTTACGCGGGCTGAGCCATCCGGAAACGGCGCGGCGCGGGATGCATCTTGCCGAGTTTGGAATGCTGATGGCGATCATCGGCACCTTGATGCACCAGGAGATCGTCAGCTACGAATGGATCATTGCAGGCTTGCTCTTGGGGTCTGCGATTGGCACCGGAATCGGCCTGTGGGTGCCCATGACGGCGATGCCGCAGCGAACGGCCTTCTCGCATGCTTTTGGCGCTTTCGCGGCAGCGCTCGTTGGCGTTTCGGAATACTCCTTGCACGGCGCGAGTCTTAGTAAGTTCACCATGGGAGCGATAGGTTTTGACGTGCTGCTGGGTTCGCTGACCACGACCGGCAGCTTGATTGCGTTCGCCAAATTGCAGGGAATGCTGCCGGGCAGGCCGCTGACCTACAAGGGACAGAACATCTTCAACCTATCGCTCTTGGGCATTATCATCTTCGCGTTCGTCTTCTTGATCTTTCATCCGGGAGCAACGCTGCTCTTCTACCTGATGGTTATCCTCTCCTTGGTGTTTGGCGTATTGCTTGTGATGCCGATCGGCTCCGCAGACATGCCGGTTGTGATTGCGTTGCTCAATGCCTACGCCGGTTTGGCATCCGCTGCAATTGGATTTGCCATTTCCAACAACGTTCTGATAATCGCCGGCACGCTGGACGGGGGCTCGGGATTCATCCTCTCGATCGTCATGTGCAGGGCCATGAACAGGTCGATTACCGCCGTGCTCTTCGGCGCGTTCGGGAAAGTCTCGGACACGACGTCCAGCTTCTGCCGGGGGTGCGATGCGGGAAGCCAACGTGGAAGACCTCGCCGCGCAACTGGCGTACGCCCGCCAGGCTGTCTTTGTGCCGGGCTATGGAATGGCTACCGCCCAGGCGCAACACGCGCTTCGAGAACTTTCCACGGCACTGGAAGATGCAGGAGTAACAGTCAAATTTGCGATTCACCCGGTGGCCGGACGAATGCCGGGTCACATGAATGTTCTCCTGGCGGAAGCAAACATTCCCTACTCCCAGCTCTACGAGCTCGAACAGATCAATTCCGACTTCCCGGCCACGGATGTCGCGATCGTCGTGGGCGCCAATGACGTCGTGAATCCGGACGCTCGCGACAATTCTTCAAGCCCGATCGCCGGCATGCCGATCCTTGAGGTGGACCGAGCAAAGTCTGTCGTCGTCCTCAAGCGCGGCAATGGAAAGGGCTTCTCGGGCCTGGAGAATCCGCTCTTTACAAAGCCAAATTGCGAGATGCTGTACGGCGACGCCAAAGAATCGCTGACGCAATTAACGCAAGCCGTGCTTAAAGCGTAGTGCTGTCTCTCCTCGGGGTGACCAAGCTGCAGCGGCTCTCGACTCATCCAAGCGTGACGCCGGTGCAAAGAAGGGGACGCGATGACATCCTTCAGGTCCGTGCGCCGGCATTGTGCTTTTATGTGCTGCGCGACTCGAATGGACTCTATTTGATCGATGGGGGCTTCATCGGAGGACGCTATCTCCTTGCCCGCGCCTTGCGCAAACGAGGCTGGAATCAAGAACCCATCCGAGGAATCGTTGTGACTCATGGCCATCTCGACCACATTCTCAATGTGGCTTCGCTGGCAAAAGATTCAGGGGCATGGATAGCTGCACCGCGACTCGATGCAGCTCACTACGAAGGGCGTTTTCCCTATCGGGGCGCCGCAAGAGTATGTGGATTGCTTGAAGCTATCGGCCGACGACTTTTCTCCTATTCGCCTTTCAAAACAGATCGATGGCTGGACGATTACTCGGAGATTCCCGTTTGGCACGGCCTCACGGCTATCCATTTGCCAGGACATACGAACGGACACACGGGTTTATATTGCCCTGATCTGAAGCTTCTTTTCTGCGCGGATTTATTCGCGAGCTACGGAACCATTTCCCATCCTCCGCCAGCGATCTTCAACAGCCGTCCTGAACTGATCCGTTCCAGTATCGCCCGAGCCCTGACCCTCGATCTCGAAGGAGTTATTCCGAATCACTGCGATGCGGCACCATTTTCAGAGCATTTGAAGAGGTTACGGCTTCTCAAGGAGAGGTTTGAACGTTAGGTGTCAGAGAATAATGGAGAGCGAGTATGAATGAAAAGAAAGCATCGACAGATTATCCAATAAACAAGCTTCTCGCCGAACGGTGGAGTCCCTACGGCTTCGAAGACCGGCCGGTCGCGCTGACCGACCTCCGTTCGTTGTTTGAGGCGGCGCGCTGGGCGCCGTCTTCCTATAACGAACAGCCTTGGAGCTTTTTCGTTGCGACCAAGGACGATCCCGAGGAGTTCGAACGGCTCCTCTCCTGTCTCGTAGAGGCGAATCAGGCGTGGGCCAAGGCTGCGCCGGTCCTGGCCTTGGGCGTCGTCAGTCTGCGATTTTCGCGCAACAACAAGGAGAATCGGGCGGCAGTTCACGACCTGGGTCTCGCCGCAGAAAATCTTGTGGTAGAGGCGACAGCGCGAGGGCTCTGTGTCCATCAAATGATCGGCATTCTGCCCGACAAGGCACGCGAGGTATTCCAGATCCCAGCGCATTTCGAGGCGTGGACAGCCATGGCGATTGGATACAAGGCAGACCCGGCGAAACTCCCTGACGCCCTCAAGGAGCGCGATCTCGCGCCGAGACAGCGAAAGCCTCTCAGTCAGTTCGTATTCGCTGGCCAGTGGGGAAATCCGTCGCCGCTCGTGCTGAAGCCCAGTGTCTAGAGGCATGGAACTTCCCTGCGGGATGCTCGGCGAAACTGGTGCGCGTATTTCCGGGAGCAACTTACCAAGCATGGGTAGCCATGAATCTGAAAAGAGACGATGGTGCGAGTAAAGGAGATGCGGAGTTCGACGCCGCCAAATCGAACAATTGCATGTTGAATTCTTTTCATTGGTTCAATCCACCAAGCAAGTGGGATATTCAGGAAGGCCGATTGTCAGTCGATGTGTCTCCCAATACGGACTTTTGGAGGAAGACCCACTACGGATTTATTCGGGATTCCGGTCACTTCTTTTATAAGCAGATTTCCGGTGACTTTGGAGTTCAAGTGCGCGTCCGAGGCGAATACGCGTTTCTCTACGATCAGGGAGGCCTGATGCTACGCGCATCCGATCAATACTGGATGAAGTGCGGGATCGAGTACGTGGACGGCACTCAAAAGGCTAGCGCTGTTGTGACGAATGATTTTTCAGATTGGTCAGTCACTCCATTGAAGACGAATCCCGAAGAAGTGTGGTTCCGGGTCAAGAGACAAGATTGTAGCCTGGAAGTTTTCTACTCCCTCGACGGCTTCGACTATACGATGCTCAGAACGGCCTACCTCAAGTCTCCACACAATTTGGATGTTGGCGTCATGTGCGCGGCACCACAGGGTCCCGGTTTTCACATTACCTTTAGCGACCTATCGATTGAAAACGCAACCACATCATAGGGCGGAACGGCGAGGACGGAGATGAGAGGATGAACCTTCAGAATCTCGACAAGCTGGCAGCACTCATCAAGCGTCGAGCGCGCTACTTTGCTTTCGCGGTGGAGGGAGCAGGTGAGGCTACTCCCCTCAGCGAAGCACCTCGATACTCCGACGCTCAATGACCATGTTCCCGCCCTCCTTGATGAGTTGGCCACAGCATTCCAGTTGGTGACTGACAAGACGATACCGGAAGCGCTTCTCGAGGGCAGCCCGCCCGTCCACGGTCTTCAACGATACCAAGACGGCTTTGACATCGTAGAAGTCGTCGCAGAGTACAACATCCTGCGCGGATGCATCCACGATCTCGCGGAGAGTCATGATCTGAGCCTCCATGGCAAGGCTTTTCATATCTTGAACCGAGTGTTCGACGAGGCGATCGGATTGGCCATTCAGACATTCGCCACGCAGCAAGCCCTCGAATTGCAGCGACGACGTGATGAGTATTTGGCATTTGTGGCGCACGATCTTCGCACGCCGCTGAATGCAATCGCCCTGGTAGCGAGAATCCTTGAACTCGCGCAAACGGATCGGAGCGATAGGACCGAAACCTCCCGCATGCTAAAAACGCTGCGCCGCAACGTCCAACAGCTTGAAGCGCTGGTTGACAAGGTGCTGAAGGAGAGCGCGCACATTCAGACAGAAGCCGGCATTAAATTGGAGCCTCGCGCGTTCGATTTGTGGCCGCTCGTTGAGTCCGTTGTTCACGATCTCCATCCGATGGCCGGCACTGCAAGTACACGCCTCGTCAACGAGATTCCCGAAGATCTGATCGCTTACGCAGATGCCGGCTTGCTCAGACGAGTCTTTCAGAACCTGGTCGCAAATGCGATCACCTATACCCCACGCGGCGAGGTTGTCATCGGGGCACGGGAAACCGGCGAGGAAGGCACCATCGAGTGCTGGGTCAGCGACAATGGTTCGCGGAATCGCAGAGGACCGACTCGAAAAGTCTTCGACAGGCTGGAAACCGATCCGCAAAAGCACGGTGGAACCGGCCTGGGTCTCGCCATCGTGAAGACGTTTGTCGAGGCGCACGGTGGAAAAGTGACCGTCGAAACCAAGGAAGGCGTTGGCTCAACGTTTCGGTTCACGCTTCCCGGTAAGGCGAAGACCCGTCGCGAGTAGTGGGAAGTTGAATACGACTCTATGAAGATTGTATTTCGGTTTCTGCCGTACTTATACCTGGTCCTTGCAATGCTTACTTTGGTTTCGTTGGTTTTAGTCATAATGAGCATGATTGCCTCATTCCAGGAGCATGTTCATCAGGCGCCGAACCCGCGTGAACTGCTCACACTGGTCGTACTGCTTTTTATCGCCATTGGATTATCATCGGTGTATCTCGTCAATGCGATCTTCCTCTTAAAAAGAATCAAGAGAAAGGCTTCTATCATTCTTTCGATCACGTCTTGCATCGGCTTCCCCTTGGGAACAATTCTTGGCACAATCAGTCTATTCGTTCTTACCCGCGACGAAATTAAAGATGAGTATTCCTGACAGAGTGCGCCGGCTTCCGATATGCGCAGTTTAGTCACGCCTCGTAGCCGTATGTCGCGCATTAACTCGCGTTGGGCACTAGATGCACCTTTGGAGAATTCTCTTCGGCAGCCTCGTTCCGGGTCGCGATGGTGAGCGTCCCAACGGGGCATTATTGGCACTCAAACGGTAGGCAAGAAGAAGTCTTGAAGCGACGATCGGCGGCCGAGACGCACGACCTCACTTTTTCTTTGTTGCACCGTAAAGATAGTCCTCTTCCTTGCCGGTTTGCATGAATTCCTCCAACTCTTTCGCCAAGCGGGCTGTTGAACTTCTTGAGTAGAGCGAGGTCCGCCTGAGCGTCCGTCTTGCGCTCCATTTGGGTATAGAGTACGCCACGATACATGTAGGCCTCGGCGAGTTTCGGTTTGAGTTGGATCGCTTTGTTGTAGTACGCGAGTGACTTTTGGAAGTTAGCAGATCCTTGCTTTCGAAGCGTAAACGCGAGATTGTTGTAGGCCTCCGCAAAGTTCGGATCGAGTTTTACCGCCTGTTCGAACTTGCTTTGGGCCTCCGCAAATCGCTTGTTCTTCATTAGCTCGACGCCTTGGTTGTACGCGCTTACCGCGGGACTTTCCTGCTTTGCGGCCGGCTTTTCCTGCTTTGCGGCCGGCTTTTCTTGCTTTGCGGCCGGCTTTTCCTGCTTTGCGGCCGGCTCGTCTGAGCTTTCGACAGGCGCACTCCCGGCGCCGAATGCGGGGAAGGCCGCTATCGCGGCGATGGCGCAAATGCTTAAAACACGTTTCATATAAGTGCCTCCGTCAACCGGACCGGCTTGCCATCGTTACGGCCAGATTGAGCAAAGAGATTTGGTTATTTCAGTGATTAATGGCTTTTGCAAAATACAAACGGGCCAGAGCTCTGTCAAGTTCTGGCGATTCGCAGCTTCTTTAAATGAGGCTGCGAGCACCTCTGGTCGGCAAAAGCGAAATCAGGCGGAGCAAGTGCGCCAATCGCAGTAGACATCCGTTCGATATGGGTTCATACTTCACAGGTGAAGGAGAGGCAACCAACGCGACTTGGAGTGAGCGCGTGATCGGACGCCCCATGCAGGCGCGAATGTCGCGCCAGTCCCGGCGGCGGACTCGATTCAGTCTCTGGAGCAGTCGGGCAGCCAGCAAACAAGCCCGCGCAATTCCGACTTCGATGAACCGCCCTTTTGAGTTCACCGGTCGCATCAGGAGCTTCAAATACGCCTTTGGTGGGATTTTTCATTTGCTCCGATCTCAACACAATGCATGGATCCATGCCGTGGCCACCATTCTGGTCGTATCGGCGGGTCTCTATTTTCACCTCACCGCTGCCGAATGGTGCTGGATTGTGTTGGCCATTACCTCGGTTTGGACAGCCGAAGCGTTCAATACCGCCTTCGAACTACTTGCCGACGCTACGACGAAGGATTTTCATCCTTTGATCGGCCGCGCCAAGGATGTCGCTGCCGGTGCCGTATTGTTGACTGCTATTGGTGCGTCAACTATTGGCCTGATTATCTTCTGGCCCCGCTTTTGCACGCTTCTCCTCGATGGAGAGCAATTCGGTCGTGAGAGGATCGGGATGGACGACATTATGACTACCGAAGATAACAAGGCTCTCGTTAACCGTTTTGCGCTACAGGTGTTTGCCGCCGCCTTTGCTGACATGAAATCGGAAATGCACGGACAGATCGCTGGAGCTACTGCCGCGACTCACTTTTATGAAGATTGAGCATGTTGCAATCTACGCAAAGGACCTCGAAGCCTTAAGGTCTTTCTACATGAAGTATTTTCTGGCGACTTCAAACGATCTTTACGTGAATCCCAAGAAAGGCTTTCGCTCCTATTTCCTTTCATTTTCCGACGGAGCGAGACTCGAACTCATGCAGATGGAATCGATTCCCGATTCCCTGAATGATCCGATAGCACAATCCATAGGAATCATTCATATTGCATTCTCTCTCGGTTCACGAAGCGCCGTTGATCGGATGTCGGAGCGGCTTCGCGAGGATGGCTTCCGAATCCTTGACGGGCCGCGCCAGACGGGTGATGGATACTACGAGTCCGCCTTTCTCGACCCGGAGAGCAATCGAATTGAAATCACAGAATAGGGCTCCCCGCTGCCATGAGAAATTTTCAATCAATTGTTAGGTGACCCTGACGCATCGAGGTAACTATTATGTGTAGAAACATCAAGACGCTCTTCAACTTCGAACCGCCCGTGAAGGAGGACGATATTCGGGCGGCCTCACTACAGTTCGTGAGAAAGATCAGCGGCTTCAACAAGCCATCGAAAGCCAACGAAGCTGCCTTCTTTGCTGCCGTTGCCGAGATAGCAGCAGTCTCCAGCAACCTTCTCAGCTCGCTTGCGACGAACGCGCCACCAAAGAACCGGACAGAAGAGGCTGCCAAGGCACGAGTCCGCGCGCATCAGAGGTTCCCAAATGAAGAGAAAGCAATTAACCAAACTTGAACGTTTTCAAGGAAACGAGTTAGACGCTTCGATTGAAACTTGGAGGTGATATGTCTGGTGAATTTCAGGTCAGTGGTCGGAATACGGACGCGCAATTCACGCTAAAACTGCATCGTGGCGACGGCATGACCCTCGCTGCGATGAACTGGAAGAACGGAAAGCCACCGCAGGATTTCGTAGGCTTCGCCATCGAGTACAAGGAGCCCAACGGCGACAGATTCTTCGCCTTGAAGAACCGCCTGGGCTTCCGGCACTGCCAGCGGAAATGTCAACCCAAATGCGCTGTCGACCAGGCTCTCGCCGATCCAGAAGTTTCGTTGGGTGCATTTTCCCCGCAATGCCGAACTCTCCGGCGAATTTGTTTACCGGGTGACGCCGGTCTTTATGAACGACGCAGACGAGCTGAGCTATGGCGAGGCGCAGGAGGCCGCAATCGAACTCCGGCGCGAGACCTATCCCGGAACAGCTCAACGTCACCTTCACCCGCGGCTTCGTGTCGTCGCAGGCGTTCGTGGATCGATACGAATCCGAGGGCTCCCTTTCGACGCTGATACCGAAAAAGGCCGATGATGGATTGACCTTCGTTCCAACCCATCCCAAGGCCCAGGAGGCCCTCGCGTGGATGGGCTTCGAGGCGCGGCATGCTATCCTCGACGTGCTCGACCAAGCCATCGCCGACAAGAAGGCTCAGGTCCGGGTGGTGGCTTATGATCTGAGCAACCCCGATGTCGTGTCGCGCCTCAAAAAGCTCGGCGCGCCGGCTGAAGGTGATCATCGACGACAGTGACGCCCATGGTGAGCCACATTCGGCCGAGACGCAGGCGGAGGAGATCCTGTCGGCCTCGGCCGGCACGAACAACGTGAAGCGGCAGCACATGAGCAACCTTCAGCACAACAAGACCATCGTGGTCGACGGGCCGAAGGTGCAGGCGGTCGTGTGCGGTTCGACCAACTTCACCTGGCGCGGGTTCTTCGTGCAATCGAACAACGCCGTCGTTCTGCGAGGCAAAACCGCGGTCAAGCCGTTCCTCGCGGCGTTTGACGATTATTGGCAGAACGACGACGGCTGCCGGTTTCGGCAAGACGGCCTCCGCCAAATGGACGGATCTCGAATTGAGCGGTATCGACGCGCATGTCGCGTTTTCACCGCACTCGTCACAGAACGCACTTTTGGCAAAGATCGCCGCTGACATCGGCGAGAACACCACGTCGAGCCTGTTTTACTCTTTGGCGTTCCTCTATCAGACCCCGGGGCCCATTCGCGACGCTATCGAGAAGGTCACCAAGAGCGACGACATCTTCGTCTACGGCATTTCCGACAGGAAGGTCGGCGGCGGCCTCGATCTGCAGAAGCCGGACGGCAATGTTTCGCCGGTCCGTCCCTCCGCACTCACCAAGAACGTTCCGGAGCCCTTCAAGTCGGAGCCAACCGGTCTGGCTGGCGGCGTCGGCAATCGCATGCACCACAAGTTCGTCGTCATCGATTTCGACAAGCCGAGCGCGCGAGTCTATCTCGGCTCCTACAACTTCTCTGCGCCGGCGGACACCAAGAACGGGGAAAACCTCCTTCTCATCCGCGACCGCCGGATCGCCGTCTCCTACGCCATCGAGGCGTTGCGCATCTTCGACCACTACCATTTCAGGGTCGCTCAGGAGGAGGCCAGGAAGGCCAAGAAGAAGCTCGTGCTGGCGAGGCCCCCGCGAAAACCGGGGGAAAAACCCTGGTGGGACGAGGACTATACGAATGCGCGAAAGATTCGTGATCGCGAACTGTTCGCGTAGACACTGCTCGCTGTGCCTCGCAGTTCCTTGCGGTTCACTCCTTATCAGCGCGCGGTTGAGGGTTGCGTGCTTACATTGCAGTTTGTTGAGGCGGGATAATACACATCTAAGACCATGGGCCTCTGGCGCCGTTTAATATCGAAGTATTCCAAGTGCCTTATTTCTACGGGACATGCGATTGCTTCGCTCCGATTGCGCTCAGCAAGAACCTGCAGATGGACAAATGGCTAATTTTCCTTTTTGGCAATCTCCATCGGCGTCGGCAGCAAAATCCCACAGAATGGGGCGAATCCGCTATTGATATGAAGACTTCGTGCCCACCCGAATTGTTACGATCTCGTTACAATAGCGGATTGGATGGGGCGGTTCCCGTTCGATAGACTTTGACGAGTCTGCGCGATGCAGGCGCTTTGATGAGTGAGAGCCGGAATTCGCAACAAATCGACTTGAGAAGCTTGATCGGTCACGCAACCGCGGTTCAGGCCGAAGGAAAGCTCGAAGAGGTTTATCAATTGTTCGGAAAACATAACGTCGCGTTCATCGCCGTGCTGGAGAATGGACGCGTTCTCGGAATGTGTTCGCGTTGGCAGATTGGCATGCTGCTCAGCTCGAGATATGGCTTTTCGCTTTATTCACGAAAGCCGATCCGTGACCATCTCTTGCCCCAAGCGCTACGAGTATCTGTGCAGAGCCCGATTGCCTCGGTCCTCGGGCAAGTAGCCTCCCGCAGCGACGAAGCGTTTTATGACGATGTGCTGCTTGTGGACGAGCAGGGCTCATTTCTTGGAATGGTCTTCACCAGGACGCTCGTTCAGCTTCAGCATCGGTTCTTGCGCGAGAGCATTGTACGCCTCAAGGAAAAGCAGCGAGAGATCAATGCCAAGAACGAGCAGATGCAGGAGGAGCTTTGTATGGCAAGAGAGGTTCAACTGGCGATGTTGCCTCAACGCTATCCGACATTCCCAGCCGACGTTCCCGCCGAAGCCAGCGCACTGCGATTCTCTCACCGCTATTACCCGGCAAGCGAAGTCAGTGGGGATTTCTTCTCGGTGTTACGGCTCTCCAACGAAACGGCAGGCGTGTTTATCTGCGATGTGATGGGTCACGGCGTACGCTCCGCCCTTGTCACTGCAATGCTTCGCGCAATGGTCGAGGCATTGTCGGCCGAAGCCAGTGACCCCGGCGGGCTTCTTACGCGAATGAATCGTGATTTGAGAGTGATTTTGAGGGAATCTGACAGTCTCATGTTCGCGACCGCGCACTATCTAGTCGTGAATGCAACGAAGAGGTGCGTGCGCTATGCCGCCGCAGGCCATCCTCTCCCGCTCCACTTGCGACGCGAGCTTGGCCTCGTCGAGCGGATTGGGGCAGGGGACAATAGTCGCGGCCCGGCGCTCGGCCTGTTCGAAGAGGCGGTCTATGTTTCCGGCGAAAGCGCGCTTGGCCGCGGCGATGTCTTGCTCTTCTTCACCGACGGCCTTTTCGAGGCGCTCAACGAGGCAGACGTTGAGTTTGGGGAGGCACGCCTTGCAGCGGCGGTGGCGGAACGCCGAGATCGTCCACTGCAAAGATTGCTCGACGAAGTGGTGACCGAAGTCGAACGCTTCACCGGAAGCCGCAAGTTCGCCGACGATGTCTGCGTCTTGGCAATGGAGCTGACGTAAGCAGTTCGGCAGTCAGACTGCGATCCGTTTTGACCTACGAGAACGTGGCGGTGCGGGTGCTGTGCGTGCAGTGCAGGGGAGCGGGACTCTGCAAGCGCTTTCGAACCTGTTATTGCGCGGCGTCTGCAAGCGCCAAAGGCAGCGTTGAAAACTGGTAGGAGTAACCGTCTTTCGACGCGATCCGCGGCGCCACTCGGGCGCTGTCGAGCATGGCGTGAGAGAGTTCGCCGAGCGCCAGGCGCAAGGCAAAAGCCGGCGCGGGGAATATGGCTGGACGCCCGACACATTTCGCCAGCTCTCTTGTAAAGTCCGAATTGCGAAAGGGCGTCGGCATCACCGCATTTACAGGGCCGTTGACCGTCTCGTTCTCAAGAGCCCAGACAATAATTCCCGCGACGTCGTCAACGTGCACGCCGCTCATCCATTGACGGCCGCTTCCAAGCTTTCCGCCAAGACCCAACTTGAAGACGGGTCGGATGAACTTGAGCGCGCCGCCCGGACCGAGAACGAAGCCAATGCGCACGAAGACCACACGCACTCCAAAGGATTCGGCGCGTCTCGCTTCCCCCTCCCATTCGCGGCAGACGTCAGCGAGGTAGCCGTATCCCGCCGGCGAGGATTCATCGACCAGTGTCTCCCCGGTATCCCCGTAAAAGCCGATGGCGGAGGCATTCACGAGCACACGCGGGCGTTCGACTATCGCTTCGATTGCCTCAACAATTCGCCGCGTGCCAAGGATGCGGCTTTCACGAATGCGACGCTTTTTTTCCGCTGTCCACAAGCCGAGGATGGGTTCTCCCGCGAGGTTCACTATGGCATCGAGACCGTCTAGATCAGGAGGGGCGTCGAGGCGGAACAGCCTGGCACCCGCTGCCGGATGCCGGGAGAAGCCTACGACTTCGTGACCACCTCTGCCACAATGCGCTGAAACGCACGAACCAATAAATCCTGTAGCTCCGGTAATGCCGATTCTCATCATCTGTATATTACGAGCCAAACCTTCGCCGCAGCCAGCTATAAGGAAAGCGATCACCCGGGCAATCCGTTGGCTTGGGATTGATTTTCTTGTGTGGCAACACGATGGTCTGTTTCCCTTTGATCTTTCCCACGCGGCCACGCAAATAGGTGATGAGTTCATCGAGAGCGGCAACCTGGGCTTTGGTGGGGAGATCGCGATTTAGGTCGCCGACAAGACAGATGCCGATGGCTATGTTATTGAGGTAATCGCTGGCCACATGCCCGCCATTGATCTGCCTGGTCCAACGCGAACCTATTTCGATTTGGCCGTTTCCGGAGGACCTGCCATTGCCGATCACAAAATGATAGGCGAGTCCGTTTTGCATCTTGCGTACCCTGCGATGATAGGTGGCGAAAATCCGGGCATTGCCCTGTCGGGTGCCGCTGTTGTGAACGATGATATATTTCCAACGACCCTTCTTGACCTTTGCCTGGTCGATCCCCTTGCGCACCGCTGGTGTGAGGTAACGCCAGCGCTTAAACCAACTGCCGCTCGTTTTCGGGGCGGACTCGAGGCCCTGGTCCTCCTCCAATCCCGACTTTTCGATCAGAATGGGGGCGTCGAGGCGTTCCCCGCGAGGGGTCTTGCCCGTGGGAATCTGTGGAGGAGTTGGCGAAGGCGACGGCTCTGGCGACTCGAGCGGGATCACGTCAGGAGTGGGAGATTGTTTTGGGGAAGCGGTCGGTTTGGGACGGGGTGTCGGCTCGGCTTCTTCGAATTCCGGTGTGGGCTTTGGCGTTGAGCGAGGGGTCGGCGTAGGCGTCGGGGCAGTTTTCGGTTTGGGGCGCGGGGTGACGGAAGGGCTCGGGCGCGGAACCGGGCGAATGTCTTCGCGAGCTTTAAGGAAAAGCTTCCTCTTTTCCTCTTCGGTCATTTGAGCGCGCAGTCGCGGCAGATCGGTGGAGACTGAGACGAATAGCATTAACACAAGAACAAGCCTCTTCCGCATCTCCCCGCGCACGCTAACAGATGGCTTGGCTTGTTCAAGTCGCTCGCCAATTGAAGTGCGCGAAGCCCCGTGTAAGAATGAGCAATGAAGAAGGTCCTTGCGCTTCTGTTCTTCGCGCTCTCGCCCCTCGCAGCACAGCAGAGCGAGATGCAGGCGGAAGCTGTGCGGGCATTTCAGGCTGAAGACTATGCGACTGCAAAGTCGCTTTTTGAGTCCCTACTGTCCATCGACCCGAAAAACCCTGCTGCGCGAAACTACCTCCGCGCCATTGCGCAACGCGAGAAAGGCGGCCCCGGCCTTGAAGGAGCTCTAAGGAAGATCCTCATTCCGACGGTGGATTTTCGCGACGCGACGGTGCGCGAAGCCGTCGCGTTCGTTTCGCAAAAAGTTCGCGAGCTGAGTGGAGGGAAGCAATCGTTGAACGTGGTCTGGATGGTGTCTCCGGAGCAAACCGCCAGCGCGCGGGTGACCTTGAACCTCCGGAATATGCCGGCCTCGGAAGTGCTGAGGTATATCGGAGCCTCTTCGAATCTCCGGTTCACCTATAACGCTGTGGCAGTGAAAATTCAACCGATGAGCAACCCGGCAAATGGAAAGCTGGCGGAATAGGAGCGACTGGCGAAAGAAATGTTGACGATTGCAAACTTAAGGACTTGCGTGCGCTCTGCTGCGCTCAATACAACACCCGTACGAGGTAAAGTCCCTCTGCCGGAGCAACATGGTTACATTTCGGAGCGCCCCTCTTTAACCGCGCGCGCAAAGTGTCGAGCTCCCCAGGGTGCTGAGCTACGCGAATAATCGCGGCCGTCAGCGTGCGAACCATCTTGTACAGAAATCCGTCTCCCTCGAAGGTCAGGGCAATCAATCCGGCCCGGCACGAAAGGGCAATTTTTCGGATTGTCCTCACCGTCTCGCGAACCGCTTTGCCGCGATTGGCGGAAAAAGCCGCGAAGTCATGACGCCCGGTTAAGAGCGCCGCCGCTCTGCGGAGTGCACCGATGTCCAGGGGATGAGGCACGTGCCAGACACGGCCGAATTCATGCGGCGGAAGAACCGGCTTGTTACGAACGAGGTACCGGTAAACCTTTCCTTTCGCTGAAAAGCGCGCGTGAAAATCCGGCGCCACTTTGCACGACCCCACGACGCGAATGGTTGGCGGCAAGTTGGCATTCAGCGCACGCTGCCAATCAAGGGGATCCATCTTGCCGAAAACTTCGACATGCGCGCACTGACCCAAGGCATGAACTCCGGCATCGGTCCGGCCCGAACCGTGCACGGCCACGCGCGTGCCTGCGATTTCCCGGAATGCCTTTTCAAGGAAATCTTGAACGGCATTCCCTGCAGCCTGACTCTGCCAGCCCGCATACGGCCCGCCATCGTAGGCGATTGTCAGCCGCAATCTCATGTCTGCGAATCAATCCAGCTTTGAAGAAGAATTTGAGCCGCTGCCTGATCGATCACGGAGCGTTGATTTTTCGCTTTTCTCCCGGCTTCCCTCAAAGCCCGCTGAGCTGAGACGGTTGTCAGACGCTCGTCCCAGGGAATGACTTTGCATTCGACAAGCGATTTGAGCTTCTCGATCAGGGCGCGGGCTTTCTCCGCCGCCGGACCGAACGAGCCGTCCATGTTCCGGGGCACACCGACGATGACTGCGCACGCTGCCTTCTGCGCCGCAAGCTCGGCGATGCGATCGCACGGATCAAACTTCGAAACGTCAATGGTTTCAAGAGGATGCGCCAGCATGCCGAGATCGTCGCTGATAGCAACTCCCACACGAGCTTCGCCGGGATCGATTCCAAGAACGCGTCTGGTTTCCATTTCCAGTTGAAAATCCCACACCACAAACCTACGTTGCGCAACATCATGTCTTCCATTTCATTCGATAAATTTGGCGACAACCTCCCTGTGACGGGAATTGTTGCGCTTTCGCAAGCTGCGATCGGCTTTGGTGTCGGCCTCTTGATTGCGGACAAGTTCGATCAGATGGTACGCCAGCGCACGGCGGTTGCACTTATCGGAGCTGGAGCGGCCACCATCCTGCCCTTTGTGGCGGGAATCATCGCGAGCATCAACAACCGTCCGGACTCCTCCAGGCGCATTCGCAAGCAGCTTGCCAGCATCCGCGAGGGCACCGGTCTCTCGAACGGCCATGACGCTTTTTGAGCCCGCCGGCGATCCCCACGTGAACCTTCGAATCCCAAAACGTTTACCATGCCCGCCAGATAGAAGCGGAACACGGTGCTCTCCGGGCCCTCGGCAGGGATGCGCGACAGCGAACCCGGCAGCGGACGGATCCTGGCAGCGGCAGGAATGATCGATGATATGCTCAGTCGATGACTCGCGAGACGACGACCCTGCGCACTGGCACCGGGACAGATGCGAGTGGCCGCCCCGCGATCGAGATAACCCCTCCGTCGGCCCTCTCATCATCGGCCGGGTGCGCACTGCTCTCGTCTTGGCGTCCGCTTCTCCTCGACGGCGCGACTTGCTCAAAAAAGCGGGCGTCGATTTTCAGGTCGAGACCGCGCGGGTCGAAGAACTAGCCGGAGGAGGGTGCACAGCGCGGGAACTTTGCCTGCTCAACGCGGAGCACAAGGCGGCGGAAGTTGCGTCGAGGTTTCCAGGCTGCGTTGTTCTGGGCGCCGACACCGTGGTGTCTTTCGAGGGCCAAGTCTTTGGAAAGCCCGGAGATTTCCACAAAGCGCGAGCTATGCTGGAACAGCTTTGTGGTCGCGTTCACGAAGTGCTGACGGGCGTTTGCCTCGTGCAAAAGAGCGAACGGAAACTTCTCCGCTTCGTGGACTCCACGCGGGTGAAATTCCGTTCGCGGCAGACAGTTGATCTTGAGGACTACCTGCGAAGCATCCATCCCCTCGATAAGGCCGGCGGCTATGCCGCTCAAGAGGACCAAGGACGGTTGATCGAATGCATTGAAGGCTCGATGAGCAATGTCATCGGATTGCCGGTGGAACGGGTTCTCGCCGCATTGAACGAACATTTTTAGCTCCCGAAGAAGCACCACCAGTCTCCCGCTTCGGATTCAATGGCCCCTTCCGGCTCCTGGGGAGAGCAAGTGTTGAAATTGTCCCTTCGACACGGTGGTGGCGAGCGGTCTCGGGCAATGCGCGCTATCGAACGGGCTCTTCTCGCTCCGGAGCCCGGTCCTCGAAGCGAGTGATATGCTTGAGAAATGTCAGAGGAACGCCTCCGACTGGGCCGTTTCGTTGCTTGGCGATCACGAGCTCGGCCTTGCCCTCGATCTCTTTCTTTTCCTCGTCGTCGTCCGCGTAGTATTCCTCGCGCCAGAGAAGGCCGACAAGATCGGCATCCTGCTCGATAGAGCCTGACTCGCGTAAGTCGCTCAGGCGCGGTTTGCCTTTGCTATCGCCGGTGCGTGCTTCGGGATTACGATTGAGCTGGGCGAGAACGACAATGGGGACGCTCAATTCCTTCGCCAGCGCCTTGATGCCGGACGAAATTTCCGCAACTTCGACCTGGCGGTTTTCCTGGCCGCGCCGACTGGGCGAGCGAAGAAGCTGGAGGTAGTCGATGACGATCAACTGGACGTCGTGGCGATCCTTGAGCCGTCGTGCACGGGCGCGAAGCTCGAGAATTCCCAAGCCAGGCGTGTCGTCAATAAACATCCTGCACTCAGAAAGTCTTGTGGTGGCCTGGATTAAGTTCGTCATATCGTGCTTCCCGATGAAGCCGTCCCTGACTTTCTTCAGGTCCACGCGCGCGTGGGAGCATAGCAGACGCTGCATGAGTTGTTGAGTGCTCATTTCCAAGCTGTAGATGGCGACCGGCCTTCCAGCTTCGATCGCAACATGCTCGGCGATGTTCATGGCAAGGGCGGTCTTTCCCATTGAGGGACGCGCCGCAATGACAATCATCTCGCCGGCGTGCATGCCGTTCGTCATGACGTCGATTGCTTTGAAGCCGGTAGGCAGCCCGGTCAGTGCACCACGGTTTTGAAACAGTTTTTCGATGCTATCCAGCGCCTCCATCGCAAGTTCCTTCATCTCCGGAACCTTGCCGCGGAAGCGATCATCACCGATCGAGAGCATCTTTTGCTCAGCCTCATCGAGCAGAATCTGGACGTCGCCTTGTTCTTCGTAGGCACGGGCGCCATACTCGGTGCAGGCCCCAATGATCGCGCGCAGAAGATACTTTTCCCGAAGGATTTCGAGATAGTACGCCGCGTTGCTAGCTGTCGGAACGAATGTGAACAAGTCGGTGACCGCGGCTGCTCCGCCGATCTCGTCGAGAAGATGGCGATCCTCCAGGAGCTGGGTCAGGGAAATGAGGTCGATAGGTTTGTTCGCCTCGCGCATATCGACCAGCACCGTGAAGATCCTCGCGTGCGCAGGATGATGGAAGTATTTCTCGCCGACCTGCTGCTGGATGCACTCGTCCAGCACCCGTCCCGGCGCAAGAAGGATCGAGCCGAGAAGCCCCTTCTCCGCATCAAGGCTCTGCGGAAGGGACCTGTGAATATCTGGTAAATAAGCTCCGCTTTTCTGGGAGTAAGAACGCCCGCTTTCGCGAACCTTGCCTTGACCAAACCCGCTAGTTTTCACGGGATTCTCAACGGACGCTGCCGGAGAATCGGTGGCCATCGCTAGAGATTGTTAGCTTTTCGTTGCTGTTTTCCTGCGGGGGGGTTTCTTCGAATAATCCGCATCGTGCGTCTCTTCGGTCGATGCGCGCTTTGGAGTGGAAATCTTGATGTGCAGCTTGGCCGCCACATCGTGGTGAAGCTTGACCTCGACTTCTTGCTCGCCGCTCTCCTTGATGGCTTTGTCGAGGGAAACAGCATGCTTCGGCAACTCGACATCGTCGAGCTCCGCGGCGAGACGATCATGAATATCCTTTGCCGTGATTGAGCCGAAGGCCTTGCCGGTCTCGCCGGTCTCGAGAGTGAAATTAAGGACGAGCTTGTTGATCCTGCCGGCAAGCTGCTCGGCGGCGGCCAGCTCGCGCCCTTCGCGTTCGGCGCGTTTGGCTCTCAGATGGTTGACCTTGCGCAGCGAGCTTGGGGTGACTTCGAGGGCCTTGCCCTGCGGGATGAGGAAATTGCGCGCAAAGCCACGACGGACTTTTACGAGGTCGGCTTCCGCACCGAGGCTGGGGATATTTTCCGTGAGAATGACTTCTGCGTATGCCATAAATTCCGATGCAAAGCCGAAGGAAAAGGCTAATTGTTTGCTCAGATGTGTCAACCTGAAATCATGGAAAATCGTAAAGGGCATGCACGAGTGCAATGGCGCGGGATTTGGGCAATACACCGGCCTCCATCTGGTTCATCACATAAGCAAAACCGAGGCGATTCTCCGGATCGGCAAAAGCGAGGCTTCCTCCAGCACCGGGGTGGCCGAACGCGTAGATCGAGGGGCCAAACATGCGCCGTTTTTTCTTCCCCGAAGCGTCGAGGGGATCCAACATGAATCCGGCGGAAAATGCTGTTTCTGTGCGCAGCGTCTTGTCGATCCCTTGGGCAAGACGCGTGGTCATCCAACCGATTGCTTCGGTGGAAAAATACCGTCGTCCTTCCCATTCGCCTTTAAGCGAAAGCATGGCATAGAACTTCGCCAGCGAATCGGCGCTGCCGATTGCACCAAGCGCCGGTAGACTAGCAGAGCGCAGGCTCGGGGAATTCATGGCTGAGGGAGAAATCGTGCCCGAGGGCGTGGAAAAGGCTTCTCGAGTCAGCGATCCAGGCGTTGCCATGGCTTGAGAAAATTCATCTTCCACATCCCCACAGCTTGCGCGCGCAGCAATCATCTGAGCAGCCCGGTGGTGCAGCGATTCCGGGAGGCCGATCCAGAGATCAAGATCCATTGGTTCGCCAAAATTTGTCCGCCAGTATTCTTCCAGCGGTTTTCCGGCGAGCCTGCGGACGAATTCATCGGCGAGATAGCCGTAAATGCGCGGCGAATAACCATGTTCGTCCCGGCCTTCCCAAAGGGCCGCTTGCACTTCGATCGCGCGAATCACCGCGTCATGATCGCGAATTGCAGCCGTCTTGTCGGTGAGCGCCGAGAGACCCGCCCGATGGGAAACAACCTCGCCAACGGTGATGTCCTCTTTGCCGCTTTGGGCAAATTCCGGCCAGAATTCCGATACCCGCGTTGACAAGTCAAGCCCGGAGCCTTCGAGGGCATGGAGCACGCATGCGCTTGAAAGTCCCTTGGTTGCCGACCATACGAGCACCATCGTGTCGTGGGTCCACGGCGCATTGCGCGCAGCATCTTTCCACCCCTGGCAAAGGCACAATGCCTGCCGGCCCTCCTGCCAGACGGCCACCGAGGCACCGACCTCGACACCTCGCACGAAATTGCATTCGAAAATGGCTTGAACGCGATTGGCGGCTGACTCGTCTGCGGTCATTTCCCCAGCAATCCGTAAACTGCCTTCAGGTCGGGGTCGTATTTTGCGATCTCTCGAAACTTATTGTCCATCCGAAAGCTCGTTTCAAGGTGCCGCGCGGCTTCGTCGAGATCACCGAGCATGGCATCGTAGCAGCCGAGATTGTAATGATAAGTCGGCTCCCGCAACAGAGAGGAAGGGCCACCGACAAGCAACTGCTTGGCTTCAATCGTGCGGCCCATTTCGTGCAGGCAGAAGGCCCCGTGGATATAACCCGTCACGCATTCGGGGCTTATGGCCCGCAACCGCGCGCAAACGGACAGTGCTTGTTCCCACCGCTTGGCGCGCATCGCGACGTATAGCCGCATCTGCAGCACTTCTTCGCGAAGTTGATCTTTCGGGGGAAGGGCATCGATCTCCCGCAATGCCTCATCGATCATCTCGAGCTCGATGTAACCCTGCGCCGAAAGCAGAGAACGTTCAAAAGACATGTCGTGCGAGTTAAGGGCAAATCTGCCCGCTTGCAATCACGGATCGCAAATGGCTATGCAGAAAGCGAGCAGGAGTTGGGCATCGATGACAGCTATCTTGCAGAGGCGGTTGTCGCAACCGCCCTGATTGATTCGACAGGCGGTTGAGACAACCGCGTCTACAAAGGCAGCCTGAGCGCTCAGGCGATCGCGATCTCCTTGCAGAGATAGACGTCCTGAATCGTATGCAGGAGCTTTGCCCCTTCTTCCATCGGGCGCTGGAATGCCTTGCGTCCGGAGATGAGCCCCGTTCCTCCTGCGCGCTTGTTGACGACTGCGGTGAATGCGGCGTCGGCAAAATCATGTTCGCCGCTTGCACCCCCGGAGTTGATAAGGCCCGCGCGACCCAAATAGCAATTGGCGACCTGGTATCTGCACAGATCGATGGGATGGTCGCTCGTGAGTTCTGTGTAGATACGCTCATCGAGCTTGCCGTAGCTGGATCCACCCGTGTTCAGCGCCTTATAGCCTCCATTGTTCTCCGGGAGTTTTTGTTTGATGATGTCGGCCTGAATGGTGCAGCCGAGGTGGTTGGCCTGTCCGGTGAGATCGGCGGAAACATGGTAGTCCTTGTCCTTCTTGAAGGCGTTATTGCGCAGGTAGCACCAAAGCACCGTTGCCATGCCAAGCTCGTGCGCCAGCGCGAAGGCCTCGGAAATTTCGATAATCTCGCGCGAAGCGTCGTCCGAGCCGAAGTAAATTGTGGCTCCCACCGCCGCCGCGCCCATGTTGTAGGCATCCTTCACTGTGCCGAAAAGGATTTCCTTATGCTGGTTCGGGTAAGTGAGCAGCTCATTATGGTTGATTTTGACGAGAAAAGGAATCTTATGTGCATATTTCCGCGAGACGGCGCCAAGCACGCCGAAGGTGGACGCCACGGCATTGCAGCCGCCTTCGACGGCGAGCTTGACAATGTTCTCGGGATCGAAATAGAGCGGGTTTTTTGCAAAGCTAGCCCCCGCCGAATGCTCTATGCCCTGATCGACCGGAAGGATCGACATGTAGCCGGTGCCCGCCAGACGTCCGGTGTGATACATCCAATTCAGGTTGTTCAAGACGCGCTGGTTGCGGTTGGTGGGAGCAAAGATGCGATCCACAAAGTCCGGGCCGGGCAGATGCAGAAGCTTGGTAGGAATGGTTTGGCAGTTGTGCTTGAGGAGGTACTCGGCCTTGTCGCCGAGGAGGGAGACGATGTTGTCGATCATGGGAGAGTCGGGGTGCACTTTCCCGTGTAAGCAAGCGAAGTCTCATTGTCGAGCCTCTCGACAACAAGTCGTGACGAAAAACAACGGTGCGGGCAGGCACCGCCAGCGTCAGGCGAAGGGCCTCAACGCACGCGCTGGCCAGCCGTCTCGCTGCTTACACGTTACGATCGACGCAGTTGAGGTCTTCGAAAGTGCCGACTAGGCGCTTAGTGAACGATGCCTCACCGGCGCCAAGCCAGACGCGCGGATCGTAATACTTCTTATTGGGTGAATCCGGGCCCTCCGGGTTGCCGATCTGTCCCTGCAAATAATCGTGATTCTTGACGTCGTAGGCGCGGATGCCATCCCAGAATGCCCACTGGAGGTCGGTGTCCAGATTCATCTTGATGGCGCCGTAACCGATCGCTTCGCGGATCTCTTCGCGCGAGGAGCCCGAGCCTCCGTGGAAAACGAAATTCACCGGCTTGGGCCCCGTGCCGAAGTTCTTCGCAATGTAATCCTGTGAGTCTTTCAGGATGGTGGGCTTTAGCCTGACGTTGCCCGGTTTGTAAACTCCATGCACGTTGCCGAAGGCAGCTGCCACTGTGAAATTAGGACTGATCGGACTGAGAGTTGAATACGCTTTGGCCACTTCTTCGGGTTGAGTGTAGAGACGCGACTCGTCGACCCCGGAATGATCGACGCCATCCTCTTCGCCGCCGGTCACCCCGAGTTCGATCTCGAGCGTCATACCCAGCTTGCTCATGCGCTCAAGATACTCCGCGCAGGTTTCGACGTTCTCCTCCAAAGGTTCCTCGGAAAGATCGAGCATGTGCGAGCTATAAAGCGGCTTTCCCGTTCTTGGCGAACTGCTCTCCGCTGGCCGCCAACAGACCATCAACCCAGGGCAAAAGCTTCTTGGCGCAATGGTCGGTATTTAGAATGACCGGAACTCCATACGCCTTTGCGGCCTGATCAACGTAATGCGCACCGGCGATACCACCCAAAATCGCCCCGAGCTGCTTCTCCTTGCTGATGCCCTTCCCGATGAAGAACTGCGCTCCGCCGTTGGAGAACTGGATCATCATTGGCGAATTGACCTCACGGCCGGCCGCAAGCGACGCATTGACCGAGCTTGTGCCGATGCAGTTGACTGCCGGAAGCGCAAATTCGTTCGCCTTGGCGTAGTCAAGAAGTTCTTTCACTTCATCGCCGAAGAGAACTCCGGCCCGAAATCGTTTGTTGTCACCCATGATTAAAATTGTGTTGTCGTTTGTGATGCCTGATTCCCCGCGCAAGAAATCGCTCTGGCTGGGGGCCTTGTGGAGCTTCTACCATACGTTTGTTTTTCATGCCAGCATGAATGTCTTGGCCGGTGCAAATGGTCATTGAGGTAGGAAATTTGCGTTTTAAGTAGGAAATAAGACGCTCTGTTCGTAAAATCGATTGACAAAGAGGAATCAGTTGGTATCAAAGTGGGTTGCCCCCTACATCTTGATATGAAAAAGAGTTCCTACGCGTTTACTCTTATCGAGCTTCTCGTTGTCATCTCAATTATCTTAATTCTCGTTGCCCTTGCAGCGCCTGCCCTCTTTAACACGTTGACCAAGGGGCAGATGACTCAAACGCTGAGCAACATGAAGCAGTTACATCTTGCCAGCCAGCAAATGGCTCTTGACGGCATGACGACTGGTGATGCCACGCTGACTTGGCCGGGTGATTCAGCCGACCGCGAATTGGGCGGGGTGGGCGACGAATCTCGTGCCCTCCTACCTGAGCACGAATGACTTCAACAAATTGCTGAGCGCTCCGGGCGTGACCCGAACTGCCGGGACCGGGCCCTCATGACAAGACAATAAAGTCCGTGAATGCCTATGCCGTAGCTGAAAATAGCTCGGGCGACACAGTGTTCCTTGCCTCGGCGAATTGGACAAACTATTCGGCGCTCACCGCGGACGGCAAGCCTTACGGTGATAAGGGCTTTATTGTCTTCCGGAAAGCGGGAGACGGCGCGATCCTGCTGAAGAAGCAGTTCAACAACACCAATGTTATTGGTGTCTTGCCTACGGGGAAGACGGATCCCCTGTAGTTCGGTTCGTTCCTTGCCTTTGAAGGATAAGGGCCTCTTCCCGCGGGGCTCTTTCTGTCTCCTCCAATTCGTCAATGTGCGTTTCGTTTTGGGCTAGCTAATTTTGCCCCCGTGCCGGTATGTTAAAAGGTTCCACTTTTCCACTATGAAATCGAAAAAGATCTCTTCAGCTTCCGCAAAATCCGCCGATCCTGATCGAGGTCAGGTCATGAACGGCGCGGAGATCCTGGTGAGTTGTCTCGAGCGGGAGGGAGTCAAATTGGTTTTTGCGTATCCGGGCGGCGCCTCGATGCCAATTCATCAAGCTTTGACCAAATCGAAGAAGATCCGCGTTGTGTTGCCCCGGCACGAGCAGGGCGGCGCATTCGCCGCGGAGGGCTACGGGCGAGCCACTGGTAGGGCCGGGGTTTGCATGGCCACTTCCGGGCCGGGCGCGACGAATCTTGTCACAGGAATCGCAGACGCATTTATGGACTCTGCTCCGCTGGTGGCCATCACCGGCCAGGTGAATCAGGATATGATCGGACGCGGCGCCTTTCAGGAGACGGACGTCTTCGGGATGACCCTGCCGATGGTCAAGCACAGCTATCTCGTGTGGGACATCAACGACATCCCACGCATCGTTAAGGAGGCCTTTCATATTGCGGAGACCGGGCGGCCGGGACCAGTGCTTATCGATATTCCCAAGAACATTCAAAACAAGCGCACTCAGCCGATCTATCCGCGCGGGTTGAAGCTTCGCGGCTATCACCCGATCAAGAAAGCCGAAGATCTGGCGATCCACGAGATGATCGGGCTGATCGAACACGCCAAGAAGCCGCTGATTTATTGTGGCGGGGGTGTGATCACCGGAAACGCCTCCAAAGAGCTGGCGGAATTTGCGGAGCGGGCGCAGATCCCCGTGACGACGACCCTGATGGGTGTGGGCGGATTTCCCGAAACCCATCCGCTTTCGCTCAAGTGGCTGGGAATGCACGGCACGGTTTATGCAAATAATGCCGCCAATGAAGCCGACCTCCTCCTGGCGATCGGGGTGCGCTTCGATGACCGGGTGACCGGCAAGGTCGAGAAGTTCTGCGAGCACGGCACGATCGTGCACATCGATATCGACAATTCCGAGTTGAACAAGAACAAGCTCGTGAAACTGCCCATCCTGAGCGATCTCAAATACGCTCTGGATCGCGCCAATCGCATCCTCGAATCCATGGGTCTCACGCGCGTCTCGAAAGGCTACACACGCTTCCCGCAATGGTATCAGCAGATCGAACGTTGGAAGGCCGAACATCCGCTAACTTTCAAGGACACCGAGGATGCTATTCAACCGCAATATGTGATCAAGCTGCTTTACGAAATGACGAAGGGCGAGGCGATCATCACCACGGGTGTGGGCCAGCACCAAATGTGGGCGGGCCAATATTACAATTTTGAAAAGCCCCGCACCTTCATCACGTCAGCGGGCCTCGGCGCGATGGGCTTCGGCTATCCGGCGGCGATGGGAGCAAAAATCGCGCAATCCTGACAGGCAGGTCATCGACATCGATGGCGACGGCTCGTTTCTGATGAACGTCCAGGAACTGGCCACCGCTCACATTGAAAAGATCGCCGTAAAGGTGATCATCCTCAATAATCAGCACCTTGGCATGGTCGTTCAGTGGGAAGACCGCTTCCATGGTGGCAACAGAGGAAATACCTTCCTCGGAGATCCGAAAGATCTCAAGCGAGTGTATCCCGACTACGTCGACGTGTGTAAAGGCTTCGGCGTTACCTGCGAGCGTATAGTGCATAAGGGAGACGTCGCAGCGGCCATCAAGCGTATGCTCGACTCCGAAGAAACGTACGTCCTCGACATCATGACACCGTTTACCGAGCACGTGTTGCCCATGATTCCTTCAGGGATGACCTACAAGGACATCATCACGGAATAAGGGATCGCTCTCGGGTTTCAGGGATGGCGTAGATCTGTGAATTCCCCACGCCGCTTGTAAAAGTCGTAGCGTGCGCTGATCGCATTGATGTAGCTCTTCGTAGTTGGGAAATCCATAACGGACTGAAGATCCTCCGCCCCCGCGGTGTCTCCCATGCCGGAGTCCTGCACCCAGCGCCGTACACGCGTGCGTCCTGCGTTATACTCAGCGAGAGCGAAGGGAACAGGGTTGTCCTTAGCCGACCAATGCGTAAGCGCTCGATTGAGATACCACGTCCCGGCTTCGATATTCACCTTTGGATCAAAAAGATCCGTCGAGACAAATGTTTGGATCTTTTCGGCGCGCGCCCAATCTGCGGCGGCTTTATCTGTAATTTGCATGAGTCCGCGTTCCCCTTGTGATCCGACCTTCTCGGGCCGGAACTGGCTTTCGCGCCAAATCACGGCCTTGATGAGCTCAGGCGCTACCCCGTAACGCTCCGAGGCCTGTCTGATAAGATCGTCGTATCGTTTGTAGCGCCAGGAGAAAATGGTTTCCCTCAGCAGATACGCTGGGTCCTCGGAGGTCATGAAGTAAACGCAAAGCGCGGCGGCCAAGACTGCGAATAACGCGAGCAAGGCGGCCAAAGACTTCTTCATCGGGAGAGGTCGATCATATCATGCGCGCGCAAGCGTCCCATCGCATTTTTGGCACGCCCGGTGACTATCCAAATACTTTCCCCAGACGGAAACCTGCTACAATAACATCCGACATGCCACGCTTTGCGAGGGTACTTCCCGACCGCGCCGGGGATCGCGCGCTCGACTACGTGATTCCTGAGGCCATCATGAGCTCACTCGCGCCCGGCTCGCGAGTCCGTGTGCCATTGCGTGCAAGATTGGTTCTCGCGACGGTGGTCGAAGTCCTTGCCACGTCTCCGGTCAAATCGCCGCGTGAGATTCACGAGGTGATCGGAGGCACGCCACTGATCCGGCCCAGACTGCTTGAGATCGCACGGTGGATTTCGGAATATTATTGCTGCTCCCTTGAAACAGCGATGGCTTGTGTGTTGCCACAGGTGGTACGCCAGGCGAAAGTCTCGCCACGCACCCGCAATTTTGCGAGGTTGACGCGGAAGGCCTCAGACGAAGAAATTGCGGCACTAGCCCGCAAGGCGCCGCGTCAGGCGGACGCATTGCGCGCCGTCCAGGAGGCTGGCAGTCCGTGTCCCGTCGCCGAATTGGCGGAGAAGGCCGGGGTAAATGAGTCGGTCTTTCGAGCGCTTGAACGTTACGGTTGGGTGGCGATCGAAGCGGAGGATGTGGCGCGCGATCCTTTCTCCGGTCAGACGTTCTTGCCGACAAATGATCTCGTTCTGAATGCAGAACAACGCCTTGCGGTAGAAGCCCTCAAAGAGGCCATCGAGGCTCCCATCCGCCCGCTGCTGCTGTTTGGCGTAACCGGAAGCGGCAAGACGGAAATTTATCTTCAGGCCATCAGGCATGCAATCAGTCTTGGCCGCACCGCACTCGTACTTGTGCCTGAGATTTCCCTCACTCCCCAGACCGTCGAACGATTCAAAGCGCGTTTTGCCGGCGCCCAGCGCGAAGTGGCGGTTCTTCACAGCCATCTCTCCGCAGGCGAGCGCCACGACGAATGGTACAAGATCCATGCCGGTGCGGCGCGCATCGTTATCGGGGCCAGAAGCGCCGTGTTTGCGCCCATCGACCGGCTCGGAATTATCATTGTCGATGAGGAGCACGAAGGCTCTTACAAGCAGGAAGAGGCGCCTCGCTATCATGCTCGCGACGTTGCCGTTCTCCGCGCACAGCGTGAAGCATGTGCCGTCGTCCTGGGCAGTGCCACGCCCTCTCTGGAAAGCTGGCATAATGCGCAGACTGGAAAGTACCGACTGCTGGAACTCACCCAGCGCATTGATGATCGGCGGATGCCTGTGATCCGTGTGCTCGACTTGCGCAAGGCGGCGCGTGGCTCAGGTGGAGAAGCAATTTGCGCGCCTCCGCTCTTGGACGCCATCCAAAGAAGGCTGACCAATGGCGAGCAGACGATTCTCTTTTTGAACCGCAGGGGCTTCTCCACGACAATGCTCTGCCAAGCCTGCGGTCATGTTTGCAAGTGTCCTGATTGCAGCGTCGCGCTGACTTACCATCGCGACGCCGCGCAGCTTGCGTGCCATATCTGCGGACACCGTGCGCGCGCGCCCAAGGCGTGCCCCGCCTGCCAGGATCCGGGCATTCGCCATTCCGGCGTCGGAACGCAAAAGGTGGAGGATGTCGTGAGGCGCATCTTTCCGAAGGCGCGCGTGGCGCGTATGGATGCCGATGCGATGGCCCGCAAGAACGCCTACCATCGAACCCTGCAAACCTTCAAAGAAGGGGCGATCGATATTCTCGTCGGAACGCAAATGATCGCCAAAGGACTACACTTTCCGAATGTGACCCTCGTCGGCATTATCAACGCCGATTTGAGCCTGCACCTGCCGGATTTTCGAGCGGGAGAGCGAACGTTCCAGCTTCTGACTCAAGTGGCAGGGCGCGCTGGACGCGGCGAACTCGAGGGCGAAGTTCTCGTTCAGACATTTACGCCGTTTAGTCCGTCCATCCAGTTCGCACGACATCATGATTTCGGTGGCTTTGTCGAGCAAGAGCTGGAATTTCGCGACCACTTTGGATTTCCGCCATTTTCCCGGATGATTCTCATCACCGTGCGCGCACGCTTGCGAGAGCGAGCCGAATTCACCACCCAAACCCTTGTAAGAAGGCTAAGAGAAGCTATTCCCGAGAACGCCTCAGTCGGCGAGACTGCTCCTGCTCCCCTGGAAAAGGCCCGGGGCTACTATCGCTTCCAGACTACCCTGCGCGGGCCATCGGCGCGGCCCCTTTCCCGTGCAATTCAACAAACCCTTGCAGTCCTTCCGTTGCCCGAGGATGTTTTCGTCGCGGTAGATGTTGATCCGGTGAATTTGTTGTGATCCTCGCGCAAAACTGCCTTCTTCGTAGCCCGAAATGCACCTTCCTCCGATTCCCCGCTTCCTCGCCCGGTGGACCATCCGGGCGGTCTTGTTTATTGTGTTCATCTGTCTTCCCGCCGCGATCATCTATCTCAGGGAAGTTGGAATCGGATACGGATTAAAGGAGCGCGTTGCCGCGGCACTGGGCGGGAACGGCTTTCGCACCGAGATCGGAAAGCTTTCCGTCGACCCCTTCCAGGGACTTAATCGCTGAAAATGTCGAAGTGAAGGAGACAACGGGCGACGCCGTAAATCTTGCGCGCATCGAGCGATTGGTCGTTTCGGTAAACTTCACCGATTTGCTCGCGGGACGAGTCTTCATCGACCATGTCCGACTTGACGAGACGGATGTGTCGATCCCGATAGGAACGGAACCTGACAGCACGCGACTCAAGGTGAAAGGGGTCTCTGCGGAGCTATTCTTCCTAGGCGACCAGATGCGGATCAGTTCGTTCGAAGGGCGAGTGGAGGGAGTGAATGTGGTGCTTAGTGGCTCACTGCAGAATCCACGAGCGTTTCATCTTCAGCCCCCCACTGCGCAGCAGAATCCGCAACAGCGGCAGCAGCTCCTCAGCAAGATCATCGAAACTCTCTCCACGCTGAAATTTCCCGGCGCGCCGCCGGAACTCCGGCTCAAGGTCAACGGCGACCTCGCGGATCTGGCCACGCTGCGGATTTCACCAATTTCGCTGCGTTGCGGGCCAATCGTCACTCCCAACTGGAGCGTCGAGGGCGTTGAAGCCGAAGCGGATTACGAGAAGCAAGTTTTGAACATCAAACGATTGAAGGTGCGCGCTTCGGAGGGGACACTGAACCTTTCCGCTAAATGGAAGGATAGCGTGCTGGATTTTGAGCTTTCCAGCACATTGACGCCGGAACCCTTTTGGAGGCTGTTGCCGAAGGACTCCCCACTCAAAAACTTGAAGTTTGCCGCCGCGCCGCGACTTGAGGCTACAGGTCGGCTGACTCACTTTTGCCTCTCCGCTGCAATACAATGTCACGGGTGGCATACAGATCGGAAAGTTCTCTTTCCGCGGAATGGACTTCGATGCGTTCTCAACGGATTTTGCTTCCACCAACGGCAAGATCTTCTTGCGGGATGCGAGACTTCTTGCGGCCGGCGGAGAAATTGGCGTCAATTTGCTTCTGGCGCCGGAGGATTTTCGGGTCCGACTGAGTAACACCATAGCTCCGACGGCTTTCGCCCCTCTACTGGGAAAGAAGGAGAGGGAAGCCCTCAAGTTGATGGATTTTCGCGATGCTCCCTACCTCCAACTCGATCTGCGCGGTCCCAAACCGGACTTTGCCGCGGTCACCGGAACCGGCTTCCTGCGTCTAGGTAGAACATCCATGCGCGGCTACTCGTTGGACTGGGGACAATCAAAGATTGAGGTTGGCGAGAGCGCCATTACATATCGCGACTTCTCGCTGGGGCGCGGCAAGGCTTTTGGCAAGGGAACGTTCGTTTACGACTTCGGCGGGCAACAGGTCCTCTTGCAGAATGTGGAGTCTACCATGCCTCCCGTAGACGTGATGATGTGGATAGACCCGAACATCGCGGAGGTCATTAAGCCTTACCGCTTTCGCCAGCCTCCCAACGTCCAAGCCGAGGGCATGGTTCACATGAAGGACCCCAGGAAGAATGATCTTCATCTCGCGATCCAGTCTGATACCGGCCTGGATTACGATCTGCTGAATCGAACCCTCAAGTTCGGGCGCACGTTGGCGAACGTCGACATTACCGGCACCAAGGTCATTGCGAACATAAAAAGCGCGGAGTTAATGGAAGGCAACGTCGGAGTCAACGCGACCGTCTCCATTGACCCGGCAGATCCGACATTTGGAGCTGATATTGACATTCGGCGCGTGGCTTTTGCGCAGTTGACGAAGCTATACTTTGACTATGAGGACTCCCAGGGTGTTGGAAGCGGGAACTTCAAGTTCACTGCCCGCATGGGCCAGGAACAGCAAATGCGCGGCGACGGAAGCCTCCGCGTCGAGGACGGACATGTTTTCGCCATCCCGATCCTGGGTCCGCTTTCGGAGATCATCAACAAGATTATCCCCGGGGCGGGTTTTCAGACCGCGAGGCTTGCAACGGCGGATTTCACTGTGGGTGACGAACGGATCAGGACGAAGAACCTGAAAGTCGACGGCGCTGGCTTCAGCCTCTATGGCTACGGAGACATTTTCTTTGTCAAAGACAAGATGGACATGTCGGTGCGCATCAACGCTCGTGGGATTCCAGGACTGGTCCTCTTCCCTGTGAGCAAGCTTTTCGAGTATGTCTCCACAGGGTCAGTGTCGAAACCCGAGTGGAGACCGAAAATCATTCCCCGATTCGGCAGCGGGGACTAAGAGATCACTTCATCAGGAGCGCCGCGCGAGCGCGCTTGATTTCGCGGGTGATCTTCCGGTGGAGGCGGGCGGACATGCCGGTGACGCGGCGCGGAACGATTTTCCCGCTCTCGGTAACAAAGCGCTTGAGAAGTTCGGGATTCTTATAGTCGATCGCCTCTTCAGCAATGTCCGTGCGGCGCCGTGGCATCGAGCGGTTGGCGCGGCGGAACGCGGAGCGGCGCTTGGGTGTCTTCGGCTGCATGGCGTGCTACTTGATTTCCCGGTGCAGAGTACGCCGGCGCAAGAAAGGATTATATTTTTTCTTTTCGAGGCGGTTCGGAGTCCGAGGGCTCTTCTTGTTGCGTGTGGTCATGTATCGCGAAGGAGGCTTACCCTCCGCCTTGGCCTCGGTGCACTCGAGAGTGATGATTTCCTGCGGCATCGTGATTAATCTTTTGTGTCAGCGCTGCTTTCTTCGTCCTCTTCGGCACCTTCTTCGTCCGAAAGACCGAACAGGGAAATGACAGGCTGACGGACACGTTGAAAGCGGTTGCGTTTTTCAAGTTCGGCCTGGCATTCGACAGTGTAACGGGTAAATGGAAGCGCTTCGAGACGGGCGTGCGGGATCGACTTGCCGGACATCTCGCAGGTGCCGTAAGTGCCGTTTTCGATGCGCTTCAGGGCCTCGTCGATTTCGTAGAGCGAATCCTGCTCCTGCGAAAGCAGGCTCAGGGCAAAATCCCTGTCGTAGGCGTCGCTGCCCGCGTCGGCTTGGTGCATGCCGAACGCACTGGCCTCGCTGCCTTCCGCGCGCGAACGCAAACTGTCCTTGGCTACGCCATTCATAGAATCAAGAAGAGTATCCTTAAGGGCGAGGAGCTTCTCTCTTTGCCTTTGCTCGAACGACGAGAGCGTGCCACGTTTGGCCGCCGCTCGAGATGGAGCGTGGGTCTTCAGAGATGGTTTATCAGCGGTCGACTTTTTCTCGTCCGGTTCGGCCTGCTTGTTCACCTCGGTCTTCTTCGCCACCGTTTTCACCTTGGCCGCTTTGGGGGCGGCCTTGGCTTGCTTGGTCACGGTTCCGAGCACCTTCGCCTTGGGGGATTTTTTCGGATTGCTCGCCATTCGTTGGGTCTGTTGAAAAGGGGCGAATATGTAGCCTCATCGCAGAGTCAGTGCAAGGGTATTCTTCGCGAATCTAGGCGAGGACCCGGAAACGAGCCTGACGATAGGCATTCACCTTCCGATGAGAATGACAGTCGTGCGATCGCCGATGGCTAGCACCTTCTTCCCCCCTAGATGAACGTCGGCGCCGGGTTCCGCGATGTCGCCTGGCGTATCGAGCGAGGTGTCGGCGAACCGGTACCAGGCCATACCTTTGGGCAGTACAGGAAGGGTGAAATCGAGCGGTTCGTGAAACATGTTGATGGCACAGTATATAAAGTGCGGTGGCCCGCCGATCGCGGCTCCGTGCCGGCCGCAAAGCATGAATGCAATCGACCTGCTCGGAAGGCTCCAGTCCGGTTTCCAAGGCTGAACGCCGTGCCATGAGATATCCGGATAGCCGCTGCCTATGCAGTCGCGGCCAGTCAGGTATTCAGCCTGTCGTAATGCGGAATTGGCTCGGCGAAACCCAATCATTCCCTTCACAAACCGGAGAAGGTCGTCGTGCTTCGCAGTGAGCGACCAATCGAACCAGTTCCAGTCCTCGTCCTGGCAATAGGCGTTATTGTTACCGCGCTGCGTGCGCCCACATTCATCACCCATATAAATCATTGGCACTCCCTGGCTCACGAAGAGAATAGCGACCGCGTTCTTCTGCTGGCGCAGCCGTAGCGCGTTGATCTTGGGATCATCCGTTTCACCCTCCACGCCTGAATTCCAGCTATAGTTGTCGTTCGCGCCGTCGTTGTTGTTTTCGCCGTTGTCGAGGTTGTGCTTCTCGTCGTACGAAACAAGATCGCGCAGGGTGAAGCCATCGTGACAAGTGATGAAGTTGACCGAGGCGGCGGGCTTGCGTCCGGCCGCGAGATAGAGGTCCGGAGAACCCATGATGCGTTGAACCATTTCGCCGACTATGCCGACATCTCCCTTGAGAAAACGCCTCACCGCATCGCGGAATTTGCCATTCCACTCCAGCCAACGCCCGTACGATGGAAAATTGCCGACTTGATAGAGTCCGCCGGCGTCCCAAGCCTCTGCGATGAGATCGCAGTGCGCCAGCACCGGATCGTATGCCAAAGCCTCGAGAAGCGGTGGGTTAGCGAGGGGCGCTCCATGAGAGTCGCGGCCGAGAACGGAAGCCAGATCGAAGCGAAAGCCGTCGATATGAAATTCTGCGGCCCAGTAACGCAGGCAGGAAAGAAAGAATCCGCGGACGACCGGGTGGTTGCAGTTTACGGTGTTCCCACAGCCGGTGTAGTTCAAATACTGGCCCTGGCTGTCGAGCATGTAATAGGTCTTGTTGTCAATGCCGCGGAAGGAGATCGTCGGCCCATCACTGCCGAGCTCTGCGGTATGGTTGAAGACGACGTCGAGCACCACCTCGATTTTCGCCTCGTGGAGAGCTTTGATAAGCTGCTTAAGCTCATGTAATTGTGTGCCATGCCGGCCGGTGGCGGCGAAGCCGGCCTTTGGCGCGAGAAAGCCGAGCGTGCTGTAGCCCCAGTAGTTGCAGAGCTGCTCGCCCGTGAGCGGGTTCGTGCGACGGTTTTCGAGCTCATCGAACTCGAAGATGGGCATCAGTTCGACACAGTTGACTCCAAGATCCTTGAGATAGCCGATCTTCTCGCGCAGGCCTTCGAAGGTGCCCGGGTGCTTCACTGCGGAACTCGGATGCGCCGTAAAACCCCGCAAGTGCATTTCGTAAATGACCATCTCACTCTCAGGTCGCTTGAGCGGACGGGTGTGTTCCCAGTCGAACTGGTAAAAGGGGATTCGGCCGCGATAGGGATAGATTTCCTGCGGTTCAGATGGCTTTTTCCAAACGTCGCGACCGCCAACTTCCCGTGCTTCGGGGTCAAGGAGGATTTTTTCTGGATCAAAATGATGGCCTTGATGGGGATCGTGCAATCCATCGAAGCGGTAGCCATATTCAAGCTGTTCGTAGTTGAGATCGAAGACCGTCATCGCCCAAACATTTCCCAAGCGGTATTCCGGCGGAAACGGAATATCCGCGAATGGCATCGCAGCGCCCTTTTCGAAGAGCACCAGCGTGCAGGACGTGGCATGAGCCGAAAAGACCGAGAAGTTTACGCCGCCCGGAACATGGCTCGCGCCGAAGGGCAAAGGATGTCCATAGCGGAGGCGAAACTCGCCGTGCGTATGAGTGTGATCAAGTGGTTCAGGCATAAGGACTACTTAGCAGACTGTGGGACTTGAAAGTTCGTGTCGAATTTTCGTGCGAACGGATTATTGAAAACTGCGATGGCCCCTTCGATCCGGCAGCTGCCTGCCAAGGCGCCACTGCGCGCTGAAAAGAAGCAGAATTCTTCCCGTTTTTCCGCCGGAGGCGGAATTTTAGCAGCCTGTCAGTCCGGAAAACTTCGTTTGTCAACCGCGATCTATCCATAAAATGGGAGTTTGATTTTCAAGCCCGACAGGTGCTAGCGAGAGCAAGAATTGTGCGCGGCTGCGGTGCCAGACGGCGGATATCGCATCAGCTCGCGCACTTCAGCGGCAGCCCGCATGGGAGAGATTCCGGCGTGCCACTTGAATTTTGCCCTTCCGGGCGGGGCCTCAGGCAGCAGCCATCGCTGCCGCGCGCTCCGGCGCCACGGACCGAACATTCCTCGGTGCAGTCCCGAGAACAGTACCACGCAAGATTTGTCCAGCGCAGTTGCAAAGTGAGCAGCGGCCGTGTCCACCGTCAAAGTCAGTTCCGCTCCCCCGATGAGATTCAAGAGCTCGACCAAATCGCCGGGAACTTTGGCCTCGGCGCCGGCAATTCCGGCGCTTAGGAGGAGCGCTTGTAATTCATTGAGCCTTGAGCGCTGACCTTCCGAGCCGACCAGCAGGATTTTTTTGCTCAGGCTCTCGGGCTTCAGCGCGCAAAAAACCTCCTTCCAAAGCGGGAAAGGATAGACCTTCGAAGCGTTGGTGACCGGAGCACAAATCCAGCAACCGTCCTGTTTCTCCAGGGTGGGATGAAGGACCGGCAGAACGTCGCTCGCCTCGACCGGGCGATCGAGAATCCGGGCCACCAAGCGACGGTGAGCTTCGATCTCCAAGGGAACGTCAGCAACCTTTCCCGGATAGGCGACCAATTCAGGCCGAAAGAGCATTCTCGCTCCGGCTTCGACAATCCTGCGAACTTTTTTTTCCGGCCGAAGCAGGATGTTCTCGCATGCGAAGAATCGTTTCGTCCTCGCGGAATAGAACAAGAACGTCTCGAGGTAATTCCT
Source organism: uncultured Verrucomicrobiae bacterium (assembly GCA_963708595.1). Classification (GTDB taxonomy): domain Bacteria; phylum Verrucomicrobiota; class Verrucomicrobiia; order Chthoniobacterales; family Terrimicrobiaceae; genus DASTFP01. The sequence continues at coordinate 94,737 of CAVPTR010000042.1, forward strand.
CATGCTCCTAAAGCACGCGGCGGCATCCACCCGCGTTCTCCTGAGCTTGAACCACAGCGGCAGACAATAGAAAAAATTGCGCGCAAACAGATTGACGATCTTTCGCTCGGCCGCCGTCGGCAGCTCGATGACCGTCGCTTGCGGGAATTGCGAACGCGCCAATGGCAACAAGACCGATTGAACACAAAGGAGAAGATTCTGCTCGCCAAACTCCGCGGCCAGCAGCCGCAGGCCGCCTGTCGCAAGTACAAAATCCCCGATCCCGTCCGGTTTGAGAATAAAAAGGCGCACAATCTGTAGGGGCAATCTGCCGGAACGCACCTTCCCGCAAAAGCGATTTTTCTCATCGGGCGGAGTTTTCCTTCGAGTGGACATCCTTGAAATTGACAGGATCTCAAGTATCGAAGGGATCGAATTTTATGCCCGGATGCTACGCCGTATTTCACAAGCAACTGGGTGACCTCGTCTTGCTCGAACCCGCCCTTTCAAAGCTCCGCGATCATCACGGCGCGCCAGTCGGATGCATGACCCGCAGAGGTCATGCGCCGTTGCTTCAATTAATGCCCGGCGTCGTCTCGCAGCGCGGGATTCCTCTCGCGTGGCGCAGCCATCTCTATTGTTTTGATCCGCTGAACAAGTCAGCCGTGCGTTCGCTGCTCTCGCCCGCAAGAATCAAGAGCTGTGTACTACCCGAAAAGCGCGAGATGAAATGGTTTCATGGACACATTTTTCGCGAATTGATCGTTCCAGAGCTCGGCGACCGCTATGTCGCGGAATACTTTTGGGAAAGCACGCCTGTTCCTTCCGCTCATTCCTTTCGCCCTCCTCGACTCAATTTGCCGCCAAATCACTGGAAGCCGGAAGGCTTCGGTAGCGAGCCCTTCGTCCTAGTCAACCCGACCTCCGGCTGGCGGCAGAAAAGCTGGCTGCCGGAACGCTGGGCGCAGACGCTAGGTGCCTTGCGCAATGAGAGGGCTTTGAGCTTCATAGTGACCAGTGCCTCGATGGACTGGCAGATTCAACACTGCCGCGAGATTCGGGAAAAGTCCGGTTCCCTCGTGCGCAGCCTTGCGAGCGGGACGACATTGGGAAATTTCCTCTGGCTCTGCTCCCGGGCGCAGGCCGTGTTCACAGTAGATGGCGCGGCCTCGCATCTCGCGCGCGCCTTCGGCGTGAATAGCGTTACACTTTTCGGCCCGACAAACGCCAAGAACTGGCACTATCCGACCGCCGGAAGTCTTGCCGTTCAGGCGCCGCCCTCCAAAGATCACATCTGCCGGCTGCGAAACCTTTCACCGGATGCCGTCATCGAAGCGGCGCGACAAGTGTTGCGATGAATGAATGGCCTCGTTGCCGCGTGCAAAATCCCCAACTTTTCTCTTGCCTACCCACTCCTCCTCCGTACTCTCTTCCCTCCCGCACCGCGTCGGGGAAGGAATTGAGACAGCACCCAGTGTGCTTTTTTGTCCTCCGAGGTTCCCGGGGCAAGAACATATAACCAGCCAAATGCCTACAATCAACCAACTGGTCCGCACAGGACGCCGCAAAGTGACGGTAAAGTCGAAGTCACCCGCGCTCGTGAAGTGCCCGCAACGCCGCGGCGTGTGCGTGCAGGTGATGACGCGCACACCGAAAAAGCCAAACTCCGCGTTGCGCAAGGTCGCAAAGGTCCGCCTCACAAACGGCCAGGAAGTCATCGCCTACATCCCGGGTGAAGGGCATAATCTTCAAGAGCACTCGATCGTCCTCGTCCGCGGAGGCCGTGTCAAAGACCTCCCTGGGGTTCGGTATCATATCGTCCGCGGCACTCTCGACAGCCTCGGAGTCGATGGTCGCCGCCGTGGCCGCTCCAAGTACGGTGCCAAGCGTCCGAAGCCCGGCCAGGAAGAAGCTAAGGGAGCCAAGAAGAAATAAGCGCAACGCCGATTAGCTTCCCATTCGCAATCTTACCTATGTCCCGTCGCCGCAGAGTCATACACAAAGAAGTCAAGAAGGACGCGCGCTATGCAAGTCCGGTCGTAGCCCGGCTCATCAGCACTGTTATGCGCCGCGGCAAGAAGAGCATTGCCGAGCACATTGTTTATACGGCGATTGACAAATCGCGCGAGGGCACGGATACGGTCGATCCGCTTGAGACGCTCAACAAGGCCATTGAGAACGTCAAACCCCGCCTGGAGGTGAAATCCCGCCGCGTGGGGGGGGCAACTTACCAGGTGCCGATGGAAGTTCCTGCTGACCGGCAGGTTGCCCTTGCGATGCGTTGGATCGTCAACTTTGCGAAGGGGCGCAAGGGCGTTCCCATGGAAAACGCGCTCGCGTATCGAGCTCAGGGATGCCGCCACCGGCCAGGGAAGCGCCATCAAGAAGCGCGACGACATGCACAAGATGGCCCAAGCCAACCGTGCGTTTGCGCACTTCCGCTGGTAAGGACAGGAGGAGCCCGCATCACGGGGAAGGGTAAGGCTACTGCCAAGCCGTGAAATCTCTTCGCCGCGCATGAAATAGTCGGCTCGGGCGGAACCTCGCCCTCCCATCCGACCGCCGGTCGACATTGTGCGCTTCAGGGAGCCGCCCTTCGTTTGATTTCTGATGGGGACATCGCGGCCGCCGTGTCGCTCGCGCTGCTCGATTCCGCGTGGACCTGTTTGTTGGCATCGGCGGGTCCCCGGAAGGCATCCTCACCGCCGCCGCGCTCAAGTCTCTCGGTGGAGACATTCACCTGCGGATGGGCCACGTGACGATGTGGAGCGGCAGGGCCCTTTGAAGATGCGTTGACCGCTATGCAAAGCGTAACGGTCTAATCGTCGTCGTGATGCTTCTTATGTTTCTTATCCTTCTTGTCTTCCTTATCGTTCCTGTCCCTATCCTTCTTGTTTTTCTTATCCTTCTTATCTTTGTTGTGACGGCTTTCGTCGCGTTGGTCATTGCCACGATGAAAGTTGTTACCCCGATAATAGTTGTTGCGGTAGTAGGATCGGCCTCCACTGTAATACTGCCTGTTAACGTAAGGGCCGTCACTGTAATACGGCCTTCTAGCATAGTAAGCGCGGTTACCGTAATACTGCCTGTCAACGTAGACCGGGCCGTCATCGTAATATTGCCCGTCGTCGTAGTATTCTTGCGGTGGCCCGCCCCCTGCCACGCCATAGCCGGGAGAGGGGGGAAACGGAGCAAAGCATCCTGTCATCAGCATCGTAACGCTACCTGTCAGGATGACCTTCGTCATACCGATAGATCGCACATGATGCGTATTCTGGATGGATTGAGTCTCTCCCGAAATCGCAACTCGATTCGCTTGTAAGGTGCCGACCCCGCTGCGATGAATCTCTCGCATGGAAAACAAGCACTACGATCTCATTGTTTTTGGGGGCGGAAACGCGATCTCCACCGCCATCGACTGCGGCGCGGCCGGTATGAACGTCGCCCTTGTGGAACGCGGTCCCCTCGGTGGCACTTGCCCGCACCGCGGGTGCATTCCCTCGAAACTGCTCATTGGCTACGCTGACGCTGCGGAACACGCGCGCGACGCGCAGCGCTTTGGCTTCGAAACGACTTTACGCATGCCCAATCCCGACGCGATCCTCCGCGACACGTTCGAGTTCACCGGCAAATATGACGGTATCCTAGAGAAAGCGCTCGGAAAAAATGTCACGCTCTATCGCGACAACGCCGGATTCGTTGCCGACCGCACGCTGCGTGTAAACGGCAGCACCATCTCCGCCGACAAGCTCGTGCTCGCGACCGGCAGTCGTCCGCGGCGTCCCACGCTCGGTGTGCCGTCCTGGACCAGCGACGACGTTTTCAACCTTCGCAAGATGCCGAAGTCGATCACCATCGTCGGGGGCGGTTATATCGCGTGCGAGCTTGGACATTTTTTCCAAGGCGTGGGTGTGGATACCTTGCTGGTCGTCCGGCGCGATCAACTCCTCGACCGCGAGGATAATGAGACGCGCGCTATTTTCATGAAAGGATTCACCTCCCGAGTGCCAGTGACGTTTAACTCGACGATCGCTTCCGCCGTGCACGGCAGCTCGGGTTATCGCGTCACCATCGCTCAGCCAGGCGGCGCAACAACCGAACGCGACTGCGAGGCACTGCTTTACTGCATCGGTCGCGTCCCGAATAGCGATCGCATCGGCGTCGAAAACACGGGCTTGAAGCCGAACGCGCGCGGCTTCATCGAGTCCGACGACCACCTGCGCACGCCGGTCGATGGTGTCTATGCAATGGGGGACATCGCAGGCCGCTATATGTTCACGCACGCCGCCAATTTCGAGAGCGAATATCTCGGCCAACTTCTCACCGGCAGGACGCAAGATTCCATCGACTATGGCCCAATGCCGCATGCCGTCTTCACTTTGCCCGAAATTGCCGGCGTCGGTGCGACCGAGGACGAATTGAGAAGCAGCGATACGCCCTACGTCGCCTCGTGTTATCCATTTTCTAGCTCTACTAAAGGCCGCGCCGTGAAAGAAGAACACGGTCTCTGCAAATTCCTCGTCTCACCGGAGCACGAGATCCTTGGCTGTCACATCGTCGGCTATCAGGCGTCCGTGCTCCTGCACGCCGTTCTTCCAGTCATGAAATGGCGCAACGACATCCATTCACTCGCGGATATCATTTACATCCACCCGTCGCTCGCAGAAGTTGTCCGCGGTGCTGCACGGAAAGCGGCCGGCATGTTGCCGACCGCATGCAGAGACTTGGTTATGGACGATTAGCTCGACGCGGGCGGTCAGACCCTTTGGGATACAGGGTTTTTAGGCCGCTTGGCTATCACAGGCGACAACCGTCTCCAGCATCGGATCGACTGCGAAGATCTTGACGCCGTTCGTTCAACTTGGACGCTGCTGTTTGTTATTGATACGCCCCAACGGCGAGCTCATCATCCGTTCCGTGCCTGTCGCGAATGCTCTTCGTCGCGCCTTCGTGGTGATGCCTTTCGGAAAGAAGGACGTGCCGAAAAGGCCAACAGTCGAAGCATCTGTTGATGGACAACCGGTGACGGAGTCGCTGAAAGTTGACTTCGACGCGGTCTACGAAAACCTGTTTGCTCGCGCGCTTTGCGAGGCGGGCTGCATGCCTTTTCGGGCCACCGACGAGAAAGGGGCAGGCGACATCCGCAAGGACATGTTCTTCGAGCTTGTCACCGCCGACTTGGTGCTCGCCGATATCTCCATTCTCAACGCCAACGTCTTCTACGAACTCGGCGTCCGGCACGGCGTGACCCCGCGCGGCGTCATCAGCTTGCATGCCGGCTGGGCCGATCGCCCATTCGATGTCGCGCCCGACCGCACCTTCAAATACGACGGCCAGCTTTTCGTCGTCGATCTCCCTCGCGACGCTGCATGGGAGAAGCGGGTCAACGCGGAAGTTGAAAAGCTCGGGAGAACCATCAGCGAAACCCTCGCCGAAGATGAGCAGACCATCGGAAGCCCTGTCTACAGCACGGTCGAAGGTCTTAAGCCGGTGGATTGGAGCGGGATTAGCACCGCGCGCGCAAAATACTTTCGAAGCCTCTCCGAAGAGTGGCGTCAGCGCGTGAAAGTCGCACGAAAGGAACGCCGTCCCGGCGATATCTTAACGCTCGCCGGGGACGTGCCGACCCGGCTGCACCGCAAACAACTGCTCTGGCAGTGCGCGCGCGCGCTCGTTGAACTGCACCGCTTTGAGCAGGCGCGAGGAGTCCTGGAAGATCTCTTGGAAATGGACCGTAGCCACTTCGAGGCACAGTGCCTCCTGGCGCTTGTCGATAACCGGACAGGTCGGTCCGCTCAAGCGGAGGAAAGCCTCGATTCCCTTGTGAACGCCCGGCCTGGCGACGGTGAGGCGCAGGGGATGCTCGGGCGCGTCTGCAAGGATCTTTGGAGAGTCGCCTGGAAGGACCAGCCGACGGTGGAAGAGCGGCAGACTGCCGCGATGGAAAACACCGTCATCGCCGCCAAGGCCATCGCCAGCTACAATCGCGCGTTGCGGCAAAATTTGAGCGACTACTACAATGGAATCAACGTCGTCACCCTCCAAACATTGCTCGATTTCCTCTCTGAAAAGACGGCCTCATTTTCCGCCGAGACGGGCATCGCCGATCTCTCCGAGCTCATTTCTGTGGTAAGCGTTGCCGCGCGCCAAGCACTGAAGAATCCCGGCGAAATCAGTTGGGCGGCGCCGACTTTAGGCGAGCTCGAAATCGTCCGCGGCAAGAATCGCGAAGCACTCCGGCGCTATCAACAGGCGGCCAACGCTCCTGGGGTGCCCTATTTTGAGATCGATTCGATGCTCGGACAGCTGCGCCTTTTTGAGGGACTCGGCTTTCGCACGGGAGCGGTGGCGCCGGTAATTAAGCTGCTCGAGAAAAAGCTCACGCAAATTGGGAACCCGCCGCCCACCTTCGGCAAGGTGGTCGTATGCAGCGGGCACATGATCGACGCGCCCACGCGCGAGACACCTCGCTTTCCCGCGAGCAAAGAAACCGTGTTGCGGGAGAAGATCGCCGAGCAGCTCGCCGCCTGGGGCGTCGGCAAGGGCGACCTCGCCATCTGCGGTGCGGCCTGCGGCAGTGACATTCTTTTTGCTGAAGAATGCCAGCGCCTCAGTGCCTCCGTGCGCCTCCTGCTTGCATTGCCCCGCGCGCAGTTTGTGGCCAGGTCGGTCGCGTTCGCCGGCTACGACTGGGTACGGCGATTTGATCGACTCGCCAGCAGTTGCGAGGTGGCCGAACAGTTCAGCCGTCTCGGTGACCCGCCCGCAGGATTCGACGTTTTTAGCCGCTGCAATCTTTGGATTCTCGACACGGCACGCGTCGAGATCGGGCCGAACAGTCTCTTATTTTCCATTCTCGTTTGGGACGAGAAATCGACCGGCGGCAGTTCCGGCGGCACCTCCGACTTTGCCGCGCGCGTGCGCCGATTGGGAGGTGTTCTCGGGATCATCAATCCGACGAAGTTTTAGGAGGATATCTGAGGGCATTCGATTCGCATCGCGCGCTTTCGTCTTCCGTGAGATCAACCTCTCAGCCGTTTCGGCCGGCATTTTTGGCGGGGCATTTTGGTTCTAGTCTAAGCCCAAACGGAGGCCTTCGACGCGCACTGGACTTAACTCGTGCCCGCGATTCGAGTTAGCACGGCAGATTCACCGCACCATTTCAATGCGAACGAGCCTTGTTCCGCAATCCGACAAAATGCTTCCCAGCAACCAATCCGCTGATAGTGGACTTCGATGGCCAATACACGGACACAACCGAGCCACTCTTCGGTCCCGTAGGACAGCACTTCCAACTCGGCCCCTTCAATATCCATCTTGAGCAAGTCCACCTGCTCCCAGCCGAAGTCGCGCAGTAAATCCGCAACACCTATCCCTTCGACGGTTGAACGTCCTTCCTGGCCAGCTTCAGAAACCGTAAAGGCCCACGAATATTCCTCCGGGTTGTCGATCACCAAGTTTGCCCTGTGGTGCCACAAACCTCTTAGTAGGGGCGTGATGTGGGGATAGGGACGAGTGTTTGCGGCCAGCAGCTCGAAATTTGCTGATCGACCTCCAACGCCAGGATCTGCGCGTTTGGAAAGCGGTTGGCGAGGTATGCTGATGTCAAACCGATGTTCGCTCCGGCATCAATAATAAAAGCCACGTCTTGTCCAAAGTCGGTTTCCATTTCCTTATACAAGAAAATCTGATCGAAGACCCACAGATCGGAAGTGCCCGCCCGCATGGAGATTGGATGGGCAAGTTCTGGGAGATCAACCCTGAAGATGGTGCCCTTTGGCAGTTGCTCATTTTGCAGGAGTTGCACTATTGCCCGATCGCCCCCAAGCTTTTCGTATTTGTTCCTGTAGGAATCCGGCGTGTTGTTTAGTTTGGGACCCAACCGCGTCTTGCCGTTCTCGTCTTTCATTCAAGTTCTCGGTAGCGAGAAAACGCCGTGCTTGGTGTCACCGATTTCCGAAAGGATCCGGATGCTCAAGGAGCGTTTCCATGACGGGACCGTGTTGAAGCGTGGTCTGTAAGTCAAGTTTGGAGGCGGTTTTTGACAGGATAATCGCTTCGGGCGTCGCGAAAATGCCACGACCAAACGAGCGGGTTTGGTGCGGAAGTGGAGTTCCGCCTGTCCTCGATTCTTCGGGTATGCCTTGACCCTTGGCCTTACAAAATGGCCTGCGTGCCGCAAATTTGTGTTGTTAGCGTGAGTCAAATTCAGCTACTATTCGCACGCCTCATACGACGGAGTCTAAGAGAGGTTTTATGCCTGAAGACATTTCTATATTTGGACAGGTACGAGGGTATGATGAGACGCCGATTCACATGATCAGAGTCACAGTATATCGTGATTACGAATTAAACCACGAATACACGAACGAAGAGGGGAAGTACAGCATTTCGGTGCCACCGGGTGCGCCAATTACCGTGCGCTTCGATACACACTATTCGCTCACGAATGCGCAAAAATGGCATCCCTCGGTGGTGGCTAACCTCGACGCCAAGCAAGACGTAATACTAAATCGGTTTCTTTTGGAAGTTGGTCAGTATGGTCCCGACATGGTTGTAATTGATGCGCTGGCCGCGTATCAGTTCTCTGCCGTGTGGAATGCCGCCGACTCGAACCCTGAATATGCGAAACACGCAGCTGCACGTTTGGGAATGATGAAGGTTCCGAGTGTGCTAGGTAGCGTTTACACCAAGATCAGAGATCATTTTACAGAACAGGCACAAACTCCTTGAGGATATTCTGGCCAATCCTCGCGTGTCGGGATTGAATTTTCCCTTGTTTCTCCGTGGAACTGTGACGGCTCTCTATTGCTTTCTTCATTTATCTCTGGGTTGAACGGAAATGGCGCACGATCGGTTTTGAGTCTCCTGCGTGTAAGTCCCACGCTTTGTTGAATACTTTCGTCTCGTCGACGGTCATTCGCGCGTTCAGGCGAAGATGTTCAGCCCACGTGGAAACCAGGTATTCCAGGCGGAACAAGCCGGGTTGAGCCAGGCTTTCGTTGAGCCGGCACTGGAACGCGCCGTTCCGTCGGCATGTAGCCTGAACTTCCTGCATCAAAATACGGAACTCCTCTCGATCCTCGCCAGCGACGGCATAATCAATTGTTACTGTGATCGGTCCGTCATCATCGTTAGGGACGACGGGGAGATCGTGCAGGTGATTGAGCGGCGCGGCATCAACGCTGGCTCCCGTGGCGAAGTTGATCGAAAAGCGATGCCCAAGGACCAACCCAGCGAGGGCAACAACAGCCGCGGCAGCAAAGGTCAGATCCAGACCGCCATATGCTGCTCCCGTCCCCCATATGACTGCCCCAACCGCCATGCTGCCTTGTCCTAACATGATCTGAAACGAATTCATTCGTCCGCGCACCCATCCGGGCATCACGCGCTGTCCAGCCACCCAAAGCTCGGATCCCGCCAGCGCCCAAGCCACGCCCGCAAGTGTCGCAGATGCCATCAAAGAGGGCACTTGGCGGATGAACACCATGGCGACCAGCACGACTGCTATTGTCGCCATAGCGATCGAGATGATCGCATTCGGCGAGATCCGCCGCCTGAGGTGCGGGAGAACGAACATCGCTCCTGCCAATGACCCGACACCCACGCACGCAAAGACAAAGCCGAGTTGAGCAGCGGTAGATCCCAATTCTCTGAGCGCGATCACGGGCAAGAGCGCTGGGATGACCGAGATAACAACCGAAAAGAGCAGGTTCCTGAAAAGGATCGTCTTCATGCGCTGCGAGTTGCGGGCGTACCGCAGCGAAGTGATGAACGATTCCGTGAAGTTTTCGCGGAGCCTGGCCGACTGCATCTGGCGCGGCTTCCACTGCAACACCACAAGAGCGAGACCTAGAGACGTCAGCGCATTGACTGATATGAGCAGCGGTGCGCCAAGCAGCGGCAGCATGAGACCGCCGAGAGCAGGACCCACAATTCCGGACAGGCTCAGTTGCACTCCTCCCAGCGTGACCGCGGAGGGCAGCTCTTCCTTACGAACGATGTCGGGAACAATTGCTCCCCAAACCGGCGCGCAAAACGCAAGCCCAATCCCGAGCGCAAAAATGCAGGCAAGCACTGAGCTGGGGCTGATCACATCCGTCCACGCCCCAAGAGCAAGGAGCGCCGAGCAGGCTCCCTGCCACAGCACAGCACTCACGATCATAGCGCGCCGGTTCACGATGTCAGCAACGGCCCCGGCTGGCAGCGTGAAAATAAAGAATGGAGCGGAGGCAGCGGTTGCCATGAGAGAGAGCGCAAGCGACGAAGCGCCAAGATCATACATCAACCACGTCGCCGTCACGTCTTGGGCCGAGATGAACGTGCCCGACAACACGCTCGCCAGCCAGAGGCGGCAAAACACGGGGTTTCGAAGTGCAAACCAGGTCGAGCTTGATTTCCCCGTAGGGATGGTGTGCCCGCGCGGCTCAAATTGAGGATTCATCCAACTCTTCGCCGGGTCCATCGAATCCCCACTCCTAATAATCGCGCTGGCTAACACGTTCATCCCATTCGCTCCCGTAAATGGTCGCCACGCGCAGTGAGTTCGCGATGATGGTCAGCGCCGGCTCGAGAGGGAAACCGCTTTGCCTTAGCGACGATTTCTCCCACCGGATTCATCAATTCGTTCTCCAGCCCGCCGGCTACGCAAATGTTTTGCGTACGCAATTCCAACGCCCTTAATGATGACGTTCCGTCCATTCCCCGCCTTTGTGAAGAAACCCTCCCTAGTAAACGAATACGCGCAATTCGCTCGAACTTGCAAAAAAATTTGCAGGCTTGCAAACGCCGTATGGCGACATTCAGAATACTTTGCGATGAGCGAGGTGCCCTACCTCTCTAGGAAAGTGCTCATCCGCATTCTTGGTCATGTTCCGGCACGCCCTTCGACTGATCACCACGGACGTCCGCGCAGGCTACTTCGGTACTGCCGTAAACGACCAAAGCCTCACCCCCGGCGATAAGCCGCGCATCGGCCCGACGCGTTTCGAAGACTGGTGCGCGACTGGGTGCCGTCTGACTACTCGGGAGATGACGATTTAGAGCGATTTTTCACAGGTTAGCGACCAGCCCAGACTCGGTTGCCCAATTCATTTCTTGATCCGGCTGACTCCGGTGACGATCTGCGCGATTACTAACGAGGTTTGAGAATTCTCAACGGTTCCCGGGTGTGATATGCATGTCGTCATGCAAGCAACCCAGCAACCCGTCGCTATCATCACCGGCGCTTCCAGCGGAATTGGCCTGGGCATCACACAGGCGCTGCTCGAACGCGGCTGGCGTGTCGTGGCCACCTCCCGTACGATCAGCAAGTCGAAGGACCTCAAGCCTTCGCCTGATCTCGTCTTAGTGGAGGGAGAGGTCAGCAAGAAGGAAACCGCCGTCAAGGTGGTGGAAGCAGCCCTCCAGCATTTCGGCCGTATTGATCTGCTGGTCAACAATGCCGGAATCTTCATTCCGAAGGCGTTCACCGACTACGGCAACATCAACACGCCGATGCACGCCGAGGAATAATCATGCGGCGCTGGCGAAGTTTCATCCCCTCGCTCGGATGGGTGAAATTTCTGACATCGTCGACGCGGTGCTCTATCTCCAGAACGCCACCTTCGTAACGGGCGAAAACATCCGAGTGGATGGAGGGGTCCATGCCGGCCGATAATAAATCCACCGTCGCCAGACCGGGTTCGCGCTTCCGCGAACTCGGCCTGGTGCTCCCAAAGGCGCCGACGCCCTTGGGAGCCTATGTCGAGGCAGTGTATTCATTCCATGAAACGTAACTCGGTAATCCTGATTGGAGTCATCCTCGCTATGAACATCGCAAATGCTCTCGGTGAAGTCGCCTACCGCACAGTCCGCGTCGGTGATCTCGATATTTTCTATCGGGAGGCCGGGCCGAAAGATGGACCTACGATTCTGCTCCTGCACGGGCTGCCGTCATCTTCCCGGATGTATCAGCCGCTGTTGGAGTCGGACTTGGCCAGCCAGTACCATCTCGTCGCCCCGGACTATCCCGGCTTTGGACATTCGTCCTGGCCGGATCACAAGACCTTCGCTTACACATTCGATCATTTGGCGAAGGTCATGCAGGACTTTACGGAGCAACTGCATCTAGATCGCTACACCCTGTTCATGCAGGACTACGGCGGCCCGGTTGGTTTTCGTATGGCCTTGGCTCATCCCGAAAGAATTCAGGCGATGATTATCCAAAATGCCGTCTCGCACGAAGAGGGCCTCTCTCCTCTTTGGTCAGTGCGGCGGTCATTCTGGCAGGACAGGCAGGCTCATGAGGCCGAGGTGCGAAGCAACCTGTTGTCCCTTGAAGCAACCCGCAAGAGGCACGTCGGCTCTTCGCCAGATCCTTCGCAATACGACCCCGATTTGTGGGTGGACGAGTATTACTTCCTGAACCAGCCGGGACAGGGAGATATTCAGTTGGACCTCTTTTACGACTACCAAAATAACGTCAAATCCTACCCGAAATGGCAGCAGTGGCTTCGCGACAGCAAGCCGCCACTCCTTGTTCTTTGGGGGCGTTACGATGCTTCGTTCACGGTAGCCGGTGGAGAAGCGTACAAGAAGGATGACCCCCGAGCCGAGGTTCACATCTTGGACGCTGGGCACTTCGCGCTGGATTTGAAGCCGCAGGAAATCATCCGTCTCACTAAGGACTTCATGGCAAGGCAGGAACGGACGTAGACGTTTCGATGTAGTTGTTTCAGTGAATCAAATACGCGCAACGGACAGTTCTTCAGAAAGAGAAAAAACAGACTCAACTCGAACAAATGAAGGAACCCACTATGACGAAACTCGAAAAAGTGTTATACACCGCCAAAGCCCATACCACGGGTGGCCGGGAGGGCGGAGCCTCCCGCACCGACGACGGCGACTTGAGGTTAAGGTGTCGCCTCCAGGCACCTCGGGCACCGGCACCAACCCCGAGCAGCTTTTCGCCGCCGGCTGGTCGACCTGTTTTCTCAGTGCGATAAAGCTCGCGGCCGGCAAAAGGAAGGTCGCTCTTCCACCTGACGTGGCGATTGACGCCGAAGTGGACCTGGGCACAACTCGCGGCACTTACGGCCTCGCGGCCCGTCTCAACGTCAGCCTGCCGGGTCTGGAGCGTGAAGTTGCCCAGGCTCTGGTGGACGAGGCGCACCAGCTGTGCCCGTATTCCAACGCCACACGGGGCAATATCGACGTCGCGATCAACCTGGTCTAAGCCGACGTGTGGATCTGGCCTGCCCGTGTTTATCGGGCAGGCTATTTCCAATTGGAGAGGTATATGGGGAGGCCAATGTTTTAACCCTCCTAAATTGAATCCAACGGACTCGCCCAATGCAGTGCTCCAATTCCCGAGCGAGCCAATGCTCGACTCAGCCAATTGCCTCCATCAACGTTGAGCGTCTGAGCGACAACATAGTCACTATCGCTTGAAGCCAAGAACACGGCCGCTCCGACGTGATCTTCCGGAGTCCCCATTCGACCGAACGGCACAGCTTCACCCACCAAGCGTTTCTTCTCGCCAATTGGACGGTGCTCGTATTTGGCAAAGAGCGCGACCTAATCGGGGCCCCATGACTGAAAATTAGTCAGCCACGGGTCCCGCAACTGATGCCTCAGACGGTTTCAGGAATCGTGGCGAGGTTGCTTGAGTCTCGGCAGCAACTCGCGAGGTTTCTGAGCGCGTGGGAGCTTCCGATAGGATCTCGTCCTGCGCGACGTCAACTTTCGTTGAGGCGCCCAAATCGCCGAATGTCTCGTCATTCACCAAATCGATGAACTCGGGAAAGTCGTGCGCCTGACCTTTCAGTCGCTAAATTTTTGCAGCTTTCGCAACGCCGAAACCTGTAGCGTCGCGGCGTGTCCGCTTCGCAACGATCCATTGTCCCTCTCGTCCTGACGGCCATCCTCGCGCTTTCGGGATGGGCGGTGGCGATTGGTCTGGGCATGCGCTTGCTGGAGCCGCCTCGCTCGCATGACAATTCTCCGGTCACATCTGGCCCTTTATTCGGAGAGGGGGAAAGATATTGGAGAGACAGGAAGTATGAGGCGGCTTTCCGCGAGTTTTCTTCCCAACCGGGAATGGCCGGCGCGGCGCTCGGCTTTTGTCTGCTGGACCAGAATGGCGAGACTCTCTTTGCCTCGCGTCTTGCGGAAACAGCGCTCTGCCCGGCGTCGTCGCTCAAGACCCTCACCACGGGCGCAGCCCTGGCAATTCTCGGACCCGATTTCCGTTTCGAAACGCAGATCGCCGCGACCGCGGCGCTGACGCCCGAGGGTGTCGTCCAAGGCGACCTCATCCTCGTCGGGAACGGCGACCCGACTCTTTCCACGAACGACCTGGCCGAGCTCGCCGCTGCGGCCGTGGCTGCCGGCCTGAAGACCGTGGCCGGACAGCTCCTGGTCGACGTTTCGGTTTTTCCGGTAAATCCGGTGAGTGATCAGTGGGTGTGGGGCGATGTCGGCAACGCGTATGGCGCGGGCGCATTCGGCCTGAACCTGGATCACAATCGCGTCGCGCTCCGTTTCGAGCCGAGCGCAGAACCCGGCGGCCCCGCGCCGTTGCGCGAGTTTCCGCCCGTGCCGCGGGACACTCGCTGGATCAATCACGTAACCACCGGCGCGCCGGACAGCGGCGATCAGGTCGTCGTGTATTCCGAACCCTACGGGCGCACCATCACCCTGCGCGGCACCGTGCCAGCGGGCGAAAGCGGCTTCACGGTCAACGGCGCCTTGCCCGATCCGCCCGCTCTCGCCGTGGAGATCCTGCGCCAGCGGCTCGAAGCCGCGGGTGTGAAATTCACCGAGGGCTCGCGGTCGTCCACCGCGGACGCCGGCGCGAGGACGATCCTCGCGCGCCACACTTCGCAGGCTCTTCCCGAGATCATCGATCATCTGCATCGCGTGAGCGACAACCTGGAGGCGCAATGCCTTTTCCTCACCATCGGGCGGAAGCAGGACGCCGACGCAGAGACGGCTGTTCGGTCGCACTACGAGAAGGAAGGCGTGGCCTTCGTGGGATTGCGTTTGCTCGACGGCAGCGGACTCGCGCGCGCCAACGTGATTCGTCCGCTCGACCTCGCGCGGGCGAATTACGCAACGCGCCGCGGTGCGCACGGGCAGCGCTTTTATGAGAGCCTCAGCACGTCCCTCAATGGGCAGGTGCGCGCGAAGATCGGCTCCATGTCCGGCGTGAAAGCTCAGGTGGGTTTTCTGCGCACTCCGGGCGACGAAGAGCTGACCTTCGCCGCGATGGGCAACGCGCTGCCGGCGGGTCGCGAGTCCTCCTGGACTGAGCTCGAAAAGCTCCTCGAAGCGGTGCGCCTCATCGAGTAGTCGAAAGTGGGATCGCGCTGGAGCGCGTCCCTCCGAGCCGCTCTGCTTGCGAAGCACGCCCAGCATCCGGAGGCAATACGCGGGGAAAAAATCGAGCTTTGCGAGGCAAATGCCTTGTCTTTAGGCCGAAAATTGCGGCCGATATCTGCTGATCGACGATTCTTCAATATGAAAATGACCATGTTCGCACTTGCTCTGGCTATCGGAATGGCCGTCTCGGTTTTCGCCGCAGATGAACCCCAGAAGATCGAGCTTGAAGGAGTCATTCAACAACTGCCCGCCGGTCGACTTTTTGGGATCTGGATGGTGTCTCGAAGAGCGGTTTTCGTCACCGAAGCTACAGTGATTGAGGAGGAGGACGGACCGATCAGAGTTGGCGCCAAAGTTGACGTCGAGGGATTCGTTCAACCCGACGGGAGCATCACGGCCACAAACATCGAAACGGATGAGTGAATGAGGACGACGACTTCGGCCCAGCGCTTCAGTTTGATCGGATGAGCGCGGCCAGCCGGAACAAGAAACCCAAAAAGCCGGCCGCCGGCAGAAAACAGGAAGCCCCGCCCCGCGCCGCAAAGCTATCAGCCCCGCCGGCACGGCCTTACCGGCCGCCCCCCGGCAATATCGACGACGAGCGTCGCTGGTTGGATTGGTAGCGCCCGCGAGTGCGCATTGCCGGGCCGCCACGGGCTTTTGATCACCGAAAGAGTATCAGAGTAGCGGCCCGGAGCCCGCGCGCGATTCGTAGCGGGAGTCTCGCGCCAGAATCGCCGAACACGCCCCGTTCGTGACGCGGGTGGTATGATGTGACACCAGTTAACCGCGCGGCATGTATGCGCGCCTACTAATCCGCTGGCGCCGCCGCCCCCGCTTCATGCGGATCACCAGCCTTACAAATGGCTCATCAACCAGGTCCGCCAGCTCATCGGCCAGCATACCGATGCAATCTTCATAGCCGCCGCTCGCGGTAACTTCGTAAATCAAACCCTCCCCTGTGAGCTGCGCCATGTCCCGGGGTGGGTAAAGCGCAGCACGAAGACCCAAGAGGCACCTTTGCGTGCAGCCGGTGGCTCCGGGTAATGCTCACGCCTGTGCCCCGGGCGGAGCCGTCCCCGGGTCGCCGTTTTCACGGCGTCCGGGGTGGCGGCTTCGCTGTCCTGATGTCTTAGTGCGACGCGCCGTGTGGCGGGCTCGAGGGGTTCTCGACCTTCCAGATCTCCCCGCCGAGCGTGACGACGTACGCGGTGTTCCTGATGAATTCGACCGAGGTCGGCTGGTTCAAGTCGTCGACGACGGTGCTGAACGTGCCGTCCCCGTTCACCTTGACGAGGCTGCCGGTGCCCGGCGCCGCCGGATCACCGGGAACTTCGCCGTCGAACACGCCCTGCGAGAGCGCGAACAGATCGCGACCGCGGCCAAACTCGACGTCGACGAGGAGTGGGGCACCGGAGGCCACCTCGGTGACGGTTGGTGACTTCGGTTTGAACGACACACCTTGAACGACACCACCTTGCCGTCCTCGGGGGCGTGGGGGACGGGCCCGGCCTCGGCCATGTAGACGATGTTGCCCCGAGTCGCGAGCCCGGTCGGGACGATGTTGCCGAACTGGATGAGCTCGCTGACCTCGCCGTCGCGGGTGACCTGGTAGACCCGGTTGTGGTGCCCATCGGTGACCAGGAACCCGCCGCGGTAGGTCTCCAGCGCGTACTAGACTCCGGTCTTGACCTCGAACGGAAATCCCGAGGGGGGATTTTCCCTGGCGAACGCGCCGATGTCCGCGACCACGGTGAAGCTGTCGGGGCCGTCGATTCGGTAGATGCCGACGGTGTCGCTGCCGCCGACGTCCTTACCGACAACGGTGACCAGTGCGTACACCGTCCCGCCGATGAACGCTACGTCGATGGTGCCGCCGACGCCGGGGATGACCGGCGTCGGCAGGCCGCTGGCAAAGGTCGTGATCTTACCGGTCCTCGGATCGACGCGCGAGATCCTGCCGGCCTTGCTTTCGGTGACGTAGAGCGCGCCACCGGGGCCGACGGTGCTGCCCGAGCCACCCTCGAGGCTTCCAGCAGCAGGGTGGAAGTGGGAGGCGCGGCGCTCGCTGTGGAGGACGTGATCATCGCGATCACGGCCGCTATCAGGACGAGCAGCATTCGTTGGGACCTCATCAGGGCCCCTCCTTCCGCTTCGGGCGTATGACGCATTGGAGCCTCCTCGCTGTTGCTTGCGCGGCTTCGTCGCCGACGGCCGCGGCTCGGACTTGATACGGCGACGACTCTCGCGCAGGCCGTGTCGTCAGCGTGAGTCAGGGATAGGAATTTGGTTTTCGGGTCCAGGAGCAGAACGTCTCCTTCCAGGTTTGGTTTCGGAGCGGAACGGACTTTCGACCAGCTCTTTCGGAGTTTGCAGAATCCCCGAGCGGCTGTCAACGCCGTTTTGGGCTTCTCGCCACCGCACAAAGTCCCCCTTGCTCCAACCAGCGAACTCGTTGCTCATGCCTCCCCAATGTTCGCTGCCCCGGCCCCCAACGGCCAAGTAGAAACAACCGGCGCCATCAGCCACGCGCTCGAAAAAGCGGAACAAGCGAAAGGCGGGCGGCATCCCACCGATGGGAAGCCGACAAAGGGGCGTGAAGCAACCGATCGCGGGAATTGCGGGGGTTAAGCCGCGGGTCTCCTATTGCTTGCCGGCGTCGTTCATTTCAATCCAGTACCCGTCCGGGTCGCGGAAATAGATCTGCTGGATCCCATCAGGCCTGAGAGTAATGGCGCCCGGTGTGCCTTGTAGGTCTTCGTAGGCGATGCCCGCCTTCGTTAGCCGGGTAATGAAATCCTGCAAAGAAGCAATGCGAAAGCAGGTGTGATTTCTTTTCGGTTGGTCCGTCCGGCTGGTCGCTCCTTCGATGATATGCAGTTGTTTGCCCTGACCGATCGCGAACCAGGCATGTTTGCGATCGCGAAAAGGCTCTGGCAGGGAATCAAGGCCCAGCACATCACGGTAAAAGGCGCTGCTTTTTTTGAGGTCAGTTACATAAATGGCGATATGATCAAGAACCGGTTGCTGTGACATGGCTTGGCTGAATGAAAAAAAGATGACGGTAAGCAATATCAGTAACGACTTCATGTTATACGAAGGATTTTTGCCGGGGTTACCTGCCAAAAACATCGTAGTATTTCGGGCGGCCGGATTTTCGCCTACACCGGCGCTCAGATTTCAGGCAAGCGGCTTCACAGAGCCAAATTCGGGCAGTTTAAGGGCAGGATTCCGAAAATCTGTGGCGTATTTAGAGAGCCAATATCGTCGTAAGATCCTGATTTTCAATCTAAAGCCAGCACCCGGATTCGAACCGGGGACCTACTGATTACAAATCAGTTGCACTACCGCTGTGCTATGCTGGCAACACAATCGAAAATCATGGCACGATTGAGAACAGTGGGCAAGGCGATCCGCATTGTCAGCGGGGGACAGACAGGGGTGGATCGCGCGGGTCTCGCGTGGGCAATTCGGCGCGGTTTGCCTTATGAGGGTTGGTGTCCGAAGGGACGGCGGGCGGGGGACGGAACCATTCCTTCACGCTACAGGCTTCGCGAGACATCCTCGACCCGATATACCCAACGCACCATTTTCAACGTCCAGGACAGCGACGCCACGGTCATCTTTTCGCAATCGCCCAGACTGTTGGGGGGGTCGCGGAGAACGCTCGAGGCGTGCCGGGTTCTCGGAAAACCTGTGCTTCACCTCGCCAGCGATATCTTGACGGTTTCCGAGAGTGCCGTTCTTCTGAGGAAGTTTCTGCGTCATCACCCTGTGCGGCTCCTCAATGTGGCCGGTCCTCGAAAATCGCAGGAGCCCCGGGCCGGCCGGTTCGCCCAATCCGTTCTCGATGCGACTTTCGGGTTTACCAAAGGCCAGGAGCACGCTAGACGCGGCCTGTGAACTTAAAGGCCTGGCTATTTGCGTCGCTTTGCGGAGTTCTGTTGAGTGCGTGTATCACGCCTCCGCCGGCGCCTCGCATCGTTAGAAGGGATGAATCGAAACCGCCAGACACGGGGCCGTTCTGGTGGGGAATTTCTTCAAGCGCCTTCCAAACCGAAGACCGCGGAGAACGTCCCGGTTCGCTGAACGATTTCAAGACGGATTGGGACTTGTTTTCCGAGGCAAAGCGGGTTCCTCCAAGAGGCGACAACGCCGACTTCAGTTGGAGCAATTTTGACAGAGATCTGGAGGCGTTGAAGAAAATCGGTGTAACCCATTACAGGTTCGGTGTTGAGTGGGCGCGCGTCGAACCGGAACCGGGCCGCTACAACGAGGCGGCCATCCGCCGTTACGTCGAAATGGCGAGAAAGCTCAAGGCGGCCGGCATTGAACCGGTGGTGACGCTCTGGCATTTCACATTTCCGAGCTGGATGGTGACAAAAGGAGACGCGGGCAAATCGCGCTGGCTGCATCCGCTCTATCGCGAACGCTGGCCGATTTATGTGGAAAAGGTTGCGAGAGCCATGGCGCCTATTGTGCGAATCTATGCGCCGCATAACGAAGCTAATGGCGACCTAGCCCTCGGGTACATCAGTGCGACATGGCCGCCGGGTTTGCTTCTGGATTTTGGAAAATTCGGAGCTGCAATGCAGCAGAGCGTGTGGGGTTTCCGCAAAGCTGCGGAGATCATCCGCAAGAACCGAAAAGACGCCCTCGTCCTGAGCGTGACGTCGCAGCCCTATTGGTACTGGACGTTTTGGGACCCCACACGCGCTTACTACAACTTCATGCAACGCCTGAATTTCACCTACCTCGACCGGACGTACGACGTCTGCGATTTGATCGGCTTCAACTACTACTATAGCGAGTATGCCGACTTCACTGCGCTGGTCGCCCTGAAGGCTCGGCGGGGGCGCAATTACAGCCTGCTCGGATGGGTGATCCAACCGCGCTCGCTCTACAGGCAGATCCACAACCTTAGCCGCCGTTACGGAAAGCCGATTGTGATCACCGAAAATGGCATCGCCACCTCCAAGGACGTCAAGCGCGTGCGCTACCTCTTCAATCACATGCTCGAAGTCAAAGAAGCGATGGATGACGGCTACGACGTGCGCGGTTATTTTGTTTGGACGCTGGTGGACAACTATGAGTGGCACCATGGATACAAGGCGCCCTTCGGCTTGTCGCGCATGGAACCGCTGACGAAGCGGCGCCTCCTACGCCCGTCCGCGCTCTTCTATAAAGGCATCATCGGAACGTCGAAGGAAGCCTCGTTGCTCGACGAAGTCTCAACCCTGCCCGAGCTTCCCCCGGGGTTCATCGAGCGGTGAGCTCCCAATGGGGCCGTATTGAGACTAAACCGAAACTCTCATCGGCATGAGGACATAAAGAAACGGCGTATTGATCTTGATCACGCCGGGACTCATCTCATCGATGAGATCAAGATGGACCTCGTCATTTGCAAGATTTCGCAACGGATCCATGAGAAACTCGGGATTGAAGGCGATGGAAAGGTCTCTTCCCCGATAAACGACCGCCAACGCTTCCCGCGCTTCTCCCACTTCGGGCGTGTTGGCTGTAATGTCCAGGTTGTTTCTGGAAAAGTTAAGGCGAACCGAACTCGTCTTATCATTACTGAGCAGTGACACGCGGCGCACGGTATTAAGAAGGGCCTCACGCTCGAGGGTGATGCGCTCCTTGGCCTCGCCGGGAATGACCTGCCGGTAGTTCGGATAGTTGCCCTCGACGAGCTTCGAAACCAGCTGCGCGCCGTTCAATTCAAAGGAAACGAGATTCTCGCCAACCGAAATCTGCACTTCCCCTTCCTCGCCGAGCAAACGCTGAAGCTCGGTCACGGCCTTGGTGGGGACGATGAAATCGCGTTCATGGCTGTGGGGAAATTCCAGGTCGCTGTCAAAGAGCGCAAGACGGCGGCCATCCGTCGCCACAAGCGTGAGCTTGTTATCCTTGAAGGAAAAAAGGATCCCGTTCAGCACATAGCGAGTCTCATCAACCGAGATCGCATAGGACGTCCTGCGCACGCCATCCCGAAGCTCGGATTGCCTCATCGTATAAACCTTCGCATCCTTGAAGGAGGGAAATGCCGGGAACTCCTCCCTCGCGAGCCCGAAAATCTTGAAAAAACTCGAGCCGCACCGCAGCGTCGAAATGTTTTTTGCGTCGGTCTCGATCGTGATTTCCGAGGCGGGAAGCTCGCGCACGATGGCAACAAGGCGGCGAGCAGGCAATGTGGTGGCGCCCGCCTTCTCCACCTGGGCAAGAATCTCGCACCTTACGGCGACCTCCAGGTCGGTCGTCGTGAGTCGCACGCCGGTCTTTGTGGTCTCCAGCAGGGCGTTGGTCAAAACGGGCAGCGTGGAACGCGTGCTGACCACATTTTGGATGCGCTGCAGACCGTCAAGGAAGGCTTCTTTGGTGACTGCGAACTTCATGTTCTTGATTGGAAAGGTCTCATTTATTGAGACGACCTTGCGAAGTCAAACATTAGTCCAATGCGGAAACCGCGATCACGAGAGGATGGTGGCAGGGGGAATCCTTTTCCTTATTGGCTATCGCTGAAGCTGGCTGTCCAGGAGACGGATGACGTGGCGAGTCTGTTCGTCCTCTTCGATGCGGCGCTTAACCAATTTGCAGGCATGGATGACTGTGCCGTGGTCTTTTCCACCGAAAGCGTCACCGATGTCGCTGAGCGAGCAATTCGTCAGCTCCCGAGAGAGGAACATTGCAACCTGGCGCGGAAACGCAATGTTTGCGGGACGCCGCTTGCTGGTCATGTCCGCAAGACGGACATCGAAGTGTTCGGCAACCTTGCGCTGGATCTGCTCAATGGTGACCGCGCGCCGAGCCTGCTCCTGGAAAATGTCTCGCAGCAAGTTTTCAATGACTTCGCGGGTGATTTCACGGTCGCTGAGGGATTTGTAGGATGCCACACGCATGAGCGCCCCCTCCAGACGCCGGACGTTGTTGCGGATGCGGTCTGCAAGAAATTCGATCACCCACTGATCGAGAGCGATGTTCAAGCTTTCCGCTTTCTTTTTCAAAATTGCAATGCGCGTCTCGACGTCCGGAGGCTGTAGCTCCGCCGTCATGCCCCACTCGAACCGCGAAACGAGGCGTTGCTCTAGCTTTTCGATCTCGCTGGCCGGACGGTCACTGGAAAGGACAATCTGCTTGTGGCCGTCGTGCAGGGTATTGAAGGTGTGAAAAAACTCCTCCTGCGAGCGCTCCTTACCCCCAAGAAACTGGATATCGTCAATCATCAGGATATCCGCGTAGCGGTACTTCTTGCGAAACTTCACCAGCGTGCCGTGTTGGATGGCATCGATGAACTCGTTGGCAAACTGCTCGCTGGAAAGGTAGACGACGCGAGCGGCTTTCTGATTGTTGATAACGTAATGGCCGATGGCCTGCAGCAGGTGCGTTTTTCCCAAGCCGCTTCCGCCATAGACGAAAAAGGGATTGTAGGTTTTTGCGGGTGTCTTAGCTATCGCCATTGCGGCTCCCTGCGCAAATTGGTTGTTCGATCCGACGACAAAGGTGTCGAATGTGTTCCGCGGATTCATCCCGGAGGATGTTTGACCTTGGGCACGCTCGGAGGCGCTAGCCCGAGAAGGCGCGGACTCCCTATTTCCGACCGCCGATGGAAATCCATCGCCCTCTCCCCCGCCGGGAGCGATAAACTGGATCTTTCGCGGGCTGCTGAGTACTTCCGAGGCGGCGTCCTGGACGAGACGCAGATAGTTGCTCTCGATAAAAAACTTATGGATCGGATTTGGCACTCGGAAGACAAGTTTCAGTCCATCATCGGAAATGACATCCACATCTTGAAACCAACGTTCATATCCGTCGGCGCTGATCCGCTGACGGATCACCTCGGAAACCGACGACCAGATATTTCCGCAATTCAGTGTCATAGAAAGTTATGCACGAGATTCCCAGCCAGCCCAGAAGACAGACTCGGCAGTCTGACCACGGCAACAACAACCAAAAAAGCCGGGGGAGCCAAGTCTTTTTTCGGGAATCCTCTTGGAGATGTTAATTGTAATAGCTTGTATACGAACAACCTATGAATATCAGCGCTTCTGCTTCGCTCGAAGCTCTTCCTAGGAAAGCCTTCCTGCCCTCTCTGTCGTATCACGCGCGGCTTTTTGCATGGAATTGGGGGATTCAACATCTTCACAAGTTGTTCACATGCGGTCAGCCTTCGTATGCCGCAAGCGGCGCGAGAATAAAAACTTGAGGGAGGGGACCTCAAGAAAAAAGGGGCGAACGGTCCAAAAGAAAATTTAGCGTTTGCCGGTTAATTTGCTTGACGAGCGGAACATCAAGACGCCATGCGGCTTTGGCGGCGGACGTATTCTTCGGCGGCGAAAACTTGAGTCTCGGGTGTCCTGAAACAAGCGGCAACAGCGAAGGTCACGACGGCGCCGAACGCGATGCGCCAGGGGAACTCGATCCGGGGCAACCAGGCGGGTGACCACAGCGAGGGATGGACGACACCCGGAGCTGTGGGATGGAGGAGAGTCCAAAGATCGTTGTGCAGACCGCTGAGGACTGCGACGACAAGAAATCCACAGATCATGGCAAAGAGGTTCCCCGCTTCGCTGCCGCGCCGTTTTGTTAGCAGGCCCACCAGGAAAACGCCGAGCAGTGAGCCATAGGTATAGCCAAAAATTCCGAGCACGATGGGAATGATGCGCGCGTTCAACACGATCTTGGCATAGGCGGTTGCAGAGCCGATAAGGATCAACAGCACTGAAAAAACAATCGTGCTGATGCGCGCCGCG
>CAVPTR010000043.1:0-87076 GCA_963708595.1 uncultured Verrucomicrobiae bacterium
ACGACCCGCTGACTGTCTGTAATCTTACTACGCTCGGCTGAGGGATTTCCAGGCGCAAACGCCTCTCGTTTGAGTGCAGTCGATGATCTTCGAGAGGTTCATCCCATGCCGGTGGAGTTGCTCCTCCTGGGAACGCGTTTCCCATCGTGATGTTAAGTAAAGTAACTTCTGTGGGTTGCGGCTGAACCATTGTGAACGTTTCCATCGGACTCGATTGGCGGCAGCACCTTCCCGCGATTCCCGCGATGGTCTTTTCGCAATGTACAACGATGCGTGTACTGCTTCGCCAACGAACGCCGGATGTGCGGCTTATCTGTGCTCCTCCTGCTCAGAATAGTTTCGCGACATCTTCCATCGAGGTAGCTCCAGGATTTCTTGACGCGCGCTTCTTGCAGAGGAAGTGGCGCTTTCGAGGGCGCCTTCTTCCGTCGGCGGCTTTGGAAGATGAGACGATTGCAGAGATTGAGGGTGAAGACGCGAGCTTTTTCGCGTCCGAGGGCCGGGATGAATGAAGTGGAGGTTGTGCAGCGGCGACGACTGTCGCCTGCGCTCGCGGTGATGTGACGCAGGTTGTAGTCGCTCATGCCATCCGTTGCGCTGGCGGTGACGAAACGCTGCGCCTCGTCGGACCAGAGGATGAGCAAGGCTGTGGCGGCGTCGTTCTTCCGCGGACTTGTTGAAGCGCACGCAAGACGTCATGCTCGTTGTGTTGGGAGTCATCGCCCGGCGCTCAACCAACTCGCGCCGGCGGGTCGATTCTGTTTGGTCCGTGACTGTTAGTGGTCGGTCAAGGTGCTAGGATCGGCAATGCGAGGCCCTCGCAGTGCGTGAACGCTCGCTCGCGCGCCGGATCGGTCGCCGTCCGTGGGAGTGCTCACGAAAATGCGCCATCGTTTCGCTCATCGACGAGGAGGATGTCATCGAGCGCATCCTGCGCCATCTCGGGCTCTGGCAAGAGGGGGGTGCGTGCATTCAGGCACCGACCCGCCGGGCGAAACGACCCTCGATCCGTGGCTCGACGACCCCTTCCCCGACTACGACACCGAACCGGTCGTGGCGTTCTCCGCCACCTGAAACGTCCGGCAGCGCCCAAGTGCGCCTCTGCACCGCTGTTCCGGCGGCCCCCAGCCCTCCGGCGGCAGCTTTTGACTTCCGGGCCCACTTTTGTCACTCTGCGCCCATGGAAATGTACGCTTTGGCTTCAGACTCCGGGCCAACGCCCCGGAGGGCCAAAAGCGATTTCCTATCAGTCGATCGAAGTTCACGCGCCGGGCGGCATCGCCACCGGGGGCGTTTCCGTTCCCGGGCGGCCCCGGAGCACGATGGCGACAGGGTGCGATCGGCGTCGTCGGGACGGCTGGTGGGCGGACGCGATGTCCCTGCCGGCGCTCACCGCCCACCCGCTTGCGGACGCCGCGGCGTGGTCGGGGCACGGCCGGCGCACACCCGCGAGTTCGCCGACCGCTGGGGCGTCCCAGCGCCTACGACACGCTCGATTCGCTGCTCGCAGCGGAGCCGCTCGACGCACCTCGTCGTCCTCGCCCCGAACCGGCTCCACTACGGCTACGCGATGGCCGCGATCGACCGCGGCCTCCACGTCCTCTGCGAGAAGCCGCTGGCGATGACGTCCTCGGAGGCGCGACGACTGACGGACGCGGCCGAGGCCGCGGGGCTGGTGGCTGTGCCCGTCGCGTCGCGCTTCCGGTCTCGCGTTGGCTGACGAGCTCGTCGATGACGGCTACCTCGGCCGGCCCTCCCTTGAACCTGCGCTCTCGCGGGCTACGGACGTGGCGGTGGGTTCCGTGGCGGTTCGACCTCGGCGAGGCGGGCGCGGGGATCGGTCGCGACCTGGGGTCGCACTGGGCGTCTGGCCCGCTGGTATTCGGCGAGATCGCCGCGGTGACCGCGGTCTTCGGGCGGGCGCTCGATCGCGGCCGCGGCCAGACGGCGCGCCCTACGATGCCGCCGAGGACTCGGCGGTGGTCCTGCTCGAGTTCCGATCCGGCGCGACCGGCCTCGCTCCACGTGTCGGCCGTGGCCCACGAGCCGTCGCCGTTCGGCCAGCTCCACCAGATGGAGCTCCACGGTTCGGAGGGCACTCTCCACGCGGTCTGCGACTGGGACCGGGTCCAGCGCGTCGACGCTGTCGCGCCGGCGAGCAGGCGATCCACGAGCTGCCGATCCCCGACCGGTCTTCGACGGCGCGCGGCGCGACGTCGTCGCTGACCCGTACCGGACACGTTCCGCGACCGCGACGGTCATGGCCCGCGGGTTCGTGACCGCGATCGCGACGGGCACGCCGGCCTCGCCCGAGTTCCGCGACGGCTCGCGGTCCAGCGCGTCGTCGACGCGGCGTCGCGGAGCGCCCGGGAGGCACGCCGCGTGACGATCCGGAGGTCGTCGCCGCGGGGGGTAAAGCGCGCCGACGATAACGCCGGGAGGCTAGATCTCGGCTAGGCGGACCGGGCGGTGCTCGAGGCGGGACGTCGTCGCGGCGTCGCTGATCCGCATGGCTTCGACACAGGCGACCCGGAGGAACGTGAGGAGCTCGGCCCGGTAGGCCTCCTCGAACCGCGTCAGGACGGGGAGAGCTCAAGAAAGGGAAAACTCAGCACGTTAGTTGCCTGGAGACTGTGCAAAGAGCATGCCACTGAGATTCAGCGTCGACATGGCTACCGAGGTTTTCGTCGACAACCGGAACACTTTCGTCTTGTCCGGTGGCTCTACACTGCGTGCCTCGGTCAGTGCGGAGCGGCCGATCGCGCTGTGTGACCTGACCACCGCACAGCTGGTGAAAAAAGATTCTGCTGCCGGGTGTGACAACGCATATCCGCTTGGTCGCAAGTGTCCGGGATCGGGCGGCGGGATCATCCTTTCTTGTCGGAAGAGGGCCGTTTGGCATACCGGGGCGACTTTGAAAGGAATCCGAACAGCGCGATTTACCCAGCGCATTAGTGCTAATATCAACCTAATTACAATATTCAGCCTTTTCATTCTAGAATACATTCGAAGGAAAAGGAAAAATGAAACGACGCGCTTTGATCTGTCTCGGATGCGCCATCGCCTTGGTTGGCGTGGCCTATGCGCAGCAGCGCAGCCTAATCGACGAGCTTTCTTACCCCTCAACAGCAGCGGTCGTGCGGACTTCACAAACTGAACGCAGTGGAGCAGAAAAGCCTTGAGGCCGTCTTCGCAAAGCTAGTCTCCGGGAGCGGCCTAGGCGACAGCGCGGTTGAATACCTCAAGAGCGAAGGATGGGACGAAGTGAAAGCCGCTATTGCTTGGTTGAGCATAGTTACGCCTGACCAGCGCGTGAACCGGACCGGTCGCCAGCGTCGCTGGCGAGAAGCCCGGTCGCTTCGCTCCTCGGCGGCCGGTTACGCGCATTGTTAGACGCACAAAGAAATGGAACCAGTACCCATTTCAACTGTTACGAAAACCTATCCACCACGAGGACCGCTTCAGCAGTTTCGCTTTGCGGACAGTACGGCGTTCAATTGCTGCCGTTGTGGCGAAGCGAAAAAGTCCAAGTTGATCACCGTTTACAGATCAGATTGGTCGAAGCGACTCTGTAACGGCTGCTACGGTCGCCTCCTTTCCCTCTATGAGATTAAGGCGGGAACGGCTGCTGATGATCAGAGAGCTGACGAGTTGGCTTCCGCGCTCCTATCGGTCGTGGCACTTGATGACCAACGTCAAGCTGAGCGTCTTTTTAAGGCGGCAGAAAGTCGAGCCGAGCTCCTTTCCGCAGAAGCGATGCGTTTCATCGCTACCGCTGAGCACGTAGCGAGACAGCTCCAAGCAGAACCACAACTTGAGTGGTCGCCAGCGGTTATCGGCCTCTGCAAAGCGGTAGAGGCGGAGGTTGTATGCCGGATCCTCCGGCCACTAGCGGCGCAAGCATCGCGCACTGACTTGAGTACCGACCACAATGACAAGGACATTGGCCGCATAGCGGCGTTTTGTGCCAATTCCGGCGGACCGCCCGTTCGGGAACGTTCGCACACTTCCTCCAAAGTGTCATTCACAGTCAGCAACGTCACGGAACAAGCGCACTCATCGGCAGCTTTCTGAGACTCACGGCGGATTGGGTAGGATCGAATTGGCTTCTCGATCCTCAGGGTTTCCATCGGTGCATTTGCACTTCAGTGCTCGCTGGCGCATTGCGGATGCTGGTGCGGCACACATCGATGAGCTTGGCAAGGAGGACTACCTCAGTTGCCGTGAATTTGTAATAGGTTCCGACGGGATTCTTTGGAGGCTCGTGCTCGCCACAGAGCGTCACCGATGAGCCACCCTGGGCGTCTAACGATAAAGGGTGCATTGCTGCGTAGCGAAGCAGAGCCAGCAAATGCACCCCTGGTTGAACAAGCCCGGCTTAGCTGTTGCTAAGAGTCAGCTTTGACGGTAGCGCATATGGCGCTTGTGTTAGATGAACGGCCCGTGTGTAAGCTCGTAGAAGCCGATTTTTGGGAGCAGCACGGATGATGCGAGGCTGCATTGGGGCTTTTGGGAGGTTCCGTTTGCCCCGGAATGCCACCAAGGTCGGGGAAAATGGTGCTCTCCAGCGTGTTGAGCCTGCGAAAGCGAGCCGCAGAGACAATGGGGTGTCGCACCGCGTTGGGCATGGTAGGTTTCGAACGCGGATGTCATCGCCGAAGGGAGCTAATGGCTCGGATTCGGCGGCGCTTAGGGGCGGAGGGCCGCGTGTCGCACTAGGGTCCTGTAGGGTGGCAGGATCGATCCCGTCAAGCGCATCGGGCTGTCGCAAGTTGGGCAGCGCGGCGCCGGGCGGAGCGGCATTCGGGGAAGGCCGGGAGTTGCGCTCGATGGCATTCCGGTATGGATCTGAATGCGTTGGCGCTTGGCCTTGGCGGCCGGATGGCAGAAGCCGTCGTAGCGAATCGAGCGCAAGCCGGAGGGCAAGACATGGCGCAGATAGCGGCGCACGAATTCGGAGCCTGCTAAGGTCATGACCTTGCTACGATTGTGGTCCGAGCGGTCTTTCCAGCGGAAGGTTACGCCGCGTTGGTCCACAGCGAAGATTCGGCCGTCGCTAATGGCGATGCGAGCGACATAAGCCGCGCGCGGCTCATGCTTTGCGTTCGACAACAATTACATGCGCGCCCTTATCTCAAGGCTGACAGCGCAAATCTCTATTAGTTGACGGTGAGGTTGCGATTGAGCGACCTCATGCGATGGAGAATGGAGGACTGCAGCCGGTTGGTGTCCTGATATTCGTCCACGAGGATGTGATCGAACCGTTCGTTCAAGAGAGTGACGAGTGTCTCGTCGCCAAGCAGGTGAAACCAGTAGAGGAGGAGATCGTCGTAGTCGAGCACGTGCCGCTCCTGCTTTGCTTCGGTATACGATTTGAAAAGCTTCCGCAGTTCCTGCTCCCACTCGATGCACCACGGAAAGAACGCCGCCAGCGTATGGTCGAGGCGATCGGAACTGTTGACGCAACGGGAGTAGATCGAGAGACACGTCTGTTTGCGGGGGAACCGTTTCTCTTTTGAGCCCAAGGCGTGATCGTGGCGAGACGCGTCCATCAGATCCTCGGCATCCGATTGATCCATCACGGTAAAATCCGGATCGAGCCCGAAGGTCTCTCCATAAGTGCGCAGCAACCGATTGGTCACGGAGTGAAAGGTGCCACCCCAGACGGTTCCGAGCGTGCGGCTTTCGGTCTCACCCAAGGCTCGCCCGGCCCGGCGCAACATCTCCTCCGAAGCCCTGCGCGTGAACGTGAGAAGCATGATCCGGTCCGGATCGATCCCCTGCGACACGAGCCAGGCCACCCGCGACGCAAGAGTTTTGGTCTGCCCGTGCCGGCCCCCGCAATGGTAAGAACCGGGCCCTCTTCTGCAGTGGCAGCGCGGAGTTGTTCGGAGCTCAGATCGTCAATCCGGGATTCGGGCATGTCCTCTCGAGGATAAGTGCCGCCACGGTCGAGGTCCAGCCACTGAGGGGGAGGTTGAAGTAAGATAGCAGAAGGAAGACAGGCGGCAGCGGTTCTACCAGTGCGTAACTCAGCAAAGGGGTAGTCGAAATCCACGTCCTCCCAACCCACTCGCTTTTTGGCGGCGGTATTCCACGTAGGTTGCTTCTGCGCGCTTCTCTAGCGATATCGACTTCTGCTCTCGTGCGATTCTGATGGCTGCGCGAAACGAAGCCTCAATTTGCGGCCTCTCGGCATCAATAGTCACGAGAAACACACCGCGAAGCCGATGCAGTTCGGCATGGCACCAGCGCTCCTCGAACCTTTCGGCCAGTGCTTCTGCCTCTTCTAATGCCTCAAGGGCTTCTGGGGTGCGATCGGCAAGGTGCAAAGCTTCAGCCTTTAGTGCTAGGAAAAATGGAATGTTCAGGACTGAGCCGTTTGACCGACGGTCCCGTATTCCATCCTCGATCAACGAGATGCCTTCAGCTGGATCGCCAAAAGCGCTGCGCGCCCAACCGCGCAGAATGGCTCCTGCAGATACCCAAAACGCAAAATTCTCACGCGTTGACAGTTCAATTAAATCCGATGCCAAGTGTTCCACTTCAGCAGGATTACGCTCATAGTGGGCGAGAAACGCTGTATGCCATAGTGCCAGGGCTAATGCGTGCATATCATTCAGCTCTTTCGCTAGTAAGATCGCTTCTGCTATCCTCGTTTGACATGAGGCGATCGCTCCGACATGCCACTCGGATAGGGCCTCATGGTACAGACAAGGGACAGCGGGGGCATTGAGCTCTTCCACATGAGACTGTACGCCTCCCGAGCGCCAGAGTTGAACACCACGGATCGCGCACTGTCGCGCGGACTCGAATTCGCCCAAAAAGTAGAGCGTGCATGCCAAAGCGCGGTAGGCTCCTAAAATTAGCGCAGAGTTATTCTGCTCCTGCGTCAGTGAGTAAATTCGATTGGCAATCTGCAGCGTTGCAGTCAGCTTTTCGGTCACGAGGGAGAATCGCCATTGACCTGTCAGGGCCACATACAGGAGCTCAGGCCGATTAAGCGAATGACACAAGGCCTCCGCGCGCTCGTAACAAAGTCGCGCCTCCGATGCTACCGATCCTCGGGTGGCCGTTAGATATAGCGCACCTTGCATAAGGATGAAGAGCTGATCTTCCGCAGTGAGACTTTGCTCCTCAATGCCAACTTTCACCGGTGACTCCCAATTTCCGTGTTCCAAGAAATGAACCAAAGCCGACAATAAAGCACCTCTGGCTCCGAGGACGTTAGCAGCAAAGGAGTCATTCCCTCGCTGGATCCGAGGAATGTAAACGTCATGCAGCGCCTCACGAAGAACGCCAGCTTTCAATTCACTCATTCCTGAGCTTCAAGCGAAGAGCGAGGCGTAGTCGCGCGCGAACTCCTCAAATGAACGAGGAGGTCGGCCCGAGGCTTCACGCACGCCTGATTCGACCTCGGCAGCCTCGCCACGACGGTACATCGCAAACTCTTCGAGCAGTCCATCCGCCTGCCAAGCCGGTAAGCCCAGGTCGACCAACGCCGACCGCATGGACTCGGGTGGCACATCGACAAATGAGATGTTACGTCCGACGGCCCTCGATAGCGCATCTGCCATCTCGGCGAACGTCAAGGCCTCCGGGCCGGTGAGCGCGTAGACCCTGTTCTCGTGCTGTGAGGTGGTCAGCGCAGCAACGGCCACATCCGCGAGGTCGCGAACGTCCACTGCGCTGATACGCGCGTCACTGGCGGCGGCGAAGAAGGCGCTCTTCTGCTGGATACTCTTGCGGAAGTTGAGCAGGCCCTGCATGTAGAGATTCGGGCACAGAAACGTGAACGTGAGGCCGGACGCCCGGACGACAGCTTCAACCGAACCGTGATAACGAAGGAATCGCCCCGCCGAGTTCGCGTCGGCGTGCAACTGTGAGAGCTTTACAATGTGCCGAACGCCGCTCTGTTGTGCCACACGCGTGAACGCGATCTGTTGCTGTTCAGCGCGCTCGGTCGAGTTGGTCAATAAGAACGCCCGGTCCACGTCGGAGCACGCCCTGCGCATTGAGTCGGCATCCTCGAAATCGCCTTGCACGAAGTGAACATTGGGGGGCTGATTCGCCTCTGCTTTCCGCGGATCACGTGTGACCGCACGCACCTGTACCCCTTGGGCAGACAGTCTCTTGACGATTTCGCTGCCCACCGTTCCGGTCGCCCCAGTAATCAGAATCACTACTGCTCCCGAAATCGCTGAGTGTGGTCTTCGTGTTGCATAGACCTTAGGATACCATAGAAAACTGGGTGCTTAAAGCCGGTTTTGGTGTCCAACGACCTTGTAGGAGGCGTTCTGCGGTCGGAGTCAAGTAGGCGCTCTCGGCCGAGAATTAGCGCATCATCGAGTCATTACAATCTTGCCCTTTGCCAAGCAAAGTCAGCCGCGAGAATGGGCGCAGCCTGTCGCACCTCGCCATTGGCTATTCATGAGCTGCGATCCGACGATTCATTCAGGCCGCATAAGCGATCAACAAGCGACTCGGACAGTATTTCGTCGGGGCAACGCCAGCGCCAGTTGCCGCCCATGCTTCCGGGGAGGTTCATCCGGGCATCTGCTCCTAAGTTGAGCAAATCCTGTAGCGGCGCGATGGCGAGCCCAGCCGCAGAAAACCACGCTAAACGGATCAGTTCCCAAGCCACCTCATCGCTCTTGCCGCCTGGGCGCTTCAAGTAATTCCACATGTTCCGTCTCTGGTCCTCTGGCAGTGTCTCAAACCAACCGCGAGTCGTGTTGTTGTCGTGGGTTCCCGTATAGACAACCGTATTCGGAACGTAGTTGTGAGGGAGGTACGGGTTAGCCGCGTTGCCGTCGAAGGCGAACTGAAGGATCCTGGTTCCGGGCAGTTGGAACCGATCGCGCAGCGCGCAAACGTCGGACGTGATCACTCCCAAGTCCTCGGCAATAAACGGCAGAGTCCCCAACTCCCTCTGGACCGCGCTGAAGAAGTCGGCACCCGGACCGGGCACCCACTGTCCGGACTGTGCCGTTTTCGCCTCCGCCGGCACGTGCCAAGCAGCCGCGAACCCGCGAAAATGATCTAAGCGCACGACGTCGACGTGAGTCAGTAGCGCTTGCAAGCGGTCTATGCACCAGCGGTAACCGGTCCGCCGGAGCACCTCCCAATCGTAGACGGGGTTGCCCCACAGTTGCCCTTGCGCGCTGAAATAGTCGGGCGGAACGCCGGCAACAAATCGCGGCCGGTGATGGTCATCCAGCAGAAATAGTTCCGGATTGGCCCACACGTCGCTCGAGTCAGGCGAAACGAAAAAGGGCAGGTCACCGATCAGGTGTAGGCCCCTGGCGCGAGCATGTTCTCTTAGCCGTTTGCCTTGGCGGAACAACAGGAACTGGGCGAAGCGAACCTGCCCGATCAGTTCCCCCAGATTTCGCCGCGCTTCGGCCAGGGCCATTGGCTCACGACAGACCAATGCTGCCGGCCACTCGAGGTAGGAAACGCCGCCATGCCTGGCTTTCAGTGCTCGAAACAAAGCGTAGTCGTCCAACCAATGTGCTTGCTCGACGCAAAACTGGTCATAATCGAGCCGTAAAGCTGAGCGCGGCGCGGCGCTAAAGGTGCTCCAGGCTTTTTCAAACAACTTGTGTTTGAAGGGGATGACGACGTCGTAATCGACAGCCTCTTTCGGGAACGAACGCCCATCGTCACAATCGCTGGCTCGCAAGAGTCCTTCCTCGATCAGGGCGTCCGGGCTGATGATCAGTCCGTTGCCCGCGAAAGAAGACAGGGATTGGTACGGCGAATTACCGTAACCCGTAGGACCGAGGGGAAGCGCCTGCCACCAACTTTGGCCCGCTGCTTGGAGGCGGTCCACCATCGAGAATGCGGCCGGCCCCACATCGCCAATACCGTAAGGCGAAGGCAACGACGTAACGTGCACCAGCACACCCGAGGCGTGGTAGTGCGGTGCGAACGGGATCAGGCCTGACGGATGGCTGGTATCGCTCATTGAGGTCCTCCGCTGGTTCGCGGTCTGGAACAGTTAAATTCAGTGCGTTGTTTACCATCTCCTGGGCTTCGTTCAAGATCGCTTCAGGTGCGCCGCGAGCCAGAGACTACGTTTGTCAATGCGAGCCGGCAGGAGATTCCAGTAAGCGGTGGTATCGTCCGAAATCCTTGACGATCTTGCAAGGCCGTCGTTTTGGTGCTTGGCGAGGTGATAGAAGCTCCTCCTCGACTGTCATGCCGAGGCATGGATTTTCCGCCATGTGGTGTTGCGGCCCAGGTCCACCTGATCCTGATCGCGCGCCCGGGTACGGCTCGTCCAGGTGTCGACGGGAACATTCCTGCGCCGGCGCGCCTGCTGACCCGCTCGCTTCGACCTGGGCGTTCGGGAGCTCGCGCGCGCAAATGGACGGAACGAGGCTGCGACCACCACGATCTTAAAAGGTGGCCGAAGGCGAGGAAGCTGCCGTTCAAGCGGCAATCCATTTGCAAGCCTCGACCACATGGTCGAAAGAGGGAAATTCACGCTGAGTACATTTCTGCAGGGTCCACACGAACCGAGACCGTGAGCTATCGTCCCGAAATTGACGGCTTGCGTGCCCTCGCAGTCATCGCGGTGATACTGTTCCATGCCAAAATAGCGTTGAGCGGCGGCTATGTCGGTGTGGATATTTTTTTCGTCATTTCTGGCTACTTGATTACGTCGCTGATCGTTAAGGACCTGCGAAAAGGCACCTTTACGTTCACCGCTTTTTGGGAGCGCCGGATTCGACGCATTGTTCCCGCGATGAGCGTTGTGGTGATAGCAGGTACTCGTAGCCGGCTGGTTTCTGCTCTTGCCCGAAGACTACGTCTCTCTGGGAACGTCCGCCATGGCCTTGGCCGCCGTTGTGGCAAACATATATTTTTGGCGAAATACCAGCGGTTATTTCGCCAGAGGGGAGGAAATGCCTCTGCTCCATACCTGGTCTCTGGCTGTTGAGGAGCAGTTTTATCTGATCATGCCGCTCTTCCTGGTGATCGCTTTCCGTCTGGCTGCGCCTCGCCTGCTCCTTCCCGTCGTGATTGTGTCGATGTTTGGCAGCCTGGCCGTGAGCGCGTATGCAGTTGCCGTATTTCCCGGCGCAGCGTTCTACTTTTTGCCATCGCGAGCCTGGGAGCTTCTCATCGGGTCTATCCTTGCTCTGATTCCAGCGCGTTGGATTCCATGCAATCGACTCGCTCGCGAAACCATAACCTACGTCGGTCTCGCGTGCATTGTCGCGGCCTGTCTATTTTACACTGAAGCTACGCCGTTCCCCGGCTTCGCGGCGCTCGTCCCTTGCTTCGGAACGGCAGCCATAATCTGGGCTAACACTCTTGGGTCCGGTGGCATGAGCCTCACGAGCGCTGGTGTCCTTCTTGCGTCACGACCCTTTGTGTTCCTTGGCTTAATTTCTTATTCGCTCTATTTATGGCACTGGCCGCTCCTTACCTTCGGCAACTACTGGAGCCTGTGGTCGCTTTCGCTCACCAGCCGCCTGGGTCTGCTCGCTATCGCGTTCTTGCTCTCAATTCTCTCGTGGCGGTTTGTAGAGACACCGATTCGGCGCCGCGTCGTTTTTCCCGCTAGGAGTTCGCTTTTCTCCTTCGCTGCCCTCAATGTCCTTGCCGTATTTGCATTTGCCGGATTTGTTGTTTTTTCTCGGGGATATCCGCCGAGGCTTCCTGACCAAGCGCTGCTCTATGCGCAAGCTGAACGGGATCAGGCCCGACGTTACAACAGGAAAACGGATGACATTAGACGCAACACCCTTCCGCATTTCGGTGCAACCGATCATATCCCCTCTGTGTTGCTTTGGGGAGACTCTCAAGCATATTGCTTGCTGCCTGCCTTCGACGTTCTTGGCAAGCATTTGAAGTTCTCGGGCGTTGCGGTCACCCACGGGGCACGAGCGCCTCTACTTGATGGCTTCATCCGCGACGATTTCGGACGCGGTGAGGATTTGCCGGAATGGGCGCGCGCCGTTGTTGACTATGTCGCAGTGCACAAGATTAAAAATACATTTCTTGTCTGCCTTTGGGAGAGCTATGTTGGCAAGTATGATCGCGACCGCTTTACGGGGACTTTCATCGAAACTGTGCGGGCTCTGAATGAGGCCGGGAGCAAGGTTTGGATTGTCTTGCAATTGCCAAGCCATGACGCGCCGGTTGCAAAGAGACTTGTACGTTCAATAATGTTTGGCGAGGACAGCGGATCGTGGCAGCGTACCCCCGAAGAGCACCTTCGGCGAACGGAAGTGATGCTTGAAATCGAACGGCTATCCAAAGGACTCGACGTCAGATTTCTTGATCCTGCGCCGTTGTTTTATGACCCGTTGACAAAGCGGTATCGGGTTGAGAAGGATGGGAAGGCTCTTTATTACGATGAGGTCCATATAACAATTACAACAGCACTGGAAGTGATAGCTCCATGGTTGCGGACCGCGGTCGGGAAGAACTTCGCATTGGGGACCGACCTCATAAATCGTGTCGACGGAGTGAAGACAGCAAATCACCCAGGCAAATGGTGAAAGCCTGCCTCATTATCACCTAGTCCTCGCGCATCTGAGCGAGAAGGGAATTGAGGTCGAAAGGAACTGCGAATGCATGGATGCGTTCTCTCCCGCAATCGGATCGGCCGGGCATTCCTGCTACGGGATGCACGAATTTAGCTGGTATCTGATCCGTCACGGAGTTTCTATTTCTAAAACTCCAATAGTCTAGCTTGTTCGGCGAATATAAGTTTTAACCGGAGGTCGTTTAACTCGTGAAGCTCTTTCTTAATGATCTCCTCCCGATTTCCAGCTGGCTTCATGTGCGTTATCACAATTGGCACTTCTCTGAGCCCTCCGGAAAGCTGACTGAGTATTTTCATTTCATTCATCAGCAGCCGCGGAGTAAGATGACCGAAAAGAAACTGATCAGGTTGAGCGTTCGTAAATGATACTTCAATGAAAATTGCCTTCAGCTTTCCGGAAACAATTAACGGGCCTATGGCTTCCCAAAGTTTATAAAGTTTATCGGATTGCTCAACAGCATCGGCGCCCGTATCACCAAGATAGAGCAGGTAACTTTCCGCGTGGCGAATCAAAAAGGCAGTACTCTGGTGTGGATTGGAATGACTCAGGGGAAATGCCTTAACGTACATCGATGTTTGCTCCAACGGTATCTCTTCCTGCGTGGAAAGGGTAACATAATGGTATTTGCTCAAAAAGGGCTTCTCTCCCTGGTTGCCGAAGTTTGGCCAGCTCTTCCAGTTGAAATATTCTTCCTGGATTACTTCGAGACAAAAGGGTAGTCCATAAATCGCCTTCGGTGAGTCATCCGGAGAATTGAGAATGAGTCCTGCGACGTGGTCCAGGTGAGGATGTGAGATCAGATACCCTTTCAAATCATTCTGCAATACTTCCGTCTCTGTACCCTCTAATAGCTTAGCGGTAATGGCTTGTTCAATTCCATAGTGTAATGTACCGGCATCAAGACACACGTAAGCATTGGTTCCGCTGACAGCCAGAGCATAAGCTGATAAATTGCTTTCGTCGCTTCCACCCTTTACACCCAGCGGGATAACCTTGAAAACGGATTGTGACTGACAAACAGAACAACAGATGCTAAACAGGATGAGGAAAATTAAACGATGATGCATAGTCTTGAAGTTAGGTATCTGTGATATTGTAAAGTATGCCGAATCGTTCAGCCCATTGCAAACCATTGGCTAACTCCACGGAATTGATTCCAGATGGAGCACCCTTCGGTCTCGTTGACTCGGATACGGTTCTTACCTCTCATCGACGAGGAGCATGTGATCGAGCGCATCCTGCGCCAACCCGGGCTTTGGGAGCGGGTTCCCATCCATCTTCAGCCTGTGGGCTTGCCCCGTTTTTCGTCCGCGGCGCGCCCCGGAACTCGAGAACGTTTCGACCAGCCCTTGCTTGACATCAGCCACGCATTCCCCGCATCCTCCGTCATGGAAACGCTGATTCGGACCGGTCTTGACGGCACATGTCCGCGGCGCGAAAAGCAATTCCCTATCAATTTGACGACGCCAAGTCCGGGAACGACACTCAGCGCATCATGACCGACAACGCGAAGCTGGTGTTCGCTGGCGACGTGCTTCGCCCGCCGGGAGTTCACCGGGCCCTCGCGGGGCTGATGGGCACGGTGCCGGTCGGCCTCGGTGTCCGGTTGGCGGCCGATTCCCGTTGACTCGCGTCGAACGTCAATCCGGCTTCCGCCGGGGCACGTGACCTTTATGAAGAGCCGGATACACGAGGTAGCGATGCGCGAGACTCACGGCGGAAAGCCGAAGACGATAAATAGTCCTCGACAGGTGCTGTTTGCCAGCCTGATCGGCACGGCCATCGAATTTTTTGATTTCTACATCTACGCCACGGCGGCGGTGCTGGTCTTCCCGAGCCTCTTCTTCCCGGCGTCCGATCCGGCATCTGCCACGCTAGCCTCGCTGGCAACGTTTGCGATCGCGTTTGTCGCGCGACCGATTGGCTCGGCGCTGTTCGGCCACTTCGGCGACCGCGTGGGCCGCAAGACAACCCTAGTCGCGGCACTCTTGACCATGGGATTGTCCACGGTCGTCATCGGCCTGTTGCCGACCTATGGCACAATCGGCCTCGGCGCTCCAGTGCTCCTGGCGCTTTGCCGATTCGGTCAGGGCCTCGGCCTCGGCGGCGAGTGGGGTGGCGCGGTGGTCCTCGCCACCGAGAACGCACCGCCCGGCAAGCGCGCCTGGTACGGGATGTTTCCGCAGCTCGGCGCGCCGCTGGGCTTTTTCTTCTCGGGCGGCGTCTTCCTGCTGCTCTCCCGATGGCTCTCCGACGAGCAGTTCTTCAGATTCGGATGGCGGATACCGTTTCTGGCGAGCGCGGTGCTCATCGTGGTGGGCCTCTACGTCCGGCTCACTATCACTGAGACACCGGTCTTCCAGGAGGCGATCAACCGGCGCGAACGCGTGAAAGTCCCGATGCTGGCTGTGTTCCGCCACCACCCGCGAGCGCTCGTCGTCGGCATCCTCGTGTCGCTCACCACATTCGTCATCTTCTATCTGATGACGGTTTTCGCGCTATCGTGGGGCACCCGTGCGCTCGGCTACAAGCGCGAGCAGTTTCTGCTGATTCAGCTCTTGGGCATACTCTTCTTTGCCCTGACGATTCCGTTCTCCGCGGTACTGGCCGAGCGGGGCCGACGGCGCATGCTGATGTGGGTAAACGTAGCGATCTTCGTGTTCGGCCTGGCCATGGCGCCCATGTTCGAGGCCGGCACGGTGGGGGCGATACTCGCGATGGTGGTTGGTATGTCCATCGTCGGCCTGGCGTATGGACCCTTGGGGACCGTGCTGTCCGAGCTTTTTCCGACGGCCGTGCGCTACACGGGCAGCTCGCTCGCGTTCAACCTCGCGGGTATCTTCGGTGCGTCGCTGGCTCCCTACGCCGCCACCTGGCTGGCCACGACCTACGGGCTGCAGTCGGTCGGCTACTATCTCTCGGCGTCGACGATCCTGACGCTCATCGGGCTGGCCCTTGCGCGCGAGACCAAGGACGACACCCTCTAGCTCTAATTAGCGGGGCACCTCTTCGTGAGGGGACTGCTCCAGATCCTGCTGGCAGCCAGTCTCCGATTGGGCTGTTAAACGCCCGGTGCTCCACCGTGACTTCCGCGCCTCATCTCGCCAGGCTCGTCTCTATACAGGGGCTTTGGCTCCGACGCGCGGTCAAACGCCTCGGAGGGCAAGAGGCGATTTTCTATCAGCGATCCGAGATCGCAACGCCGAATATCGCCGAAAAGACGCTCCCGTCAGAACCGTTGCAGCCGGAATCATCAGGCCGAGCCTGCGGTAAATCTGTGGACCGTTTCCTCCTTGTTTCCAGTTGACTGGGCGAAACGCCGCTGCTAGACGATGCCGGTGGCTTTTCGCTCCCTCATTCTGACCGTCGTGGCGGCGTTTCTTCTTACTGGCTGCGACCCTGACCTCGTTGATGCCTTGCTCGCCCCCGATCCCGTCATCTATGTCGACGATCGATCCTACCCGGCCGTTTTCGATCCCTACTTCAACCAGCCTAAGATTTACCGCCAACCGCGCTATTACGAATCAACGAGCAAGAAGACCAAAGGCAAAAGGGTTTTCAAGACGACAACGGTGAAGGACGAATATGGGCACACCGTTTACAAGAACACGACCTCTCACAAGAAGAAAAAGAAGAAATAGCCCGCGCCTATGAAATTTCCTTTCTTTCTCTTCATCCTTCTGAGCGTTTCAAAAGCGTTCGCATCCGATCTCGACTTCACGCTCATCAACAATACAGCGCGAAGTTTCGAAGGCATCTACATCACCGCCCCTGACAACAAGGATTGGGACGCAAACCTCCTTCTCAACGGAAAGGTGCTGGCCACCGGGGGAAAAATCGACGTGCGCTTCAAGCGGGACGCGAAGTCAGAAATCTGGGATCTCAACATAGTGGACGACCAGGGACTCTCGGTGACCTTCGATCACGTCAAGCTCACCAACGTTGGCACGATCACGTTGAAGGACGTCAACGGCAAGATCACCGCGGAGATCGAGTAAGGCCGCGAGCGCGCTCTACTCTCCAGCACCTTAGCTGTGCTGCTGAAGCGCTTCGAGCCCCCCGCGGAGAACGGTTCTACCGTAAAAAATGGGCATCCGCTGGCGACTCGAAATTCGCTTAAACTCGCTAAGCCAAAGCGCTGTTCAAAAGGAAAGGTTGGGAACACTTTGTCTCAATCCTATTACGATCGCGCGGGCACCCAGATTTGAATTTCCATCGGAGCGAGATGAATAGAAAGAACCGCGACATCGGCTGTGCCTGCCAGTTGCTCTCCGGAGAAAAAGCGCGCGTCGAAAATCTGTCGAGTCGCTTGCGAACCCGCCGTGCCGAGATTGCTGTAGGCAATCTGCATTTGGCGCGGACTACGGTTCAAATCGAAATCTTGCAGAACGAGGCCATCGAACGGTTGAAGCGTATTAGTGTTCGCGACCACGAGCACCTCGATGTCGCCCAAGACGCGGGAGAACGCGACCACGCCGCCGCATCCAGATGAATACCCGAAATCTTGACTATTGCCCGAGACTTGCCGGAAATATAGCCGGCCGAAGCGCAACGCCGGTTGCTCCTCCCTAAGCTTGCTCAGAGCTTTGATCTGAGTATAAAAAAAGTTTTGGTTGTCAAAAGCGTTCGGCTTGCCCCATAACGCCTCGCGCACCGATTGTTCACTAACCAAGTCAGGATTTCCCTCCTTATCGACGGTTCCCGTCAACCCTTGCTCGGTCCCGTAGTATATCGCCGGGATTCCTTGCAGGCAGAATAAGACCGCCACACCCATCGTGACCTGCTCCCGCGGCGTTAACGGATGATTGAATCGCCGGAACTGATCATGGTTGTCGAGGAACGTGACGAAATATTGCCCGGCTTCGCCATGCGAACTGATCAGGTTCTCTTCGGCTTGTTTGCGGCGTTCGAAAATGCCAGGGAGTTCCGCAACGTCTCGCAAACCTTTGATGATGTCCGGAACCTTAAAGAAAAGAGGATAGTCAAGGGCCGCATCGATACCGAATCCGGTCTTATCCGGGCTGTGTCGCCCTACGAATCGGTTGATTGTTTCCTCGTCATCGTAGATTTCGCCGAACGTGAAAAAGTTTCGCTTCCCAAGTGTCTGGGCAAATTCCCGAATCGCATTGCCGAAAGTTTCAACCGCAAGGGGCTGAATATGTTTCGCCGTGTCGATTCGGAAACCATCAAAATCGAATTTTGCGATAAGGTGCTGATAGGCGTGAATCAGAATATTCAACACCGGTCTTGCACCATACCTGGCTCGGATAGCCGCTTGGCTGCTCGGCGTCGCGTCGTATTCAACTACCAGTTGCCGCTGCTTAGTAAAATCACCTTTGACGAAGCCTTCCGGCGATAGCTCATAACTTAGCGTTTCGCCGCGACGCCGAAAAAATGTCTTTTCCTGCAAATCAACCGGATAGACTGCATCGTCAGGCGAGAGAGGCGTGCCTGGAGGAATCTGATCCTGCCAATCAGCCCGAGGAAAGCCATAACCGTTCAGCCACTGAATGGACGGTTCTTCGCCCAGAGGCGCATTCATCACGCTCGGGATCGGCGAATCTGTCCACGATCTGCCCGTGATAAACATAGTCGAAGACCTGGGCGGCATGATTGATTACCATGTCGAGAATAACGAAAATGCCTCGCGCATGAGCCTGCGCGATGAGTTCCTCGAGTTCTCTCTCGGCAGTCGCTAGTGTCCCGTCTGACCCGAACCGTTCATCGATGTTTAGGAAATCCTGAGTGTTGTAACCGTGGTAATTGAATTGCCAGTTTGGACGCGGGTTCTTCAGAACCGGAGAGAGCCAGAGCGCCTTGACGCCCAGGTCTCGTAAGTAATCGAGCTGACCAGTGATGCCCTTAAACGTGCCTCCTTGCCGATAATCGAATCGCTGGTTCCACGGACCGTTCGGCGGCGACTGGTGATTCGCGAATCGGTCAAGCATCAAAAAGTACATCCAGCAGTCTCGCCAATCGATTGGCGATGGAAACGGGTACTGGCACGGGCACGACGGTCCCGTT
The DNA here is from genome assembly GCA_963708595.1 of uncultured Verrucomicrobiae bacterium. Classification (GTDB taxonomy): domain Bacteria; phylum Verrucomicrobiota; class Verrucomicrobiia; order Chthoniobacterales; family Terrimicrobiaceae; genus DASTFP01. Next base: position 18,591 of record CAVPTR010000043.1, read on the forward strand.
CACGGTCACGTTCTTCGTCGTCTTTTTGCTTGCCGCGTCGCGGGCCTGAGCAAACGTCTGTTCGGAATCTCGCGCGCGAAAACGCCTTCGGCAGCCGTATCAAGAGCCGGCGGCGGCGGAGCGACGGGGCCGGAGCTTTGGGATTGGACAGAAGCTGGTTGAGGCGCCGTCTCGAGCGTGGCGTTGGTATGCTCGTCAACGATTCCGGTTGCGGGCAATCCATGGTTTCGCTGCCACTCTAAAACCGCGTCCCGGGTTGCCGGGCCGAAAAAGGTTCGTTCTACCTCGCTTGAAGGAATCGCGAGTCCATGTTTGGCCAAGCTTCCGGTGGAGGTTCTTGACCTCTTCACCAAACGCATCCGACTGCTAGCTGTAGCTTTGCCATGTCCGGCTTTTGTTATCAGTAGATTGGCGGCTCACTCACAGCAATTCGAATTATCGAGGTTGTGGCGCTCGATGGCGCCGCGCGACGCTGACAAGCCGGCGACCTGATGGGAGCTTTTGGAACGCCGCCTGTACCACCAACTGAATTCGCTCGAAAACTCGCTGAAGTTGCCTAGCGCATTCATGAACCTGAAGGCTGTCATCGCCGCTCCCGAGAATGATTTTGACGGCCTCGCCGCCGAGCGCACAAAATTCCAGGTTCCGAAGAATTTCACGTCGCGGAGTTCGCGCGCACTTAGAGCAATGCAGAAAGCACCTTCACGGCCCACATAGTCAGGCAATGGTGGTGGCATACTCATCGTTCTCACCGACGAATAGCCAAAGGCATCAGGTTAGCTTGGCCAGATGTTCCGACAGACGCAAAGCGAGGGCGACGAGCGTGCGGACGGGGTTCGCGGCCGTGCTGATCGGCATCACTGAGATGTCGCAGACATAGAGGTTCTTCGTGCCGTTGACTCGAAGATCTTCATCTACCACGCCCTTGTTGGGGTTTTTGTCTAACTGATCTAACCGCTGATACCACGGCATCCGCAGCGACCCGGCCGCGTGGTGGACCGTGCCGTAGCCGAAGCGTCGGTTCTTTTCGCCGTTGTAAGAGAACTTCGGCTCGGCCGGTTTGCCGTTGATACGGAACAACGAGAAGATCTGGCGAGTCATAGCGTTGAGCACGTCCCAGATCTCACGGGGTTCTTTGTGCCAGCCGGCGAGGGCGGGAAACCGCGATTCCGCCAAGCGTTCAACTCGCCTAGTATTATGGAAGATAATCTCGGAGACATACTCCGAGGGCGGGGCCGCCGCCTTCACCTCGTTCTTGTCGTCGAGGCAGTTGCCGAAGCTGAATTTGATGTCGAGGACGGACTTGCCCGGCGGCGGAGTACCGAAACGATCAGCATCGGTTGGATCAGCAGGATCGTTCTTGCGAAGGTGCCAATACTCATGGTTGAGGTTCATTTCGACGTTGAAGGGGTAGCGAATCTCATGCGTCCCGTCCCGCAACCCGCGAGTGTAGAAGATGATCTTGAAGTGGTCTTGGGGGGTGAGCTCGATGCCGCCGATGCCATCGACATGCGTTACGCTCACATCGGTGGCGGGATGGTCCGTCAGCCCACGGCCGACCAACTTCTTCACATCGTCGTCCACCGAGTCGTACAGGCGGGAGCGGAGGAGCAGCTTCGGGCTTTCGATCGACCCTGCGGCGAGGACCACCTTGCCCGCCTGGAACGTCTTGTCCTTCTCGGCGAGCGTGTCGCGGACGACGAGATTAAAGCGGTCGTTATCGTTCTGCACATCCTGGACGAAGTGGTTGAGGAGCAGGTGGATGCCAAAGTCGCTGTCTTTGGAGGTGCCGGGGTAAAGCCCCAACTGGTTTATGAGCAATTCGGCCGTGTTGAATACGCCGGTGGGCTCGGTGAAGAATTCGTCTTTGGGTGTGCCGTCAGCTCGAAGGTATGGCTGGTGCAGGGCCCGGGGCGTTTGTTCGATGACGAAATCGGCCGCGAGCCACGAATTGCAGAGTCGCTTGACGACCTCCTCGGCCACGCGGCCCATCGACACCGCTTGGTTCATCTTCTCGCCTGCGCGGTGGAGCAGGTCCCGCTCATCGCGTTTGAGCGGGTTCGGATGCTCGACAAGATCCTCCCGCACCCGCGGGGGGAAGAAGTCGAGCTCCCATTTTTGTAGAGCGGGGATCAATCCGGACCAGAAAGATGGAGCGCCCGCCGAAGTTCAACTGTGGTTTCCTGCCAATGTAGAATTCGGCATCCTCGAAGTCACTTTGCTGCGAGAACGTGCCGCATTCGAATCTCTCCGCGACTTTGTGGTTCAGGAACCGGCAGAGGTTGTACACGTGCGTGGGGTAGAGGAACGAGCCCGCTTCCAGGACGAGGATGCGGAATTTTTTCTCTTTGGCGAGCGAGGCGAGGGCATCGGCGAGCACCCCGCCGCCGACGCCCGAGCCGACGATGATGATGTCGAATTTGGTCCCCGTCCCCTCGTACTGCCGGATCAGCCCCTTTTGGGCCGGGGAATCGGCCGCGATGAAACCTTTGTACATGTCCGGCTTAAAACTCATAGAATGAAATCCTTGTATATCTTCGCCTCAAAGACTCATGGCATGAACCCAAAGTCCAACGTGTGTGACTCCTGCCCCGAGTGCCGGGGATCCAGCTTTATGGTGTTAATCACCTTTCTGGCCGGTCGCGCGTGAAAGAAGTCCGGCCCAACGTAGAACATGAGGTTGTTCTTGGCTTCATGCAGGATGTAGCTCGGCAGGCGATCGGGGTTGTCGGAGTTGTCTCGCTTGTCGGTCGCGACGTAGAGTTTGACCCGGTCTGGAGCCTGATGTTCTTGGGCGAAGTAACCATCGGGCAGAGCCGTTTGGGTTTCCAACATTTTGTATCGCTCCCGTAGCAGGGCATTCAACCCGCCCAGGTCTGGTGTGTCCTTTGCCACCGCTTTCAGCTTCTTGGCCGGCCCGAAGTAGAATCGCAATGCGCTTAGGAGCATCTCCTTCTCGCCTTTGCTCGGCGGACCATCGATATCGTCCGGTCGGAGCGCGCCCAGGGCCGGCAGATCGGAGAAAAACTTCAAGTCACTGGGCTCGTATTCTCCTTTATCCAAGAACCCAAAGTCCAACGTGTGTGACTGACTCGGCCGGTGCTTGCGATCGCCCTTGTGATCTAGCACTAGGGTGTTAAAGACGTGCCGTAGGAGGTCGTGACCTTCAAAGCGGACGCGACCGGGCCCAACGTAGAACGTGAGGTTGTTCTTGGCCTCATAGAGGAAGTAGCTCGGCAGGCGGTCGGGGTTGTCGGGGTTTTCTCGCGTGTCGGTCGCGGCGTAGAGTTTGACCTGGCCTGGAGTCTGATGTTCTTCGGCAAAGTAACCATCGCCCAGGCCCGTTTTCTGTTCCAAAATGTCGTATCGTTCACCCGATGTGCGGAGAGCCTCGTAGAGTTTGTCCAAGTCGTTATCGTCGTTCAGCTCCTTCCTCACCGTGTTCCACCACTGGGCGGGCCCAAAGTAGAACTGCAGCGCTGCTAGGAGCATCTCCTTCTCGCCTAAGTTCGGCTGACCGTCGATATCGGCCGGTTGGAGCGCGGCCAGGAACGACCCATCAGGCGGCAGCATCGGATTGGCCTCGTGTGTTCTAACAGCAAACGTCTGTTTGATCTCACGCCCGAAAATGCCTTCGTCAGTCGTATCAAGAGCCGCCGGCGGCGGAGCGACGGCGCCAGGGCCTTGTGTTTGGACAGAAGCTGATTGAGGTGCGGTCTCGAGCGTGGCGCTGGTTCGCTCGTCAACGATCCCGGTAACCGCCAAGCCGATGTTTTCGCTGCCACTCTAAAACAGCGTAACGCGTGGCCCGGGCCAAAGAAAGCCCGGTCTACCTCGCTTGGTGGAATCGCGAGTCCATGTTCGATCAGCTTCCGGTGGAGATCCTTGACCTCTTCACCGAACGATCCGACTGCTAACTGTAGCTTTGCCATGTCCGGCTTTTGTCATCAGTAGATTGGCGGCTCACTCACAGCACATTTTTGAACATTTTTCCCATCCTGAATGCCCAGATTCTATGAGCCATTGAGCTTTCCGACCTTGATGGCGCCGCGCGCCTCTCGATAAACCACGCAATCTAGGGGAATCTGAGCCTTTGGAACGCCCTTCCGTCTTGCACCACCATCTGAATTCGCTCGAACACTCGAAAATGATAGTTGCCTAGCGGGTCGGTGTGGGTGAAGGCTGTCGTTGCGTCGGTCCCGAGAATGATTTTGACGGGCTCGCCGCCGAGCGACACCAAAATTCCAATATCGGGGTTAGATGGCGCGAACGCGCCAGGAGCAAAGCCGACTGTTGGCACGGAGGACTGGGGGCAACGCCGCCAAATTGCCGACCGCCAAACTGTTGACCATATAGAAGCCGCCTGTTACTACTTGATTAATTTGATCCCCTGGCGTCTGGAGCGCGCCCGGCGCCGCCGGACCAAAGGTTTGAGCATAACGGGCTGGTGAAAGGAACAAAGCGTAAGGACCAGGTTGAGCCCTAGCGTTTAGTGCGGCCATGCCGGTTGCTACTGCTGCCAAAATATCACCCAGGACACCAGGACCTGCACCGGGGACACCAGCGAATGGGGGGTAATTAGCCGTTTCGGCGACAAATCCGGGCGGTATGGCGGGCAGATTCGTTACATTAACTCTCCGAGGGGAGGAATGAGGAGGGGACATCCGGAAATCCCGGTCCCAAAAATAGGATCGTGTCCTCTGCGTTCGCAATCGCGCTCGCCGCCATCCTAGCACGTGATGGCGCTAGGTGCAGATTTTCTTCGCCGTCGACTTGGGCTTGAGTCAGCACGAACTCACTTGAGATCTCAAAAAAAGGTTGGAATGCATCATCTCCAGGTGCTGGAGGTACGGGTGGCCGGCCCCAAGTCCAAAAGGCACAGCTCTATTCATAGAGACCGGTAGCACATTGTTCACAACGGTGGACGGGAACACTTTTTGCGCGACGCGGACGCGCCCGACCTCCTCTCGAACTGCTTTGTCTATCTCACTCCAGATATGGTCATTCCAGACTCTGTCTCGACCCAGACTTCCATTCATAAATTACCTTAAGTGCTTTGTTAGATTCTTTATTAATAGAAAGTCGTCCGTAGTCAAGCTAAAACTCATACTTCTGAGGGGTGGCACCTTGAGACGTAAGCGGTGGAGACCTGCAAATCATCCGCGAGTCGACTGCTGATTGGAAACCCGGCTGAGGTAGTAACATTTTCGGGTCATGACCGGCATCAGTGCCGGAATCACCGAGACGCATAAAGCATAACAGGGCATTGCGGGCTGATACAATCGCACCCCGTTGCGTAACGGACGTAGGGACTTCTTGTCAGCGACACGTCAAAAGCTCGCTCCGTTGGGTCAATGTCGCGGACGCAGTCACAGCGATTCCGGGCGCACGGCGCGAGCGGGACCTTGGCTCAGCCAATCGCGCTCTTGGAGCCGAGCCTGGCCCGCAAGAGGCGACAGGATCGGTGCATTCAGTTCACGCGAACCCGCCGGCTCCGCAGGATTTTTGGTGAGCGTGTATAGACCGGTCACCTTCGGGGGAGCCCTCACACGGGTGGGGCCGACCGCTCACGCTCCGAATATCGGCGAACAGGATCTTTTGACATGGTCGTCAACGGTTGACAACGCGACCGAGGCGGGCACCGGTTCTGCCGAAGTTAAGTTAGCAAAGAGGTAGTCGAAATCCACGTCCTCCTAACCCGCTCGCTTTTTGGCGGCGGTATTCTGCGTAGGTTGCTTCCGCGCGCTTGATCAAGGAGATCGACTTTTGTTCCTTCGCGGTCCTGATTGCTTCGCGGAATGCTCCCTCGATTTGGGCCTCGTCAGCACCCAGCTTCGTTAGAAAGACACCGCGGAGCCGGTACAGCTCGGCAGACCAGCAGCGCGCTTCAGATTTTTCGACCAGCGCCTCCGCCTCCGTTATCGCCTGGAGGGCATCAGGGGTACGATCCGCCAGGTGCAAGGCTTCAGCCTTTAGCACTAGAAAATATGGCACCCACACGATCGATCCGGTAGCGCGGTAGTCCTCTATTCCCTTCTCGATCCATGGGATGCCTTCCGCCGTGTTACCCGAAGCGCTGCGCGCCCAGCCGCGAAAAACCTCTCCAATAGCCAGCCAATGCGCAAAACTGTGACGTGTTGCCAGCTCAATCAACTCTGATGCCAAGCATTCCAATTCCGAAACACTACGCTCAAAGTGGGCGAGCTCCGCTCCATAACCTAGTGCCACAGCTAATCCGTGTATATCATTCAGCTCCTTCGCTAGTGCGATCGCTTCTGCCATGGTCGCGTGGCAGGAGGTGATCTCTCCGAAATGCCACTCGAGCAGGGCCTCATTGGACAGACAAGCGACGGGTTGCGCGTCGACCTCTTGAAACGGAGACCGTACGCCCCCCGAGCGCCAGATCTGAAGAGCACGCGTTGTGTATTGCCGCGCCGTTTGAAAATCGCCCAAATAGTAGTGCGCTCCTCCTACCGCGGTGCAGGCTCCTATCATTAGCGTAGGGTCATTTTGTTCCTGCGCCAGCGAGTAAAGTCGTTTGGCAAGCGGCATCGCCGCGGTCAGCTTGTCAGCGACGACGGCATAGCGCAGCTGACCCATCAGTGCCACATACAGGAGCAGGGGGCGATTAAGGGAATGACACAACGACTCCGCGCGCTCGTAGCAGATTTTAGCCTCCGGTGCTGATTCTCGCATTGCAGTTATGTTTAGCGCCGCCTGAATGAGAATGAAGAGCTGATCTTCCTCAGTGAGACTTTGCCCCTCGACGCCCACCTGCGCGGATGAGCCCCAGCGTCCGGCTTCGAAGAAATGAACTAAGACCGAGAGCAACGCCCCTCTAGCTCCGAGGATGTTTGCAGCGAAGCCGGCGCTTCCCCGCTGAATCCGCGGAATGTAAACTTCATGCAGCGCTTCGTGAAATAAACCGGCATTGCAGCCGCAGATGACGGCTAAGAAAAGCGGTTCCATCTCTCTGACGTTATCGGGCAGCGGCGGTGCGAGCGCTCGATAGTGATTGTAGAGCCGTCTGTTGCATTCGCTCCAAGCCTCGGTTTGGTGACTCCGAAGCTGTTCACCAAAGTATTCACGAACGAGAGGATGCATATCGAGATCCCCTTGATTGTGCGGATCTGCTCCAGCGAGGAGTCTTGCCCTTCTCAATCTGGCAAGAATCGTTCGCCACTCGCTCGGGCTCAGATCCACTAAGCGACTCTGTGAGGCTCCGGGATAGCAGGTGATTTCAGCAGGACTTCAAGCACCTTTTCGTTAGCGGGTCGATCAAATAGACCTAACATGCGCAGAACTGATAGCTCGGGTCCTTCCCCAAACCAGGTCTGGTAAGATTCCATTACCTTCCGAGCATGAACTCCTTGGCGCACGTCGTGAGTGAGACGTTCTGACACCTCTTTGCGGAAACGAACCTCTCCATTGTAGGCATCCGTCAGGTAGCTTCCTAGAAGCGTCAGGGCAAGACAGTGGCCCCTAAACTCGTCGCTGGCGCTTCGCAACTCCGCCTCATGTCCCTTGACGCCCAACGCTCGAAGCAGCCTCGCCCCAGCATCATTGGATAGTTGTTCGAGATCACGACGCGGGGCTGAGGCGCGCTCGTGATCCGCTATATCGGCAACCGGAAGCCGGGTAGTAATTACGCAAAGCCCCTCATTGAAGGCGGCCAGCTCGCGCAGAAGTGCCTGAAGGGAAGGGTCGCGTATCCGTCCCTCCTGTGAACCGGGTGGATATTGGAGCGGCTCCAGGCCATCCAGAACCAACAAGGTCCGACGATGCGCGATGAGTTTCGCCAATCTTTCGCCCTTCTCCCACGCCGTTCCAGTCCGTGGATCCGGATCTCCAAACCAAGCGAGAGCAGCGTCAAGAAATTCATCTGCGGACGAAGTGTCCCCACTAGTGCCCTGCCTGTAGAAGGACCAGCCAAAAACCAGCTCAGCAGAACGATAATGTTCAGCAGCCATCCTTCGAAGCCAGTGATTGACGAGCGTGGACTTCCCGACACCAGCCCAGGCAACGATCGTAACGACATTTACATCCCGGTTTGCCCATGAATCATTTAGGAAAGCGATATCCTCCTCCCGCCCAAAAATATCGCTTCCCGTAATTGGCAGCTTGGCTACTGAAATTTTCTCGGGTCCCACGCCGTTTTGGCGTCTTGCGAGTTAGGGCGTAGGAATCGCCAGCGGGCATGTGCCGCAAGCTGTGATAAGTGATCGTACGCCCTTCTTCGATAGCGCCTGCTACTGTCGGCAACAGCTCCAAAAGCTCAGCTGGGGTCTGAAAACGCCTCTTGGGGTCTTTCTCGAGGAGCACCTCAATGAGAGCGACGACTGGCTGCGGTACGGCTTCGAGTTGTTCGAGCGGTAACGGCGCGTGCTGATGCTGATACATCACCTCGGCACGGCTGCCTCTGAACAGCCCATGCCCCGTCACCATCTCCCAGAGCATCACCCCCAGCGAGTAAAGATCTGAGCGGATGTCAACGTCGACTCCCGCAAATTGTTCGGGACTGGCAAACTCCAATGTTCCAACAAAAACACCCGGTACTGAAAGCGTGGTTTGATTTGCAGGTTCGTCGACACGTTTGGCTAGACCGAGGTCGATGATCTTCGCGATGACGCCAGCTCCGCTTTCCATACTCACCATGATATTGCTTGGTTTGATGTCCCGGTGAACGAGCTTCTGTTTATGCACCGCCGCTAAACCAGCTGCGACCTGCGTCGTAATTTCCAGCGCCAAATCCAGCCCAAGTCGTCCTAAGCGTTTGATAAGCACCTGGAGCGTTTCTCCCTCCACAAACTCCATCGCGTAGAAACAATTTTCACCCGTTCTGCCCAGGTGGAAAACCGATGCAACGTTGGGATGGCGGACGCTGGCCGCGGCGCGGGCTTCCCGCAGGAAACGAAGCCGCGCAGATTCGTCACCGAGATACTTTTCGCTGATGACTTTCAGTGTCACGGGGCAGCGCAGATCGACGTCGAACGCCTTGTATGTGACGCCCATCGCGCCCCGACCCAGCTCGAGCGGTCTTCCGTTTTCGCCCTTTACCAGTTCATATTGATCAAATCGGAATGTCGCGTCTGGCGCTAGCGGCTTGGCTGTTTCTTCAAACGAAGACTCGCTGAATGCGGTTCCCTCATCCAGAGCCCCACGCAGAATGCAGACAGGACAAAACTCTTTGGTCGCCGGGAATTGCGTGCCGCAAACCAAGCATGTGCGCCTGTCCTCCATTTCACGAAACTAACCGTCCTTCAGTAGCGATAAGGGCTTCGCAAAGAGCATGAATTTCCTCGTCGATCTCTGCCGGGTCGGCGACGGTGCGGCCAACCTCCTCGCGCAAAAGGCACGAGTATTGTTTTCGCAGACGGTGAATATGTGTCTTGACCGCTCCCACGCTGACCCCCATGGCGTTCGCAACTTCCTCGTACGAAAGCGAGACTTTGCTGTTAAAGGGATCTAGAAAGGGTTTAAGCGTCTGGAATACAGACGTCTTTCCTTGGGCAGCGAATTGCTGAGCGAGTCGGGTCATTGCAACGTCGAGCAAAGTCATCGCCCACCGGGCATCGAAGATTTTGTCCGCGGTCAAGACATCGAGTTTCCCAAGTTGATAACGATGTTCGGCGAACTTCGTATCAAAAGGAACGAAATCGACGTTTCCACCTCGTTTAAGGCAATGCGCGTGTTCAGCCTGATCCAAAAGATAGTTCTGTAGCGAAGCGACTAAAAACGAGCGGAATTTACCCTTAACTGGACTAACCTGTCGCAGCGCCTTGTGATCCAGCAGATGCAGAAAAAACCCCTGCGTCAGGTCTTCCGCGTCGTCGGGACCGTATCCACGCCGTCGCACAAACGTATAGATCGGATACCAGTAAATTCTGCAGAGTTCAGCGAGCGCCGCTTGGGAACCCGGTACTTGGCTCTGAGCCGAAAGTAGCACCGCGCTCCAGCGAGTGGTGCAGAATCGGTCGGCACCGTTCGCCGGCGACTTATGGTCGGTGTTCACTTCTAGCCCCCTTTCGTCACCATACTATCAGAAACCGCCAAGAGGGGAATAGATTTCATTCCGCCACTCCCCGCTCGCAAATCGGACTTCGATCGCCACATTTTTTGAGAAACTTTGAAACTCGGCGTTGCGAATGCCTTTGTAACTATATGAAGCCAACCGCAACGAAACGATCAAATGGTCTTTCGGGGACAAAGTGAGGGCGAGTCCATATTCGCTGCGTTCGGTTTGGGGAAGTTCTGGGGGGAACAGCAGGCCGCCGCGGCACTCGTCGCGGCGGCCTGTATTTTTCAGATGGCATTCGGGTATTGCTTGTCGTTATCGATCTGCTCCTCAAGAAATACGGGAACCACATTCCGCTTCGGCGATTTACTCACAGCGCGGCGAACCGCGGGTTTTTGGCGCGAAGGATGCTTGCTACAGGGAGTCGTTTTTCTTACTCACCTGCCATGTCCACGGAATCTGCTTCAGGGTTTTCACGGAAAAATCCGTTTCCTGCCACACTCACTGTCAATCGACAACTCACCGAAGAGGGGTCAAACAAAGACACCCGTCATCTCGAGATCGCACTTTCGGGTTCTGGTTTGGCGTATGAGGTCGGCGATTCTTTGGGAGTTTTCCCCAAAAATGATACCGACCTTGTGGAAGGCATACTTAAGAATCAGAGCTTTTCCGGTGACGAGCAGGTCACCAATCCCGATGGAAAGACGGTCTCGCTTAGGGAGGCGTTGACAAAGGATTTTATTATCAGCGAGCCCGCGAAGCAGCTCCTGCAGGCGCTGCCAGAGAAGGACTCTTCGTCTGCCTTTCTGAAGGATCTGCTCGATCCCGCATCCAAGAGTCACCTCGACGGTTACCTTTGGGGACGCGACGTTCTTGACCTCCTCGAGGAATTCACGGCTGCGAAGTTTACCCCCGAGGAATTTGTGAAGGTCTTGCGCAAGCTGCAGCCCCGCCTCTACTCGATCGCCTCCTCTCAGAAAGCCGTTGGCGAGTCTGTGCATCTCACGGTGGCCGTCGTTCGTTACCAACCCGAGCGCAGCGGCCACATGCATCGCGGCGTCTGCTCGACGTTTCTGGCAGAACGCGCCGAAGGCGACGGGAAAGTGCCCGTTTTTGTGCATACGGCCAAACATTTCAGGATGCCCGAGAAACCAGACACGCCCACCATCATGGTGGGACCCGGGACAGGCATTGCCCCCTTCCGTGCATTTCTCCAGGAACGCAAGGCCGCGGGCGCGAAAGGCAAGAACTGGCTCTTTTTTGGCGAACAGAAGGCCGCCTCGGATTTTTTTTACAAGGGCGAGTTCGCGGCCTGGCAGTCAGACGGCGTGCTGAGCAAGTTCATAACCGCTTTCTCGCGTGACCAAGCCGAGAAAATCTACGTTCAGCACAGAATGCTCGAAAACGCCGCTGAATTGTTCGATTGGCTGGAGAATGGCGCGATCTTTTACGTCTGCGGCGATGCGTCCCGCATGGCGAAGGACGTGGACACCGCTCTCCACCAGATCGTCGAAAAGGCGGGCTCGAAGACCGCAGAGCAGGCCAAGGAATACGTGGACGCCCTGAAAAAGGAGAAGCGCTACCGTAAGGACGTCTATTGATAAAGCAGCGTCGCTGCGCGCGGAGTAACGGCGAGTTTTCCAAATTGCCGCGACGACTATCGGGAACTTTGTGGGCGCTGCTTTATGAGATTTTGCTTCGCAAAAATTGAGGCAAAGAAGTTCCGGCGGTATTTTCATTCTTCGTAATTCGAACGGTTGCGGCTTAACTTTTTGGGAAGTCCTTTTGCTTTGTGAATCATCCCTTCAAGCACGCCCATTTTCTCGGCATCTGCGGTACGGCCATGGGGGCGGTTGCCGTAGCGATGCGCGATCGCGGGTACACTGTCACCGGGCAGGACGACAATGTCTACCCGCCGATGTCGACTTTCTTATCGGGCAAGGGCATCACGATCACCAAGGGCTTTCGACCAAACGATATACCCGGGGCGGATCTCATCGTCATCGGCAATGCCATGATGCGCGGAAATCCCGCAGTGGAAGCCGTGCTGAACCGGAAGCTTTACTATCTTTCGCTTCCGGAGACCCTCAAGCAGTTTTTCCTGCGCGGGCGCCATAACCTGGTGGTCACCGGCACTCACGGCAAGACGACAGCCACCTCGCTTCTGGCATGGATTTTTGAAAGCGCTGGACTTGAACCCAGCTATCTCATCGGGGGCATCCCGGGAAACCTTGGCCAGGGTGCATGCCTGAGAGACTCGAAGCATTTCATTCTGGAGGGAGACGAATACGATACCGCCTTTTTCGACAAACGGTCGAAATTTATCCACTACCTTCCTGAACTGGTCATCGTGAATAACATCGAGTTCGACCACGCGGATATTTATCGCGACCTCGAGGAAATCAAGACGAGCTTTCGCAGGTTGCTAAACATCGTACCGAGCGAGGGAATGGTCTTGTTGAACGCCGACGATCCGAATTGCGTGGACGTTGCGAAAAAGTGTCCTGCTCCCATCGTTGAGGTCGGCTTCTCTGAAAATGCCGGCAACCATATACGGAATCCGCGTCATCACCATGGGGGTTCGACCTTCGAGCTCTTTGGCGCCACTTTCGAAGTGCCCCTGATGGGAGACTTCAATATTCGCAATGCGGCAATGGCAGCCTCGGCGGCTCATTTCTATGGTGTGCCGGAAACGGAGATCCAAAGGGCCCTGACGACGTTCAAGGGCATCAAGCGACGGCAGGAAGTGCGCGGTGAGGTGCATGGTATCACGGTGATTGACGATTTCGGTCATCACCCGACCGCCATCCGTGAAACGCTTGCCGGTCTTCGCAGCCGCTACAGCAAGTCCCGGTTGTGGGCGATCTTTGAGCCACGATCAAACACCACCCGCCGCGCTGTCTTTCAGCATGAATTGCCGAAGTCGTTTGCCCAGGCCGATGGGGTCTTCCTTTCGCGCGTCGCACGCGTCGAGCAGATTCCTGAGGGCGAACGGCTCAACCCCGAGCGGGTCGTGGCAGATATTGCGGCGGCCGGAAAACCGGCCTATTACGAGCCGACAGCGGATGACATCATCGAGAAGCTCAAGCCGCTGGCGAAATCCGGTGACGTCGTCGTCGTCTTCAGCAACGGCGGATTCGACGGCATCCACCAAAAGCTCCTCGACAGGCTGATCTGACGGGTTTTCCGTCATTTGCCGTCATCGGCGACGGCAAGCCATCGCCGCCAGTAGCGAAGGGTCGGACTAGGCCGGGCAATGCGCTGGTTCCCAGCCCTATGGGTTACTCGCTCACAGCGTCTTGCAGAACTCTTCGAGCCGGTCGAGGCCTTTCTTTATAACGTCGAGGCTTGTGGCATAGCTGAGCCGGATGGTGCGATCGTCGCCAAAGGCTATTCCAGGTACAACCGCAACATTGGCCTTGCTGAGAAGCCGATCCGCGAAATTTTGGGATTTGAGGCCGTACGTGCCGATATTGACCAGGACGTAAAATGCGCCAAGGGGTTTCACGGCGCTGACGCCGGGAATGTTGCTTAGACGGTCGAACATATACTCGCGCCGGATATCAAACTCATCGCGCATGTCGGCTACGCACTGCTGGTCGCCCTTGAGAGCTGCAAGCCCACCCTTCTGGGCAAACGAACACGGGTTTGACGTGCTGTGGCTCTGCATCGAGTCGATGGCCTTGGCGATGGCCTCCGGCGCCCCGAGATAACCCAGGCGCCAGCCGGTCATGGCGTAGGCCTTGCTGAAGCCGTTCACTGTGATTGTCAAATCGTAGGCCTCCGGCGTGAGCGAGGCAATGCTGACATGCTCGGCCCCCTCATAAGTGAGCCTCTCGTAGATCTCGTCCGAGAGAATGAAGATCTCCTCTTCGGCGGCGACTTCGGAAATCGCGCGCAGCTCCTCCTTGGTGTAAACCGAGCCTGTAGGGTTGCCGGGCGAATTGATTATAATCATCTTCGTCTTGGGCGTCATGGCGTTCTCAAACTGCTCCGCCGTCATCTTCCAAGCGCCTTGCTCCGTGGTCTGGACGATCACAGGCTCGGCTCCCGCCAGGCGCACCATCTCCGGATAGCTCAGCCAATACGGTGCGGGGATGATGACTTCATCACCCGGATCACAAACGGCATCGACGGCGTTGAAGCAGGACTGCTTTGCGCCGTTGCTGACGATGATTTGGCTTGGCTTGTATTCCAGATTGTTATCGTTCTTGAATTTCTCGGAGATGGCCTGGCGCAGCTCCGGTATGCCCGAGCTTGGAGTATATTTTGTGAAGCCCGTCTGAATGGCTTCGATGCAGGCGGCCTTGATGTGCTCGGGAGTGTCCATGTCCGGCTCGCCGGCCCCGAAGCCGCAGACATCGACGCCTTCGGCTTTGAGTGCCTTGGCCTTGCTGTCGATAGCTAGGGTGAGGGAGGGAGTCAGTTCTTGGACGCGAGTTGCGAGTTGCATGATGTGTTTAAGAGAGGTGGGCTTGGATAAGAGGACTAAGATTGTTTTCTGCCATACGGATAATGTCCATCTCGCGCTTGGCATTTTCAGCGGAATCCGAGGCATGCGCGGCGTTCATCATGAGCGACTCGCCGAACTCGCGCCGGATCGTTCCGAATGGAGCCTTCGCGGGATCTGTCGGGCCAAGAACTTCGCGGATCCTGCTCACCGCATCGACCCCCTGATACACGAGCGCGACGCATTTCTCCGTTCCGGGCAGCCTACGCTTTTCCGGAGGGCACTGACCGGGACGCGTGCCGGCCATGAACTGGACGATGGTTTCCCAGCGGTCGCGTCCAGCGATGGGACCGATCAGTTCGCCGAGCTGGCGTTCCGCAGCGGCGTCCATGGGAACGCCGAATTCTCCTTCGACAGCAAGACGCGCGCGCTTGCCGCTGGGTTCCTTCACCTTGTCCATGATGGCGTTCAGGACGGGCCTGTAGAATTCCTCGGCCTCGGCCACGCTCATGTAGTGAACCTTGAACCCGACGATCGACAGGCCAGCGCGTGAGAAAAGGTCGATCACGCCTCCGAGCCGGGCGTTGGGAGACCGAAAGTTGTCCGGCTTGATAAGAACCAGCGTCTTTTCGACATTCTCGCCGGCAGGATACGGGATGCGATCATCCAGCACTCCGCCGTCGGCGTCTGAATATTTCGCCCAGATGGCGAGATGCTTTCGTGCTGTCTCGCTGTCCTGGGCGGCCAGCACGGCCGGCTCGAAATAGACGACCCGGCCATCCTCGACAAGGTAATCGCCGTAGGTGTCCCGGATGGTTTCTCCGCTCATGCGCTCGCGGACGATGTGACCGGTGACGGTCCGGGTTTGCAGGACGGCATTCTCACCTCTCAGAACGAGCAGAAGCGCGCGCTGGCGAATGTTTTCCGCGTCCGGGGAAAACTTCTTCAGAATATAGTCGCGAAGCAATTCCTGCGTGCGGCGGTGGCGCTCGTCGGGTACTGCGATCGAAGCGTCCGCAAATTCCTGAACCAACTCGCGGCTCGGCGCGAACATACGGGCTCCGACCAGTTCCAAACCCGAGCGGGAGAGAACTCGGGAAACAATTCCCCCGGTCCGTGATTTACGGATCGAATAGGGTGTAATAAGAACGTAAGAGAGCTCCATTGCGGCTTTCGCGCCCAGACGGGGCGGGGGAACCGGTCATGAGCGAATCGGAAAAGCTACCGGCGCATGCAAGAAGCCGTCAACCCCGAAAAAGAGGGAGAATTTCCCGCGGAACGCGGCTGGGATGATCGAGGGCGTTTTTCAGAGGTCACTCTTCACATTGTACAGGTCAGGCCGCAAGTAAATCTCCTGGCGCCGAAACGTGCCAGCGTAAGCGTAATGGGACTTGATCCATTCATAGGTGTCGGCCGCCCAGTTGTAAAACCGCGAATCCTCGGTCTGATTCAGAGCGCGATTATCGATGAGGATTGCCGCGGGCCGATACTTTGTGACCTCAGCAAGAGTCTCCTGGAAAAACTCCGAGACATTGTGGGCGTTATCCACGTAGAGGTTATGTTCATAGGATGGGCGCTTCGTCATGAAATTGATCGTGGGAGCATAGGGATAGCAGACGATGTAGTCTGTTGGCTTGGTATAGGTCTTGATCACGCGGCAGATCTCGGCAACCTCATCCCGTTCCTTTTGCTTCAACCAAACACGCACACCGTTCTCTGCCACGAGTTCAAATTTGCGCCTCTTGCGAGCGGCGACAGACCCTGACGATTCTTTCGGAAAGGCATGAAAGAAATAGAGCGCGATGTCGACTAGGCAAATCATGGTGATCAGACCCCAGTAGATCTGGGCGGCGGGATTCTTACTCCTCCACCGAGACGCAAGCCAAAGGGCGCAGGCAATTGCCACGAGAAAGGGCGCCATGAACTCCGAGAGGTGCGGCGTATCCGGGCGAAAAAAGAAGTACTGCGGGAACAGCGTCAGAGCCGATCCCGTCGTAACGAGCAGAGACAGCGTTTCTGTCCTAAGGGCAAAATCACCGCGTGTGAGGGCACCGATGAGCAAGGCTGCAGCCGGGATGATGATCAGAAGAGTGATCGGAATAGGAAGGTAGGTTGCCAGCGTGAACGCGCGATCGGAGAGGGTTTTCGCTTGGACGAGATCCGTCAGCGAGCGCTTTTGCAAGTAACCCTCGCTATCCACATCGCGGTTCCTGGGCTTTGGCGTGGGTGTTGGGGTGGGTCCCGTAATGACCGGGCGCGTTTCCGTAGCGGGCGCCGGTGCGGGCCGAGGCAAGGCCGGCTTCGCCATTTCCTGGGAAGCGAGGTAACGTACCATACCGATCCAACTGGTATATTGGGCCACGAAAGCGTCTGCATATCCGCGCTTCACGGCGTCGACATAAAACGGCGCGTGTGTGGCGCAGAACATCACCACAGTCAAGATGGCGCCAGTGGCCGCAAACCGCAATCTGTGCGCAAAGGCTCCTCTCAATCCGAAGGGATACAATGCAATCAACCCGGCGGTAATCACTGTAAAAAAGGCGCCCAAATCGATTCGCATGAGATAGGTGAGCCCAAGAACGGCCCCCGCCAGGACCATCCACAAAATCTGCCTGCGCTTCGTGGGCTGCTCGAAGACGTAGGCTTGAAGCAGCGCCAGCATGTTTAGCATGGCGAGAAATGCCATGTAGTTGCGAAAGAGCATACCGGGAATCAGCACAGGGCCCAACGCGGCCAGCACCGAGTACCATCCACTGCCGGTCACACGACGCACGACGAAAAACGCCAGCACCCCGGTGGCGGTGCAAAGCGCAAAAAAGAAGATCCTAAGAGCGGTGTAGTCAGGTCCGGTCAGCTGAAACAACCAAGCCACCGGGTAGAACCACATGACATTGTAGCCGAGAAAGGTGTCTACGATCGGCCTCTGGCCGTTCAGCAATCGCAAGGCAATTATGGCCACCGTGCCGCCTTCGCCGCTGAAGTTGAGTCCGCTTCGATAATAGCAGGCATAGTAAATGGCCGCAAAAATGGCCACTCCCAGGGCACCCCAGGTCCTCATCGTGGATTCCAGGCGGGCCCACAGATTGGCGATCCGAGGTGACGGTTTACGAAGGAACTGCATCGGCGTTGCCCCGGAAGACGTATCGCATTAAGCTGCTACTGATATGAGCATCTCCGAGCAAGTTTCCGCCCGTGTTTTTCCGCAATTCAGCCTTACGCGACTGCTGAAAACCACATTTGAACCCAAACCAGGCCAGAAAATCTGCATCCTCATCGATCTTGAGAATCCCAGCGATATCGTCAACTTCAAGTTTTTGAAGAATCCCGATCTCTCGATCCAGCGAAATGCGATCACGCATTTTTATGAGGGACTTAAGAATGGGGCGATGAAGGAACTTGGTCTCTCCGGTGGTGAGATCTTCGCTTATGAGGTCACCGGCGGCAGCAACCTCGACCTGCCCGATCTCGCTATCACACCGGAGGGCAAAGAAGTAAGTCTCGAACGGGACGTGTATCCGGTCTACGACATCATTCTCTGCATCTCGACCTACTCCGCGACGGCTCCACTGACCGCCCACGCCAAGAAGTATGGTTTTCGCGGGGCAACTTTGCATGGTGTGAACCAGACCATTCTCAGCAGCGGCCTTGCGGTCGATTACCGGGAGGTCAGCGCCGAGGCCGAAAAATTGCGCCTGGGCTTGACCCGCGCCGATTGGGTCGAAATCGATTTCGATTGCAATGGCAATCTCTCTACACTTCATCTCGATCTCGGCAGGCAGGAAGCCCAAAAGAGCCATGGGCTTTGTCTCGGAGACGAGCCCGACGTCGCCAATCTGCCTGCCGGGGAGGTCTATTTCGTTCCGACCGGCGCCAGCGGCACGTTTCCCATGAAATATGAGGACGGCACCATCGGCATTATGAATGTCTCCGGCGGCCGCATACAGAAGGCCGAATTCGTCAAGGGGAACGCCGAAACTGTCAAGGCCCATAGCAAGAAGCTCGCGACCGATCCCGTTACGGGTGAACTTGGCGAGTTGGGGTTCGGAACTCAGATCCTTCCTTTCTCGGGGCGTGACATTCAGGATGAGAAGATTCGGGGCACCATTCACGTCGCCACGGGGCGCAGCGACCATCTTGGCGGTAATCTGACCCCCGAGAAGTTTGCCAATCGCGAGAATGCCACGCATGACGACATTCTTTTCGCTCCCCACAAGACGCCTGAGATTCGGCTCAAGCAGGTGCGTATGTTGCGCGATGGGAAGGTCGTGGTGCTTATCGAGAACTACGAGCCAGCCGAATACATGAATTCTCTCATCAGGTAACCGCGTTCAAAAAACGGTCTCGGAATGAGGCGGGAGCGCACCGCCTCCGGAAGATGTGTTGAATCCCTACGAATCCGGGAAACTCCTCGCCGAATACCTGCTATTTCACTATGGCTCGGAGGAGGCGATTTTCGGGCAGCTTCCGGCCCCGCGTGTCGCGAGCGATTTTCCGGTGCGCTGTGTGCATGAACTCCTCGATGCCGGTGCGCTCCCCGCCGGCGCCCGGGCGCTCGATGTGGGATGCTCAGTCGGACGCTCGAGCTTTGAGCTCAGCCGCTTCTGCCTGGACGTCCTTGGAATCGACCTGTCGGAATCTTTCATCCAGGCCGCCCGCTCTCTGCGAGAACACGGAGTTCTTCGCTTCGAGGTCCTTGCCGAAGGTGATATTTGTGAGCTGATGCAGGCGCGCGTCCCCGATGGGCTCGATCGCGCGCGAGCGCGTTTCCAGGTGGGCGATGCCATGAATATGCCGGACGATTTCGGCAGCTTCGATGTGGTCCTCGCAGCCAACCTGATCTGTCGCTTACCGGAGCCGCGGCTTTTTCTGAGGCGCCTGTCGCAGCTTGTCAATCCCGGCGGGCAGTTATTGCTCACCACGCCGTTTACATGGCTCGAGGAATTTACCCCTCGTGCGAAATGGCTGGGTGGCCGCAGGGAGGAGGGGATACGATCCTCTGAGGCCTTGAAGGAAATTCTCGATCCTGATTTCGAATTGCAAGTGACAAGAGACCTTCCCTTCGTGATTCGTGAACATGAGCGAAAATTTCAATACGGGATCGCGCTCGGCTGGCGCTGGGTCCGACGTTGACAGCGAGGAGCGATGCCGCCGCAACGAGACATCGTTGGAGAAGGGAGCGGCGCACTCCAGCGCTTGTGCCCCGCGAGGTTTTGGGACTTTTCGCTTATCTCACACTCTGGCGGCCCATCTTGATAATCATCTGACCCCCGGTTCGTCCTTCCGCACCAGATCACCTGGATATGCCTTGGTCCAATTGGGCAATGATGCGCCTGCTGCGCCGCATCTGGGGGAGAGTTGTCATTTTGCAGCCTGTCGCTTAGATGAGGCACGCACATGGCGGAAACTTCTAGGTTCCAGCATTTCGAGGTTTTGCGAAAGGAAGACGGCTCGCTGTACGAGCTGGGCCGCGGCGCCATGGGCATCACCTACAAGGCCTTTGATACGAACTTGCGCTGCCACGTCGCGCTCAAGGTCATTAAATCGGCCTATCTAAATAGTGAGACGGCCCGGCAGCGGTTCTTGCGCGAGGCGCGTGCGGCGGCGGCGCTCAGGCATCCGAATGTGGCGACCGTTTTCCACCTCGGGCGCGAGGCGGACGATTATTTCTACGCGATGGAGTTTGTCGATGGGGAGACCATCGAGGCCTTCATAAAGCGGGAGGGAGCGGTTCCGATCTTGATGGCGCTGAAAATTGCCGCGCAGGTGGCCCGCGCTCTGAGCGCGGCGCAAAAGCAGGGTTTGGTGCATCGCGACATCAAGCCTTCGAACGTGATGTTCGTGCGCGAGGACGGAGGCGAGATCGCGGTGAAGGTCATCGATTTTGGCCTCGCGAAGGACGCCAACGCGGAGGGTGAGGACTCGGCGACTCTCACGACGGACGGATTTCTCGGAACACCCCATTTTGCCAGCCCCGAGCAGCTGGAGGAGCGGGAAATCGACGTGCGTTCCGACATCTACTCCCTCGGTGTCACACTTTGGTACATGCTTGCCGGCAAGACGCCGTTCATCGGATCGACCGCTCAAGTCATGAGCCAGCACCTCCATCGCGATCCGCCCTTTGAAACACTCCAGGGGCAGCCTGCGGCAGTGGTTGATCTCCTTCGCCGTATGATGGCGAAGAACCCGGACGATCGTCCGCAGACGCCCGCAGACTTGCGCCGCGAACTCGACGAATGCGTCGAACAGATAGAGGACGGTTCTCCGCGGGCAAAGACGGATTCTTTCGAGCCACCGGCCGCTCCACCGAAGCCGCTCGAAGACCGCCACGCCGTTGCTGGCGCGATTCTTGCCGGAAGGTACAGCCTTCTGAAGGAAATTACCGCGTCAGATCATGGGCGGATGTTTCGCGCCGAGCGCATCGAGGACAACGCCGCGGTGGCCGTTCTCATTCTTCACTCCGGCCTCGTAAGGCGGTCGGAGCTGTTCACGCGCCTGGAGCAGGAAGTGCGCAGCCTGCAACAGTTGAGCCACACTTCCTTTCAACGAATTCTTTCCCTCGAATACGCGAATGCCCATGCCTTCCTCGTCCTCGAATGGATTGAAGGTCCGGCACTCTTAGACTTGCTCCGAACCCGGCGTGCTCTCCCGGCGAGCGAAGCAACGCTGCTGCTCTCGCCTCTGGCCGATGCGTTCGACGAACTCGGATCGGCAGGCCTAGGCTGTCCGGACATCGCTGCGCACGAAATTCTCCTGCCGGGAGCGGATCTCGGTAAGCCAGTGGCTTCCTGGCCCGCGTGTCGGCCGAGTTTTTTGCCGTTGACGGCAGTCGGCTCAAGCTCGGCCTCACCCGAGGCGACGATGGTTGCTTCGTCGTTTGCCCTCATGAAAGAAAGGGGAGCATTCGCGGGCAGTCCGTCGACGGCCTATGTCTACGCCGTGGCCTCTCTCGCCTATGAAATGCTCGGCGGTGTGAAGGCGGGCGGCTCGATGAGCACCTACGTGCCGATTCCGGGATTGTCTGAACAGGGAAACTCGGTCTTGAGGCGGGCACTCACTCCTGAGCAGAACTACAAGAACGCAAGGGCCTTTGTCGATGACTTGGCCGGCGAGGCCGCCTTCGCGCCCCAAACGGCTCCGGTCGCCATTCCAACATTCGCACCGGCCCTCTTGCCGCGCGAAAAGTCACAACCCTCTTCGGTGAGATGGCTTGTAGCCGCATTGGTCGGGCTGCTGATCATCTTCGGCGTCGTGCTTTGGCAGGGGGGGGTGAAACTGGCTGAACGGCTGCGCGTCTCGCAGGCTCCTCAGGCCGACGTAATTGCTCCAACGCCGGCACCGACGTCCACCGCATCGCCGACCGCCGAGCCTACTTCTCCCGCAACGCCAGAGCTCACACTCCCTCCGTTGACTCCGGAGCCCACACTCCCTCCGTCGACTCCGGAGCCCACGCTCTCTCCGTCAGCGCCGGAGCCCACACTCTCTCCGTATCAGCAGGCTCTCGCCGCCGCAGAGGAGCTGCAGCAAAACGATGATCTCGCCGGCGCCCTGGCAGCCTACGCGCAAGTCGCGGCCCGCTTTCCGGAAGAGGAGCAACCGCGGGAAGCCTTGGAGATGATTGCTGCCAGCTTGCGTGCGCGCGCTTCCAAAATGCCGCCCAACGATCTCGCCCGATTGCGCCAACCGCTCGAGAAAGCTGCCGCTCTCGATACCATCTCTGCGCAGATGCTGCTCGGAGAGATGCTCCGCCAGACCGACTCGGATGAGGCGCTCAGGTGGTTCTTGGCCGCCGGAAATCGGGGCCAGACGGAAGCGATGGTTTTTGCCGGGCAGATGATCGCAAGCGGACGAGGCGTCGAGGCGCCCGATCTTCTCGAGGCTGCTTCTTGGTTTTCGAAGGCCGCCGAGAAAGGTGATTCGGCCGGGATGTACGCCCTCGCCGAGTGTCACCTTTTCGGAAAAGGTGTGCCGAAAGATCCCAGGCGCGCACTCGAACTGCTGACCGCGGCCTCCGCCCTCAACAATCCCCGTTCCATGAATCTCCTGGGCGACCTTTACCGAAAGGGCGTGCCCGAGCTTATCAAACCGAATTTCGACGAATCCGTCCGGCTCTTCTCCCAGGCGAAAGACCTCGGATTTCTCGATGCGCAGGGCAATCTGGGTGTGCTTTACATCTATGGACAGGGCGTTCCGAAGGATGAAATGAAGGCCGTCGCGCTTTTCAAGGACGGAGCGGAAAAGGGTAACGCTTTGTGTATGTATTTCTACGCGATGTGCTTCGACGGCGGCGTCGGGATTGACAAGGATCGCGACTCTGCCCGTGTTTGGTACCTGCGCGCCGCGAAGGGCGGCAACAGGACCGCTATCGATTGGTGCAAAAAAAACAATATTCCGTTGGCAAGTCCCCCCTAAACCGCTAGTTACCATCCACCTCTCTTTTGTCAGATGAACATCCACGAATACCAAGCCAGGGAACTTTTCGCCAAGTTTGGAGTTGCCACGCAGCCTGGCGGTGTCGCCACTACGCCCGAAGACGCCGAGCGGGTCGCGTCGAAATTGGGCGGCGCCAAGCTTGTCGTGAAGGCCCAGATTCATGCGGGTGGACGGGGCAAGGGAACTTTTACGACCGGTTTCAAAGGTGGCGTTCATCTTTGTGATACTCCTCTGCAGGCCCATGATCTCGCCGCGAGAATGCTCGGCAAGACATTGGTCACCCATCAAACCGGTCCGGAAGGCAAGGAGGTCGGAAAGGTTTTTGTTGGAGAGGCTGTGGACATCCTCCGTGAACTTTACTTCGCCATCCTGCTGGATCGCGCTTCGTCAGCGCCCGTAGTCATCGCGAGCACGGAGGGCGGAGTAGACATTGAGTCTGTCGCTGAGAAGACTCCCGAAAAAATCCTTCGCATTGGCGTAAATCCCGCTCTTGGTCTCATGCCCTACCAAACGCGCAAGATCGCCGCTGCCCTCGGCCTCACAGGCCCTCTGATGAATCAGGCGACCAAGCTTTTCGCCAACCTCTTCAAGCTTTTCATTCAGTGTGATTGCTCCATGGTAGAGATCAATCCGCTTGTCGTGACGGCGAAGGGCGACCTGCTTGCTCTCGACGCGAAGTTTAATTTCGACGACAACGCCCTCTACCGGCACCCCGAGATCGTCGCCATGCGCGATGTGACAGAGGAGGACCCCCGCGAAGTGTCGGCTTCCGAGCACGGTCTCAACTATATCGGACTTGATGGCAACATCGCCTGCCTGGTCAATGGCGCGGGTTTGGCAATGGCAACGATGGACATCATCCAATACGCGGGCGGCAAACCGGCCAATTTCCTCGATGTCGGAGGAGGGGCAAGCAAAGAACAGGTCGCTGCAGCGTTTCGAATCATTCTCAGCGACAAGAACGTCGAGGGCATTTTGGTGAATATTTTCGGCGGAATCATGGACTGCAACGTCATCGCACATGGCATTGTCGACGCCGCCCGCGAAACCCACATCAGCATCCCGCTCGTCGTGCGCCTCGAAGGCAATAATGTCGACGCAGGCAGGAAGACTCTGGCCGAAAGTGGCCTCACACTCATTACCGCTGACAACATTCTTGATGCCGCGCAGAAAGTTGTTGCCGCAGTCAAGAAAGCCGCCTGAAATGGTCAAGGAAGTCGACGACATCGACGAGACGCTCGCAAAGCGGGTCGCCGGCCGCTCGCATGCTTGCCTGCCAAAGGTGGAGAGTCCGTTCCGCTGGCTCGCCGTCGTCGGAGATCCGTACGGCGATTCCCTTAGCATCCATCAACGCAAACCGTCTTCCTGACTTATGGCCATTCTTGTCACCCCCAAAACCAGCATTCTCGTGCAAGGAATCACGGGCAGCTTCGGCGCCCGGCACGCGCAGCTCAGCCTTGACTACGGAACCAATGTTGTGGCCGGTGTAACGCCCGGCAAAGGCGGTCAGCTCTTTGCCGATTATGTGCCGATCTTTGACACGGTGGATCAGGCCGTGAGGGAGACGGGCGCCACCGTAGCGGCCATTTTTGTTCCGCCTCCGTTCGCGGCGGACGCGATCCTCGAGGGCGTCGATGCCGGTCTCGATTTGGTCGTTTGCATCACCGAAGGCATTCCTGTCAATGACATGGTGAAAGTAAAGCACGCCATGCTTGGCTCAAAGACACGCTTGGTTGGACCAAACTGTCCGGGTGTTGTCACACCGGGTGAGGGTCCAAACTCTCATGGCGGTTGCCGAATCGGGATAGCGCCAGGATACATTCACAAGAAGGGCAATGTCGGTGTGGTTTCCCGCTCCGGAACCCTGACCTACGAAGCCGTCTGGCAGTTGACTACTCGAGGCTACGGACAGAGCACCTGTGTTGGCATCGGAGGGGATCCGGTCAACGGCACATCGCACATGGACGTGCTTCAGATGTTTAACGAGGATCCGGAGACCGAGGCGATCATTATGATCGGCGAGATCGGTGGCACGGCCGAAGAAGAAGCCGCTGCCTGGGCGAAAGAGAATTGCAAGAAGCCGATTGCCGCCTTTATCGCGGGTGCGACAGCGCCACCGGGGCGCCGCATGGGACACGCCGGTGCAATCGTTAGCGGCGGCAAGGGCACCGCAGCGGCCAAGATTGCTGCGCTAAAGGATGCAGGAATCGCTGTTTCTGCTCACCCCTGCCGACATGGCCGATACGTTGATTGCCCGTCTGGGATAGGAATTCTTCCCTCCCCGCAAAAATCGCCCGCCAAGTTCGCCCTTGGCGGGCGTTCGTTTTTTTACGTCGAGCTGAGGCAGGTTTTGATTGGCGAAGGGATTTGGCGCGTCATAGTCTGAGCAAACCCTTAATCACCTTATGTCAGTTATCGCCAAAGGACTCGAAGGAATCGTCGCCAACTCAACCAGCTTGAGCGATGTGCGCGGAAAAGAAGGAATTCTCATCTACGCCGGCTACGACATCAACGAACTTGCCGGCAAGGCTTCCTACGAGGAAGTCGTCTACTTGCTCTGGCATGGCGCGTTGCCGAATCGCTCGCAGCTTGACGAGCTCAAGTCCCAATTGAGTGGCGAACGCGAACTTCCGCGAGGAGTCGTGGATTTCATCAAGTCCGCTCCGACTCGGTGCGAATCCCATGGACGTCATGCGCACGGCTGTCTCCATGCTTGGTCTGTACGACAGCGGCCTCAACGAGGAAGAGGGGCGTGAAGACGCCGACCACCGGCGCGCCGTCAGCATCACCGCCAAGATCGGCGTGATTGCGGCCTATTTCCATCGCGCCCGACAAGGGCTCGCGCTCCCTCCGGTGCGGACGGACCTCGGTGAGGCGGCACACTTTCTCTACTTGCTCAATGGGACGGAACCCTCGACAGAGGCTACAAAAACGCTCGATGTCGCTTACGTCCTGCATGCCGATCATGGGATGAACGCATCGACATTCAGCGCGCGTGTGACGATTGCGACGTTGAGCGACATCTATTCCGCGATCACCTCGGCGATCGGAACCCTCAAAGGTCCGCTGCATGGCGGCGCGAACGAAGGGGTGATCCATATGCTTTTGGAAATTGGCAGCGAAGACAAGGTGGATGCGTGGGTTGACGAACAGCTTGCGCAGAAGAAGAAAATCATGGGCATTGGTCACCGCGTTTACAAGGTCCTCGATCCTCGCGCTCCCCATCTGCGCGCCATGGCGGTCAAGCTTTGTGAAGAGCTTGGCGAGCCGAAATGGATCCGCATGAGCGAACGCATCGCGGAAATCATGAAGGAAAAGAAGGGCCTCAACGCCAACGTGGATTTCTATTCCGCTACGGTTTATCACTCGCTCGGCATTCCCACCGATATGTTCACGCCAATTTTTGCCATCGCGCGCACCAGCGGATGGACGGCTCACGTGCTTGAGCAACTCGCCGACAATCGACTCTACCGACCACTCAGCGAATACGTCGGACCGGCGGTCGGCAAGAAGTTCATCCCGATCGACGAGCGCTAGCGACTGCCGGACCTGGAAGTCCCGGGGGAATTTCTCCTCGAAAGCTCACCGTGCAATCAGGATCTACCGCGAGCCAGCTCGGACTGGGCCCGGGTTTTGAGCATCGGCACTTCGTGCGGAAATAAGACCCGAAGGAATTTTGTTTTCCGTCTTGGCCTTTGAGATGCGGGCGTTAGACTAGTGGTGTGAATCCCTCGACACTCTCCGACGATGATTTCTATCCCCTGATCGAAGCCCGCCATTTCGATCCCTTCAAACTATTGGGTATGAGGGAGTTTCAGGGAAGCCAATTTGGACGCGTTCTTCGCCCGGATGCCGCGGAAGTCGCGATCGTTGATTCGGCGGACGACACTCGTCGCTTCCCCCTGACCAAGGTCCATCCGGACGGCTTGTTCGAGGCCATCCTGCGTGGAGTTGAGCAACCTTTCGACTACGTGCTCGAAATGAAGAGTCACCTCGGGGAAACGTGGCGAGAGAAGGACGCCTACTCCTTCGGTCCCGTGCTCGGCGAGATGGACATCTATCTCTTCAATGAAGGCACGCATTACGAAGTTTACAAGAAGCTTGGCGCGCACATGATCGAGGTTGGCGGCGTGGCCGGCACCCACTTTTCCGTCTGGGCACCAAATGCCCAGCGTGTGTCCGTGGTGGGCGACTTCAACCATTGGGACGGACGCGTCCATGCGATGCGCAAGATGGTTCCGTCGGGCATTTGGGAAATTTTCGTTCCGCATGTTCGGGAGGGCGCTCACTATAAAATTGAGGTTCGCGGCCCGCACGGCGATTTGATGCTCAAGACCGACCCATTCGCGTTTTTTGCGCAGCACGGAACGCAGACCGGCTGCATGGTCTATGACATCAACCGCTACGGGTGGAACGATGCGGACTGGATGGAGCAGCGCAAGCACCGCGATCAGGTACAATTCTCCGATGAGCACCTATGAGGTGCATCTCGGCTCCTGGCAACGAAATCCGGAGGAGGGAAATCGTTTCCTGAGTTACATAGAGCTCGGGGATCGACTTGATTCCCTACGTCAAGGAACTAGGATTTACGCACATCGAATTGCTGCCCGTGATGGAGCATCCCTTCGATGGCTCATGGGGCTACCAGGTCGTCAACTTTTACGCGCCGACAAGCCGGCATGGAAACCCCGACGAGTTCCGTAATTTCGTGGATCGTTGCCATCAAGCCGGCATCGGAGTGATCCTCGATTGGGTGCCTGGCCACTTTCCAAAGGATGCGCACGGCCTTGCGCGCTATGACGGCACCTGTCTCTACGAACATGAAGACCCGCGCCTTGGTGAGCACATGGATTGGGGCACGCTCATCTTTAACTACGGCCGCAATGAGGTGAAGAACTTCCTCATTGGCAACGCTCTGTTTTGGCTCGACGAATACCATGTTGACGGACTGCGCGTGGATGCTGTCGCGTCTATGCTTTACCTCGATTACTCGCGCCAGCCCGGTGAGTGGGTGCCAAATATGTTTGGCGGACGCGAGAATCTCGATGCCATCGCCTTCATGAAGCGTTGCAATGAGGTCTGTTACGAACGCTTTCCGGGCATCGCCACCATTGCCGAGGAATCGACATCGTGGCCCGGAGTTTCAAAGCCGACCTATACGGGAGGTCTGGGCTTTGGGCTTAAGTGGAACATGGGGTGGATGAACGACAGTCTGCGCTACATCAGCCAGGATCCAATCTATCGCCGCTACAACCAAGGCATGGTGACGTTCTCAATGGTCTATGCATTTCACGAGCATTTCGTCTTGGTACTCAGCCACGACGAGGTGGTCCATGGGAAGGGGTCGCTCATCGAAAAAATGCCAGGCGATGCGTGGCAGAAGTTCGCCAATGTCCGGATGTTCCTCGCTTGGATGTGGACGCATCCCGGGAAAAAGCTTATCTTCCAGGGCATTGAATTCGCGCAGTGGAAGGAGTGGAATCACAACCAGAGCCTGGACTGGCATCTTGTGCAAAGCCCAATGCACGACGGATTGCGCCGCCTGGTCCAGCACCTCAATTGGCTCTATACGCACGAGCCTGCTTTCTACGAGCTTGACGACAGCAGTGACGGTTTCGAGTGGATCGATTTCCACGACAGCGATAACAGTGTCTGGTCCTTTATGCGCAAGGGCCGCAACCAGACACTCGTCTTCGCTGTCAATGCCACGCCGGTTGTTCGGGGTGGCTACCGGCTGGGAGTCAACGCTCCTGGCTTCTACGAGGAAATACTGAACACCGACGCCGAAACCTATGGCGGCAGCAATGTCGGCAATTGGGGCGGACGCGATGCCGAACATTGGGCGTGGCAGGGCAAGCCCTATTCCATCCTTGTCGATCTACCGCCGCTCGCCGTGTCAGGATTTAAACTCAAGGGCTGACGCAGCTCGCGGTAGTTTGATTCCGACCGGAGCGAAAGTCTCGGGATTTGTTCTATTGATCGGCCGGCGCTCTTGAAAGTTCTCGGCAACGAGAACTATTCCGCTTTTTCCCGCGATCCATGGAACTCGGGGTGCTCCTGCAGCACGCGGGCAGCGTAGCTGCAAAGCGGAACGATTCTAAGGTTGTTCCTGCCCGCGACATTGAAGCCGGCGAGCACGAGCTTCTTGGCGATTCCCCGGCCTCGAAATTGCGGGGGGACCTCAGTATGTGTGAAGATCATACGATCTCCCTCGACGCGATATTCGGCGTAAGCCGTCATTCCGCTGAGTGCGATCTCAAAGCGGTTTTTGGATTCGTTGTGCACGACGATAGAGGATTCCGATTGGCTTTCCATCGCGACGAGAGGCTGCCGCACCCTTTGGAAAAATACAGCGCAAAAGATCCGGCAAAGAAAGCTACGTCGTAAGCCTTCGCCGGATCATTTCGAATGCCCAGATCCCCAGAACACCGTGAACAGAAAGAGCACTGCAACGTGAAGCGCGGCTTCGCGAAATCGATCCTCGCCCCCAGGCGACCATTTGGAGCAAGCGCACGCCGTGGTAAAATGGTGAGAACTGCACCAGAACGCCCAGAATAGGCCGATCGGCTAGCGGAAAGAATACCCCGGAGAGAAAGTAAATCGGCGCAATAAGAAAGGAGTAGACGGTCTGGAATTGGTTGATGTTGCGGACGTGAGCGGCGGCGAGCAGGCCGATGGCTCCGCATGGCAAAGCGAGCAGTCCGCCGATGAACGGGAAGACGAAGATGGACCAGATATTTGGCAGCAGGCCCATCACGGCAAGAACGAGTCCGACACCGGCGGCCATCAGGGCCGCGCGGATAAAGACCCATAGAAATTCGCCGATCACGACCTCGCGCACTCCGATCGGCGTCGTGAGCATGGCCTTGAAGACGGACTCGAACGTCATGCGCACATAGAAGCCGTAGCTACATTCGAAGAAAGCTGTGAAAAGTGCGGTTGTTGCGACCATACCGGGCGCGAGGAATTGCGCGTAGGTGTGGCCTTCGATCTGACCGATGAAAGGAGAGAGGCCGAGGCCGAGGGCCGTCATCATCAGGGCGGGGTCGGCAAGGGTCGGTGAGATATTGGCCAGAAAGTCCTTCCGGTACACGACCCAGTTGCGAACGACCACCTGCCAGGCCAGCCGCAGCGAAACGCAAAAGTCACTCATTGTCGTCAAGCTCCCTTCCGGTGAGTTTGAGGTAGACGTCCTCGAGATTGCACGGACGAATCTGCAGCGCCTGCGTGCCGGAGGCTTGTTGCAGCGCCATGAGATCCTCGATGCCGGGGTGCCCGAATGCAGCATTGACGGCCTTGATGGAAGAGATCCCAATCCTCTCGCAGGTGGCCGCGGAGAAGTTGCTCGTGGTCATGGGCAAAAATCCCGACGTAGCCGGGCGCCTCGCGAGCGATCAGTTCCCGCGGGGCACCCGTACCGATTACGACCCCGCGGTTCAGAATGACGATGCGGTCGCAGAGCAATTCCGCTTCGTGCATGTAGTGCGTGGTGACGAGCGTCGTCTTGCCGGCATGCCGAAAGGAAAGGACCTTTTCCCAAAGCAAATGCCGGACCGTCGGGTCGAGTCCGGTCGTCGGTTCGTCCAGGATGAGCATCTCGGGGTCCGAAAGCAGCGCGCGGACAAAAGCGAGCCGGCGCTTCATGCCGCCGGAAAGCGTGCGAATTGTCGCGTCGCGCTTATGGTCGAGGGCCATGCGGAGCGAGAAGTTCGTCGATGCGCGGAAGGGCGACGTGCTTTGCGAGGCCTTCGAAGCGGGCGTAAAGCTGCATGTTTTCGAAGCACGGTCAACTCCTCGTCGAGAGCATTTTCCTGCGGCACGACACCGAGGCGTTGCTTGATGCGGCGCGGCTCGATTGCGGGATCGTGACCAAAAACTTCGAGGTCTCCGCCGCTGCGCAGGACGACGCCGTAGAGACAGCCGATGAACGTTGATTTTCCGGCGCCGTTGGGTCCCAGCAATCCGACACACTCTCCGGCCTGCACGTCGAGGTCGAGTTCGTGGATTGCGACGAAGTCGCCAAAACGCTTTGTCACGCCCCGTGCGCGAATGGCCGGCGCGTCCTTTTCGGGGTCAGACAATACCGTGTCGTTGGATCTCCTTGGCATGAAAGGTCAATTTCCATGATTGCCGCTCAACGCGCCAGATAAGAACGTTTTTCGCGACGAATGCCGCTGCGGCTCGTGTCCCCACGGTCGGCGATGAGGACATCGCCGCTGCAACGTCAAGTTCGTCTAACCGTGTTGGGACTGAAAAAGCTCCGTCCGGACACGGTGCCGCTCCCGGTCGATCTGCTCGTCTGTCGCGCCAATCTGGCGCATAACGAATTCCGTCATCGACAAGGCAATCTCTCCTTCGCTGGAGAACACCGCATTGGCGCCCGCCTCGCGCAGTTTATGGGATTCGCGAAGGTAGGTTGCGCGCGTGAGAATGCGAATATTTGGATTCAGCTCGCGCGCAGCTTTCACTACCGCGTCAGCCGGAACGCCAGACGCGGCAATGATGAGACCATCGGCCTTTTCGATGCCTGCATGATGCAGGATCTCCCGCCCGGAAGCATCTCCGTAGACTGCCGCTTCTCCCTCGGAGAGCAACTGTTGCACGGTTTGCAAATTGGTTTCCACCACCACGACCTGGATGCCATTGTCCCGCAGAATTCGGCTCAGCGTTCGCCCGACCGGCCCGTAGCCAACCACTATCACACGGTGCGCGACGTCATCAATTTCCGGCGCTTCCAGGGTCTGCATTGGTTTCGCCTCGCTGGAAATGCCTTTGCTTTCCAGCCAGCGAACGACCGGCTCGATGCATTTGTAGAGCAGAGGATTGAGAGTGATGGACACCACCGAAGCGACCACCAGGGCATTGGTGGCTTCGGAGGGCAGGATATTGAGGCTTGATGCAAGCGTGGCCAGAATGAAGGAGAATTCCCCAATTTGCGCGAGCGCGACCGAAATCGACAACGCGGAACGTAGCGGGCGCCGAAATAACAGCACCACCAAGAACGCCGCCAGCGGCTTGCCGATGATCACTATTCCGAGCGTTGCGAGCATGAGCGGCCAGCCGTCCTTAACGCCCGACGGATCGAAAAGCATTCCCACCGAAACGAAGAACAGCACGGCAAATGCATCTCGCATCGGCAGCGCGTCCGAAGCGGCCCGAGCGCTGAATTCCGACTGACCGACCACCATGCCCGCGAGAAAAGCACCCAGTGCCATGGAGGCGCCGAAGAATTGCGCCGAGCCGACGGCGATTCCCAAAGCGAGCACCAGGACCGCGAGCGTGAAAAGATCCCGCGCGCCGGTGCGCGCGACATAACCAAGAAACCATGGGATGATCTTCTGCCCTGCGATGAGCGCGAAGGCGACCAAAGCGGTAAGTTTTAACAAGGCCCAGCATAGCGTCAGCCACACCCCGCCCCCCGTGTTCCCGGTCGCGCCAAAGAGGGCGGGCAAAAGCACAAGCACAAGAATGGTGAAGAGATCCTCTACGATAAGCCAGCCGATGGCAATATGGCCGCTCGGCGTGTGAAGATCCCGGTTGTCCGCCAGCACTCGAGTGAGAACGACGGTGCTCGCGACCGAAATGGCCATTCCATAAACGATTCCCGCTTCCCATGACCACCCGAACATCCGGGTTATGATTGCGCCAAGGGCGCTTGCGATCGCGATCTGAAAAATGGCGCCGGGGATGGCGATCTTGCGCACGGCGAGCAGGTCCTTCAAATGAAAGTGCAGACCCACGCCAAACATCAGGAGGATCACGCCGATCTCTGCGAATTGCGCGGCGATATCGTTGTCGGCGACGTAACCGGGCGTAAACGGGCCGACCACTATGCCTGCCAGCAGAAAACCAACGATGGGCGACAATCTGAGCTTATGGGTGGCAAATCCCAGCACAAGTGCTGCGGTAAATCCTCCAGTCAAAGTGAGGATCAGACCAATATGATGCGGCATATGGGTTGCCTACCATCCGATCCGCGAGAGATGCGAGCCTCTTTTGAATTCGCAAAGATTGAGGCGCGAAAGCAATATTCTTGAAAAATTTCCTCTTGCGCAGGCGGTAAGGTTGAATAAAAGCTCACTTGGTCGTCCGCCAAGGCGGACGACGCGGATTTCGACGAAACCCTTATGCACAGTCTGCCTCGCGAAAGTTAACTCATGCCGCGCATGAGCCGTCAGTTTTCGCGTCCATCGTCCGATGGTCAGTTTCCCGCATGAGGCGATTTGCTGATTATTGCATGCGGTCGAAACAAGAGCTCCGGTTTCTTCAACACCGATGGGCTGCTAGGAGGTTCAAATAAACTTAAGAGACATTCGTGTCAACGAACGCATACGCGCGCGAGAGGTGCGTGTAATCAACGGCGTTACCAACCAGCAGATGGGGGTGATGCGCATCGAGGAGGCGCTCAGGCATGCGCGCTCCATCGGCCTCGATCTCATTGAGGTTGCTCCAGGTGCCCAGCCGCCGGTCTGCCGGATTGTGGATTTCGGAAAATTCCGGTATGACCTGTCGAAACAGGAAAAGGAAAAAAAGAACACTGCGGGCAAGGTCAAGGAGGTCAAATTTCGCGTGAATATCGACGAGCATGACTATATCACGAAGATCCGACATGCTGAGGAGTTCCTCGACAAGGGGAACAAGGTAAAAATCCACTTGCAGTTCCGCGGGCGCGAAATGGCCCATCAAGATCTGGGAATGGAGGTCGTCCATCGAGTGAGGAACGACCTGTCCAGCATGGGGCACGTGGATATGGAGCCCAAGCTCGTTGGCAAAGCCATCGGAATGACCCTCTCACCTCTGCCTGCCAGCAAGCGCAAGCGGAAATTTAGCAAGGCCGGAGAAGTCCTCGAGCCCGAACCGATTGAGTCCGATGCCGGCGAGTGAACGCCGTTTGATGCTCTTCGACATAGACGGCACCCTCATCACTTCTGGAGGGGCTGGAGAGGGCGCGATGATGGACGCTATGAAACAGCGTTTCGGGATTCAGGAGGACCTGGGCGGGATCACCATCGCGGGCGCGACAGACGCTCTCATTGCGCGGATGATGCTCGAAAAAAATAGTCTCTCCGCATCGCCGGAAAACATCACCGCGTTGCTGGATGCCTATCTCTCCTTTCTTGGACAACGGCTCTCGCGTCACCGAGGCTATGTTCTTCCGGGAATCGTCGGCTTGCTCGATCGCTTGCGGCAACACGAAGATTGCGTGCTAGCCCTCTTGACAGGGAATCTTGTGCGCGGGGCGGAGATCAAGTTGAGCCATTACGGCGTCTGGGACTACTTTGAATTTGGCGCTTTCGCAGACGATCACCACGATCGTAATGAGCTCCCGAAATTCGCCCGCGCTCGCGCGCTGCAAACGCACGGGGAAGAGTTTCCACCAGAACGCGTTTTTGTCATTGGAGACACACCGCGTGACATCGAGTGCGGAAAGGCGGTTGGGGCAAAAACCGTCGCGATCGCCACAGGCAACTACTCCCGGGCAGATCTCGCGGTTCACAACCCGGATTTTCTTTTTGATGACCTGTCCGATACCGACGCGGTCATTACGGTTTTGCTGGGGAGCGCCCTTGAACCGCGGGACGCCCAGGCCAATGAAAGGCGATAACGACAATGGTTATGAGCTGCTCAGCGCCCTCTCCGCCTAGGCCGCATATCTCACACTCGGGTGGTTCAGATTGCGTAATGCTTTGGTCGCCATGGGATGAGGACGACCAAGGCATATCCAGGGTGATATGGCGCGGGAGGACGAATCCGCTGCCGGCCAAACGATTAGCAAGATCCGCCGGCAGAGTGGTGGAGTCGAGGAGTGGCGCGGTTGCGGCTAGTGAAGCCGCTCCGTTTCCACTCCCCGCTCATCAAACCGGACGTGCGGATTTCCCGCATCCGGCTTCCGGACCAAGGTGATTTCATGCTTTCGCCCACGGGAAGTTGGGTGTGGTTGCCGCCAGCCGTACCAGCCCCAACGTCCCGTAAAGGTATTCGTCAGGATAACGGCCAGTTCCGGCACCTCGGACTTTATGTTTCCGACACAACCACTGACGCAGCCGATAACAGCAATGAGCGTCCACTGCGCGATAGACTTTGCTCACAGGCCCAAGGCAAAAGTAATTGCCCCAGCCTCTAAGCAGCGCATTGAGTTCTTCTACTTTCTCGGCCGCTTCGCAGCACAGTGTCCCGCGCTGCGTCTTCTGGCTAATTCGCTGGATAATCCCGGTAATCTTCTTCGTGCTGGGTTGCGTACCGATATATTCCCGCCCGTTCTTGGTCGAGTAGCATCGCCCAAAGCGGTATCCCAGGAAGTCGAAGGACTCCTCGGGCACTTTACACAGACGGGTCTTCTCGGTGTTGACCCTTAATCCCAGCTGTCCCATCAAGGCGCTCATCGCCGCGTAGGCCTGCTCTCCGCTTTTCCTACAGAGGATGACGAAGTCGTCGGCGTAGTTGACGATGCGCGCCTGTAGCCGCTCTCCGTAACCGAGGCTTTTCCACCCCAGCACGAAGCGCCTCATGTAGAGGTTGCTTAACAGCGGGGAGATCGGCGCCCCTTGCGGAGTGCCCCGTTTGTGACGCCGGGCCGGATTGCTCCGCCGTTTGCCTCCCCTTCCATCGCTTTCCTCCACCGGCATCTGCAACCACTGCTTGAGAAGCCTCAAAAGGCTCCCGTCGCTAATGCGCCGAGCCAGACTCTTGAGCAGTTGAGGGTGTGGGATGGTATCGAAGTAGCCGCTTAAGTCGGCGTCCACTACCTCTTTCAACCCACGGTTCAACCACCGATGCACTTCCCGCACAGCATCGTGCGCGTCGCGCTTGGCCCGGTAGGCATATTGTTCGTCTTGCAGATCGGCTTCGAAGATTGGTTCCAATATCAGAACCGCCGCCATCTGAACCACTCGATCCCGGATGACGGGAATTCCCAACGGTCTTTGTTTCCCATCGGGCTTCGGAATATACACCCGGCGAACCGCCCCAGGACGATAACTCCTGTCCCGCAGCTCTTGCGCCAGTTCTTCAAGCCATCGGCTCACTCCATAGGCCTCGATCTTCTCGAAGCTGACTCCATCGACTCCGGCTACCCCGCCGTTGGCAAGGCATCTCCGCCACGCCTCGGCCAGAACATCCGGCCGACAGAGTTTGTCATAGAGCGCGTAAAACCGATAACTCGGATTTCCCTTCGCTTTGGCATGCAACGCTTCTTGCAGCTCCCAGAGCTTAAATGGAGGCGGTAGGCTCTCGCCAATCTCCGCTCTCTTGCCACTTGTCACGTCGCCTTGGAACTGAGGCTCCTTCGCTCCACGCTCGTTACGCGCTTCCTCGCTATTATGAACCTCTCCGACTCCCGTCTCGGCCCGGCCTCCCCCTCGCGGGTCTCCGGTTGAGTTCTTTTTCCCTCGCCAAGCCGGGTCTCCCGTGTTCCTTCGGGTTTCCTCTGCACACATGCCATCACCACTACTCCGGCGGACTCCCGCGGTGCTCTTCTCGCTCTTTACGTCCTGTTTCCCCGGACTCGGGCTCTTCTTCCCGCAGGATGCCAGCCTTCCCCCAATCTCAACGGGGTCGGCGTCCGCATTACCCTTTTCGAAGCTTTCTCGGTGTTCACTCATGTTATGGCCTGCGCGCTCCCTGACCCCTGCGGGGCCTTTTCCTGAAGTGCTTGAGCGATTTCGTTACCTCCATCACCCCTCCAGGTGGTTCCGGGCGGAGCGAATAGTTCCCGGGTGGGTTTGCTTTGTCTCTCCCACTGGAGACCCGTGGCTTTTCACGGCGCACTGAGATATGCGGGCTAGAAAGGGGAGCCGCTGGGCGGGCCGTCTGCTGAGCGGCTTCGCGGTGCCGTTTCCGCCTCTACTAACTTCAGAAACGGGTCTGTTGCGGCCCCCAGTTCACTCGATTAGCGTCTCGCCAGCCTCTTCGCGGCGAGTTTGAGCAAGGATCTTGCGAAACTCCTGGGAACCGGAAGAACCAACCGCGCCGCAGGGCCGGATGACAGGTCTGGTTCGCCTTTTCCGTCGAATCGACCGCTCCCGCTTCGCCGAGATTTTTCTAATCCAGCTCCATTGCGAATCTCCAGAAACTTTGAACGAGATAGCCCCGAAACTTGACGTAACTGACCAGTCAGCGTAACTGGTTATTATTATATGGAGCTCACTGCGACGGAATTTAAGGCGAAGTGCTTAAGCCTCATCGACGAGGTTCACAAGGGGGGTGAACCTGTAATCATCACCAAGCGCGGAAAGGTGGTAGCCAAGCTCGTCGGGGCTTCGACCGCCAGTCCTTTAAAGGAAATGCGGGAGAAACTCGCCGGCTCTATCAAATCCTACATCGATCCGTTCGAACCCGCAGTGAGCAATGACGAAGTCGAGGCCTACAAGTGAACGCGGTGCGACCACCGTTGCTCGATACGCACGCGTGGATCTGGTACGCGGGAGATCAGACGAAGCTCGCTCGAGCCGAGTTGGACGCGCTCGATGCACTCGATTTAGAGAACCGGCCCTTCATCTCAGACTTCAGCCTGTGGGAACTTGCGACGTTGACCAGCATCAAGCGGTTAACGCTGGATCGCCCCCTGGATCGATGGCTTTTGCTCGCTGCGAGACCGGCCGCGGTCCGAATTCTCGAAGTGTCCGTTTCAGTGGCGATCGAACTGGCGGAGCTACCGGACACGTTTCATCGCGACCCAGCCGATCGGGCGATCGTCGCAACAGCGAGAGCACAAGGGCTGCCTGTACCTGACGCGTGATCGCAAAATCATCGACTCCGGGCTTGTGGAAATATGGGCACCGGAATGAAGGAAAGCCCTTTCTTCATGTCTGCATCCCCATTGCATTCGGCTTGATTGTCCAGCCCTTGACCGCGGGCGAAATCATTCAAGAGCCCGAAGTCCGTCGCGGTGCAGGAGCGGGCGAACGCGGATCTTCTGAGTGCTTACGCTGCGACCTGCTCTCGCTTAAGCAACGCTCGTTTCCGTTTGACGCCCCAGCGGTAGCCCGAGAGATTGCCGTCGTTGCGCAGCACCCGGTGGCAGGGAATCGCCACCGCAATCGCGTTCGCGGCGCACGCTTGGCCGACAGCTCGGACCGCCTTGGGCAAGCCGATGCGGCCGGCAATTTCCGAATAGCTCGCGGTCGAGCCAACCGGAATTTTACGAAGCGCTTGCCAGACTCTTTGTTGGAATGCCGTGCCCCGCACATCGAGCGGCAAATCCAGACCGATTCTTGGCGCTTCGATGAAGCCGACAACTTTGGCTACCATCTTTTCGAAGTCGCGGTCCCCGCCGATCAGGTTGGCTTTCGGAAACCGGTCCTGAAGGTCTTTGGCTAGCGCATCGGGGTCGTCGCCCATCAGGATCGCGCAGACGCCGGTATCCGACGCGGCGACAAGGATGGAGCCGAGCGAGCATTCTCCGATGGCGAAGCGGATTGTCGCTCCGGTTCCGCCGTCCTGGTAATCTTTGGGCTTCATGCCGAGCATTTGCGAAGAGTTCGCGTAGAAGCGACCGTTGGAATTAAATCCCGCTTCGTAAATCGCCTCGGTTACCGTGTTGCGCTTTGGCAACTCTTCCCGCATCCGGTGGGAGCGGTGGGCCGCCGCATAGGCTTTCGGGGTGAGGCCCGTTGTCGCTCTGAAAATCCGGTGGAAATGAAACCGGCTCATCCCGGCGGAGTTCGCCAGAGCGTTCAGGTCTGGCAATTCCTCCGCCTTTTCAATGGCGCGGCAAGCGGCGGCCACGATTGCCGCCTGTTGCTCGGCGAGTGCTGGTCCCCTCGGCTTGCAGCGTTTGCAAGCTCGGAAGCCCGCCCGCTCGGCATCCTCGGTCGACTTGTGGAACGCGACATTCTCGCGATGCGCCGGACGCGCGGCGCAAGAGGGGCGGCAATAAACGCCTGTGGTCGTTACGGAGTAGAAAAATTTGCCATCGGCGTTGCGATCCTTTTGAACGACGGCCTGCCACCGTTCCTCGTCGCTGGCATACCTCGCACGCTCGTTTGTGGATGATGTATTCATGATGTCCTTTTTGTTTCTGAGAACACAATAAGGGCTCCCGTAATCAGAAAAACTCCGGTTCTTGCTTTCAAATTCAAAATTTCTCAAAAAGCCTTTTAGCAGCCTGTCAGGCAGGGAGACTTTGTTTCTCAACCGCGATCCATCCAAAAAATGGGAGTTCGATTTCAAGTCCGGCAGGCTGCTAGCGGCGAAAAATGCCGCCGCGAGCCAACCCCTGTTGACAAAGCGCGGTTCAGGAGAAAATTCCCAGCTGAGTGAAAACCGTTCTGCTGAATGCCGCTGGTGGCGGGTCGGCGGAAAGAGATCACGATTCAATTCGACGCGCCACGACATGGATTCTGGCGCTCGCGATCGGTGTGGCCGTCACAGCGTGTGCGTCACGGGAACGGCCTGCTCCGCGGCGGCTGGGTCCTGCGATGTGCAAGGAAGGACCGCCGAGTTGGCGGGCGTCCGACGGTCGCCAGCTAATGTATCGCACGTGGGGGCCGGCGCGTGGCGAGCCTCGCGCAATCGTGGTGGGCGTGCCGGGTTGGAACGGCACCGCCGGCGACATCGAGCCCCTCGGCCGCTATCTGGCGCGGCGCGGCATCCGGATTTACTCGACGGGGGTCCGCGGCCAGCATGGAGACCTTACGGCAGCATCCCAGCGCGCGAAAGGGCATGCCGACGATGGCCGATTGTGGGAGCGCGACTTCCACGAATTTGGTGAATGGGTGCAGCGGCGCCATCCGGACACGCCCCTGTTTCTCTATGGCCAGAGCATGGGTTCACTTATCGCAATTCTGGTCGCAAGGGACAAACTCCGTTCCGGCGACGTCAAGCTGTCCGGGATCATTCTGCATTCCCCGGCGGTCGCGATGATGTATGCCTCGCCGCTGCTGCGATTCTGCGTCGGCGAGTTTCGCAGCCATAATCCACGCGGACTTCTCTTTAACGTGGGTCTGATCCCGGGAGACAAACCGGCCCTGACCAACGATCCAAAGTTCGACCGATTCTGGGGCAGATCAGAGGACCGAGTACGGCCGGGGTTCACGTGGTCATTCTTTGATGAAACGCTGAAATTGGGCTCGCGAGCGCGAGCGGCAGCGGCACAGACGGACTTGCCGGTCATCGTCCTTACGGGCGACAAAGATCCGATCGGAACGGCCGGAGTGGGGCAGCAAGCTTTTGCGCGCCTCATGCGACGGATTCCTGCTGAAGGAAAGGAGAGACAGCGCTTCACCGACGGCTATCATGACCTTATCCACGACAGCAACGAACCGCAAGCCCTCCACTACATCGGCGATTGGCTGGATCGCCGGCTTCTCGCACAACCAAAAACTACGTTTAACAGTAAGGAACACTGACGAAATGAACTACAGAACACTCGGCAAAACAGGATTAAAAGTATCGGAAATCGGCTACGGTGCGTGGGGGATCG
The DNA here is from genome assembly GCA_963708595.1 of uncultured Verrucomicrobiae bacterium. GTDB lineage: Bacteria > Verrucomicrobiota > Verrucomicrobiia > Chthoniobacterales > Terrimicrobiaceae > DASTFP01. The sequence continues at coordinate 58,908 of CAVPTR010000043.1, forward strand.
GCAAAAGCGGCTGGATCGGCGCTTCTGACGATGAATCAGTCAAGGCCCTGCACAGGTCCGTTGATCTGGGACTAAACTTTATCGACACCGCTCTGGCTTATGGGGATGGACACAGCGAAAAACTCGTAGGGCAACTCGTAAAAGAACGCTCCGAAACGATTTACGTGGCAACGAAGATCCCGCCGAAGAACGAAGTGTGGCCTGCACAATCCGGGGTGCCCGTGGCGGAGACGTTTCCTGCTGAGCATGTCATTGGATGCACGGAGCAAAGCCTCAAAAATCTCGGATTGGAATCAATTGACGTGCAGCAATTTCACGTCTGGTCGGACGAATGGGTCAATCAAGGGGATTGGCTAGAAGCTATCCAGAAGCTTAAGGAGCAGGGCAAACTTAAGCATTTTGGCGTCTCGATAAACGACCACCAGCCGGAGAATGCGATTAAATTAATTGAGACCGGAGCAGTGGATACTGTTCAAGTGATCTACAATATTTTCGAACAAAGCCCGGAAGATAAGCTCCTTCCCGCATGTGAACGTCATAACGTTGGCGTTATCGTACGGGTGGCATTGGATGAAGGGGGATTGACCGGCAAAATCACACCGGATACCACATTTGAAGAAGGTGATTTCCGAAGCAATTACTTCCGGGGAGACCGAAAGCTGCAGGTCTATGAACGAGTCCAGAAAATTGCTTTGGATCTTAGTATCAACTCGGACCAAATGGCTGAAACAGCACTGCGTTATGTTCTAAGCCACAAGGCCGTATCTACCGTCATTCCGGGAATGCGTTCGGTGCGGAATGTCGAACGGAACTGCCAGTTGGGGGACGGACGCGGACTTCCTGGCGACAAGGTCGAGCGATTGAAGGCGCATCGCTGGGTTCGCAACTTCTATGCCGAATGAAGTTTCGGATTTGCTCTAGCGAAGCTTCGCCTCACAGCGGCGCGGCTCACAGTGGCGTGCATGACTCGGCGTCCCGCCGAGCCAATTTTCTCGGCGGGACGCCGAGAAATCACACCCGGGACGGGTGTGCTCCCCATTCAGAATCTGCGTCATCCGCGGATTTCACCAGACCGACTTTTTTCCGGGTGAACATTTCCGCTACAAGTATGGACGCAATAAGAGGGTTTCCGCACACGCCGGCGGCAAAGTGATTTAGCGTGGGGTAATACGGTTGTACCAAACTGTCGAATTGGAATTCTCTCTCTTTCATAAAATTTTTGCGCTTGGGCAATGTGTCGCGATTGGAAGGCAGATCCTTACAAGCTCCCACGAGAGAGTTCCTTCCCGTGAAGCCTGCCGGATGCCTGATGTTGCCAATCAGCATCAAGCCATGATGAATTCGTTCTGCAGTCCGCCGGCCCTGCAAATGCGCTGCATAGGCAATCCCGGCTTTTTGATGATGTCGTTCCGTCCATGCCCTTGTGAAATCTTCCCTATAAGCTCATACGTGCGATTCGTTCTGACTTGCGAGGAAAGTTAAGAAAATTCTTCGAATCTTCTGCGAAAAGCGATGTTCAGATACATCAATACCTCAAAGCGGGCGGCGGGGCGAATCTCGACCCGCACGCGGGCCTCCTCCTCACCGGCATTCCACCAATCGTGCGGCAAGCCAGCCGGCACGTGGATCTCGCGACCAGGCTCGGCAATCTGCTCCTTGCGAGCAAGCCGAAAGCCGACGCGTCCGCGCAGGACCGTGAACCGTTCCTCCATGGCTGGATGCCAATGCTCGCCAACAACCGCCCCGGTGGGCGATTGAAAGCGTCAGGAGCGACGACATCAAAACGGGGAGAAAACCAGTCCCTTCGACAGCGAAAATGGAGAATCAAACCGGAAATAAACATCACTGGATGGCAACCCTCGCCGCGATACCGTATAGCCAGCATTATGAGCACCAACAACAGCACTCCCTTGCGACAAGACAAGGCCGCCTCGCTCGTAAAAGTTCGTCATGGCGGGAAAATTCGCGCAACATGTCCTAAACGTTTTCTTCCGTTCGTCGTATGTTTGAAACCAACCAGATAAACACACCTATGCAAACAACATCCGAATACTTGTTATTGTTCCGTGGCACGAACTGGCACAAGGGGCTCTCCCCGGCAGAAATCCAGAGAGTGATGACACAATGGAGGGCATGGTTCAACGGCCTTGAGGCCGCGGGCAAGGTCAAAGGCGGGCTGCCGCTCATGAACGAAGGCAAAGTCGTCTCTGGAGCCGATGGACGCTTCGTAGTTGACGGCCCCTTTGCGGAATCGAAGGAGGCAATCGGCGGATATTTTCTGATAGTGGCGGCCGATTTTGATGAGGCAGTCGCCATCGCAAGGCAATGCCCCGCACTCAAGCATGGGGCAGCAGTGGAAATCCGGCCCGTGGCTGAGGAGTGTGATGTGATGCACGCCGCGCGGGAAGCCGAGGCGGAACTCGCAGGCGCCAGTGTCTGAGTCCAACAACAAGGTGCTGCCACCACCTGCGGAGATGCCGCAGGTGGTGGAAAATCTTTTCCGGCGCGAATGGGGAAAGATGGTCGCGACGTTGACGAGGATTTTTGGTATCGAACGCCTCGAGCTCGCGCAGGATGTCGTTCAGCAGGCTCTTGTCCGAGCCTTGCAAACATGGCCCTACTACGGCGTTCCGGAAAATCCGTCCGCCTGGATTATGCGCGTGTCGCGAAACCTGGCACTGGACCAGGTGCGCCGGGAAACGACGTTTCGCAACAAGGAAACGGAAATTGCCGGTTTTTTTGGGCAGCAAACTTCCAGCGATCTCGCGTTCTCAAAAGACGAAATCGACGACGACAGCTTGCGCATGATGTTCGTTTGCTGTCATCCGCAAGTTCCGAGGGAAGCTCAGGTAGCGCTCGCGTTGAGAACGCTCTGCGGGTTCAGTGTCGCTGAAATCGCGAGCGCCTTTCTGACTACCGAAGCGGCAATTGCCAAAAGGTTGACACGAGCCAAACAGCGAATTCGCGCGGCACGCATTGCCTTCGAAATTCCGGCTGGTGAAGAGCTTACAGCACGCCTTAACGGAGTCTTGCAGACGCTCTATCTGCTCTTCAACGAAGGCTACAAGGCATCTGTTGGAGAAAGATTGATCCGGGAGGAGCTCTGTCAGGAAGCGATCCGGCTGACGGAATTGCTCGCGGGACATGCCGCTGGTAACCAGCCCCAGTGCCATGCGCTGCTCGCCTTGATGTTTCTAAATGCGGCGCGGTCGCCGGCACGAACGGATGCTGAGGGCAACATCCTCCGCCTGAAGGAGCAGGACCGGTCCCGCTGGGACAGGCCGATGATTGCGCGGGGCATGTTTCATCTGGCTCAATCGGCAAGCGGCCTGGAAATCAGCGAGTACCACCTTCAGGCAGGCATTGCGGCTTGCCACTGTGCGGCAGTTAATTTCGAGGACACGGACTGGCGGCAAATCCTCTCCCTTTACGACCGGCTTGTTGAGCTCGATCATTCGCCAGTCGTCGCGCTCAATCGGGCCGTGGCATTGGCGAACGTACGCGGTCCGGCGGCGGGCATCGCGGCTGTAAAATCCATCCGAAGTTGCAAGGAGCTGCAATCGTATTACCTGCTCTACGCCGTGCTTGGGGAATTCGAAGCGCGGCTCGGCCGTCCACAATCCGCCGCGAGCTACTTCGGCCAAGCTCTGGAGCAGACAGAAATCACTTCGGAACAGCAGTTTCTTTTGAAGAGAATGCGCGAATGCGGCGAATTCGCTTCGGCCAGCTGAAGATTTCTTTCGGCAGTTGCAACAGATCTCGCCCGTGTCTTGTTGAGAGTTGAGAGTTCAGAGTTGAGAGTTCAGAGTTGAGCGCTTCCAGCGCTCCTCCTATGCCCAACCTCGCCGAACGCTTTCCTCAGAATCCGATTCTCGTGCCGCGGGACATCTCGCCCAGCCTCCCCGACTTGAAGATTGAATGTCTGCTCAACCCTGGTGTTTTCCGATTCGATCACAAAACGTGGCTGTTGCTGCGCGTCGCGGAACGGCCCGCGCAGGTGCCGGGAAAAGCGATCGTGCCAATCTTCAATTCCGAGGGGGGCATTCAATTGCTGGAGTTTGATCATGACGATCCGAAGTTGGATCGTTCCGATCCGCGCGTGTATCGATACGATGGCGTGGATTACCTGACTACGATCTCGCATTTGCGGGCCGTCTGCAGCGAGGACGGCATTCAGTTTCGCGAGCAAGACGCCATCCCTCCTCTCATCGGCGAAGGTCCGCTCGAGAGCTACGGTATTGAAGATTGTCGCGTCGCGCAGATCGGCGAAGACTATTATCTCACCTACACCGCCGTCTCAGCGAACGGGGTGGGCGTTGGCCTGCGCAGCACGCAGGACTGGCAGCACTTCACCCGCCACGGCCTGATCTTTCCGCCGCACAACAAAGACTGTGCGATTTTTACTGAAACCTTCAACGGCGTGTTCTTCGCGCTGAATCGTCCGAGCAGCCCTCAGATTGGCGGGAACTTCATTTGGGTCGCCGAGTCGCCGGACCTGCGGCACTGGGGCAACCACCGCTGCCTTGCGCAGACTCGCCCGGGCATGTGGGATAGCGCCCGCGTGGGCGCGGGCGCGGCTCCAATCCGCACGTCAAGGGGATGGCTGGAAATTTACCACGGCGCTGATTCTCAACATCGCTACTGCCTCGGTGCGCTGTTGCTCGATCTCGACGAACCGTGGCGCGTGCTGGCGCGCTCGCAGGAGCCCATCATGGAGCCGATGGCAGCGTATGAATGCGAAGGTTTTTTCGGTAACGTCGTCTTCAGCAACGGACATTTGACGGACGGCGATGACCTCACGCTCTACTACGGCGCATCGGACAGCGTGGTTTGCGGAGCGCGCTTTTCCATTCGGGAAATCTTGGCTTCGCTGTGAGGTGCGGCGATAGTTAACGCTCCGCCGTGTTGAGGCGGCAGGCCTGAAGCTTACCTCGTTTGCCGAGTATTCGCTTCTCTGAGACCCATAACTCGTTGCCGGAAGAACGCTATGGAGGCGTGGGGGCTTTAGGCTCGGCCTCTGGTTTTCTCCGCTCTTAAGTTCAACCCGATAGGCATGAAAGGTCGCGGAACCGATATTCTCGGATGAGTGGAGCATTTGGGGAGGCATCCACAGCGGGGGCGGCTGGAAATTATCGTTGCCAACCTCAATAGATTTGCCGATCTGAAGTTTCCCATTCTCGATTGTTGCCTGAGTAATACGAAGCTTGGCTCCTGTAATTATGTTCATCACAGTCGGCATCAAGTGCACGTGAAACGGTTCCTTTTCCCCGGGCTTGATGATGACTTCGAGAACCCTGACCTTTTCATTTTCCAAAACCACGCGATGATGGCCCGGATCAGCGACAACCGCGTCATAAGAGCCTAACTCAGCCGTGCTATCCTCCCCAAAGATCCCTAAGCAACTGATTAGGAGCAGAGTGCTTAGCAAAACAAATTGCGGAAACTTAGATATCTTAGTATTTATGGTTTTTCTTTTCTTAACAGTGTTATTGGCGCGAACGCGAGTATCAGCAGATAGGCTTTTCTTTCAAGCTTTTTCGATGAGGCCGCGTGTCTCCTAGCCCGAGCGAGTATCGGGCAGTTGACAATCGATTCCCGCGCACTTTGTCAGCAGCTTCCGCAGTGAGCATTACGATCCGGTCGCCTTGATCCGTTCGTCCTTGCTTAGACCGACCAACTGCGTTTCCAGCCGAATTTGCTTTAGACGCGACATCGCGAGGTGCTCGCGATCTGTTTTTTTTCTGCTTCTTACTTCAACCTTCCTCAGGAGCACGACGGCACATATCCTCGGGGGAACATGCCCGAATCCCGGATTGATCTGAACCCCGAACAGCTCCGCGCTGCCACCGCAGGCGAGGGCCCGGTTCTTACCATTGCGGGGGCCGGCACGGGCAAGACGAAGACTCTTGCCTCGCGGGTGGCCTGGCTCGTCTCGCAGGGGATCGACCCGGGTCGGATCATGCTTCTCACCTTCACGCGCAGGGCTTCGGACGAGATGTTGCGCCGCGCGAGGGGAGCCTTGGGGGAGGCCGGGGGCCGCATGCTCGAATCCGTCTGGGGTGGCACCTTTCACTCCGTGGCCAATCGCCTGCTGCGCACTTATGGGGAAGCGATCGGGCTCGATCCGAATTTTACCGTGATGGATCAATCGGATGCCGAGGATCTGATGGACATGTCTCGCCAGAATCACGACTTCGGCTCAAAGGAGAAACGGTTCCCCCGCAATCAGACGTGCCTCTCGATTTACTCCCGTTGCGTCAACAGTTCCGATCCCCTCGATCATACGCTGGCGGCGTTCTTTCCATGGTGCATCGAATGGCAGCGGGAACTGCGGCTACTTTTCAAATCGTACACAGTCACCAAGCAGGAACGGCATGTGCTCGATTACGACGATCTCCTGCTCTACTGGTTTCATCTTCTAGGCGATGAGACGCTCGTCACGCTCCTGAACGAGCGGTTCGATCACATTCTCGTGGATGAATATCAGGACACCAACCGCTTGCAGTCCTCCATTCTCCATCGCATGCGGTCGCTCAATCACAACCTCACCGTCGTGGGTGACGATGCGCAGAGCATCTACAGCTTCCGCGCCGCCGAGGTGCGCAACATTCTCGATTTCTCAGCCGAATTTCCCGGCGCGACGGTTGTCACTCTCGAAACCAACTATCGTTCCACCCAGCCGATCCTCAACGCCACCAATCGCATCATTCGCCTCTCGCCCAAGCGCCACGCGAAGGAACTGCGCTCGGCGAAAGGCAATGGCCCAAAGCCGGTCCTCATCACGTGCGAGCGGGAGGAAGATCAGACCGACTTCGTGGTGGAGAAGGTTCTTGAGCACAATGAGAGCGGTCTGGGTCTCCGGCGCCAGGCGATCTTGGTTCGCACCGCGCATTGGTCGGATCATCTCGAGGTCGAGTTGACCCGCCGCAATATTCCCTACCGAAAGTATGGCGGCCTGAAATTCCTCGAAGCTGCACACATCAAGGATCTGATGTCCTTTCTGCGGGTGCTCGAGAATCCGCGCGATCAGCTTGCCTGGACACGCATCCTGCGTCTTCTCGAAGGGGTCGGCCCGGCCGTTGCCAAGCGCGCCTGGGAAGCCGTTGCCGAGATGGGAGGCGACATCGGGGCGTTGGAGGGGATCCCAGCCCCGGCTCCGGTGGAAGCCGAGCTGGCGAAACTCGCGAACCTGATCCGATCGCTCTCCACGAAGAATGCCGGCGGAAACGTGGCGTCGGATATCGAACGGATTCGGTCCTTTTACGATCCTCTGATCGAGCGGCTCTACGAGAATGCGGATCCTCGCAAGCGCGATCTGGAGCAGCTCGAGCAAATTTCCTCCGCCTATTCCAGCCGGCAGGTTTTTCTCAGCGACCTCACGCTGGATCCGCCCCAATCCACCGGCGACCTTGCGGGCCCGCCCTCGAAGGATGACGACTGGATCACCGTGAGCACCATCCATTCGGCGAAAGGATGCGAATGGGATGTGGTGTACGTAATCCACGCTTCCGACGGAATTCTGCCCAGTGACATGGCCACCGGCCACGCTGATCAGATTGAGGAGGAGCGCAGATTGCTATACGTCGCGTGCACGCGAGCCAAGGAGCATCTCTACGTGTTGCATCCCCTTCGCTACTACGTGAAAGGCCGGCGCGGCGACGCTCACCTCTATTCGCAGTTGACCCGCTTCATCCCTCGCGAACTCAAGTCTTGTTTCCAGCTCGACCGCCGAGCCCGGGGCGCTTCGCAGCCGAAGATCACAGCCTCCGTGCGCGTCACCGACATACAGAAATCGATCCGCGGGATCTGGGAATAATACCGATGATCGATGACGAAAGAGCAAAGGAAAGCAACTCTGAGAGAGAGATGAGAGGTCTTGAGGTCCTGTTTTCCCCAGTCGAATTTGCCGCGCTCGATCAGCTCGATTTGGGCGCGACGGTGTGCGTCGTGTTCGACGTCCTGCGCGCGACGAGCAGCATGGTGACCGCTCTGAGCAACGGCGCCAAGGCTATCATACCGGTAATGGGGATTCCGGAAGCGCTCAGTTTTCGTTCCCAGCAGGCCGAGGTGCTTCTCGCTGGCGAACGCGAGGGAGTGCGCATTCCAGTGGAGCTGACCGGAGGCATCGCATTTGATTTGGGCAATTCCCCGCGCGAGTTCAAGAAGGAGGTCGTTGCAGGGAAAACCATCGTCATGACGACCACGAACGGGACGCGCGCTTTGCGCGCGTGCGCCCATGCGAAGAGGGTTTTGGTCGCTTCGTTCCTGAATCTGCAGGCAATCGCGGATTACCTCGACGAAGAAGCTCCGGCTCATCTGATTCTTGTGTGTAGCGGCACCAAAGAGGAGCCCGCGTACGAGGATGCCCTTTGCGCTGGCGGGCTTTGCGATTTGCTTTGGGTCAAGCGGAGCGCAGGCAGCGTTTCCGATTCGGCGCTCATCGCACGCAAGCTGTACTGCCAGGAGAGGCAAGATCTGTTGGCCGCTGTCTCTCAATCACGCAATGGCCGGCGCTTGCTATCACACCCTGAGCTCCGAGAGGATGTGCGATTTTGCGTCCAACGAGACGTTCTGGGCATGATTCCTGAGATGGACGAACATGGCCGAGTGATGGCCCCTGCCGCTTCCGAATGAAATCTAAAGAGAACCTCAAGAACCCGCTCTCATGAAAAAGCTGCTTGCACTTAATCGCGGCGAGATCGCCATCCGAATACTCCGCGCCGCATCTGAGCTGGGGTTGCGAACGGTTGCGGTCTATTCACAGGAAGACCGGCTCAGCCTGCATCGCTTCAAAGCCGATGAAGCCTACCTGATCGGCGCGGGAAAAGGTCCCGTGCAGGCTTATCTGGACGCGGACGGCATCGTCGCCATGGCCGCCGGAAAGGGTGTCGACGCTATCCACCCCGGATACGGATTTCTTTCCGAAAATCCAGCTCTTCCCAAAGCGTGCAAAGCGGCGGGGATTCAGTTCGTTGGCCCGTCGGCAGAAATTCTCGAACTCCTGGGCGATAAGACAGCCGCGCGGCGCTTGGCACTGAAGGCTGGCGTGCCTGTGATTCCGGGTACCGAACAACCGGTGACTGACGCAGAGGCCGCTCGCCGGATTGCTAAGGAGATCGGTTTCCCGCTGATCGTAAAGGCTGCGTTCGGGGGAGGCGGGCGCGGCATGCGCATCGTCGAAAAAGAAGGAGAGTTCGAGGCCAAGGTTGCGGAAGCCCGGCAGGAAGCGGCCGCGGCGTTTGGCAATGATGCGGTTTTCCTGGAGCGCTTTATCCGCCGCGCAAAGCACATCGAAGTGCAGATTCTGGGCGATCAACATGGGAACATCCTTCACCTCTACGAGCGTGATTGCTCCGTTCAGCGACGCCATCAAAAAGTGGTGGAGGTGGCTCCCGCCGTCAACCTCGACTCCGGGATTCGCACGGAACTTTGTGCGGCTGCGGTTCAAATCGCTCGCGCGGCCAACTACTTCAGCGCCGGAACGGTCGAGTTTCTGCTCGATGTCGATACCGGCAAATTGTACTTCATCGAAGTCAATCCGCGGGTGCAGGTCGAGCACACGGTTACCGAGGTCGTTACGGGCATCGATGTCGTCCGCTCGCAGATCCTCGTGGCTCAGGGGCACAAGCTGCACGGCGCAGAGATGCATCTCCCCAAGCAGGAGGACATTCCGCTCTACGGCTTTGCACTGCAATGCCGGGTGACAACGGAAGACCCCGCGAACAACTTTATCCCGGATTACGGCAAGATCCACACCTACCGGTCGCCCGCCGGCTTCGGAATCCGGCTGGACGGAGCTTCGGCTTACGGCGGCGCAGTGATTACGCCGTACTACGATTCGCTGCTCGTGAAGGTCACGGGCTGGGGTGCAGACTTCAAGGAAGCGTGCCAGCGCATCGATCGAGCACTCCGCGAGTTCCGCATTCGCGGCGTGATGACCAACATTCCCTTCCTCGAGAATGTGGTCAACAACCCAACCTTCCAATCGGGCGAAGCTACCACGCGCTTCCTCGATGACACGCCGGAACTATTCCGATTCACGCCACATAAGGACCGGGCAACCAGACTGCTCAGCTATCTCGGCGAGATCATTGTCAATGGAAACAGAGAAGTGGCTGGCAAACCGAAGCCGATGAACATGCGGCCCGCGCCGATCCCCGACTACGATGCCTCCGCGCCACCACCCGGCACACGCCAGGTTCTTGAGCAACTCGGTGTCGAAGGTTTCGCGAAGTGGACCCGGGAGCAAAAGCGGCTCCTGCTGACTGACACGACGTTTCGCGACGCGCACCAATCGCTGTTTGCCACGCGCATGCGCAGCCACGACATGCTGGCAATCGCCAACTACGTTTCGCACAGGCTGCACAACCTTTACAGCCTGGAAATGTGGGGCGGCGCAACCTTCGACGTCGCCCTGCGGTTCCTGCTCGAGGATCCTTGGGCGCGGCTTCAGCGCCTGCGCGAAGCGATTCCGAACATCTGCTTCCAGATGCTGCTCCGCGCTTCGAATGCAGTCGGCTACACTGCCTATCCGGACAACGTCGTGAAGGAGTTCATCTATGAGGCCGCGGCGCAGGGAATCGACATCTTCCGCATTTTCGACTCGTTGAACTGGCTTCCCAATATGAAGGTGTCGATGGAAGCAGCGCGGAAGAGCGGCAAGGTCTGCGAAGCGGCCATTTGCTACACGGGCAATCTTCTGGATCCGAAGCGCGACAAGTATTCGCTTAGTTATTACGTGGGGAAGGCTAAGGAACTGGAGCGCATGGGCGCTCAGGTTCTCGCGATCAAGGATATGGCAGGAGTTTGCAGACCCTACGCCGCGGAGAAACTGGTTAGGGCCCTGCGAGAGGAGATCGGTCTCCCCATCCATTTCCACACACATGACACGAGCGGCATCAACGCGTCTTCTCTTCTAAAGGCCAGCGAAGCCGGAGTGGACGTGGTCGATGGAGCGATCGCATCGATGAGCGGCACGACAAGCCAGCCCAATCTCAATTCGCTGGTGGCCGCGTTGGCCAACACGGATCGCGAGTCCGGTCTCGACCTCGAAAGCTTGAATCGATGCGCCGACTATTGGGAGACCGTTCGGCACTATTACGCTCCGTTTGACAGCAGTCCAAAGTCCGGCACTGCCGAAGTGTATCTCCACGAGATGCCGGGCGGTCAGTACACCAATCTGAAGGAACAGGCCGAATCGATGGGCCTCGGGCACAAATGGCCGGAGATTGCCCGAGCTTACGCGGAAGTGAACATGGCCTTTGGGGACATCGTGAAAGTAACTCCTTCGAGCAAAGTCGTTGGCGACATGGCTCTCTTTCTCGTCGGTCATGGGACCACAATCGGTGAATTGGAGCGCCTGGAGGCGAGCCATACTCTGACGCTGCCGAACTCTGTCGTTGAGATGTTCTCCGGTGCTCTCGGAGAACCTGATGGGGGCTGGCCTCCGAAGATGATGGAAGTCGTGCTTCGCGGTCACGAGCCGAAATCGGGACGTCCGGGAGAACATCTTGCACCCGTGAACATTGAGGAAACCGCTGTAATGCTCAAAGAGAAGCTTGGGAACGACATAAGCCGCACCGACTTGTTGAGCTACCTGATGTATCCGCAAGTCTTTCTCGACTTCGCTCAGGCGCGGCAACTGTATGGCGACGTTAGTGTGCTGCCCACGCCGCAGTTCTATTATGGAATGGGGCCCGGCGACGAGATCACCGCCGAGATCGAGCCCGGCAAAACGCTCATCATCAAGTTCCTCACCGTCGGGGAACCGCATCCGGAGGGCACGCGCACCGTGTTCTTCGAATTGAACGGCCAGCCTCGCGAGGTCGCCGTTCAAGACAAATCGCTGAAGGTGCAGAAGCTTCAGCGTGCCAAGCTCGACCCGACAAACGCGGGTCACGTAGGCGCCCCGATTCCCGGAGCTGTGACGACCATCATGGTCGAGACGGGAGAAACGGTGTCAAAGGGAGACCGGCTGCTCGTGATGGAAGCGATGAAGATGCAGACGACGGTGTACGCCCCTGTTTCGGGCAAGGTGACGGAGAGCCTGGTTCAGGTAGGCGAGACGATCGACGCAAAAGACCTTCTCATGATTCTCAGCCCGGCGACCTAACGAAGGGATCCCTTTCACAACATTATCGGCCAGATCAATCCCGGTCCGGCGGATTCGGGGAGCGACGGCGTCGTTGCCTACTCGAGCGGCCAAATCGACGGCGCGGAATCCGAATTGATCGTTCGCTACGGTCACGAAGCCTCCTCCACCCCCGATGCCGTCGCCGAAGTGAAACGCATCCTTCATGCGCATCCTGAGAGCCTCTGATTGCGGCGCGCCCGTCCCGCGAGAATAGAGCAAATGGCTCAATAATCGGCTTCGATAATGCGGGTCTCGGCGAGGTCAATGTCGCGCTGGACCACGCGCAGCGTTTCGTCGTTGATGTGATGTTGGTTTCTCAACTCGATTAGCTTTTTGCGCTCGACGTGCAGCGCCTCGCGAACGAGGTGGTTGAAATGCGAGGCCGGCAGCTTCGCGGGATCGAGTTCGACGGTGAGCTCACTGCAACCTTCGAGCTGCTCGAGCCGGTCGCGGTATTCGTCCCGCAGCCTGGCGATGCGATCGGTGTGACTGCCGGTCTCATCAACCAGCGTCTCGACGTAGGCGAGGGCCGCTTGGTTTGCCTTCTGTCGGGCAATGCACTCTTCGCGATGCGATTCACCGTCATCGGCAATGCCCAGCGCGCGGACAAGGAGGGGCAGCGTAAGACCCTGGAAGACCAGCGTGGCGAGGATGACGCAAAACGAGAGAAAAATAATCTCATTGCGCCCGGCGAACGGCCCTCCGGCGGCGGTGGACAGCGGCAGAGCGAGGGCGGCCGCGAGCGACACGACACCCCGCATGCCTGACCACGCGATGATCGCGACATGTTGCCAAGCAGGGTACGGGTTGCGGGAGCGGATTGCCTTGCTGATGAGGCGTGGCAGGTAGGTTGCCAGGAAGACCCAGAGAATTCTAGTGAGCACGACGGTCGCGCTCACCGCCGCCGCATGGAGCAGGAGGGCAAACCAGGACTCGGTGCGCAACGCGCCGACAACCGTGGGAAGTTGCAGCCCGATTAAGATAAAAATGATTCCGTTGAGGAGGAAGATCACCATGCGCCAGAACGCAAAAGCTTCCAGACGCGTTCGGGCAGTGATCATCAAGGGGGAACGCCAGCCGATATAGAGGCCGGAGGTGACGACTGCCAGCACGCCGGAAAGGCCGAGTTGTTCTGCGGGGAGATAGGCTACGAAGGGCGTGAGCAACGAGATCGTGATCTGCACGGGAGGGTCGTGAAGTCTGCGCTGGAGCCAATGCACCGCCACGCCGACAAGCCACCCCACGAGGACGCCTCCAAGCCCTACTACAGGGAGCTTCAGCACCGCGATGGGCAGGGAAAACGAGCCGGTGACAACCGCCGCAATGCCAAAACGATAAACGACGAGGGCGATGGAGTCGTTTACGAGGCTCTCGCCCTCCAGCACTGCGACGATGCGGCGGGGGATCTTCATCCGCTGAAGAACCGCCGTCGCAGCGATCGCGTCGGGCGGAGAAACGATTGCGCCAAGAATGAGCGCCGAGGCCCATGGGAGGCCGGGAATCATTGCATGCGCCACCCAGGCTACCGCGACGGTCGTTGTGAGCACGAGGCCGAAGGCGAGCAGCGCAATAGACCGCAGATTCCGCCGAAAATCCCGCCATGATGTAAACAACGCTGCCGGGTAAAGCAGTGGCGGAAGGAAGACCAGCAATGCCAGCTCGGGGTCGAAGCCCACGTGAGGCAAGTAAGGCACCAGACTCAAGACGAGGCCGCTTAGAACGAGCAGCACCGGGTAGGGCAGACCGACCTTTCGTGCAACAATGTCGAGCGCCGCGACCACCATCAGCAACAGACAGATCAGCTGAATCTCGGCCACCCTGCGACCATTACGAAGGCAGAAGGAAAAAGGAAGAACGAAGAACCCCGACGATGCCGTACTGCTCTTGGCTATCGTCTATACAACTCTCGCCATCGCTTGATGGCCCATCCATCCGCACTTTGACGCAGACCCAATGACGGGTCTCCGCGGCTTTCCTGGCAACAATCGAGCCGAATTCGACGCTCCCTTATCCTCGCGGCGCAGAAGGGATAGCCAGCTTTTGGCCAACCTGAAGAGTTGCTTCCTTTGCGATGTGGTTAGCCTTCGTCAAGCTATAAATACTCACCTTGTAGCGCTTGGCAATGGATGTCAGTGTTTCGCCTTTGGCAACGATATGCGAGAGTACGTGGGGAGCTTGCTTGGTCGGCTTGTTTGGCTTTTTGCTTTGCCTTTCGACGAACGGCTTGAGAGCAGGATCAATCTCGATGATTCTCTTGTTGAGTTTCTCGTTGGCTCGATCGAAGGCAGCGCGCACTTTGGGATCCTTCAACGCGATGCTTCTCACCTGATTATATTCCTGCGCCAGATCGCCGCCGTGCGCTGCAGGAATTGGCAAAAAACCTACCATGCCGACTCCACACAGGAGCCCGACGAAGCGAAAGAGATTCATGCCGGTAAGCTGCCTCTTTTCAGGGCAAATGCCGAAAGAAATCTTTCCCGCTACAATTCGCTGAAGTTAGCGGTGTTGTGCAATGAGTGGATCCAATTCACGGCTGCAACAGGATCCGGCGCCTTGAAAACCAGCGAGCCCGGGACAATGCCGTCGGCGCCTGCGGCGGCTAGCAGCGGCGCCGTCTCCGGGCGAATGCCGCCATCAACGAAAACCTCGAAATCGACTCCAAGCTTTGCCCTAAGAGCTGTGAGCGTGCGGATCCGTCGGGGGATATTGCGGTCAAGGCTCACCCCTTTGATGCCAATCGCAGTTCCCATCAGAAGAACCCTCCGAAACAAGCCCCAAGGCAGCGACCGCTCTTCAATCGCAACGTCGAGCGGTAGCACCAGGACCGGCATGGCACCCAAGCTTTCGATGCGCTCAAGTACCGCTCGCACGTCCTCGCACAAGCTCGTGTGAACGGCCAAGCGAGCCGAACCCGCCGCGACCGCGCGGTCGATCAAACCGAGGGTGATGCGCGTCATGAGATGGACGTCGAGCGGCGTCTCAGTGACGCCACGCATGGCCGCCACGAAATCCAACCCAAAGAGGATATCCGGGACGCAGGCGCCATCCATGACGTCGACATGGAACTCGTCCGCGTGCCCGGAGAGGGCCTCGATCGCATTTCTCAACGCAAGCAAATCCGCGGACCAAAGGGAACAGGAGGCCTTCATCTCCTTCAGAGTCTCTGGCAAAGCGCTGAGGCAGGTCAATCCCAGCAAACCGCTTCTTTCACCGGGAATTGACCTGCCAGGCCAACACAGCAAGAGGTTCCTCTTCTGTGTCTACGGGCGATTTGAACATTCTTGCATTTGCTCTTGAAGAACGGGTCGAACCTGCGCCCACGAACTAGGCAAGGGCGACGCGAGAGCGCTCTCGCCTGCGGAGCGCACCGCGAAGTTTTAGAAGGGCGACGTTCTGCAACTGACGGATGCGTTCGCGCGTCACGCCAAGAGCCTCGCCGATGACTTCCAGCGTCTTCGGCTCCTGACCGTCGAGACCAAAACGCCAATTGATAATCATGTGTTCACGGTAATCAAGCACGTGAAGCAGTTCCTCGACTTCCTCCAGCATGTCTTTGTCGCGAAGAGTTTCGAACGGATCATCCGACTCCTCGTCGCCGACCATGTCTCCGAAATCGAAGGAGTTGTCGTCTTGAATCGGCTGGTCAAGCGAAGTCGGGCGAAGCGCCGCTGTTTTGAGCGCCGTCACCTTGGAGGAGGAGAAGCCAATCTCCTCCGCCAACTCGTCATCGGTGGGTTCGCGTCCGAGTTCCTCCATCATCTGCAAGGAGACGCGGCGCATCTTGCCGATCTTGTCGATTAAATGAACGGGAAGGCGGATCGTTTTGGCCTGGCTCGCCAGGGCTCGCCTGATCGATTGCTTGATCCACCACGCGGCGTAAGTGCTGAGCTTGCTACCCTTTTTGGGGTCGAAGCGTTCTACCGCCTTCATCAGGCCGATATTGCCTTCGGAAATGATGTCGAGCAGAGGAAGCCCGAAATTCGCGTAGTCACGAGCGATTTTCACCACCAGCCTGAGGTTTGCGCGAACCATTTCGGCCCCGGCCTGCTGATCGCCGCGTTTGATCTGGCGAGCCAGTTTGACCTCCTGCTCAGGGGTCAACAGAGGAATTTGAGCAATCTCACGCAGATAAAGCTGAAATCCTGTCTCGTTATCTTTTGGAGCCATGCTTGTTTTTACGTTGGTCCTTACTAAAGAGACGTTCGAAACGTCTGAATTTGCCGAGATTCTTTGCGGTAGCCCGATTTTTATTACGTCGCTCCAAGGAGAGTTCCTCGATCTTAGGGGTGAATCAACGCGCCCGGGCTTTTTCTCGCCGCTTTCGCGCTCGGATGTTTCCAAAGGCGGCTTGGCCTCGACTAGAGCAAATGCCCTGCCAATCATATCCCAAAATGCTGCCTCCAGACCGGATCGGAACCGACCACGGGCACGCACAAGAGCGACAAAGGAGTGGGTTAAGCCTCTTCGGATCGCTTACTTTGCTTTCATGAGTGATGCACAGCAGCTCCGTGAGACGGAAGAGTTCTTTCATCAGCAGATACCGATCACGCGCGCGATGGGTGTGCGGGTGGCTGCGTATGACGGAGAGCACTTTACCTTGGTGGCCCCGATCGCGCTCAATCACAACCATCTAGGAACCGCTTTCGGAGGCAGCTTGAGCGCCGTGGCAACGCTCGCCGGATATGGTTTGCTTTGGCTCGAGCTGCGCGACCGCGCTTGTCATCTCCTCATTCGCCAGAGTTCCCTCTCGTTCCGGCGGCCCGTGCGCAAAGAGATCGTCGCAATCTGCCGCCGACCGGACGACGGGACGCTGCGGGCGTTCAAAGCCGACTTTGCACAACGTGGCAAGGCGCGAATTGGCTTGGACGTTACGATCAAGGAAGATGGTCTCGTGGCTGTTAGTTTCCAGGGACTGTTCGTCGCGTTAAAGTGACTTCCGGGATTGATGGTTTCGCGAGAAAGAGGGCGACATCGGACACCACAGAAACAAAGATCATTACAGACTTGCCCTATGCTCGAGTGTTGTAGACGGTGGCGCTGAAGAATAACCCAAAGGAGATTACAAATTGCCAAAACCGAACTATCAGGCTGAAAAACGCCGGAAGGACTTGAAAAGAAAGGCAAAAAAGGAAGAAAAGCGGCTGCGCAAGACGGAGGCGAATCAAGCTTCGTCGCTCCGAAGCTCCAGCGCTGCCGCTGAGGTTGAGAAGACGTGAAGGGACGGAGAAGCTCCGAGCTTCATTTGGGAGCCAGAGTGCTGGTGCTGGTGGATGAATCGAACGTCGTCAGCTCAGCGCGCACCTCCGGTCGCAACCTTGATTGGCTGAAACTCCGCGACTATCTCATGGACGAGGAGAAAGCGCGGCAGCTCATCGAGATGGTAGTTTACGCCGGGATGCCGCCCGCAATGCCGGATTGGCAGAGTGAGCGAGACAAGAAGAGCAAGTTTGTGCATTGGCTCCGCTCGAATGGGTTCCTCGTGGTGGCGAAGGATGGATCACCCACCGAAGAGGGCCACTATAAGGCGAATATCGACGTGATGATGGCCATCGACGCAGTCGAGCTTTCCGTAGAGATGCGGCCCGATGTGGTCATTCTCGTCACAGGCGATGCGGATTTTTCTTATTTGGCCCTCCAGTTGAGGCGACGTGGCATCCGCGTCGAGGTCGCCGCGGTGGCTCAGAATCTGGGGAACGCCTTGAAGACAGCAGCGAATGAAGTGATCGATTTGGCACGTTTGTTTGCGACGTTTGAACCGATGAAAGGTCGCGACGAGTGATCGTTGATCGGATCTGACGGTTCTCGAGAGCACGGCGAATGAGTTATTTGCAAGGACTGAACGGGCTGTAAGCTTGGGCCGGAGTGCCAACATAGGTAGAAAACTCCCTCTGCACACGGGCCTCGAAATGAACTCGGGCTGGCCTGCATTGTGGGCAATGGACCAAAATGACCAACTTCTCCGCCATGAAGCGTCCCTCTCTTAGCCGCAATATCCCGCTCTTCATCGCCTTCCGCGTGCTGTTCAATGCGCGCTGGTACTATCCCGTGTTGGGGGTGCTGTTTCTCGATTTCGGGCTGAGCATCGAACAATATGCTCTGCTCAATGTGGCCTGGGCGGTGGCGATCGTAGGTCTGGAAGTACCGTCGGGCGCGTTGGCAGATCAGGTCGGGCGAAAGAGGATGGTCGTTTTTGCGGCGGCGTTGATGGTGGTGGAGATGGCGGTATTTTCTTTTGCGCCACGCGGGAATCCCTCCCTGCTCTTTGCCCTTTTTCTGGTCAACCGCGTGCTCAGCGGGGCGGCGGAGGCGAGCGCGAGCGGGGCGGATGAGGCGCTCGCCTACGATTCGCTGGTCGCGGATGTTCGCGCCGGCGCATGGCCAAGGGTGCTGGAGCTCTCGATGCGGTGGCAGGCGGCCGCGTTCTTTATTACGATGATGCTGGGGGCGGCGGTCTACGACGCACGGTTTGTGCAGAGCGTGCTCGATGGACTAGGGCTGCCGTGGAAAGTGACGCAGGAGGTAACGATGCGTTTTCCTATTTATCTTACGCTGGGAAACGCAGTGCTGGCCCTGCTGGCAACCTTGAACCTGCGCGAGCCGGCAACTTCAGTCGCAACGCACGGCGCGGCCAAAGTGAAGGAGGCTGTTTCCGTATGGACAACCTGGCGTGTGACGCTCGCGACTGGCCGGTGGATTTTACATACTCCATTGGCGCTGGGGGTCATTCTCGCGGGGATGTGCTTCGACAGCATTGTGCGGCTCTTCCTCACGGTGGCCAGCAACTACTACCGGTTGATTGCGTTGCCTGACGCCGTATTTGGGTTGATCGGCTCAGGTTTTGCGGTAATTGGGTTTTTCGTGCCGGCACTCGCCCGGCAGCTCGTGTCGCGGTGGAAAATCCGGGCGAACTTCACACTGGTCGCCGCCTTGACGCTGGCCGGGTTGGCTGGGGCTGCGTTGGTGTGGCCGATTTACGGGCTTCTCTGGCTGGTGCCGCTGGGCGTGGCTATATCGCTCGCTCAGTTTTTTGTCTCGCACTATCTCAACAAGGTTGTGACCGATTCGCGGCAACGAGCGACGGTGCTCAGCTTTCGAGGGCTGGCTTTCAATCTGGCCTACGGTGGTGTAGGCCTGCTCTTCGCGGGACTTACCCATTTGCTAGGCAAACACAGCCCGCCGGACGTGGCCTTCGCAAAGGCGCTCGGCTGGCTGCCGTGGTATTTCGCGGCAACAGCGGCCCTGCTTGCCTTGGCGTGGTGCATGCTCCAAGCGCGGGATGGAAGCAGCAATTAGACGAAAGCGCACGAATTTCTCCTTCAACGACTTTGAATTAGGCCCTCGATCGGAGATAAGAGACAAGAATGAACACCAAGGGATTCAATAGGCTGCTCGCTGTCATACTCTCGGCAATTGGGCTGCCGGCGTGCGGCGGCGCGGCGCGCGCAGATGACCTCCCGTCAAATACGGAAATCGAGACCGCATTGAATGCGGCTTACGAGAAGTATCGGACGCTGCAGGAAGGCAAGAACGCGGACTATATTCCGGCGCTTGAGAAGGTAGACCCCAAGATTTATGGGATCGCGCTGGTGACCAACGATGGGAGAATCTACACCGCGGGCGACGTGACCACAGAGGTATCGATGCAGTCGATTTCGAAAGTGTTCACCATGGCAAAGGTCATCGAGGAATCCGGTCCGCAATCGATCAAAGATAACATTGGGGTCGACGCCACAGGCCAGGTATTCAACTCGATTGTGGCCGTGGAGCAGTATCGTGGTTCCGAGATGAACGCCATGGTCAATCCCGGAGCCATCACCGCAACGAGCATGATTAAAGGGGAATCAGCCGATGATATTTGGAACAAGATCGTCGCCTATTACGGGGACTTCGCCGGCCGGCCCCTCTCGGTAAACGAGGAAGTATACAAATCGGAAGCCGCGACGAACCAGCGGAATCAGGCAATTGCTTCGTTGATGTCCGCCTACGGCCATATCAAAACCAATCCCGCGCAGGCCACCGACATCTACACGAAGCAATGCTCGGTTAACGTCAACGCGAAGGATCTCGCCACCATGGCGGCCACCCTCGCAAACGGCGGCAAGAATCCGGTGACCGGCAAGCAAGTCTTGCCGTCCGGGGACGTGCCTGAGGTGTTGGCCGTGATGGCGACGGCGGGTCTTTACGACGATTCAGGCAAGTGGCTCTATGCGACCGGCCTTCCGGCTAAGAGCGGAGTAGGCGGCGGGATTCTCGCGGTGTCACCAGGCAAATTCGGCATTGCTGTCGTTTCTCCGCCGCTCGACGCAGCCGGAAACAGCGTTCGCGCTCAAAGAGCGATCGCCGATATTTCGAACGCGCTAGACGGAAACCCCTATGCGACAGAGCCTCGCAAGTAAAAGCAAATGCCGACAAAAATCGGGAATGGTGGTCAACGTTGATGGGGGAAGTGGACCCACATCCTCCCCTTCAGGGTCTCTGGCAAGGCAAGGAGGCAGGCCAATCTCGCGAAAGAGCTATCTCTTCTGTAAGCAACGGTTTCAAGCGCCTCAGCGGTTCCCCTGGAGCTACCCCGCCAGCGACAAAGGAAAGATAATTTCCGTCTTCACTGAGTTGGCGATGAAGCATTGCTCGTGAGCCAAGTGATGCAGGCGGCGCTCATCGGAAGGCGCCGGCAGTTTGCTTCCACTATACTCAATTCTTGGACTAAGCTTTACTCGGTTGATCCATGGGACGCCGGCCTCGTTTTTCGTCATCGTGCCGACGGCTTCGTCGTCGTAAGAATCGACCTGAAATCCCTCCCGCGAGGCTACGTGCAGAAATGTGAGCATATGGCAGCTCGCGATGGCGGCCACAAAAGCCTCTTCCGGATCGACCGAGGCAGGGTTCGAGTAAGGGGCCGGGACGATGTGCGGGGATGGCGACGCGGGCACCGTGAGCCCGCCGTCAAAGGTCCAGACGTGCTCGCGCGAATACTTCCCGCTCAGAAATCCGTCGCCGGACCGCTTCCAACCAATTGCCGCCGTGTGCTCAGCCATCATCCGAACGCTACCATGCTCAGGCGCTTTCTTTCAAACGTTCCAGATCAGTTCCATGCTCGGTGAGTACGCTTATCCGGGAAATGCCGCCCGTTATTTTTCGCTAAGCAATCGATTCCGGGAACAATAACTTGTATACACAATGGCTATTTCAGGAGAGTCGTTTGCAAATGATAAATTTCAGGGCTCATCTTCGCGGCGGCGAGAAAGGCGGCGCGGCGCCTATTCATTGGGGTGGTGCCCGAGTGTGCGGCCTGCCCTCGAGAGGTGACGGCGTGGCGTTCAACGCCGTAGGTGCCAAGCAATGTATTCCCTCTCCGGTGTCCTTCTTGCTTGAGGGCGCTCGGACTGGCCTGGAGAATCTGCCTCGCTTGGAGAAATGATGGTGAAACAGTGCAACGGATCGCCCGTCAAGCAGTGACAACTCATTGATGACATTTGCCGATTCTCGTGGGGCGAGGGTGTTCCTCGCCTCGTTTCTCGTACTCTTCCTGGAAGTCGCGCTCATTCGCTGGATGCCTGCTTACATCCGGTTGCTCGCGTACTTCTCCAATTTCATCCTTCTGGCAAGCTTCCTCGGCATCGGCGTGGGCTGCCTGCTCGCGCCATCGCGGTGGCGGCTCTTCGCCTGGTTCCCTCTGCTTCAGGCGGTTGTGATCGCTGGGGTCTACTTCTTCCGTCTCGAAGTCGCCGTGCCCACGACAGGCAGCATCTACTTCTCGAGCGGCACAGCGCAGCAGGTCGTTGTCGTCGAGAGCACGATGCTCCTGCCCCTCGTGTTCGTGATCGTGGCGGCCCTGTTTGCCACGCTCGCCCAGCGCATGGGGAAGGAGATGGCCGCCCTTCCGCCGCTTGCCGGATACACGCTCAACCTGCTCGGCAGCCTGGCAGGCGTGTGCCTGTTTGCGGTGATCTCGTGGCTGCAACTGTCGCCTACGTGGTGGTTCGCCATCGGGTTCGCGGCAGCGATTCCGCTTCTGCTGCTCGCTGAGCCGGGCGCTGCCGCGCCACCACCGAGGGACGGCGTCATGATTGCGGCCAACATTGCGCTGCTCGCCGTCGCGCTGGTCTGCGTGCACGTGCTCGCGCGCGGTTCTCTCTGGTCGCCGTACTACAAGATCACGGTCGCTCGGGAAGGTGAGGATACGGTCGTCGAGGTGAACAACATCTTTCACCAGTCGATGGCGCCGGTCGACCACAAGGAGTACTTCTACCAGTGGCCGTACATGGTGTTCGGAGATACGTTCCGGAACGTGCTCGTGCTCGGTGCGGGCTCAGGGACCGACGTCGCGTCCGCGCTAAGGCACGGCGCGGCGCAGGTCGATGCGGTCGAGATCGATCCGGTGATCGTTCGGCTCGGACGGGAGCACCACCCAGACCGTCCCTACGCCGACCCCCGGGTCACCGTCGTCACCGACGACGCGCGGCATTTTCTGAGGACGACAACGAAGAAGTACGACCTGGTGGTTTTTGCATTGATCGACTCACTGACCATGCAGTCGAGCTTCTCGGGCGTGCGGCTCGAAAGCTACATGTTCACTGAGCAGTCGTTCCGGGCCGTCAGGGATCGGCTCGCGCCGAACGGACTGCTCGTGGTCTACAACTACTTCCGGGAGCAATGGCTGGTCGACCGCCTGGCAAACATCTCGGCCGCGGCATTCGGGCAGGAACCGCGGGTGCACGTGCACGAGGCGCGCGCATACCTCGGGGTCCTGATGGCCGGACCACGGCTTTCGAGGCTGACGACCGATCCTGTGATTCCCGAACGGGTCACGGCATACGGACAGTCGCACGCGCCAAGTCCGGCCCGCATGCACGTGCGCGATGCCGGAATCGAGCCGGCCAGCGACGATTGGCCCTTCCTCTATCTGCGCGATCGTCACATCCCGCGCCACTACCTGGCCGCGCTGGGTCTCATTCTGGCGGTCTCCACCGTGGTCGTGCTCCTGGTCGTCCGGGGGCAAGCGGGTAAGTGGTCATGGGGATTCTTCCTCCTGGGCGCCGGGTTCATGCTGCTCGAAACGAAATCGATCATTCAGTTCGCGTTGCTGTGGGGATCGACCTGGGTGGTCGCTTCGCTGGCGATCGCCTCGGTGCTTTCAATGGCGCTCGTCGCCAACTACGTGGTGTCGAAAGTAGAGATCACCAGGCCGTGGCTCATCGGAGGCGTGCTCCTTGCCTTGCTGGCGCTGAACTTCTTCATTCCTATCGGCGCGATCACGTTCGAGAGCCGGGTCGCCGAGTCGTTTTTCTACGCCGCGCTCATGTTCAGCCCGATCCTGTGCGCCGGACTGCTATTCGCCTCGGCGATCAAACACTCAATCTCCCTCCCGCGCGACTACGGAACGAATCTCCTCGGGGCAATGGTCGGCGGAGTCAGTGAGTATCTGTCGCTTGTCACCGGTTTCCGCACACTGCTACTCCTGATCGCGCTTTGCTATGTCGGCGCGATCGCCGCGAGGAGACGCTCGTAGGCCCTTTTGCCCCTTTTCCTTTTGCCACCTTTCAACGCCGAGCCCGCTGAGCGCGGAGGTCGGCGACAGTTCGCTTCGGATCCAGCTTCATTCCCTCTCCTTCTCCAACACTTCGCGTTTTCGGTCGGAGTCCGCGTTGTTCTCAAAGGCGCGCACAAAGGCTGGCCTTCCGTTCCTCAAGAAAAAGACGATCATGGCATTTCGAATCAAGCCCTCCTGGCGCATAAGCAATGGGATGCTCTCGCCATCCACCTTTGCCAGATACCGCGCAGTCGCTGGCTGACCCTCGAGGATCGCGAATTCACCGGGTTTCACGACGATCTCACGGCCACCCGCACCAAAGTTCAGCCTCTTGCCGGACATGCCGTTAACGATCCGCAGTCTTACAGGCGCTTCCGTCGCCGCATGGGAAAACACTTGGAAGAGAACATTCGGGGGGTATTGCTTCTCTTCGGCCGTCAAAGCCCGGCCGGGATGCCGGAGCCCCTCGGGCGGAGTATCGGTGGAAAAGTCCCCGAGGATCACCAGCGATTGATGTGCGCCCGCCTCGTAGGTTATTTCGGCGGATGCCGCGCGGGATCCGGTTTGCTTGTCTTCCGCTTCATAGACTGCCTTGAGCAAGTTGGCAGGGGAATCCGCGGACTTAAGCCCCTGCGGAAAATTCTCATAAACGAGCTTAGCGTTAATTCTGAGGGCAATTGCCGGCACGCTCGTTGCGTTGACGATCTGAACGCTTGTCGTGGCCGGGCGCGTTTGTGCGAGCCCCTGCGAGTCAAGCGCCAGGACCATGATCACAGCCAATCCAAGAACAACGAAAGCAGCGCGCATCAAGTCATCCGCTTTAGAAACTCCGCTGAAAGGTGATGACCGGCCGAACGCCGCCGCCCGGCTGATTCTGAAGAAAGACAATCGCCTCGACGGTGGCGTGCCCGCGCGGTTTTCCACGGGGATCAAGGGCCTCACCAACCGCAATGACCCGATACGTGCGGGATTGGACAGTGAGGTGTTGGACCAGTTTGCCAAAGGCTTCTTCGCGCACGCGATCCATTGCCGCAAGATTCGTCGTCCCACCACCGGTGGAAACAGGAAATGCCGGAGTGTAGTTTGCCCCCGTTGAAAAACTGCTCACGACCTTATGCAGGTCGGAAAGGGCGCTATAGGGGCGATTGCTGACAATACTGGCGGCGACGGCGGCGATGTCGCTTAGGGACGAAGCCGGGATTCCCCGATCGGAGGTCGCTTGAATTCCTGAGAGAACTGCCGCGAGAATCTCGGGAGCGGCAGTGTTCGGATTTATCCGGCCGGTAGCGGCAGGATATCCCTCGCTGCCGCTGTTCGTCCCGTTCACGGTGAAGAGATCAAGCAACTCAACCGCCCGGCGACCGTTCGTGTTCCAAGTATCCGCCGTTTCGCTCGTGAATTCCGGCTGGCCAATCCTTAGAGTCCTTCCACCTCCGGAAATCTTATTATTGTGCGGCAACTCGCTCGAGGTTGGCGCGCTGAGATCATCGGCCGTCTGCGCGGGATCGAAAATGTGCCCAAGCTCTCCGATGGAGCGCATGGCGCTATTGCGAAGAAACGCCGGCGCGGCCGGCGCGTCGTTAACGCTGTCGTAGGCCGACGCGACTTGCGACGGCATCTGATTGATGCTTGCAGGAACACTGCCCATCGAAGGATTGTCTCTCACATAATCTCGTTGGACCCAATTCGCAGTGAACTCCTGATAGCGCGGAGAGGTATTTTGCTGCCGCCCCTTCCATCGCGTTCCCGAGGCGTAACTAGAGTTTCCGAGTGTCTGCCAATCATAGTTGCAGAGGTAGGTGACTCGGCTATCGCCGACAAAGCGCCAATTCGGCGCTGAATGTTGCGTGGGTATAAAGGAACATTGCCACCGATTACTGGTGTCTGTGAAAGCCAAGCCGGACCGAACCATTCCGCTGATCGCGATGCCGGGTCCGACAGGAGCGCGGCGGCTCATATCCACTAGCTGGCCATCGATGTAGAACTCAAATGGACAATGCGTCGTTTCATCGGCGTTTCCACTTGGACCGTCGTCCCATCTGGGAACACCATTAGCCGGACCGGGGCTGCTCCAGGTCTGGTTTGCGGTTGGAAACTCCAAGACGACAAATTCGTTTGGCCGAATGACCGCGTTCACTGCAATGGTCTGGTCATAGTCGTTGAAGGGTGTGACGATTCCAGTGCCAAAATTTACTTTCATCCGATTGCGAACAACGAATCTAAGAGATTGATTGCTTAGGATAATTTCGGTTGTGTAAGGATTCCAAACTTGGACGAAACACTGGCTCTCGATTGTGGTCGTCGCGGCGTTCGTATCGATGCTCGTGCGGCGGAAGCGTTCGGCAACAGCGGCAACAAGCGGGAAGAGATCACGGCCCGCGGGTTCTCCTCCGTTCACCGATGTCGGCGCCGGGTCGAAATCAATATAATCAACAACTCCGGCGGCAAGGCGCCTAAGATACCGCATCTCGTTCTCCGCGATGCCTCGCAAACTCGGATCGCGAGAGGAGAACGAACTCAGATTCGAGGAGATGATTTCCGCGATCCGGTTGGCGCGAAGTTCCGCGGTCGCACCATTCAAAGAATTGGTGGCCAACTCACTAATATTATGCTTCGGCCGTCCGCCGTCCGCAAAAGCCGCTGGTATCACGTCTGTACGTTTCGTTTGTTTGCAAGGTGAGGAGATGCTTCACGCGGTCATAGCTGGACTTTGTTGCAAAAGCCTGAGCAAGCGACTCGGGCGTAAGAAGGCGATTGCTCGCGGCGAGAATTCCCAACTGCTCGGCCGGCGCGAGGATCGGCGCCGAGGCATTCGTGAGAGAAATGTCGCTTGGGCCGCCATACCAATTGGTGGAATTCGCCATGCTGCCGGAGCCCGTATGAATGAGCGGATTCACCCTTGCATTCTCGTCGAGAACAATGAACGCGTACCGTCCGATTCGTTCGCCTGATGAACTTGAAATGACGATCCATGGCGCGCGATAAAGCCTATTGTCGTTGGTACTTTGGATGATCCCGGAACGCCCGTTAATATCTGTGCTGTTGGTTCCGACGAGATCGGAGAAAAGGGTCGCAAGTGAATTTGTCCATTCGGCCTGGAGGAAATTGCTCAGGAGGTCCGGTGACGCGGATACCAATGGCATGAGTTGCGAGGAATCGACAAGATTGGTTCGTCCGATCACCACGAGCGGAGCATGATCAACGGCGTAGTTTGTGCTTCCCGTTACGAAGCCGCCGTTCGTGCCCGCGGCGGTCAGAATTTGAGCGACGGCCGAGCTCAAACCAGCGCGGGCAGCGAGCTCCCGCTTGAAGGATATTCCTTGCGCTCTTTGCGGCCAGGCGATCGATCGACATGCTTTGGAGAAACGCGACCGCGAGGGTGCTGGAGAATCACGACGACGAGCAGCGTCGTGATCAGCGAAGCGGCTTGGTTTCTCGGTCGCCTCATGGCCTATGTCCCATGTTGATGCGTGTCGTAAGGGTCTGCGAAGCTTGCTTGACAAGGCGCGAATTCGTGTCGGCCCAGCCTGCGGACTCCTCCAGCTTTCTCGCCGTCTCCTGTCCGATCGCTGTGAGCGTAATCTCGATCACCAGGGGAAGCGGCGTATTTGAAGAAGGCACGAAATCGGTCCACTCGCCGGCATTCACGCTGACCGGGGTGATTCTCATGCCGACCACATTGCGAGCAAGCAACTCCTCGCCCGCTGCGCTTGTCGCGATGTACCGCGAACAAAGTAGCATCGGCGAGGTTGGAGTGCGTTTGGTTGCTGTTTCGAAAGTAGCGGTACAGGTTTAGTGTTCGATTCGTGCTGGCAGGAGTTCGATCGAGTGCGAGAATAGCCGATCTCGCACACGTCACTCTTGGAATCGGTGTCCTGCGCCGAGGAAGCGAAGCCAGGAAGAACACGTTGCCGCCATAGTTTGTGCCTGCGGCGCCAGACTGGAGATTGAATTTAATGAAGTCAGCGTTTGTGCCCGCGACGGCATTCCTTAGATCGCGTGCCATGGCGAGGAGCGCCGCGCGCGCTTCGCGACAGGCGTCAGTTCTGCGTTCATTGTCTCGCCAAAGTCCGGTTGCACCATCGACGAGAGCCATCATCGCAGCGACGAGCAGCGCGAGCACCACCATGGAGACGAGCATTTCGACCAGCGTAAAGGCGTGCGAAAAGCGATTGCAAAACGGTATCTGAAGGGAGGTCTTGCCTTCTTTGGGCGAGACAAGTCTGCAACCATCGAAAAACCTAGACATCCGTTTGCGCCCCTTCAGTGTTGGTTCATTAGCGTGACAAAAACGAATCTTGACCTCCTTGAGGACGACGCGCTCGAGGGGGCCTCGACGGTAGCTTCCACCCGCGAGATTCCCGGGCAGGGAAAATCGGGAGTTACGCGGACCTCGGCAGCAAAATACGCCCCTTGCGCGGAAATTGGATCCTGGAACGCGTCCGGCGCAATTCCGTTCGTCAATCCTTCGGCTTGCTCATCGTAGGTTAGGACATGGACGGATGC
>CAVPTR010000044.1:0-36980 GCA_963708595.1 uncultured Verrucomicrobiae bacterium
CGGAAAGCACGAGACCGATCCGCAAGCGGCTCGATCTTTGTCCCGCCCGACACCCTGCGCCCTCTCGACGCCTCGCAAATGAAGGAGCCATTGTTCGGCAGTGATATCTCTTATGAAGATCTAATTGATAACTTCTTTGCATGGGAACATCAAGCCATCGTTGGCACCGAGGATGTGGACGGCGTGAGCTGCCAAATCCTCGAATCGAAGCCCGGCAAGGGTGATCGCTCGTCGTTCGCCGGCGTGCGCACTTGGGTGGACACCCGCCGGCTCGTTCCGATGCGCATCGAGAAATACGCCTCTGGTCGACCGGCACGGCGCATCGACACAGCCAACGTGGTGACCGACGACATTGGCCGTCAAATCCCAGCCAATCTAGTGGTGCGTGGATCACGAAAGGACTCCGTCACCGAGCTGGACGGTTCACGCATTAAGCACGATGTGACTTATACCGATCGTCAATTCACGTCAGATGCTCTCAAGGAAGTGACAATTCCGCGCTCCGGTCCCGAGTAGCCGTAGCGCATGAGCGTCTCGCCTTTGCCGCCTTTTCGGCCACTCTTGGTCGAAGGGAGGAATGGGCGGCGAAGCCCCGGGTCCACCCGGATAATGACCTTGCTCACAGCCAAATGAAGATGCTCCAAAAATATCCGCGCCGACGCGGATGCAGAATCATGTGCGGCCATGCTGGAGGAGAGGGAACCCAGGCCGAAGAGATTTAATGACCACATGGACGATTGGGCATTCGACGCGGACGCTCGCGGATTTCATCGACGCGTTGCGCTCGCAGCAGATCGAAATTCTTGCGGATGTCCGCGCCCTGCCCGGCTCGCGCAGGTATCCACACTTCAACCAGGAAGAGCTCGTTCCGGCTCTGTGCGCCGAAGGTATCGCCTACGAGCACCTGCGCGACCTCGGCGGACGACGGAAGCCGCATCCTGATTCGCGCAACTCGGCATGGCGGAATGCAGCATTTCGCGGCTATGCCGACTACATGGAGACGCCGCGGTTCGTCGACGCCATGCAACGTCTCACGACGCTCGCGAGCGGGCAGCGAACCGCAATCATGTGCGCGGAAGCCGTGTGGTGGCGCTGCCATCGTTCGTTAATCTCGGACCTCCTGAAGGCGCGGGGCTGGACGGTCATCCACATTGTTGACGCGAAGAAGACACAGGAGCATGCGTTCACGTCCGCGGCACGACTGACTGACGGCGCGCTGACCTACGAGCTTCCCCCGGCCCAGACGCACGCTCAGTGATGGTGGACTTACCCGGCCATAACGTTGCATCGCGTCTGCGCCTCGATCGAACGAAGCAGCAGCTCGTCACCGCACACGACGAATTCTGCGAGACCTGAACGCACTTTGGCGAGCAGGGCACCTGCAACTGCGCCACGAAGATACATTTCGACGGTACCGCGGAACGGGCGAGCGCCGAGGCGTGGATGGAAACCGCGTCGGATCAGAGACGAGACGACCGATTCGCCGGCAACCAGGTCGAAGCCTTGCGCGGAGTAGGGCGAGTTTGCCGCCTTCGTATTCGCGCGATCTGCGCTAGTGCGACGTTCGGCGGCGAGACTCGGGAGGAGCCGCGTTTGCTGACGGAGCCGGATCAAGCCTCCGTCCACTTATGTTGGCGGGGATACCCCCTATAAAGGAGTCAGGGTAGCTTCTCGACACGCGCGAAGCGCATTCAAAACGATCCCCTCATACTCGTAAGAGATTTCTTATGAAATCGATAAACCGCCAAATTTAACAGCTATGAAACTCAAAAGCACACTCCTCGGCATCGCATGCGCGATCGTCACATCGGTGGCCTTCGCCCAAACCGAAACTACCACTACGACCACCACCGTCACGACGAGTACAGGGACGATCAGCGAATATGCGCCCGGCTCGGCCTTCGTTGTCAAAGAAACGAGTGGCCCCGTCAGTTACCGCTACGGCGAAACGATAACTTATGTTACGCGAAGTGGCAAAACCTTGACCGACGATGAGGTTCGTACCCACGTTAAGGTTGGTGCGCCCGTGAGTGTCCACTTTAGAACGGAGGGGGAGGACCGGATCATTAATCGAGTCGAGGTCGACGACGAAATCGAAATCGACGACCGCGAAATCGAAGTTGATGACGGGAAAATTGAAATCGACGACGATTAGCCAAGGCACTCGCAGAAGGCTTTGAGCCCGATTCGGAGGGTCATTCAGAAATTGCCGGCAGCCTTGATTGCACCACCTGTCATTGCGCCGGGCGGCCCGATCCGTCTGACCTAATCCTGTGAGTGCCCTAAAGCGAGCACGGTGAATAGGCTTCGTTAACAGTCTCCTAGGCGCTTAGGGTAGCCAAACCCAGGCGCGTGCCGCGCGAGATTTTTGGGCAGCGCTGAAAGCTAGGCTTCCTTGTATGACTGGCTCGTAGACAAGCAAGTCGTTCGTTGGTGTGTCAAAGCTCTGGACCGCTCGAGCGGTTACTACGAAGCGTAGGCGGGAAATTCAACCTTTCGCGGCTATTAAGAGAGCTTTTTTGCAATCTCCTCGAAACGATCAGATTCGAAGACAACTTGCGACCCGGTGCAGCGGAAGACATTGCCAGCAAACTCCTCGCCCTCTATGACAAGGCTTGCATCGCCGAGGCTGGGCGAGACATGCTGGTTTGCCACGTTGCCAGTGATGAACGAACCACCTTCGAGCTTTGCGGTCAGATTTTCCAATTCGATCCTACGAACATCCTGAATGAGATAGCCAGTTTTCATGCTATTTACGGTTCGCAGGGGGAGTCGTAGGTGAGTGCAAGAAAGGAAATCTTTTCCCCTTGCTGCCAGGTTTTCCAGTAGCCCAGCGGTCTTACGAAGCCTTTCCGCAATAATTTTCAGCTAGAGCGTTCAAACCCCGACGTCCATAAGCGGTTCTGGCGCGATACAAGAGTATGAATAGACTCCAAATCAAAGGCAACTGGAACGAAATTAAGGGCAAGCTGAAGCAGAAGTATGGGGAGCTTACTGATGATGACCTTACGTTCGCCGAGGGTAAGGAGGATGAATTGCTCGGCCGTCTGCAACAGCGGCTTGGCAAGAGCGAGGAAGAGGTCCGTCGAGCCATCCAGGAAGCATGACGACGATTGTTGGAATATTCGACGACACCAGCGACGTCGATAAAGTCCTCCAGCGACTGGCTGACTCCGGAGTTGACGCCACCGTTTACGATGAGGCCCTCGTGACAGAAGAGCCCGGAAGCGTCGATCCGGCCATTCCCACCCTTGCGCCCGGCGCTGTTCCGGCGGTCGTTTTGGGCATCGACGAACCCAACTTGTTGAACAAGCGGGATAAGAATGGCATTGTTCGTGCCTTCAAGGGCCACCTTGCCGATTATGATCTTTCTGAGGAGGTAATCGAGGCATACGTCACGACTTTTCTTCACGACGGCAAGTTTGTGCTGGTTAAAACCGATGCCAAGCAAGCTGAGCAAGTGATGGGAATCCTGAAGGATTCCGGGGCTTCGCGGGTAGATCGGCATGGTTAGCAGCTGAAGCGTCGCAAAAGAGCGGTTGAAGCGGGAGACACCGACTAAGGATCGCACCGGTGTCCGCGCTTTGTAGTGGGCCTCGCGTTCACAGATTTCATACTGCGCTTGCGCGCCACCTATGGCGCGAACTGCGGTCGGCGCGAGGGTTTAATTGAGGGGGACTACGTCCGGGAGGCTATCCGGACCCATCAGCAGGTAGAACCGCATTCATTTCCGAAGTCGTATTGTCCCCAACTCGTCAAATCGCGCCACCAGCAGGGCTCGAAGTGCTGAAGGCTCATTTTTTCCCAGGCCGACGAGACCGATACGGCGCCTGATGGCATTTACCTAGCGATTCCAAGATAGGACAAGCCCGACGGAATTGCGCTCGACCATCCTCGTTCAGTTCTGCTCGACTCTCACTCCGCTTTCGATGGATAAGAAATCAACCTCGACTTGGTTTGCACTTCGAAATTCCGCGTTTTGCCGTTTATGGCTGGCAAGCGTGTTGTCGGGCACGTTCCTCTCGGCTCAGGACGTGACAGCAACGTGGTTAGTCAATGACCTTGGCGCTTCCTCGTTTACGCTCTCCCTCCTGGCAAGCGCCGCTTCCACGCCATTCTTTCTATTTACGCTGCCTGCAGGCGCCCTCGCTGACATCGTGAGCCGACGCACTGTGATCGTTAGCGCTGTGCTCTGGCAGGGAGCCTGGTCAGCGCTGCTGGCTTTTGGGGCGTGGAGGGAAATCATCAACCCCAGCGCTGTGCTTTTCTGTACCTTCGCGCTGGGGATTGGCATTGCCTTTGGCGCTCCGGTTTGGGGAGCCATTGTCCCGGACATCGTTAGTAAAGATGAACTGCCCTCCGCGGTCACACTGGGAGGAGTGCAATCCAATCTCTCCAGCATTGTGGGTCCTGCGTTGGGCGGCTTCCTGCTGCCGCTACTTGGCGCGCCGATTCTCATTTCAATCAACGCCCTGATGTTCGTGGTAGTCGCTCTTGTCGTGTTGCAGTGGAAGCCCCGGCAGAAGCAGTCGACCCGGCCGCGGGAAAATTTCGCGGAATCGTTCATGAATTCGCTGCGGTACGCTATCAACTCCCCGCGCATCAAGACCATCCTTGTCAGGAACCTACTCTTTTCGCTCGTCATCTCCGTCGTTCCGGCGCTCTTGCCTGTGATAGGCTCAAAGAACTACAGCTTTCCGCCGCCCAACTCGGGCTTGTCTTCACATGCGTGGGCGTCGGGTCTTTGGCAGGAGCGGTGTTCGCACTCCCATACCTCAGACAGCGGATCTCATCGAATGCAATCACTTCGCTTGCGATGGCGATAGTGGCTGCAGTGTTAATCGCGATGGCATTTGTCCGGCAACCGCCTGCTTTGATGTTATGCGCGACACTTGCCGGTGTGGCTTGGGCGCTGGCGGGATCTGAGCTTTGGTTGGCTGGACAGCGCGTGATGCCCGAATGGGTGCGCGGACGGATGAACGCGTTCCAAATTATGTTGGGACAAGGCGGCATCGCACTCGGCGCAGTCCTCTTGGGGACGGGAGCAACGCACGCCGGTCTTGATCTGACTCTTGCTGCTGCGGCTATTGTAGCGCTCGCGGCGTTAGCCCTTGGGCATCGATTTTCCATCAACTTCGCCAGCGATGCCAGCGTTGATGCGGCGCCACTCGACCCGCTACATGATTTTCCCGTCTCTCCTCAACATGGCGACGGCCCGATTACAGTAACAATCGAATACACAATCGCCAGCGAGGATCGAGAGCGGTTTCGAACCTTGATGGAAGAAGTTCAGGCTGCATGCCGACGGAACGGCGCGTTCCAGTGCCGGGTTGACGAAAGCCTGGATCATCCCGGCTTGTTTCGACTGGATTACATGGTATCCACGTGGGCTGAGCATCTTCGTCAAAACATGCGAATGACCGTCGACGAAAAGCAAATATTCGATAAAGCCTGGGAGCTGCATGCAGGAGACTCTGAACCGGTCGTGCGCCATTTCCTTTCAATCCAAAGATCCATGTATCTGCACGGTTTTAGCTTTAGCGGTCGTACTTTTGCGAATACTAGTCGAGACCGAGGTTGGTAGCTGCCAATCAACCTGAGGAACCCGCCGTCGAAACTAAAGCAGGCTTTTCCGTCGGAGGTCGCGCGTCCCAAGCGCACCTCGAAGCCTCACAAGGCAGATAACTTTGCCGCCCGCCGTCCGCGACGGATAGCGCCTGAGAGAGGAATGTAGTTCAGCTCTTCATTTCCCGCAGCACTTCGCAGAAGCAGGCCACCCCGACTCATGTCCCCGCGACCAACAAACTGGCAAGGGAACAAAAGCCGGCTACCGAAGACAGGCAGCAAGGGGTCGACATATTTGCCCGTCGCGACGCTACCGAGCAGAACGACCTCGCAGGACGTCGCGGCGAGTATTTCAGCTGATCGCAAGAGGGGTCGTGTGAATCGCGGCTCATGGACGTCGACCCTCACTCTTGCGAATTCGCATAGGTCGGTGCTGCCAACACGTGTATCTGCCGAAACCAGGCCCCGGCTTGGCGTGATAATTTGCACACCTGCAATCCCTTCAATCGGCTGCGCAAACCGCCGTGCATAAGTGAGCTTTCCGCGGAAATACAGCCCGCTGCAGAAAGCGAAAACGTCTCCGAGTGTCGCGTCTCCGATCTGTACCTGCCGCGCAAGTTGAAACGTAGCGTCCGGATGCGTGAGGAGTTGCGCGCGACGACCGCCAGCACGGGCAGGTGAAAGTATAAAAAACCGGTTCACAGCAAAGAGGAAGATGCCCGCGACTGAACGTTCCCGAGCGACATAAATGGCACAAAGTCTATGAGTAAGAAGACCGAAATTGACGTCGAAGGAAAGGCGCTCACCGTCTCAAACCTCGAAAAGGTCATGTATCCAGAGGTAGACTTTAGGAAAAGCGCAGGTCATCGATTTCGCCCAAGGTCGCGTTGTCAGGAAGACCTGATCACGGCGCAAACCTCGGAAAGATTGGTGGCCTCGATCCAATTCGCGGCCGACCCATGACAAGGTTACAGACAACCGTTGCCGTACCGCGGCGCGATTTCCTTTCGAACGCTGAAGAAGCATGGACAAACAAACCGACAAGATTCACGTCACGCCTCTTGGTGACCATTGGGAGATTGAGGCGCAGAGTGGAAAACCCCTCGCGCACGAGGATGATAAATGCGAGGCGGTGAAGACCGCGAAGACACTCGCGCAAGAACAGGGGATCGAAACCGTTATCGTGCACGAGGGAAACGGCATGACCGAGCAGCTGCCCTCTCCGTCAGCAAAGAACCCCGACATTAAATAATTCGAAGGTCGCCAATCGCCGATCGTTTCGGCGAATGCAATGGCCGATAGTACAACCCGTGAGATTTTCAGCGCCTTGTGCCGGCGTCTGCATCAGCCGGTTCGATATTCCCCTCAAACTCGCTCGTAAATGCGGGGATGAACTCGTTTTTTAGGATATTTCCCAAAAGTAAACAGTCACTCGACAAGATGCCGAGATACGCGATTGAGAGAAAGTCCGTGGGGAGGGGATTCAGCAAGCATTCGCTTCAGTATTGATCTGAGTCTTCGGCGATTGTTCTGCTGATATTCAGTTTTCTTAACCGCGCCGAATTGTTGGTTTTTTTCACTCATTGGAGCTCAACAGGCAGTTCTCGGCAGCAAATCCACTCGCAGCAGCATGCTGCAGGAAAGTTGTGCCCAAATCAATCGGGGCTATCCCTGATAGCAATATGGGGATTGTTGGAGGGGCCACCTCGCAAGAGCTCCAAGGGAGGAGGCCGACCACAAGCTGAAGGCAATCGCCGAGAGGAGCGTCAACGCGAAAGCAGGCAATGCCCCCTCGTAAACTCGTGATCAAGATGGAGTAAGCCGCTCAGCCGCGAGCTGCAAAACTAGGTCCATCCCCTGATCGTGGCATCGGGGTTCCGCCTGATGTTGGGCTCACATGATCACGTTCGAAAGAAAGGCGCACCTGCGGGAGGAGTCAGAGACCGTTATCGCACAAGAGAGCCTTTCATGCTGCCTTCTTCTTCCCGGACGCCTTCTTCGACTTTGGTTGGGCTCTTGTCATCGACTTGCTCGCTTTTGCCTTTCCCTGGCTCTGCTGAATGCTTGCCTGAAGGACGGAGACAAGATCCACGACGTTGGATGGTCGCTTCTTCTTGGGCGGTGCGGGAGCGGCTTTGTCGCCGTGCTCAATTTTTTCCTCGATCAAGTTTTCCAGGGCGTCACGGTATTCGTCGGTATACTCCTCGGGCTTCCATTCCGTGGTCATGCTGCCGATCAGTTGTTCGGCCATCTGCATCTCGGCCTTGCTGACAGACTTCTTCGCCGGGGATTTATACTCCGATACATCAATCAGCTCACTCGGAAAATGCATCAACTCGAGCATGAGTCCGCTCTTCTGGGGCTTTATAGCGGCGAGATGCTGTCGCGCACGAATTACCACCTTGGCGATGGCAATTTTACCAGATTTGACCAAAGCATCCCTCAGTAGTACGTACGCCTTGTCGCCTCCCTTTCCCACTTCGAGATAGTAGGGCTTGTAGAAAAGCAGCGGGTCAACATCGTCGATTTTGACGAAGTTGATCGTATCGACAGTCTGAGTGGCCTCGACATCGACACGGGCAAAATCTTCCTCTTTGAGGACGACGTATTTTCCCCTCTCGTATTCGTACCCCTTCACGATCTGGTCCCATGCAACTTCCTTTCCGTCGTCTTCAGCTACACGCTTATAGTTGATTGGGCTGTAGTCCGATTTCCGGAGCATCCGGAACTTGAGTTCTTCCCTGCGAGTTGCCGGATAAAGCGATACAGGAATCGTAACGAGGCCGAAGCTGATTGCTCCTTTCCAAAGTGGTCTCATAAGTCTTTGAGCTTCCTATAAATTCGTAAATCGAAGGCGTGTCGGCCGTCAGCTATCGACTATTCGCTTGAGGAGGTTGAGAGCTGCAACCTGCCTGCCTTGCTCCAAGGCGTCCATGGCGTGCCGGACCTGATTCTTTATGCCCTGGATGGCTTCGCTCTCCTCGTCCGGCTCTTCCTGTAGCTCGGGGAAGTGAACAACCTTTCCCTGAGATGGTTCGTGCCTTTTTGCTTTCTCCTCGGGGATCGTGGGCTTGGGTTCCGCGTTTTTTGGTGTCTTCGCGGGTGTCGCTCGCTCCTTAGAAGGTCGAGCATCCAACAGATCATATTTAACCCCAACAATATGGATTCCCTTAAACTTCGAGATTGATTTCGGGAAGATCAGAAATTGCCGTGCCCTCCCGGCCTCAAAACCGACGGACGCGTGATCGGCTTTGTTTCCCACCAGTTCCTGATGCACCGTCATCACGCGGTGCGTTTTGATCGCCGCTTGTAAGATCTTGTCGTTTTCGGGCGATACGAGGACCAAGTGTGTGCGCGGGTTTCCCGAGGCTTCAACTACAGCAGCGAAACGCGCGGTCTTCATCGTACGGATCACAATTTATCCCTTTGAGCTACTCTCTGCCAAACAAACATCCAATAGATTGAAAGAAAAAGAACCACTCCCGCAAACCCTCTCCGCCCGCGTGTTCCGCCGCCGCTCAATCGAAAAAGGTTTCGAGTATCTACTGGAGCCACGAATTAGCATGGTCGATGAGAACCGCACCGACTTGGACATCCACGGATGGTCCCGTCTGCGAAATAGCGGTATGACTAAACTCGAAATAAAAGGCAACTGGAACGAAATTAAAGGGAAGCTCAAGCAGAAGTATGCCCAGCTTACGGACGACGATCTGACGTTTGCCGAGGGCAAGGAAGATGAGTTGCTCGGCCGTCTGCAACAGCGACTTGGAAAGAGCAAGGAAGAGGTTCGCAGCGAAATCGAAAAGTTCTAAGTCGTCACTATCCCTCCCTGACCGCATCTCAAGCGAGGCCTGCGCTTCTTTCAGACGCCCGCTGCGGGCCTGTGGCTTCGCAGAGAAAAAGCCTCGCACCGGTAGGGCTGGAGAGGCATCAGGCTTATACTCATTTCTCGGTTTGAATGTCGTCGCCCAAGCAGAGCGGCGCGTCCGATCACCGCTCCACAAACGGCAGAACACTTCTCAAAATTTTCCACTAGGCTGTGCGGGAATTGCAGTTGCACGTCACCTTCCGACGGAGGCGAGGATTAAAGCACGCACTTCATCGGCTGCGCGCGAATCAATGGAGAAAACATCAAGTTATGTCCACCATTCTGCTTATTATCCTAATCCTGCTGCTAATCGGGGCGCTACCAAGCTGGCCACATAGCTCTGGCTGGGGTTACTATCCTAGCGCCGGTCTGGGTTTGGTCCTGATCATCTTGGTTGTCTTGTTGCTGTTGGGCCGTATTTAACGGTTTCGCCATCCAGTATGAGGGAGCGCCAGGGTATCGCATGATCGTTCGCAACGCCGTGCCTTTGTGCGGTCTGATCATGTGCACCCGGAGTTCATCTTTTCGGAGGACGATCTGCGCGTGCTAGCCTTCACAAATCCATGCGGATTTGTGACTTGCGCAAGAAGGCTCGCATTAATGCTCAATGGCTAAGCCTCCGCAAATATCCGCAGCCCGTTAACCCGGCCGACTTGGAAGAAGAGGCCTTACCGCAACTTTTCAAATCGTTATTGGCCAAAGTCGATAATGGCATCCGAGCCGCTCCGATTGCCGTCCGACTGATGCTGAGAACCCTTCGCCCGGCTCAACATCCGACCATCAGTTTTGTCACATTGGCGAAGAAGCGAGTAGCGTGTGCGCGATTCGACGGGTAACTAAGGCTGATTTGAGGCTATTGAATCGAGGCGCTGTTATTCAACGACGAATTCATATAAGGTTTCAGCGGACGGAGATGGTCGATTTCGCTTGCCTCATCTTGGAAATTGGTGAGGATTGGGACTTCCGCCCCGTTAGCTCATCCCGCCAAAGAACCCTAACAACTCGACGCTTTTCTGACATGTCATCGGCCGCAAGCGCATCTCCCCAGGCTAGTCAACCCGCGACGACGGCGGCAAAACCTGCGCGACGCTCGATTGCCCAGGAGTTGGGTCTCATCGTGGTGGTGCTGCTTTTGGGGGGCATCTTAGCTATTTACGGCTGGCAGGATGCGGCGCCGGGGAGGCCGAACACATTTTTAAACTTCGACAACCTGATTGACGGGATCGCGACGCCGATGTCGTATTACGCGATCATGGCTATTGGGGTGACAATAGTCATTATCACTGGGGGAATCGACATTTCGGTGGGCTCGATCATGGCGCTGGCGGCGCTGGGCGGGGCGGCCGCTTTGCAGAATTTGCCCCCGGACGCCTCGGCGGTGGTGGTGCTTCCCATCGCCATTTTGGTGCCGCTGGGGATCGGTCTGCTCTGCGGGTTGATCAATGGGGGACTCATCGTGAGTCTCAATTTGCATCCCTTTATCGTGACGCTGGGAACGATGAGCATTTTCCGGGGGCTGGCCAATGTTCTGCCCCCTCAGAAGACTTTGCCTTCGGCAGGCAAGGTGCTTCCGCCGGCGTTCACCACCGATTTCATGCGCATCGAGATGTTTGGTCTGCAACCGATGCCGCTCATCATCATGTTGATCTGCGTGGGGGCGGGGTGGTTTTATCTCCGGCTCATGGTGGCTGGACGGGAAACCTACGTGATCGGTGGCAATGAGGAGGCGGCCCGCTTTAGCGGCTTGCGGGTGGGCTGGATAAAACTGCGCACCTATGCGTTGGCAGGATTGGCGGCCGGGGTGGGAGGGATGGTTTCCCTGGGCCGTTTTGGCACAGCCTCCACGAGCACCGGCACCGGCTATGAGCTCACGGTGATTGCCGCTGCGGTCGTGGGCGGAGCAAGTCTTACCGGCGGACGCGGAAGCGCGATCGGGGCGCTGCTGGGCACCTTGGTCATTGCCCTCATCGAGAACGGCATCATCATTCTGCGCCTTGCGCAGGAATACCGGCTCATCATCATCGGTCTGGCCATCATCGTGGCCGTTTCTCTGGATCGCCTGAGCATCTACATGCACAGCCGTCGCAAGTAGGCAAATCATAGCGAGCCCCCGAGTCCATCAGTCATCACACTACTACCCCCAATCAAAAAATAACCCACCAACCTACTCCCCATGAAAATAACGAGTCTGATAACCTCCACAGTGGCAGCAGCCACAGTCGCCTGTCTGGCGATTTCCCAATCAACAGCCAGCGCGGCGGAAGCCAAAAAGAAGGTGATCATTGGTTTCATCGCCAAGAGCCTGAGTAACGATGTCTTCCAAGCCGCACAAGCCGGCGCCGCCGATGCGGCCAAGGAACTGGGCGCAAAATACAACGTGGATGTCGAGCTTGAGATACGCACGCCAAATGACGAAGATGCCACCAAACAGGCCGAGGCTGTGGAGGCCCTGACCCGGCGAGGGGCCCAAGGCATAGCGGTCTCCTGCTCGGAAGCCAACACGGTAACCCCCTCGATCGACAAGGCTGTGGGAAAAGGGGTGGCGGTCATGTGTTTTGACTCCGATGCGCCCAACAGCAAGCGCTTCGCCTACTATGGAACCGATGACAAGGCTTGCGGCCAGCGCACGGTGGAAGTCTTAGCCAAAGCCATGGGTGAGAAGGGAACGGTCGCGATTCTTGCCGGCAACCAGAGCGCGCCCAATCTCCAGAACCGGGTGGCGGGTGCAAAAGAGGCCCTGGCGAAGTATCCCAACATGAAGCTCAATAATCCCGGGGTGTTTTACCATGTTGAAACTCCCGAGAAGGCAGCGGAGGCTGTCCAGAACGCGCAGAACGCCAATCCCGGCATTCAAGGCTGGGCGATGATCGGGGGCTGGCCCTTGTTCACGGCCGATGCGCTGAAATGGCCCGCGGGCTCCATCAAAGTCGTCGCGGTCGATGCTCTTCCCGCCCAACTCATTTATGTGAAGAACGGATATGTTGAGGCGCTGCTGGCGCAGGACTGCTACGGCTGGGGAACCAAATCCCTTGATATTCTCCTTAACAAGATCGTCAACAATCAGGCTCCTGCGGACGTGAAGGTGATCGACCCGCTGACCCTGGTGACCAAAGAGAACGTGGACGCCTACGGCGAGAACTGGAAGAAGTGGCTCAAGAAATAGGGCACCCTTAAAGCGCCAAGCCTCCAAGCCGGCAGATGTCTGAGAGCTTCATCCAATTTAAGGCGATCACCAAGACCTTTGGCGGGGTCATTGCCCTAAAGGACGTGACCCTCGAGGTTGCCCGTGGCGAATGCCACGGGCTGATGGGGGAGAACGGGGCGGGCAAGTCCACCCTTGGAAAGGTGCTTGCGGGCATTCACAAGCCCGACAGCGGGGAGATGGTTATCGACGGGAAGCTTCACAGCTTTAACTCCCCGCGCGATGCGATGGATGCCGGGGTGGCCATGGTTCACCAGGAGCTGGCATTTTGCAGGGATCTGAGCGTGGCGGAGAATCTGAGCATGGGCCATTATCCCCGCAAGCTGCGAGTGATGGTGGACATGGGGGAAATGGAGCGCCGGGCGAACCACTTGCTTAGCAAGATAGGGGTGGGTCTCGATGTGACAAAGCCCATGAATGAGCTCTCCACCGCGCAGGAGCAACTCGTCCAGATCGCCGCTGCCGTGGGCATCGAGCCCCGGATCGTGGTATTTGACGAACCCACCAGCTCACTGGCAGAGCCCGACGCGCAAAACCTCTTCAAGCTCATCGAGAGCCTGCGGGAGGGCGGGATGACCATGATTTACGTCTCCCACCGCATGCCCGAGTTGTTTCGCTTGTGCGACAAGATCAGTGTTTTGCGCGATGGCCAGTACGTTGGCACGCTGCCTCGCGCGGAAGCCACCCAGGACGCCGTGGTGAAGATGATGATCGGGCGCAGCGTTGCCGACTATTTTCCCCAGCATGTTTCCGGCAAGGCGGGCGAGGTTGTCCTGCGCGTCAACAACCTGAGCTCTGCGGGCCGCTTTCGCGATGTCAACTTCGAGGTGCGGGCGGGGGAGATTGTGGGATTCGCCGGTCTGGTGGGCGCCGGGCGCAGCGAGGTGGCCAAGGCGATTTTCGGGCTGGATTCGAGCGCAACGGGCAAGGTGGAGCTTAACGGAAAGCCTTTGGTTCTGGGCTCGACGAAGGTCTCGATGACTGCGGGAGTGGGTCTTGTTCCCGAGGATCGCAAGCGCCAGGGGCTCGTGCTTGAACTGCCAATCCGGGCCAATGTGAGCCTTGCCATCCTGGACCGGCTGCGCGGCGCCATTGGAGTTCTTAAGCGCAAGAAAGAAGAGGAGGTCTCCACCGATTATTTTGCCAAGCTGCGGGTAAAGGCCTCCTCGATGGAAGCTCCGCCAAGTTCACTGAGCGGAGGCAACCAGCAGAAAGTCGTCCTCGCCAAATGGCTCGCCCGCGGCGGAAAGCTCCTCATCGTGGATGAACCCACCCGCGGAGTCGATGTCGGAGCAAAGGCCGCCATCCATGCCCTTATTGACAACTTGGCAAGCCAGGGCCTTGCCGTCATCCTCATTTCCTCCGAGCTGCCTGAGGTGCTCAATCTTTCAACCCGCATCCTTGTCATGCGCGACGGCAGGATCGCCGGAGAACTCTCCCGCGAAGAGGCCACCCAAGAGGGAATCCTGCGCCTCATGGCCGGGGTAACCACTACTGCCAAGGCCGCGTGATCTCACGGGCCGCGCAGCACATCGGACCATCCGAGTGTTACTTGTAGGGTCTTGAAATCCAATAGCATGCCTGATTTGCTGCGATCTCCGATTGGCTAGAAAGCACAGATCGCCTCGATGCGTTTCGGGGGCAAGCTCGCTCTAGCTCACGGGACTTTGATACGACCAAACTTTAATGAAAAGGCTTAGGATAGCCCAAATAGCGACCCTTTTCGAACCGGTTACGGATTCGAGCAAGAATGGACTTTCCCAAATTGTCCATATCCTCAATCAAGAGCTTGTTGACTTGGGTCATGATGTCACCCTCTACGCACCGCTGTCATCCTCTACAAATGGTAAGCTTATTCCTCTGGCTGACGAAAATACCACGGAAACAATTCTAGGAAAGGTTCTTCCCGTCGCAGCAGCATTCGCCGATTGCCGTGATTTTGACATAATTCACGACCACACTCGATTTTACTCTACCCTTTTTGCTCATCTCCTTCCCATCCCTTTAGTTTCAACAGTTCATCACCCGATCGAGTTCGAAGAGCTCCATTGGCACTATCCGGCCGACCAGTACAGGAAATACTTCCGCGCAATCTGGGACAGGCTTGTTAGGCGTGTGAACACCGTTTTCGTAAGTCAGTTTCAACGCGCCGGCTACAGTGAAAAAGCCGAAGTGATTTACAACGGGATTCCTCTAGATAAGTGGGCCAATCCGAACTTCTCTGCTGGCCGCTACCTTGTTTTTCTGGGGGCAATAAACGAAACGAAAGGCACATACGAAGCCATCAGGGCCGCTCTTCTTGCCAACGAGAGCATCGTTGTAGCGGGAGCGACCGACGAAAGCGGAGACTATTTTCAGCGAAGCATTAACCCTTTTATTGACGGTGATCGGGTGAAATACATTGGCTCGTTGAACTTCGAACAAAAGAGGAGCCTCTTGTCAGAGGCCAAGGCAGTCTTAATGCCAATCCAGTGGAACGACCCGCTCCCCACAGTTGCTCTCGAGTCGCTAGCATCCGGAACCCCTATCATCGCCTGGGACCGCTCCTCAATGGGGGAAATTATCGAGAATGGCGTGTCCGGTTTCCTGATATCTTCTATAGAGGAGATGGCAGCAAGAATAAAAGACCTTAGTAAAATTGACCGAAGAGCCTGTCGATCCCGAGCGGAGCTTCTTTTCGACTCCAAACAAATGGCGAAGAACTACGTCAGTCTTTACCAGACACTGCTCGAAGTCTAACTTCTTACCTAAGCGCTCTGATAATGAGCTGGTAAACCGAATCTTTCGGGAGAGAATCAAGGCTGTACCGGCTGGGCTTGATAGCGCAGCTCGTGTCTAAAGCCAGCCATGCTT
The DNA here is from genome assembly GCA_963708595.1 of uncultured Verrucomicrobiae bacterium. Taxonomy (GTDB): domain Bacteria; phylum Verrucomicrobiota; class Verrucomicrobiia; order Chthoniobacterales; family Terrimicrobiaceae; genus DASTFP01. The sequence goes on from CAVPTR010000044.1 coordinate 15,489, forward strand.
AAAATCTCAAGAATCTTCTCCAGCTTCCGTCCGGCGAGATTGCGCGCGTTCTGGTGATATTCGAGCGTGATAGCTCGGGCCGAACCTATTTTGGCTTTGCACTCCTCGAGGACATCATACTCCGCTCCCTCAATATCGAGCTTAAGAAACTCAACCCTGCTGTTCATGTATGACGACAGCCTTGCTGATCGTACGGGAATACCCCGATACTGATCCATATTAGCCCATAAATCGGGCTCAAGCGTGTCTGTCGAGTCCCACGCCTCAAGAAAATTTTCACCCACGTAGAGGATCGCATCTTCTTTGTCCTCGTGGGATAATGCCATGTTTATGGCCTCAACGCCGCGAAGGTTGTTCTGCACGATGTTTCTCTGCAAGAGAAAAAACGTCTCCGGGTTTGGCTCAAAGGTCACAATCCTAGCTCGCGGATAGAGGCTCTTGAAATAGAGGACGGCAAGACCAATATGCCCTCCGCAATCAATAATGCGCGGCTCAGGGTTCTCAGTCGCGAAAAAATATGTATTCTTCGTAAAAATATCATCGTATATAACCTTGAGTTCGCAATCATTTCTATACGAGATCTTATACCCATTCGCGAACGTCTGAGTTTTGAGTTCCGTTGTGTTGATTACATCCATTACCAGCCAATCGCACTTGGAAGTCCGCGTCGCATTGTCTTCAAGAAACTCTGCTCGTAGCGAGTGCTCCCTCTAGCCGGCAGCCGCCTGACGAGGCCAGCACTGCGTGTCGAAGAGAAGCAGGATTCTTTCGTGCCTTTCCGCCGAAGACCGAACTGCACGAGCGCGTCAGGAAAGGAATTCTGGTTTCTCAACCGCGATTTACCCATAAAATGAGAGTTCGATTTTTAAGTCCAACAGGCTGCTAGTGATCATCCTATCTGAATATCGTGCAATTCTTTCCGCCGCGCCAGGCTGAATTCTTGGACGCGGTAAGGCATCGCGATTTGCCTCACCCAGGGTGGAACATGGGTTTGCGACGCGCCTGCAATCTAACCTCTTCGAGACTGACCGCCGGCGACGGCTTCGCTTCGACTTGATCCCTTTCATCGAATCCGTAGCTTATTGCAACCTTCTTGAAGAACCCGGCGGCAACGATATGGGGCGCTACGACAGACTCCGCAGAATCGAAGGGCTCGACCCGAAGGGCGATCACGTCGAGATCTACCACCTGATTTGCGGTTATGAATTCCCCTGGGACATGACACGCGCTTTGGAGGTGGCGCTCTATCGGACCTACTGTGTGCCGAGTATCTCGGCTCTACTCGATAGAACAGGGGAGTTCTACAAGCGCACTCAAAAGCGCTACGACGACACCGCGCTGATCGTGGCCGAGCTCTCCAAGTGGGGCTATGACAGTGAGCGGGGCCGCGAAGCACTGCGAAGAATGAATCGTGCGCACAGTCGCTTCGATATCTCCAACGGTGATTACCTGTATGTCCTTTCGACCTTCATCAATGAGCCAATCCGCTGGATCGAACGGTTTGGGTGGCGGAGGATGTCCAGGAATGAGAAGCTCGCCAGTTACCATTTCTGGTGCGAGATAGGAAAGCGCGTGGGGATCAGGGAGATACCAGAGACCTACGAGAAGTTCCAGCGGTTCGCTCTTGACTACGAGCGTGATAACTTCCGTTTTGCCGAGACGAATCAGCGGATCGGAGCAGCCACGCGCGATCTGTTTGCCTCCTGGATGCCCCGCATCTTCACGCCGCTCGTGCGATGGGGCATCTACGCCCTGCTTGATGATGCGATGCTGGCGTCGTTCGGTTTTCCGCGCCCGTTTGCCCTTGCGCGAAAGCTGGTCAGCGGCGCACTGATAACGCGTGGCTGGGTCGTCGGAATCCTCCCCGCGCGGAAGACACCGAACTTCTTCACTGACCGAAAAAACCGGAGCTACCCGGTTGGCTATGAGATTGCAAAACTCGGTCCGCCGGACCTGGATCAACGCTCTTAACAGTGATGACGATCATTCCCGCGACGAACGCTCACTCCGAAGACATTTGGGAAATTTTTCGAGAAGTCGTAGCGTCAGGCGACACCTACGTCTTCGACCCGCAGATTTCTCGTGAAGACGCTTTGCGATATTGGTTGTCCGAAGCCCATCACGCGTTCGTCGTTACGGACAACGACCGAGTTTACGGCACATACATTCTGAGGAAGAACCATCCGGGGCTGGGTTCTCACGTCGCAAATGCCAGTTACATGGTGTCTTCCGAGGCTCGTGGCAAGGGGCTCGGCTCTATGATGTGCGAGCACTCTCTCGAACAAGCCAGGCGGCTAGGTTTTTCCGCCATGCAATTCAACATCGTCGTCAGCACCAACGAAGTCGCGATCGCCCTCTGGAAAAGGCATGGCTTTAGCATCGTGGGAACACTTCCGAAGGTGTTCCGTCATGCAACGAAAGGTTTGGTCGACGCGTTCGTGATGCATCGCTTTTTGTGAGAAGATTCCAGGCGAGCGCGTCTCAAGAAACTCGCTCGAGGCCATCGTAGAATGGCTACGAGGCATGAGTCGGTGGCTTCAAGCTTTCCTGCTCGAAGTCTCCCTTGTTTCCGGCAGCGAGCATCGTTTGGAGCTCGGTGCCTTCGCTCGGCATCTTTGCCACGAGTTCTTGGATGCGGACACGCTCGCGATCTTTGAGGCGCACCGCGCCTGCTGACTGGCGGAACTTCATTTGAAAGGAACGAAACGGGATTCCGCTGCGTTCGCGCAGATCCGCGAGGATGTGAAAGCCGCTCGGGTCGCCGAAATGCCAGAACACGCTGGATACGCCGATGCTGCACCGGGCATTGTCTCCTGGAGTTTCTTACACGACTCGAGCGTCCCAAAGACTCAGCTCCCCACGTGTTTCTTCGCTGAGATGATTCAGCCGACCCGGGGAACTCGCGTCACCGCTTCCCAATGCCAGCCGACGCTTATTCAGCCGCCGAACTAGGCGCACTGAGAACAGGCTCCGAGTCTCTTAGCGGCCTCTTCTGGCGTACCGCCCCATCAGGGTCGCTTCGCCGATAATGTGACCCTGCATTGCGGCATCCAGGACCTTGCGCCGTGACGTCGCCGGTAGCTCCAGGGTCGTATCAAGCGCGAACAACTTGAAATAATAGCGATGCACGCCCGATGGCGGGCACGGGCCACCGTAATTGTTTCTTCCAAAATCGTTCACGCCCTGCACCGCGCCGGCCGGTGGGGTCGTCGCTAAGATCTCGGTGGCGTCGGGTCTTAGGTTCCAGATGAGCCAGTGTGTGAACGTGCCTGAGGGCGCATCGGGATCGTCAGCGATCAACACGAGACTCTTCGCCGGTTGGGGCACGCCTTCTATCTTCAGCGTTGGACTGATATCCTGGCCGTCGCACGTGAAATGTTTAGGGATGTTGCCGCCTTCGATGAAGTCTGGACTGATCACTTTCATAATTATTCCTGGTGCGATCGTGAAGCAGGCAGCGCTCTCGTCATTAGACTGGGTGGTATCACTTTCTTTTCAAGTTTTGTTTAAGCTGTGGAACTTGATTCCGGTTCATTGGTGACCCATCCGACCATTAGCAATCATTTTTTGAAAGGCTGCTTGCCCGACAAGGTGACATTGATCGTGAGAGTGCTTGACTGGTCCTTCGTTTCGAGAAGCGTTTTTTCCAAAATTAGGGAGCTACAATCCTTCACGATCCAATCTGCGCCCAACGCGATCAGGTCATTGTTGGTTTCGGTGGTCTGCAATGCAATGACGCGGGCTCCCGCTGCCTTGCCGGAGCGGACGCCGGCCGCGGCGTCTTCGATCACCACGCAATCCTGTGGAGCGAAGCCGAGCAAGGCCGCGCCCTTGAGATAGGGTTCGGGATCCGGCTTGCCGCGCGTGATGTCGTGAGCGGTGATCATCCGGCTTGGCGCGGAAAGGCCGGCGACCCGAATTCGAACATCAGCGAGCGGCTTTGTACATGACGTGACTATCGTCCAGCGGTCCGCAGGGAGAGAGGACAGGAGTTCGGCGACGCCTGGAAGGGGAATTACGCCGTCGACATCGAGAATCTCGCGGCGTTCGACTTCGCGATTTTCTGCTTCGTGATCGGCGTCGGGAAGAAGTTCGCGGATGGTGGAGATGCTGGGTCGACCATGGGACTTGTGGACCGTGTCATCGGGGTCGAAGCCGTGCTGGCGTGCCCACTCGGACCAAACGCGCGCTACGACGGGCGTCGAGTCGACCAAGACTCCATCCATGTCAAACAAGAGCGCTTTGCAGGAAATTTTCGGCATTAGGTATGATAATCAAAAAATGGCGGCTTTGCGAAGAGCGCGGAAGTCTTAACGTTTACTGTTTGCTGATGCGAAACGGGCTTTCAACAATCGGCGCCAGAACAATGCCGCCAACGCCCTCGGAAACGATTTCGTCCATTCGCGCTCGAACGCTTGCTGTTCAGGGGAGTTAAGTTCCGAAGCCTCGTTCGTACCAAACAACTCAGCGGGAGTCTTCACGAAAGCTTCGTGTGCGACTTGAAGTCTTCCTCGCCCAAGCCGGCGAACTCGAAGTCTGAGCCAATCTCAAGCTCCTCGCCAGCCCAGAACTGGATCCGCGGTGTGTTCGAAACTTCGGTTGGCCACTCGGGTTTGGACCTTGGTGGGGTGATCGTTATCAGCAGCGGTGTTGAGGTCTTTGGCGGCTCAGAAGCCGCTGGCGGCCATCCTGGCGCCAAGGATGAGGCCGTCTGCTTCGCACTCGGCTCAAACTTGAACGGACTGAAATCTTCATCTAGCGGTGGAATAGTGCGCAAGCCTCGAGCGCCTGTCGGCTTTGGAATCAACAAAGCGAAGAAGAGATCGACCTTTTCGCCGAGCAAACGGAGGCTTACCACCAAAGCAAAGAGAATCCCGCCCAGGACGACGTATGCCACTCCAAGAGCGACCACCCTTTCAATAGTTGCTCCTTGCCGCCCTTCTTGGGCAATAAAGCCCGCGCGGCCTACTGTGCACGTGATGACGGGCTCAGGATAGTCATCCACTTCCATTTGTCTGGGTACCGCCGCAGCGTTTTCTCGTTCGAACGTAGCGGCGTCGGCTTGAGCGTCCATCGACGTCGCAACAAACGCCAGCGCGGCCAGCGCGATCAGCACAGCCAGCGGGCTTTGCGAGACACGCACAGCATGCACGATCCCAGCTGCACCCGCCCGCGGACCAAGCGCAGCAGCGACCTTGCCGCGTGCGTTCAGGAGAATCCTCGCGCCCAGGCCGATTTTCATCTGCGCAAAAAATCTCATCGAAACCATTTTGCGATAGTTATCGCAAACAAACAAGGTTTTGAGAGGCCCGCGCAATAGAGCGGGAGCGCATGCGGCGCTAAAAAGTTGCAGGAGGAGATTGCTCTCCCCCCGCTAGCTTTGGCCGCGTCATGGTTGCCAGACCGCGCATCACGCGTGCTGCTTCGGTCCATGTCTTGCCATGCCTGCCGCGCCGTGCCGTTGCTTTGGTTTTGGTTTGGCTTGCCGAAGCTTGCCTAGCCTTACCATGCTGTGCGCACATAGAGATTACGCAGCAGCGTTGAATAGATTGCAAAAATTTTTCGGGTTTCAGAGCGGTAGCTCTGTGGCGAGCGAGACAGAAAGCGCTAGCCTTTGATCCAGTGGACGCCGGTCACGACGGCGCCGGGAACATGTCCATGACGGTGCGCCTTGCTTCAGCAGAACTTTCAGCCTGGACCGTCACGTCTCGACCGCTTCCACGGATCGAGTAGTGCACCCGGAAGCTTCCGGCAAATGCGCTGCCGCCTAGGAGCAGCAAGGCCGCGAGCGTGAGTGTGAGTTTTCTCATTGCACACATCTAACGGATTGATCCACGTATCCGGATTTTCCAGCCCCCTGCGGCGCCGTGTTTGACTTTCGGGCCACTCTTGTCACACTGCGCTCATGGAAACGCGCGCTCGCGGCTTTAAATTCCGGGCGACGTCGCGGCGGCCAAGAGTAATCTTCGTATCGGTCGAGCTGACATGACTGAATCTCCCCCTGCTCGCCTACGCCTGGGCATGGTCGGCGGCGGGCGCGGCGCCTTCATCGGCGAGACGCACCGGATCGCCGCGCGGATCGACGACCGCTATGAGCTAGTCGCCGGCGCGCTCAGCGCCGATCCGCAGCGGGCGATTGAATCGGGCCGCGACCTGCGGCTCGATCCCACGCGCTGCTACACCGATTACCGCGACATGGCCGAGACCGAGGCGGCGCGCAAGGATGGCATCGATGTCGTTAGCGTCGTCACGCCGAACGTATTGCACCACGCGATCTGCAAAAGCTTTCTCGAGGCCGGGATCGACGTCATCTGCGACAAGCCGCTGACGACCACCCTTGCCGATGCGCAGGACCTGGTGGCGACGGTGCGCCACACCGGGCGGCTGCTCGGCGTCACCTATAATTACACCGGCTATCCGATGGTGCGGGAGGCGCGGGCGCTGATCGAGGCCGGCGAGCTTGGGGCCGTGCGCATCGTGCAGGTCGAGTTCGCGCTCGGATGGCTATCCGGCGCGAGCGAAGGCGACAGCAAGCAGGCGGCCTGGCGCACCGATCCGGCACAATCCACTTCCTTCATCGTAGGCGATCTCGGCACCCATTGCTTCCACCTTAGCGAGTTCGTCACCGGCCGGCGCGTGGCGGCGCTGGCCTCGGACCTGCAAACCATGGTCCCTGGCCGGCGCCTCGAGGATAACGCGCACATTTTGTTGAGCTACGACAATGGCGCGCGCGGGGCCATGTGGGTTTCAGCGGTGGCGGCGGGCGAGCAGGTGGGCCTGCGGCTCCGCGTCTATGGCGAAAAGGGGCACATCGCGTGGGAGCAGAGCGATCCTGACAAGCTCAAGTTTGCCCTGCAAGGCGAGACGTCGCGCACGCTCGTGCGTGGCCAGAGCGGTCTGTCATCCGCCGCCAAGCGCGCGACGCGCATCGCGGCCGGTGCGCCGGAGGGTTTTTTCGAAGCGTTTGCTACGCTCTACGGCGACTATGCCGACATCCTGGCAGCGCGGCAGGAGGGCGCCGCCCCAGATTCGCTGGCGCTGTGGGCGCCAATGGTCGAGGATGGCGCGCGCGGTATCGCGTTCGTCGAGGTCGCGCTCAGCTCGCATGCCGAGGGCGGCCGCTGGCTCGACTTCCAGCCTGAGATTTGAACAGCGGCTAACGTCGGGCGCCGACCACGAGACCAACGAGCAGCGGCCGTCGTCGTGGCTTCGGCCGCCGGACCTTTCAGCGCATTTCGCATCGACGGCGTGCTTGGACGTCCGCAAAGATTCACGGAAATCGACGGAGTGGGTGGATTGTGAGCGCAGGTGAGGAAAGCCACGATCAATCTCCGATCCGCGGCAGGTCCTCCATTGTCGACGCTTAAAGGCCCGTTGCTCTCCGCAGCGTCTGCTGAAGAAGATATCGCCCTGGCAATTCGGGGCTTGCAAGATTTGGGGGAAGTCTTTGGCATTGCCGATGTTGTTCGTCCCCCCAAATGAAAACGAAACAAATTCCGGATGATTTCCGTGATTGGATCGAAACCCGAACGTTTGAGATTGCTGCACCAGTAGCATGGCCGCCCCGATTACCCCTGGATTATTTGAAGCAGGCCATTATTCGCCAACCCGTAGCAGGTCCTCCCAGTGGCGAAACTCGCCCATAAAGCCCATGCTTTCGGCGATCCGGAAACTCGAGATGACGCACCGCTCGATTTCCTTGCCCGACTTCCCTGCAGTTTCGCACGTTTGAGGGGAGAGCGGCCGGGGCGGGATTCGCCTTTAGATCGGGTCGAGCCGCCTCGCCGTGCGGAGAAAGGAACTCACCTGCCAAGGCCGGCTAGTTGACACATCCGGCGCATACTTCTAGTATAATTTTGGAGCGTCTTCCAGCCAATCAGGAGACCCCAGCCATGAATGACAAATGGATGATTCGTGGAACCGAGTTCGCAAACTGCAACTGCGCGTGGGGGTGTCCGTGCCAGTTCAATGCGCGGTCCACGAATGGCTTCTGCGAGGCGATCGGGGTCGGGCATATTGAGGAAGGGTATTTCAACGACACGAAACTCGACGGCCTCAATTGGATCGGGGTCGCCAAGTGGCCGGGCGAAATCGCGGAGGGCAACGGCCGCATGCAGATGATCATCGATGAAGGCGCCGATGCCGCTCAGCGCGAGGCCCTGCGCAAGATCTTATACGGAGAATCTACCACGCCCGGGGCCACGATATTTTATGTCATAAAGAGCACCATGTCGGAAGTGCTGGATCCCCTCTACTCGCCGATCGAAGTTACCATTGACGTAGACGCCCGTCAGGCAAATATCAAAGCGGACGGCCTGGTCGAGTGCAAGGGCACTCCGATCATCGATCCCTTCTCGCAGAAGCCGATGCGGGCGCGGATCAATCTGCCCGACGGCTTTGAATTCACCGTCGCCGAAATGGGTGCCGGGACATCGAAAGTCACCGCCGGCCTCAAACTCGAGCTCAACGGAAGCCACGGTCACTTCTGCATTCTTCATATGAATCAGGACGGCGTGATTCGCTAACGGTGGATCCTACCGGTTCCCAATCCGCGATTCCCGTCCCGCCACGTAATTTGCTCTTGCTGAGAGACCGGATCGTCATTCTCAGCGCCCTAGGAATCGTCACTCTGCTCTCTTGGGTCTATCTCGTCGACATGGCGCGCGGGATGGATGGAACGACGGGCGCGCAGCATTGCGTCGGAATGATGGGGGAGCCGTGGACCGCGGGCGATTTCACGGCGATGCTGGTGATGTGGATCATTATGATGGTGGGGATGATGGTGCCATCAGCGATTCCAGTGGCTCTCATTTATGCTTCCGTCGCCCGGAAGGCGGCTCGCGAAGGGACCTCGCTGGCCCCGACCGGGATCTTCGTCACCGGCTATGTTGTCATCTGGAGCCTCTTCGGCCTCGGGGCGACCATAGCTCAGTGGGTCCTGGACCACATGGCTCTGCTGTCGCCGATGATGATAAGCAATAGCCCGATTCTCGGCGGACTCCTTTTGCTGACCGCCGGAATCTACCAGCTGACGCCCGCCAAAGACGCCTGCCTGCGCCACTGCCGCTCTCCGGTGGACTTCGTTTCCTCGCATTGGAAACCGGGCGGCCGGGGCGCCTTTCGGATGGGCATCGAACATGGTGTCTTCTGCCTAGGGTGCTGCTGGATCCTGATGGGACTGCTCTTCTTCGGAGGGGTAATGAGCCTGTGGTGGATCGGCGGTCTTACGCTCTTCGTCCTCTTGGAAAAAGTAATGCCCTTCGGTGCTGTCGCCGGACGCGTGATGGGTGGTATTGTTGCGGTCTGGGGCCTGGTGGTTCTCATCCACAAATTCCTTGAGACCTGAAACCACTGACCCCAGGCCAAGACGCCCAAACCCCTAGTTTCCCTGATCGAATGGACTGGCCCGCCGGCGTGGCTGGCTGTTCCGGCATAAAAGTGGGCACTTCTGTCCCAGAAGGACGCCATCAGCCTTAAGCGACAGAAGCTCGGTTGCCATTTCGAGGACAAGAACTGTAAATTTGTCGTGATATGGCGTCGGTCCACACTTTGCTTGGCCGTGTCTGAAGCGGCGATACGGTATTTGTGTTTCCTGCTGCGCCGATTGAAGTAGGGTCAATAGCTTTTCAAGAACCGCTCTCGTTTCCTCTATCCGCTCGATCAAAGTCAGCCGGTTTATATCGTGATATTTCACGATATGCATCTGCTTGCAAGTCATTGCGGATTTATGCGCTGCAGATCACAGGAGCTCAGTCGCTAAGTCTTGTTGCGCCGTCTAAGTCGCCACCAGACGCCTGCTGAGTAGGTCACGTAATAACCGAGCAGGATGGCTCCGAGTGCCAGGGAACCGGCTACACCCGCCGCCTGTAGCCACGACGTATCGGACCCGGACGCATGCCATCCGTGCCAGATTCGCCAGACCCCGTAGAGCAATCGCGCCGTCACAGCGAGGGTGATGATCAATATCAGCCAGCGGTTGGGCGTGTAGTGCAGCGCCTGTGGCGTCTCCTCCCACCGGCTCAAGGCCAGTCCAAGCAGGCCCAGAAGACATCCTCCCATGAGGCCGAAGAGAGAGTACCTGAAGGCGTCAGAAACCCAAAAGCTGATTATTGCAGCCATGTGTAGGAAAAGCCCAGCCGAGAGAACGATCATCACGAGGTTCAGGGTCGCCACCCATCTGCGACCGCGCCGGCGCACCGTGCCTGCGCGGTAACGCAGAACCAGCAATAGCGGCATCGCGAGAATGAGCGCGAGGACGAGGAGCAGCACTGCGACGAGAGGAATCAGTGGCACTCTGTGAGTCTACGCCGGAGAAGGCTTCCCTGTCGCCTGTGCTTCCTCATGTCCGGGACATGCAAAAGCACGTCCCTCCACGGAGGGGCGCTGCTCCGGTTGGCACAGAGGCACAACATGCTGCTTGTGGGCGAGGTGGGCGGCGGCTTCTGCGATGCGACAAAACCGGGAACTCTCCAAAAGCTCTTGCGCCAAACCTCGCTACCGGCCAGCCATCAGTATGGACTGCAAAATAGCGGAAGGCATGGTAACATTCTTTGAGAGCTATGTGCGGGAACTCGAAAAATACTGGACCAAAACCCTCTTCTTCCAGCCGCCGTTACCTGATTCGAGTGATGCGCGGCGGCATCAGTCCGCAGGATGAGGTGTGCCAGTCTCGCAAGCAAATAACCGGCGACGTGCGTCACGGTTCGATCAAGCGCGTTGCCTCCGCTGTGGGCGAGGGTTCTATTGCCATCGAGCTTGTGCATCAATACCTGGATCGATTTTGACTACCATCGCACAAATGACGGACACCGAGACGGTGATTAACCTGCTCCGCCAGGTTCCCTTTTTTGCGAACCTTAAGGATGAGGATAAGGTCTGCATCGAGGAGACGGAAGAATGGCGGGTGTCCGAAGGCGAATTACTCGGCAAGGCAGGCGAACCGGCGGAGCATTTTTTTGTGCTCCTTGAGGGTGAAATCAGCGCCTCCAAAAAGCACGGTGACCAGGAGATTGTTGTCACGCGCTACAGGCCCGGCGCATTTTTTGGCGAGGTGCCCCTGCTGCTGGCCGTCCCCTACATTTTGACCGCGCGCGCGGAATCCGACTCCCGGCTCATCGTTTTCGCGGAAGAGGGGTTTTGGCGTTTGCTGCGGCTCTGCCCGGCCATTTCAGGTGAGATTTTCCGAGCTATGGCGACGCGCCTTCGCAACATTGAGGGTTCAGCGCGACAGGAAGAAAAGCTGGAGGCGCTGGGAACAATGTCCGCCGGCCTTGCGCATGAATTGAATAATCCTTCCTCCGCGGCGCAGCGCATCGCAGTGCATCTTGGAGAGGTGATTCAGATGATCCAATCGGTCGCTCATCGGTTACACCACGCGCTTGAGCATGAACACTGGGATCGGTTGATCGCACTGGTGGGCGAGGTTTTGAAGAACCCTTCGGCTGGCAAGCACCATCACTCGATTGAGCAAAGCGATTCGGAGGAGGCGCTCACAGCATGGCTGCGAATAGGAGGGGTGACTGACGCCTGGGAAATTGCTCCCACGCTCGTCGGCGCGGGATTGGATATGAGTAGACTGGTTTCTCTGCGCGAAGAACTGCCAAAGAACGCTTTCGGCGACGCGTTGCGGTGGATCGCCTTGCGGCTGAAGATTCAAACACTGCTTGACGACGCAGAACAGTGCACCGGGCGGATCGCGAGTTTAGTCGAAGCCGTGCGTTCCATCGCGCGACAGGAGCGTGCCGAACTCGCGGATATTGACGTGCATGAGCAAATCAGGAGCGCGCTGGGCGTTCTTGATCACAAGCTCAAGAACGTTCGTATCACGCAGAATTTTTCGAGCGAATGCGGTCATGTGCGCGGCTATCCGAGCGAACTCGCGCAGGTGTGGGTCAACCTGCTCGATAACGCAGCGGATGCAGTAAATGGCGGTGGTAAAATCACTATTCAAACCCAACGTGACGATAATCAAACTGTGGTGGAGGTCCTCGACAACGGCCCGGGCATCCCAGCGGAGAATTTCTCGCACATCTTTGAGCCGTTCTTCACCACAAAGGGCGTCGGTTCGGGAAAAGGTCTCGGCCTTACGATAAGCCAAGGCATCGTCGGAGACAGGCACGGCGGTGAGATCGAGGTCGAATCAAGGGCAGGTGAAACGCGATTTATCGTCCGATTGCCCGTGCGACGGATTGAAACAAACGAAGGCGCCGAGGCAATCGTCGCGACTCGCGCGTATATGGTGGAGCTGACGGAACAGCTTGAGGAAATGGAATCTCCTCCTCCGCCTCAAACGCACGCCGTTTCAGGTAGGTCGGTCGCGACAGTTTTCGACGTTCCGCTTTTCGCTCAGCTCAACGAGTCTCAGCGCGAGTGTTTTTCGATGGGGACTGAGGTCCGCTTCGCGAGAGGGGAGATAATCCTTCGCGAAGGCGATCCACCGAATTTCTTCTATGTGATGCTGGAAGGCGAGTTGCGCGTGACGAAGTTCTTCGGCGAACAGGAAATTGTCTTCGCCACCCGGGTTCCGGGAGAATTCTTCGGCGAGATTCTAATCCTGTTGGACGTTCCGAATTTCGTGCTCTATCGGGCGGTCGCCAACAGCCGGCTTTTTCGCCTGCCGCGCGCCGGATTCTGGGACCTGCTACGCACCTCCCCTACGGTGGCGAGGGAAATCATGCGGACGCTGGCGACGCGATTGCGCAATATGGCGGGCTATACGCAGGAGCGCGAGAAGCTCATCGAACTTGGCACGATGGCGGCCGGACTTGCCCATGAGCTCAACAATCCTGCGACGGCTGCGCGCCGCGCCGCCACCGATCTGCGCCAGAGCGTAGAGAAGGTTCAGGACTACGCATGCGAGCTTAATGAAACGCTCAGCGCCGAGCAGTGGCAGCGACTGGTTGCGACCTCCCAAGAGGCCGTGCATTGCGCCACATCGCAGCCGAAACTCAATTCCCTTGAGCAAGGCGACCGCGAGGAAGCGATCGAATGCTGGCTCGACTCGCACAAAGTCGCAGATGCTTGGGATCTGGCCCCGGCATTGGTGAACGCCCGAGTCGAGGAGGGCGATCTGGAAAGGGTCAAGCGCACGGTGCCGGCGCAGGATCTCGAGAACGCAATCCAGTGGCTCGCGGCCAACCTCACCACACGCGAGTTGTTAAAGTCCATCTCGCACAGCACGGAACGTATTTCGGAATTGGTGGGTGCGGTGAAGTCTTACTCGTTCATGGACCAGGCGCCATGGCAGGAGATCGATGTGCACGAGGGCATCGAAAATACCCTCATCATCCTCGGCTACAAGCTCAGGAACGTCACCGTCACCCGCGACTTTGATCGCACGCTTCCGCGCCTCTGCGCTTACGGCGGCGAGTTAAATCAAGTCTGGACGAACCTCATCGATAATGCAATTTACGCCGTCGGCGGGACGGGTCGTATCAATGTCCGCACGCGCCGCAATGGCGAGTTTTTCCTCGTTGAGATCGCGGACAATGGCAGTGGAATCCCCCCAGAGGCCCGGCCCCACATCTTTACGGTGCCCTTCTTCACAACCAAGGGCGGCTCAGGCACGGGACTCGGCCTGGTTATCAGCCACAGGATCGTCGTCGAACGCCATAACGGAAAAATTGACTTCAGCACAGGTCCGGATGGCACACAATTTAACGTGCGGCTGCCGTTTGAATCGCCTGCGCACGCTTAGCCTCTCCAAGAGCTCGGAATAGATCGACAGTTGAAGGATCGTTGCCGCCTTTGTCCTTCTGGACGGTTGCTTCTTCCCTGTAGGCGACTCCATATGGAGCCATGCGAACCGATGCCGAAACAGCAATGCTACATTCAAATGCTGCAGTTGTTTGCGTGACCTCACCAATGTTTCCGCAATTCCTTTCGACTCAGCATCTATTGTAGTCTGTGACCCATGAGCTACCGCCTCCGAAAGAAATCGCTCTCGCGCGAGGTGTGCCGCGTCGCGCGGGAGGAACTTGAAGGAACGCTCAAAGAGCTACTCACGGTAAACGATCACGCCCGGAGCACCGCAGTGCACGAGGCCCGCAAGCATCTTAAAAAAGTTCGCGCATTGATCCGGCTGCTGCGCCCGGAGACGGGCGAGGCATTTTACAAAGCTGAAAACGCCGCGATGCGCAAAGCGGCTCAGCGAATGTCGTCGATCCGCGACTCGCATGTGCGGGTGCAGACGATCGAAAAGCTGACCGTCAAGACTGGCAAGCGCCGGACACCGGCGGCGTTTGCTCGCATCCGGACCGCGATGGTTGCTCGTCTACGCCAAGTGCTTGAGGAGAGTGAAAAGGAGGATTGGAGCAAACAGGCTGCCGTCGAAATTGAACGCGCGCTTGGCCGCCTCGACAAATGGCCCCTGAAACACCTTACGACGAAATCGATCCGAAGCGGATTGAAGGCCGCGTGCAAGAAGGCGCGGCGCGCCCTTGCGGTTGCCCGGCGCAGTGCGACCGATGCAAATCTGCACGAGCTGCGAAAGAGGGTTAAGGATTTGTGGTATGACTTACGCTTGCTCGGTGATGACCGGCCACCGCCGATCGAAGCATTAACCAAGCGGTTGCGTGACCTCGGGCAGAAACTCGGCGATGACCACGATCTCGCGATGCTTCTGGCGGCACGCGCCGACAATCCTCTGCCCGAACCCGTGGATTGGGGGACGCTTGAAAAAGCAACCAATTTACGTCGCCCGCGATTACAGCGGGCCGCGCTTCGTCTCGCCTCGAAGGCTCTGATTCGCAAACCGGGAGCATTCGCCGATTTCGTCGCCGGTCGCTGGGAAACTTGGCACTCTCATCGCAGGAAAAAGTGACAGAAGATTCAGTATCCCCTGTTAACTCAGTTAGTAGAAATCGACCACATCGGCGTCGACATGGCAATACGGATCAGACCTCGGGAAATGGAACCGCGCCTCGAACTATCCTTGCTCGGATTGCACGCGCGCCCCGCGGCGAGATTTGTCCGCTGGGTGAATAGGTTCAAGAGCACAATCACGATTTGGAAAGGCGAGGAGAAGTTCTCGGCCGCGAGCCTATTGGAAGTGCTTACTGCCAATTTGGATTACGGCGCCCGTGCCGTCCTTGAAGCGATCGGGCCCGATGAGCGTGAGGCTCTTAATAAACTTGAACTATTGCTGCTAGGTTTTCGTGACGAAGAGCGCACGCAAACTTCCCTCTGATATTCTGCGGACAGGCTCTACTGAGCGCGAAGTGTATCAGATTTCTGTTTCGGTTGATCGTTGGGAGAACACTCCGACTTTCAAAATCACCAGTTTGGTGAGCTCAAGTTTCGCAAACCACCTCGCAATGGCTCAGATGCCAGGCATCCATCCACTCAACAGCTACTTCATGCAATCAATTCGACAGATATCCTTTTTCGATTATACTAGGCGTGCGCCGTTGATTGTCACTTCCAGGCTATGAATCATTGGATTTTTGTTCTGTTTCTATTTGTGGGGCATGTGGCGACTTTGCGGGCGGAGCCCTTCAACCAAGCCGAAGTCACCAAGACGATCAATCTCGTCTCGCTCTTGCCGCAGGACACGCGAGCGGTGCCAGGCGATCTCGTTAAAGGGAATACGGCCCTTCAGACCGGGGGTAATTCCCGGGCGGAATTGCAGTTCCCGGACCTGACTATCACCCGCGTAGGCTCCAACGCGCTTTTTCGCTTTATCGCGGGCACACGAGAGGTTGTTCTGAATAGTGGCACCATGCTGTTTTCCGCCCCGAATGGCGCCGGAGGAGGAAAGGTGCAGGCTGGCGCTATTACAGCGGCCGTTACTGGATCGGACTTTCTGATCTCGAATGCAGGAAGCGTCAAGGTGATCTGTCTGAGCCACAAGGTCCTCGTTTATTTCACAGCGAATCCCAAGATCCGCGCTGTGCTGCTCCCAGGACAGATGCTCGATATCGTAGCCGGGGCGGATAAGAAAATGCCGCCCGTCGTGACAATCAATCTTGAGACGCTTCTCGCCACTTCCAAGCTCGGCGAAGCGGGCGGCTTTGGACCCTTCCCCAACCAGACGATCCTCGCCTACAATGTCAGTAAGCAAGCCAGAGGATTTGTGCCTGCGAACCGTCCTATGCCTGCGAACGTAAATCTTACGGCCCAGACCGCTCAAACCGTGCGTTCCACCGCAGTCGCCAATAACAACCCTCCCTCGCAGTTTGCGGGCCAGGCCGCTCGAACTGTGCCTTCCACCACAGCGGCGCCAATAACAATCCTCCCTCGCATTCAACAGCCGCGCCCACCGCCACCGGTTCGCCGTCGGACACGACCAGCAATGGAACTGGCGGGAGCCGCGGGAACAACTCGAATATCAGGAATATCGAGAATCGCGGCAATAGCGGGAATGCGCCGGGACGAGCAGGCAAATAGCAGCGGGTTCGCCGAGGGCCTTGTAATGCAAATTCGATGCGGCCTCCTTTGAAACTCATCCCTCATTTAAAACAGATCCCCCGCTCATTTAGTTTTTGAGGATGTTTCGCGAACCACCTCCGCAGGCTTCTTGTCGTCCCACCGCGAGACCCTTTTCTCAGGCAGATTCTTGAAGGAGCACTGGGAAGCTTGCCGCGTCAGTGTACGAGCCTGGCGAACGCTCAGGCGCGTGGATCAAGCACCGTGCGAACATGGAGCAGGAGTTCTCCTACAAAGCAGTATTTCGCAGTCGCTTCCGACTTGAGTGCCACCTGGCACATGTTTGACATTAAGGCTTAGTTTTGCCACCCTCCAGTGCATGCAGACGCACGATTGCGGGCCCACGCCGGGAAAGACCGACGGCGCTTCAGCGCTAGTGCGAGGGGTAGCGTCATGACGCCGGCCGCCGCGAAATCGCAAACGGGGTCGCGTTTCATCGACACGTTCCTCCAGACGCCGTTTGCAGGCCTGATGCCGTGGGTCGTGATGGCCCTGCTGTCCGGACCCGGACGGTTCGAAGAATCGGTCGCCACGGCGCTGGGGTTGTCGATTCTGCTGATTTATTTCCGCCACAGGAGGGGCGGCTCTATCAAACCGCTTGAGGTGTTCGAGGTTGGCTACTTCGGCGTGCTCGCCGTAATCGGCGTGCTCGCTTCGGAGAGCTTCACCGCCTGGCTTGAGACGTGGTCTGGCGAAATCTCGAGCCTGGCGTTGGCAGCCTTTGCGTTCGGCTCACTCCTCGCGCGGAGCCCATTTACACTCCCATACGCCAAAGAGATAACGCCTAAGGAGTATTGGGATTCCCCCTTTTTCCTGGGCGTGAACCGCATCATCAGTTTGGTTTGGGCTTTGTCGTTCACCGCGTCGGCGGCAGCCGGGCTGTATGGCGACATAGTTCTCAAACAGCCCGACAACTTTTGGACGGCATGGATCATCCCGATCGCGGCCCTGCTGTTCGCCTTCTCGTTTAGCGAGTGGTACCCGGACGCGGTAACAGCTGAAGTTCCGCGAGCGCCTGGCGAACCGCCCGGGATCGCGCCTCCGCTCACCAAATTGTTCGATTTCCTTCCGCCGTTTGTCACGGTCGTGGGCATTGCGATGCTGGTCACTGACAACGATCCCGCGTGGTTGGCTATAGCTTTGATTGTGGTTGGTGCCGCTGGTAGCGTTGCTTGCGCGCGCTTCTCCTCTTTCGGCGTGTGAACCGTGATTGATGCTGGCCGGCGTGCAGGCCTCGCCTTGCCGTCCTTGCCGATCGTGCGCTCCGGGAAACTTCGGAATTTCCGACGTGAGCGTAAATGCCGTCCTGGCCGGCCCTATAGAGGCAGGTCGGGCCCTGGATCGCCGCCGGCTGCGGCCACGGCCAGCCTTTCTAGGTAATGCGTCCAACCCTGCTCGTGGCTGGCGCATTCCTCTGCGTCCGGCAGACCGCTATGGGTCAGGCGCACCAGCGTCCCGCCTTTCTGGCCGATCAGGTCGATCTCGATCAAGCTTGATCCCGGCGGCAGTTTTTCGCGCCCCTCCCAGCCAAAGCTGTAGGCGAGGCGGTGGACCGGTATGACCTCGGTAAACTCACCGCGGGCGATGTTTTTGCCGCTGACGTTGAGGAGGTAAAGGCCGCCGGGGCGCGGCTCCAGCGTCGCCTCGGTGCCCACCCAGCGCAGGATCTTCTCCGGGTCCGTGAGGAAGGCGAAGACCGTCGCGGGTGGTGCCGCGACCTGGACCTCACGTTGGATCACCAGCGGTTCAGTCATCGGAAGCCTCCTCGGGCAGAGTGGCACCCTCGGCCAAGTGTCGGCGAGGCGTCCCGCAATTCCTAATGAAATCATGCTCTGATGCAAGAAATCTGTGACAATACGGCGATGACAGCATCCGGCGGCGGCTGCATGATCCCTGGCGTGCGACTGCCCTCCGCTCTCACTTGGCTGATCGACGAAGCCAGCACCGTGCCTGGCCCCGACCGCTTCATGACGACCCTCGGAGCGCAACTCATCTCCGATGGCCTGCCGCTCGCCGGCGGTGCGCTCACATTGGCGGCGCCACATCCG
This sequence comes from uncultured Verrucomicrobiae bacterium, assembly GCA_963708595.1. Taxonomy (GTDB): domain Bacteria; phylum Verrucomicrobiota; class Verrucomicrobiia; order Chthoniobacterales; family Terrimicrobiaceae; genus DASTFP01. The sequence continues at coordinate 33,962 of CAVPTR010000044.1, forward strand.
ATCATCGCGCGACGCGCCTGGCTATGGCGGGCGGAGTCCGGGGCGGTGATCGAGGCGTTTGGGTTCGGGTCCCTGGGCCCGGCCGGACCCGAGGAGGGCAATGCTGGCCGCGACTGGCTGTCCGGGCTCGGCACCGGGCTGGTCCACGAGTATGTCGCCGGCCCGGCGGCAGACAGTCCGATATCAGATGGCCCAAGGTCGGACAGCCCAGTGCTCGGCTGGGCTGCGTCACGGTCCTTCACCGAGGCGGAATCCTAGCTGTTGCAAGAGGTGGCGCGGTTCGCTGCTGCGCCTCTCGCAGTGCTGGTCGCGCGATCGACACTGGCGGATCTGCTCGAGGCCTATCTCGGCCGACGCAGTGCGGCGCAGGTGCTGGCGGGGCGGTTGCGGCGAGAGACCGGCGAGACCATCCGGGCGGTTCTGCTCTATGGCGATCTGCGCGGCTTTACCGAGCTTTCGGAGACGATGGCACCAGAAGCGGTTGTCGGCGCGCTCGGCGCGTGGTTCGACCGCATCGCCGGCGCCGTTCACGCCTTCGGCGGCGAAGTGCTGAAATTCATCGGCGACGGCGTATTGGCGATCTTTCCGATCGGCGAACGGGATCCTTCGGCCGCCTGCGACGCCCGTTGCGCGCCGTCGCCGCGGCCAGGGCCGGCATGGCGCACCTCGACACAGCTCGTGGCGAGCAGGGCCTGCCGCCGCTGCCCTTCGGCATGGCCCTCCATCTCGGCGAAATGCTGTGGGGCAATATCGGCACCGCCGACCGGCTGGACTTCACCGCGATCGGCTCCGCCGTCAACTTGGTCGTCCGGCTCGAGGGGCTGTGCAGACCCCTCGGTCGGAGCGTCTTAACCTCAGGCGCGGTCGCTGCCGAGACCACAGCGGCGATGATCCCACTTGGCGACCACGTATTGCGCGGCATCGCCGCGCCCTGCGCGGTATTCGCGCCGCCTGAGGAGTGAATCACGGTCCGGTAGTCGGCCGGAAGGAATACCTGCGCAAGCCCGATGCGGCAATGAACATGACGCACTCCGATGATTACTTCGCGATGCCCACGATTTTGTGAAAATGTTTCTGTTGCTCGAGCGCGTCGAGCATGAATGCCGCAACTGCCTTGCGGGCCAATGTGAAACCCATCTTTGGGGCGGCGCCCTCGCGGCTTCGATAGGTCAAGGAACCTCCCTGAGTAAGACGCGGAGGCCTGGCGATCGTCCAGTCGAGACCGCTGTCTTGCACGATTTGTTCCATGGCCAGCGAATCGCGCATGTGGTTTCGCAGGATGAAGCTGGCGATCCGATTGGGAACACCAGGAAAATGCGCGGCCGCCGACAGAACGATTAACCTCTTCAGTCCGGAACGCTTCATGGCGCGAGTTGTCGCCAGCGCGCTGTCGTGGAGGATTGAGCTTCGTTGGAAGACCTCTCGCGGTCCCAGGGTCGAAAGGATCGCGTCGTGATTTTGGATTGCTCTGAACAGCTGATCCTCGTCCATTGGATTCCCCTTGAGGATGACGAGCCGCACATGCTCCAGCGCTATGTTTTCCGGCGAACGAACGAACGCCGTTACCTGATGACCTCTTTCAAGGGCTTGCCCAACAATCTCGCGTCCAGTCCGCCCAGTCGCTCCGATGACAAACAGGTTCATGGTCGGCCCAGCGTGATTGCGATCACCACTGTTCCATTGGTTTCCGTCCGCTGAGCGTTCTGCTTACCGGCGAAATAATCATGTGACAGGCGAATCAGATCCATTGCGGGCTCCAGATCCTTTTCCTCATCCACAAAAGAGGTGACGTATCCTGCTTCCGGCGCCCAGCGGTGCGGGCGTGCTTTGCCTTCGGCTAGAATTCGCTCCTGATCGCCTTTCGACAATCGAATGTCGCAGTGACCGTGACCGTGAATATGCATGAACATTGTGCGTCCGACAAAAAACGCATCTTGGTGGATTCCCGCGTTCGGTCGCTCGGTCACACCAGATAAGCTAAGAATTCTTTGTCGTAATTCCCGATGAAGCTCTTTTGGAGATTTCATGATTTAAACTAAGGCCCCGGCAGAAGCGACTCGCCAATACCATGTTCGTTGCAGCATGATGCCTGCTGGGTATCACCCGTTATGGAGCTGCGCCATTTGCGATACTTTGTGGCTGTCGCCGAGGAACTGAACGTCCGTCAGGCCGCAAAACGCCTGCATGTATCGCAGCCGCCGCTGAGCCGTCAGATTCACGATTTAGAAGATGAACTGGGGACGAAGCTGTTCGACCGGAGCAAGCAGAAGCTGGCCTTGACGCCCGCTGGAGAATGTTTCCTGAGGGAGGCGAGGCAGATTCTTTCCCATGTTCAGCGCGCTGCGCAGCTTGCGCAGGCGACGAGCCGTGGCGAAGCGGGCCAGTTGGGCATCGCAATTCTTCCGCCGATTGGCGGCCTGTTCCTGCCGCCAGCCATCCGCGCGTTTCGCAAACGCTTCCCCGTCGTGGACCTGACCATCTTGAATCTGTTGCCGCAGGAACAGATCGCGGCTTTGATGGATCGGCGGATCGACATGGGATTCGTTCCCCTGCCGGTCGTCGAATTGAATCCGGCCATCGAGTTCGAACCGGTGCAAGAAGTGGAGTTGATGGTGGCTCTGCCTCCCGATCATCGCCTGGCCAAACAACACCGGCTGACATTGCGAAAGCTGGCCCACGAGCCATTTGTAATGCTCAAGCGTTCTTCGGCTGTCCTGCTGCACGACTGGGTTTCCAGTCTATGCCGCGAGGCCGGCTTCGAGCCGCAGGTTGTTAAACTCGCCGACGGCCCGACGAGCATTCTCGAATTGGTGTCCTCCGGGTTTGGCGTGGCGCTCTTGCCGGGGATATTCGCGAGATTTCCCTCGGATGTGGTCTTCCGCCCACTGCCGGTCAGCACACCAAAGTTCCACCTGTCGCTCGCTTGGCGTCGCGACAACGAATCCCCATTGCTAAAGACGTTTCTGGAGATTTTGCGGACACGATTCGGCAAAGCTAGCCGCTGATACCGAGCACGGAA
>CAVPTR010000045.1:0-71431 GCA_963708595.1 uncultured Verrucomicrobiae bacterium
CGTGCTTGATGAGCCGAGCATCGGCCTTCATCAGCGGGATAATGATCGCCTCATCCGAACGCTGCGCGCGCTCCGCGATCTTGGCAATTCGGTCATCGTCGTCGAGCACGACGAGGACACAATCCGCGCGGCGGATCACATTCTTGATCTCGGCCCTGGTGCAGGTCCGCGTGGCGGTCGGATCGTCGCGCAGGGACCTTTGGAAGAAATCTTGCAAAGCGAAGACTCGCTGACGGCTCAGTATCTGAAGAAAACGTTGAAGATTTCCGTGCCTCGGCATCGTGTTCCTCCGCGCAAGGATCGGAGACTCGCCGGTGAGATTGGCGACGGCTGGCTGAGCGTGTTTGGAGCCCGCGAAAACAACCTGAAGAATATCACAGCCGCAATACCGGTAGGATGTTTGACCTGTGTCACCGGCGTTTCCGGAAGCGGAAAGTCCACGTTGATAAATGACATCCTGCGCGCTGCGCTCGCCCAGAATCTCAATGGCGCCAAGGAGCGCCCGGGCGCCTTCGATCGTATTGTCGGCATCGAGCAGTTCGACAAAGTCGTCGTGATCGATCAAACGCCAGTTGGCCGGACACCACGCTCGAATCCCGCAACGTATTCCGGAGCGCTTGGACCGATCCGCGATCTGTTTAGCGAGCTTCCGGCCGCGCGCGTGCGCGGATACGATGCGAGCCGCTTTTCTTTCAACGCAAAGGGGGGACGATGCGAGCACTGTCAGGGTGATGGGTTCATAAAAATCGAGATGCATTTTCTCGCGGACGTTTACGTGGAATGCGAGATCTGCCGGGGACGCCGGTATAATCGTGAAACCCTGGAGATCACCTATAAGGGAAAGAACATTGCCGACGTCCTCGACATGACGGTCGATGAATCTGCCCGCTTTTTCCGCAACATTCCCGCACTCTCCTCGAAACTCGAGACCTTGCAAGATGTCGGGCTCGGATACTTACGCCTTGGCCAGTCCGCCACAACGCTTTCCGGCGGCGAGGCGCAACGGCTCAAACTCGCTTCGGAACTTGCCCGGCGTGCTACCGGACGCACGATTTATCTGCTCGATGAACCGACAACCGGACTGCATTTTGCCGACATCCATAAGCTGCTGGAGGTATTGATCAAATTGCGCGATGCCCACAACACACTCATCGTCATCGAACATAATCTCGAAGTAATCAAATGCGCGGACTGGATCATCGATCTGGGTCCCGAAGGCGGAGAAGCAGGCGGCCGCGTGGTTTGCGATGGACCGCCCGAGCGGATTGCCCAGGAGCCGTCGAGCTATACCGGCCGTTATCTTTCCCGGGCTCTGCGACCATGAGAGCGCTTTTCCTATGTCTCGCGCTCGCTGTTTCTGCTTTGGGCGCTGATTCGCGCCTCGATGATGCGCGCCAGGCGCTGGATGACGGTTTGCCTCAGGTCGCCATCTATAAGCTGCGTCAAGCCCCGGGCCGCAAATTTGCCAAAGAGGACCAGGCCGCCGCGGAGCTGTTGCTCGCACGGGCGCTCTTCGCGGCGGGGCGCTTCGACGAAAGCGCCTCGTTGCTGGAAAACTCGGGTGCTCCGGTTGGGGAATCCAAATTCTGGCTCGCTGAGACCTATGCGGCGCTCAACAAACCGGCCAAGGCATTGCCACTCTATCAAAGTTTGAGCCAGGACGAACGCTTTGCCGCACAGGCCGCTGTCGGAGCGGCAAGAATGCTCGACACCTTGGGCCGAACCTTCGAGGCGTCGGAGGTCCTTTCTGGCTTCCTGAAGAAGAATCCCTCTTCGGTCGAGGCCGCCTTGGAACTTGCGGAGATCCTGCTGAAAGTTGGAGATGCCTGCCGGAGCGGTAGGCGTCCTGTCTTCGGTAGAGGGATTCTCTCCGGAACAGCAGCAAGACGCCGCCTACCTCACCGCGCGCGCCTTACTTGCGTCTGGAGAATCTGCGAAGGCCGAGGAAAAACTCAGAACGATCAAGGATCCGCCTGCTCGGCTTGCCGCTGACGTAGCGGTCGCGTTGGCCGAATGCCGGTTAGAGCAAAAAGATGCCGGTGAGGCGGAGCGGATCATGGAGACGTATATCGAGGAGAATTCACGCCTTCCCGGACTCCCCGCGGCTCTCGCTGCGATCGACCGCGTCTATGCCTACGAAGGAGCGGCTTCCAGCACGGAACTGCGCCGGTGGACGGCGGACTCCAAGAATGGACAACGCTCGGCTCTTGCTTTGTTTTACCTGGCACGCAACGAGGCGCGTTCGAGCAAGGGCGAGAAGAGCCGTCAGCTTTTCAGCGAATTCCTTGCCCAATATCCAAGCCACTTTCTCGCTGATGAGGCGCGGGCTGAACTTTCGGCGTCGCAGATTGTTGCGGGCCGTGCACAGGAAGCGCTGCAGACCGCGCAAGCAGGCCGGGGCTTTCGTAACAGCTTCGTGCGCGGGCAGGCTCAAGCCGCCCGCGAGCAATACAAGGAAGCGGCCGCGTCCTTTCTGCATGCCTCTGGTGCGTCTGAGTTGGAGATTCCGGCACTTGAAAATTCCGCCGTATGCGCTCTGCTCTCGGGCATCCCGGAAGCCGAAATCGAAGCCATGCGTCGCTTGGTCAAGACGCTCCGATTTCGCGCCAACCGTCGAAAAGATTCGCTTCTTCGAAGCCATGCGCCGGGCGGCCAAAAGATCGTCCGGCACCCCGAATCTTCTTCGTAAGATAGCAGACAGCGAGTCTGCCTATAGTCAAAGCGCAAGGCTGGCTCTTGCAGAATGGGCCTACTTGCAGGTCTCCGCGCAGGACGCACGGGCTGAATTGCGTCGCATTTCCACAAACGATGCGCCAACGAAGGAAAGGACGGATTACCTTGCGATTTTTCTCGGAGACACGGCGGATCGGGAATCCGAGGCGCAGGTCACTAAGCTTGCAGAAGCGTTTCTAGCGCAATATCCGGACTCTCCGTTCGAACCGCAGGTACGAATGAAATTGGGGGAGATGTTTTACCGGCGGGGCGATTACCTGGGTGCCCGGGGCCAGTTTGGTATTGTCGCGGAGAAATTCTCGGACTCGCCGCTAGCTGAGAAGGCTGTTTTTCTCACCGCCCAGGCGATGGCGCGTTCGCTCGACCCGTCCGAAATGGAGGAAGCCATCGAAATCTTCGAACAGGTGGTGAAGTCGGGAGGTTCGCTTTCCTTGCGCGCTCGGCTTGCTCAAGCCGGCCTTCTGAATGCTCTCAAGCGACCAAAGGAAGCTCTCGGCGTCCTTGACCGCATGATCGAATCCAAGCCCGATCCAGAACTTCACTACGCAGTTCTCATCGAAAAGGGCGACACGCTCTTTTCGCAGGGCGCTCAAGACACGGAGAATTACCGCTCGGCCATCGCATCGTGGAAACAAATTTCCGAGGATCCCGCTGCGCCGAAGATGTGGAGCAACCAGGCCCTTGCCAAAATGGGAGCCGCTTGCGAAAAGCTTGGCAACTATGACGCCGCGCTCGATTGCTATTATGGAGCGTTCTCGCAAGGCCAGAAGGACGGGCCGGAATACTTTTGGTTCTATAAGGCCGGTTTCGATGCCGGACGGCTCCTGGAGTCGCAAAAACTTTGGAAGGAAGCAATCGCCGTCTATGAAAAGATCGGCAAGTTGATGGTCCTCGGGCCGAGGAAGCCCGTGATCGCGTCAACCGATTGCGCCTGGAGAACTTCATTTGGGACAAATAGGGAGACTGCCCAACTTGGAATGAACTCCCATTTTATGGATAGATCGCGGTTGACAAACGAAGTTTCCCTGCGAACGCCGCACATCAAACTCTTCATTCCCGGACCCGTTGAAGTTTCCGAGAAGACCCATCTCGCCATGTGCGAGCCGATGATCGGTCATCGCAGCGCGGACTTCAAAGCCCTCTACCAAGGCATTCAACCCAAACTAAAGGCTCTCTTCGGGACACAGCGGCCCGTATTTCTCTCCACATCATCGGCATGGGGTATAATGGAGGGATCGATCCGCAATCTCGTCGGGCGCAGGGTCCTCAACTGCATGTGCGGAGCCTTTTCAGACAAGTGGTTCGATGTCAGCAAGCGATGCGGCAAAGAAGCCGATGCGCTACAAGTTGAGTGGGGAACGGCCATTTTGCCCGAAATGATCGAAGAGAGGCTTTCGAGCGGAGCGTTCGATGCGCTGACGCTCGTTCACAACGAAACGTCCTGTGGCGTGCGCAACCCTCTTCCGGCCATTGCTGATGTCATGCGAAAATTCCCCGACGTGATGTTCATCGTCGATATCGTCTCGTCCTTCTCGACAGAGCGCATCCCAATGGACACTCTCGGAATCGACGTGCTTCTCACCGGCAGCCAGAAGGCGCTCGCTCTCCCTCCGGGCCTGGCGCTGTTTTCCGTTTCTGAACGCGCCATCGAACGGGCTCAAACCACGCCAGGTCGTGGCTATTATTTCGATTTTATCGAATTTGCCAAAAACCAGGAACAGAATATGACGCCGAGCACGCCGGCAATTCCGCTTATTTACGCACTTCGCTCGAAGCTCGACGAGATCGCTGCCGAGGGCATCGAGGCTCGATATGAGCGGCATCGTGTGCTCAACGCCATCGTCCATGGTTGGGTGAAGGAACGCGGATTCGAATTTTTTGCTCCGGAGGGTTATCGATCCCTTTCCCTTACCTGCGTGAAAAACACCAAGGGAGTCAATGTTGCCGAATGGATCACGCGGTTACGCGACAAACACCGCATGGTAATCGACGGCGGTTACGGGAGGCTCAAGGGCAAGACTTTCCGCATTTCCAATATGGGCGACGAAACCGAGGAGACCATACGTGGCCTCCTGGAGGCATTGGATGATACGCTGGAAGGCTGAATCAGCGAAACACGCCACAATCTTGAATCGTGGTCATTACGTGTCATCTTAACTATTTTCAGGACACCGCTTTAAAATGATCTGAGAGGAACGAGGCATTCCGAATCCAATGAACCATAGTGATCCCAGCCGCCATGCTGCCTCGATCATGAATCCGATCGAAGGACGCCTGGGGTACAAGTTTCGCAATGGTCTTCTTCTCGCGGAGGCGATGACGCATCCCAGCATTTCGCTCGAACGGAAGAACTATCCGTTCGACAACCAGCGTCTTGAATTCTTGGGTGATGCGGTCATCCAGCTTGTCGTCACCGAGCATCTGTACCGCCTTTATCCGGATTTTAGTGAAGGCACGATGACGAAGCTGCGCACCCGGATCGTCTCACGGGCGGCGCTCAAGACACGCGCGCAGGAACTGGATCTCGGGCGGTATCTCATGATGGGACGTGGAGAAGAGGCCAGTGGCGGGCGTGAACGAGCCTCCACGCTTGCGGATGCCTTCGAGAGCGTGGTGGGAGCTGTGTATCTTGACGGCGGCTTCGACGCGGCGCGGAATTTTGTGCTCCGAGCGACGGAGGATGACTTCGAGCGCATCGCGCGAGATCCCGAGGAGGTAAATCCTAAAGGTGCTTTGCAGGAGATCCTCCAAGCCATCGAACCGTGTGCGCCGATCTATGAAGTGCTTGAACAAAGCGGTCCGGACCATTCAAAGCGTTTTGTGGCGCGCGTCATTTGGAATCGTGCCGAACTGGGACGCGGCGAGGGACTGAGCAAAAAGCAGGCACAGGTCGCGGCGGCCAGTGATGCGCTCACGCGGAAGACATGGGAAGGCACAAGGCGGAGGCATCCTGCCGGTGCCGCAACATGATTTATTCTCTGACTCTTCAAACGGCCGGTCTTTTGACCGGCGCAGCTCTTCTGGTGGTGCAATTTCATGGCGTTGCGGCAGGCCGAAGAGTCGCGGAGATGGCTGAAGCGATTTCCAAGGTCGCGCGCAATGGGAACCCTCTTGATTGCGCTCGCAACGATCTGGAGCTTTCTGCTCATCTGGGGGATGGATCTCGGTGAGTTTGCACGACTGCGCAATTTAATGCTCGTGGCCATCGTGGCCGGGGCTTTTCTCGCCTGGAAATATGTCGAAGAGTTCCTGGCGGTGCGAGCAATCGGAATGCTGGCGCTGCTCGCAGCGGAGCCGCTGCTCGAAGCGGCCTTTATGCGCCACGAAACGACGCGCCTGCTTCTCGTCCTGCTCGCCTACGTCTGGATCATTAATGGTCTATTCTGGGTGGGCATGCCTTGGCTCATGCGCGATCAGATCGAATGGCTCACCGCAAAGACACCGCGATATCGGGCCGCGGCTTGGATGGGGCTGCTCTATTCCGGCGCCTTGATCGTTTGCGCTGTGTTTCTATGGAATTAAAAACAGAGGCTGATTTTCAGCTGCTCCCTTGCGAATTTTCTACGCCGCAATCGGTTGTTTCGCACGGTGCTTTTCAACAAAGTATTTCATCGTGTGAAACAGCACGGAATCGAGATCATGCTTGGATTTCCAGTCAACAAGCTCCCGGGCTTTCGTGACATCGGGGATGCGCCGGTCGCAGTCTTCATATCCCTTGCCGTAAAACTCCTCGCTGGGTACCGAAATGATCTCAGGGTAGGGATCGCCCGGCTGACGAAAATGCTTATCGAAGGTTAAACACATCTTGTTGGCGAGTTCCTTAATGGTAACCTCGTTCTCGGGTGTGCCGATATTGAAGATCTGGCGGTCGCAAACACCGCCTCGGTTCTCGATGATGCGCGAAATGCAGTCCACCGCATCGTCGATATAGGTGTAGGCGCGGTAGTTCACTCCGCCATCGACCAGCTTGATCGGTGTTCCATAGAGAAGCGCATTCATAAAATGGCTGAACACACGGGGATTGCCTGTCTGCTCGCTCGGAAGGTAGTCGATGCGCGGACCGATGAAATTAAAAGGCCGGATAATCGAGTAATTTAGGCCCTCTTCGAGCCCATAGGCGTGCAGGACGCGCTCGAGAAGCTGCTTGGCGCAGGCATAGATCCAGCGATGATTCTTGACCGGGCCCATTATAAGGGGCGTTTCGTCCTCAACGAACGGCGTCGGATACTTCGAAGAATCCTTGCCAAATGCCCGGGCGGAAGTGATGCCATAGACCTCGCATGTCGAAAATTGGACGATGCGCTTCTTGTGCTTCACGCAGAATTCAGCAATTTTAAGGTTTTCCGAGAAGTTCAGCTTGAAGACATCAACAGGGTTGCTCACATACAGGCTCGGGTTCGCCATGGCGACGAGATCAACGACCAGATCATGCTCGGCCGTCAGTCGTTCAAGTTCCCTTTCGTTGCCGCGAATGTCGAAATGGATGTAGTTGATCTCGCCGCTCTTAATGGTTTCATCAAGCTTCTCGCGTTCGATATCAAGAGCCGTGATTTCGTGCTTGCCGTCGCGGACGAGGCCTTCGGCAAGATTCGCGCCAATGAATCCACCGGCACCTAGGAGAAGGATCTTCATGAAAAACTTTCCATTTACGATCGAGTGGCCTCCGACGTCAACCGTTTTTCGCTAAAGTGATAAAGAGGAATTCCCTTTCTCTACTACGAGTTTTCGATAGCGACCACCCAGATGTCGAGCCATCATTTTGAGGACATTCATCCCGTAGGGGATGGGGTCGAGACTTGAAACTTCGTCGTCATAGCGGGTCGGAATGGGGATTTGGGCGCATTCCATGCCAAGAAGGTGCGCAACAACGATCATTTCGGCGTCGAAGTTATAGTTGTTCTGAAGTTGCTCAAAGGGTGCGCGTTCGAGCAGCCTGCGAGAGTAGAGCATATAGCCGCTGTGAAAATCGGCCATTTGCGTTCCGAAGACGATGTTCTCCAGGAACGTAAGAATACGGTTCGGGATGTATCGAACATACGGCATGCCGCCACGAAGCGCTCCACCACCGAGCATGCGCGAACCTTGGACGATTTGCGCTTTGTCCTCGAAGATCGGCTTCATGAGATCGAGGACGACTTCCGGAGCGTATTGACCGTCGGAATGCACGATCGCGAATACGCTCGCGCCCAGATCGAGCCCTCGCTTGAGACCGGTCTTTTGGGCTCCACCGTAGCCTCGATTGATCTCATGATGGACGACATCAAGCCCGGGCCATCGGTTCTTGAGAGTTTCCGCCACCTCACCAGTCTTGTCGGGACTCTTGTCATTGACAATGATGGCGATCCCATTGTCCCAAAACGCCTCTGGAATGCGCGGAAGCACGGACGGCAACGTCTTTTCTGCGCGGTAGGAGGGGATCACAATGGCCTTCTTCATCGGGGGTGATTCGCCATCAAACCGATGTTGCGGCTTCCGGGTCAAGGTAAACATCCGTGCTCGCCCGGCCGGAGTCGAAGAGCCAAAAGCGCTCTCCTTCGTTCTCGCCTCAAAACTTTTCATTGCCAGGATTCGTTGATAGGTTAGTTTTTTGCCCCTTTTCCCATGCCAAAGCCAATCGCACGCAGCAAGACGCGAAAATCGGTTGCCAAACGCTTTAAGGTCACCGCCACCGGCAAGGTCTTACGGACACGTGCTGGCCGCCGGCATTTGCTCCAATGCAAATCGTCGAAACGCAAGCGCAAGCTCGCCAAGCCCGTCCTTGTGCACGACTCCGACGTCGCTCGCATCAAGGGCCAATCTGCCCTTTGTCTTAGGGGAAGCTGATCCGCCGGACTGCCTCGAGATTTCGAGGCTTACGGAACTGGTGAGTCCGCGGATCGCAAGAAACCAACAGCCAGCTCCACGGAGCCCCGCTCAACAATGGCGGGGGACATGACATGCCACGTGCAACCAATTCGCCCGCGAGCCGCGCTCGCCGCAAACGGGTGATCAAAGCTTCAAAAGGCTACCGCGGCCGCCGTTCCAAGCTCTTCCGCTACGCGAAGGACGCCCAGATGAAGGCCAAATACTGGGCCTATCGCGATCGCAAGACTCGCAAGCGCACGTTCCGCTCGCTTTGGATTACGCGACTCAATGCAGCGGTCCGCGCAGAAGGCATCACCTACAGCCGCTTCGTTGAAGGTCTCAAGGCGGCCGGAATCACGCTCGACCGAAAGGTCCTCGCAGACCTTGCCATTCAGGATGAAGCCGCTTTTAAGCAGATCGTCGGAAAAGCGAAAGCGGCCATCGGGGCAAAGGCCGCCTGAAAATTATCTGGCAGGGACGCCCTCTCTTGCGCTGCTTGCGCAGGAATTGACCGCCCCAGCGCCACTTTTTTCGATGGAGTCCAGGATCGAATCGCTGCGGGCCGAAGCGGTCACTGCCATTGAGGCCGCCAGCGATCCCAAATCGCTCGATGCAGCGCGGGTCCGATACCTCGGCAAGAGCGGGGAAATTACGCGCCTCAGCGAAGGCATGCGAGAGGTCGACAAGGAGGATCGGCCGCGGCTTGGAAAGCTGTTGAATCAGCTGCGACAGGACGTCTCGGATTCGCTGGAAGAAAAGGAAAGGAAGTCTGGAAGCTGCCGCGGATGCCAGCGCGTTTTCAACGATTGACGTCACGCTGCCGGGAACGCACCGCGAACTTGGCTCCATCCATCCGCTCACGCAGTTGCTCGACAAGGCGGTGAGGATTTTTCGCAGGCTCGGGTTCGCGCTGGCCGACGGACCGGACATTGAAACCGAATGGCATTGCTTTGATGCGCTCAACACGCCTCCGGATCACCCGGCGCGCAACGAGCTCGATACCTTTTATCTACCCGACGGGCGTTTGCTGAGAACGCATACGTCCACCGTGCAGGTCCGCGTGATGGAATCGCAAACGCCACCGGTGCGCGTCATTGCTCCGGGCGCCGCCTATCGGCGCGACGAGGTGGACGCCACCCATCTTGCCCAATTCACACAGATGGAAGGGCTCTTTGTGGATCGCGAAGTTTCGGTGGCCGACCTCAAAGGGACGCTCGAATTTTTCTTTCGTGAGTTATTCGGGCCCGAAACCAAAGTTCGGTTTCGTCCGCATTTTTTCCCGTTCACCGAACCGAGTTACGAAATCGACATTCGCACGGAAGCCCTCGGAGGCAACTGGATGGAGCTCGCCGGGTGCGGGATGGTCGATCCGGCCGTCTTTGAGCAGATCTGCAACAGGCGCGGCGACCGAGCCTTCGATCCGGACCTGGTCACTGGGATTTGCCTTTGGTTTCGGGCTCGACCGGCTTGCGATGAATCTCGCTCGAGTTCCGGACATCCGCATGTTGGTGGAAAACGACCTCAGATTCCTGAAGCAATTTTGACCAACCATGAGGATGAAGGATCACAGCCCGAGACGTCGAACCGATGAACATCTCCCTCAACTGGCTTCGCGATTTCGTCGATTGGACTGGCTCCGCGTCGGAGTTGGACGAGCTGCTCACGCGCGCTGGAATCAAGGTGGAGAGCGTCACAAGAAAGGGAGGAGAGTTTCCGAAGGTCGTCGTCGCGCAGATCCTCGAATCCAGCCAGCATCCCAATGCGGACCGCTTGAGCGTGTGCCGGGTTGACGACGGCTCGGGCCAACCGCGCCAGATTGTTTGCGGCGCGAAGAACTACAAGCCTGGGGACAAGGCGCCGCTGGCACTCCCGGGGGCAGTGCTCCCGGGGGGCTTCAAGATCAAGGTCGGCAAACTGCGCGGGGTGGAAAGCGAGGGAATGCTGTGCAGCGCAAAAGAACTTGGAATCGCGGACGATGCGGAAGGTCTCCTGATCCTGCCGAAGGAGACGCCGGTTGGAAGACCACTTTCCGAGTTGTATCCAGCGGATGCAATTCTTGAATTGGAAATCACTCCAAATCGCCCCGATTGGCTCAGTCATGTCGGCTTGGCACGTGAAGTTGCCGCATTCTCTGGAGGAGGTCTTCGACTCGCTCCCGTCGATATGCCGCACATTGAGAACGCGCAGGAGCGATTGGTCTCTGTTCAAGCGCCGGCACTGTGTCCATTCTATTCTGTCCGCCGAATCCAAAACGTGAAGGTGGGGCCGAGTCCGCAGTGGCTTCGCGAGCGGCTGGCGGCGGTCGGCCTTCGATCGATCAACAATGTCGTGGACATTACGAACTACGTGATGTTGGAACTCGGCCAGCCTCTCCATGCTTTCGACGCGAGCACGCTACACGGTGGGATCATCGTTCGGCCGGCACATGAGGGAGAGAAATTCCGCGCGCTGGATGGATGTGAATGCCTTCTGTCCACCGGGGATCTTGCAATTGCCGACGCCGAAGGCCCTGTTGCCCTTGCCGGTGTCATGGGCGCGAGAAAGATCCGGTGTGACTGACGCGACCACTGAGGTTTTATTGGAGAGCGCCTTTTTCGAGCCGTCTTCGGTGCGGCGCTCGGCTCGCTTACACAATCTGCAGAGCGAATCGAGTTATCGATTCGAGCGGGGAGTGGACCCCCTGGGCGTGCTCATTGCGTCGGCCCGCGCCGCGCGCCTGATCGAAGAACTTGCCGGCGGCCAGGGCGACGAAGCGGTGATCGTGGCCGGGGCCCCGCCCTGCGCGCCGGATCCGGTTGAACTCCGTCTCTCGCGATGTCGTTCGCTTCTCGGTGCGGATGTCTCAGCAAATGAAGTCCGTGATGCGCTCCTGCGGCTGGGCCTCTCACCGGCGGCCGAGAACGAACACAGTGTGGAATGGAAGATTCCAAGCCATCGGCGCGATCTGTCCCGCGATGTGGATCTGATCGAGGAAGTAGCTCGCGTCATCGGAATTGAAAGGATTCCCAGCCGAATTGCGGCGGCGCCCGCTAAACCCGGCGAGGCGGATGACGTCTACGATTTTCAAGCGACTGTCCGTCAGCAGCTCTATGCCTTGGGCTTGAGCGAGGCTCGAACCAGTACGCTTGTCTCAGAGAGGATGCTGTGGCAGGATGGAACACCCCTCCGTTTGCGCAATCCCTTGGGTGAAGACCAGGCATTCCTGCGCACAAGCCTCCTTCCCGGCTTGATTTCGGCTTTGGAACGCAACATTCGGTATGGCGCGCGATCGGTCGGACTCTACGAAATCGGCCGGGTATTTCACGCCGATTCATCCGAAGAGCAGGAAACGCTCGGGTTTTCGCTTTATGGAGAAATTGCCCCAAAAAGCTGGCGTGGGGATGCGGTGAGGGATTTCGACTGGCATGACGCGAAGGGGATCGTAGAGGCATTGGCACTAGTTCCCTTGGCGTACATCCGTAAGGAAGGAAGGTCTCAGCTAGCCTTGTTCGTCGAACTCCTTGCGCAAGGTAAGCGCATCGGAATTCTGGGCCAATTGGCACCTGCCTTCGCTCGCATGCTCGGTGCCATCAAGCCGGTGCTCATCGGAGAAATCGCTCTCGAGATGCTTCGAACAATCCGGGGTCCTGCCGCGTTCCACGACATTCCTAAGTTCCCCGCGGTGGTGCGCGACATTGCCGTCGTATGTCCAATCGCCTTGCCCTACGGAAACATCGAAAGCGAGCTTTGGAATGCGAAGGAAGATTTCCTCGTGAGGATCGAACCGTTTGACCTTTATCTGGATCCGTCCGGAGAAAAATTGCCCGCCGATCGCAAATCGCTCGCGATCTCCTTGACATTCCGCGCGCAGGGGAGGACGCTAAGTAGCGAGGAAGTCAACGCTGCCTGCGGCCGCTTGAAGCAGCAGTTGAAAGCAAGGCTGGCAGTGGATTTCCGGGAATAGCTCTTTCGAAAATATTTTAGTTCGCCAACAGGCGAAACACCGATTTGCCCTGTGGTGTTCGCGATTGAACGACGCAAGCTCCCGAACTGATAAGTCAAAACGTCCCGGAGGCTTGGCCGGGAGGCGCAATGACATGCCTTCACTGGAAGTCAGCGCGCCTTGCGGCGGTCATCCACCCTTACTGAGGGAACGGGATATGCGTCGGAACGGCACTCGCGGGGCAAAGTTTCCAATGGCCTGCTTCGTTTGAAGCAGGCCATTTTTTCGTCCACCGGGCGCACGGCCATCCCAAGAAAGGATTGGCGAAGCGCTCCGCGTTGCACTGGTTCGGCAAGAACTCTCCAAAGATCCTTCGAGCGGACGATTTACCGTTGAGCCCGGTCCTGGAAGATCCCTATTGTATACAGGATGGATGCAATACTTGCACTAGAGGATGGAACGATCTTTCGAGGGGTCGCTTTTGGCGCAGCTCAGACGCAAGCCGGCGAGATTTGTTTCAACACAGCGATGACCGGCTATCAAGAGGTGCTTACCGATCCCTCCTATCGTGGCCAGATCGTGGCCATGACGTATCCGCTCATCGGTAACTATGGTGTAAACCTCCTGGACGTCGAAAGCGCAGCGCCTCAAGTTCGCGGGTTCGTCATTGAAGAGCTCAGTCCCCTGGCAAGCAACTGGCGTTCGCAGGGAACCCTGCATGAGTTTCTTTTGAGACATGGAATCCCGGGCATTCAAGGCATCGATACCCGCGCCCTGACACGCCGGCTGCGAAAATCGGGCGCAATGCGTGCCTGCATCGCGATGGAGGATTTGAGCGATGAGAAAGCCGTTAGCCGTGCGAGGGCCGTTCCTTATGAAGGGGTGGATTTCGTGCAAGAGGTGACGACCCGCTCCCCGTACGATTGGGACGTCGAGAACCGCGTGAGCCGAAAATGGATCCTCTCGCGGAGCGATCCCGACACGGCCGATGACGAGGCAGGGAACTTTTTTGAAGAATTGCCTCCCGCCTCGCACCGGATCGTCGCGTACGATTTCGGACTCAAGAGGAACATCCTGCGCTCGCTGCGCCGAAATGGATTTGCCGTGAGAGTTGTCCCGGCGTCCATGCCGGCCGCCCAGGTTCTCGCGATGAATCCGGAGGGCGTCTTTCTTTCCAACGGGCCCGGGGATCCCGCCGCACTGAATTACGCCCACGAGGCAGTGAGAGAATTGATCGGAAAGCGGCCGCTTTTTGGCATATGTCTGGACACCAAATTCTCGCGCTAGCCCTTGGCGGAAAGACGTTCAAATTGAAATTCGGCCACCGCGGCGCGAATCAGCCCGTCAAAGACCTTCGCACCGGAAAGGTGGCCATTACTTCCCAGAACCACGGCTATGCCGTGGAACCCGATTCATTGCCGAAAGATCTCGAGGTGACACATATCAACCTCAACGACGGCACCGTCGCAGGGTTGCGACACCGGGAGCACGCAGCATTCAGCGTCCAATATCACCCTGAAGCCTCCCCAGGCCCCCACGATGCATCGTATTTTTTCGCTGAATTCGCCAAAGAGGTTGAGGCGGTGGAAAAAAAGTCCTAGAAAATCGCCGCGATGCCCCAGCTCCAGATTTTCCTCGCCAAGGATAACCGAATCAACTTTGACCTTGGCGAAGAAAGGGTAACCATCGGGCGGCTCGCAAACAATAGTCTCCAAATCGACGAGCTGTCCGTCTCAGGCCATCATGCCGACATCTTTCTCAAGGCAGGCAGATATCATCTCTACGATCCAGGCTCCACCAATGGAACGTTTGTCAACGGCGAGCAAGTCAAAGACGCCGTTCTTCGGAGTGGAGACGAAGTGCGCTTCGGAAGCGTTGAGGGCGTATTCGTGAGCGAGGAAGAGGCGGCGGCTCTCTCTCAACCGCGACCCGATTTTCTTGCAACTCCCCTTGAGGTCGCGACGTCAAGCGCGCGTCCGGAGAATTTCGTCAGCTCCTCGCCGTCACCAAAAAACATCACAATGCGAGACCCCTTTGCTGCGGCGCTTTACGGCTTGGCCGCTCTTGCTTTCTTGTCGTTTGGAGCAGCGGTGTTTTTCATAATCACGATGTGAGCGGCGCGGGATAGCCTACTGGCCCAACTCGACGTTCCAATAGGCGAGATCAAGAAAATGCCTCCAGCTATCGTGCTGATGACGCGAAAAGCTGATGTTTACGAATGGACGCCATTTGGGGCGCTTTGGCTTGCGGATAAGCTGAAGACCGGCCTCGTGCGGAAGCCTGTTGCCCTTCTTCGTATTACAGGGGATGCACGAACAGACGATGTTTTCCCAAGTCGTTTCACCTCCGCGATCTCTTGGAAGGACATGATCAAGATTCAAGTCATTCCGCTCAAAGGCATTGCCGCAGTATTGGCAGGTATTCCTGTCGCGCTCGAAGACATTGTGCCTCGTGAACTTGACCTCTTTCTTTGGCAACCGCTCGAAAAGCAGCAACACGATGATTCGCGGTATGCGGATGCTTACCGAAATCGTGCGAACCATTTCGGGCTCGGGATTCGCCTGTGAAAAATCCTGCCAGCTCAGGAAATCGTGCGTCAGATAGTTATTTTGTCCATCCGTTGAAACCACCTGTGCGTTCCCCCGATAAAGGAGCGTGAAAGCTCGACGCACGGAGCATGTATTAACCGCCTGCCACAAGCGGTTAAGCACAAGAACGGGCTGCTCTAAGAGGGCTTCCATGTCGCATCTTTTCGCCTCCACATAGTGCGGCCGACGAAATTTGCGCGCAAACTAGCACCCGATTCTTGCCCTTGTCAACACTTGTGAACAATTTGTCAAAAAGATGCAATGCGCTTATTACATGACACTTATGATAAAGAGTTTTGCTTCTTTCGGATCTTGCATTCGACGGCAAAGTTCATGATATTAACCCTCCCTTAAATCAATGCACCGGTCGGGATTCTATTTAATTTTGGTAGGGGCATCGCTGGTGATGCTAAGCTCGGCGTTTTCCGAGGATTCCTCCGACCTCTTTCTCAAGGCCTACAAAGACTTCCAATCCGGCGAGAAGCTCGAGCGGGAGGCGAAGCCTCGGGAAGCGCTGAAGAAGTATCGCTCCGCCCAGCAAGTCCTCCAGCAAATCAGCAAATCGGCTCCGGACTGGCAACCGCTTGTTGTCGAGTATCGCCTGCGGAAAACACGGGATAGCGTCACCCGATTGGAAGGAGACTTGGCAAGCATGCCGCAATCGACGGAGCCGCTCGAGGGCAACCTGCCGCAGCCGGAAAAAGAAAAACCGTTGCCCACTGCCTTTTCCACCGGTCCCGTCGTGACGGTCAAGCCACCGTCGGCCCCCAAACGCAGTGTACGAGAACCCGCACGCTCCTCCTCTCTTGACGAGAGTCGCCCCGTTGGCCGTGGTGGCCTCAGCGTTGCGGAACGCGAGCTGCGCGATCTGCGCAGCCAACTCGCCCAGGCGCAGGCGGACAACGAAAGGTTGAATGAACGACTCTTGAAGAAGTCGGCTGATCTCCAAAGCGCACTCCTCGAAATCGACAAGACAAAAGTGAGTGTCGTCGAATTGAAGGGCCAGCTTGCACAGACGGCTTCTTCGCTCGAGGACATGAAAAAGGACGGTGTTTCCCTACCCGCTATCCGGGAAGGGCTCGAGAAAAAATATGCCGGCATTTTCAAGCAGTTCTCCGATCTGCAGACCGACAATGAAGTCCTTCAGGAGGAAAACGAACGCCTGCTTGCAAAGCTGGAGAGAGCTTCCAAATACATCGCGGACAGCGATCAAGTACGGTCCGGGCTGCTCGCAGAACGCAGGGAACTAGATGACGCCCGCGACAAGGCTTTGGCAAAGGTAAAGAAAATCAAGGACAATTCGGCGGAGATCGAGCGCGTCACCTCCGAAAACAGGCAGCTGAAAACCAAGCTTACAGAGGTTTCGCAGCGTACCGTGAGCAAAACAGAGTTTGAGAAGCTTGCCGCTGAGAAAAAGGTTCTTACCGCAAGGCTTTCGGAGAGCGCGTCGCCCGAAGCAGTTGCTGAGAAGAATCGGACTATTGCATCGTTGCAAAGCAACTTGCAAACAGCGAACGACAAGCTGCTCGAAGCCCACGCACGCAACAGCAAAGGGGATGCTCAACTAGACCTGCTGCGCAAGCAGCTCGATGAAACGTCTGGCCAACTCGCGCAACTCGAACTGAACCCGAGCGATGAAAAGAAGTTGGCCATGGAGAACGAGCTCTTGCGGGGAATCATCTTGCGCCAGATCAAGGAGCAAACGAAGCGCGACGATGCAAAGAAACTCATCGAACAAGAAATCGGAATGTTGAGTGTCAATTCCAATGTTATTAGACAACAACTGACCGTTCTTGGGGCACCCGTGCTTCACTTGACGCCCGAGGAACGCTCACTTTTCAAAGATCCCGTGGCTCTCCTTACCGAAGCGAACGCTCAAAGTCTTGAGGTGACCGTTGCCATTAGCAAGCCAGGCGAGGAGGAGGTGACAACGAAAAAGATTCTCCAAGAGCCTGCAGAGTCCGAGTCGCTGCCCGACGATGTCCGCGAACTCGTTGGGCAGGCCAAGCAGCTTTTCGGGGTCAAAAACTATATCGGGGCCGAGAAGATCTATCAACAAATCGTCGAGAAAACTCCCAATAGCTACTTCGCACTGTCCAATCTAGGTGCCGTGCAGATTGAAGGCGGTAAGCTTTCGGCTGCGGAGGTGGCGCTTAAGAAAGCTGTCGAGATCAACGGAAATGATTCCTATGCCTATACCAATCTGGGAATTGTGTACAGCCGGCAAGGCAAGTTCGGCGATGCGATTGGCGCTCTGCACAAGGCAATTGCCTTCAATGAAGAGGACGCAGTAGCCCATAACTATCTTGGCGCCTGTCTAGGTCAAAGGGAACAGTGGAACGAAGCGGAAATTCAACTTAAGAGGGCGATCCAACTCAAACCGGAATATTCGGATGCCCACTTCAATCTGGCAGTCCTTTATGCAACAACGCAACCGCCTTCCCTCCAACTCGCCAAGGAGCATTATGCCAAAGCCACGGCCCTTGGAGCCGCTCCCGATGCCGTGCTCGAACGTTTGATCCAATAACCCGGCACTTTGAAAGATGCGACGGACGTGCGACGCCCGGTAAACGTTGAGCGGCGCATCCGGATTTAACCCCCTCCGGAATCGTTAGTACCGTTCGCCTACCCTCCGGCGGCCACTCGCAGGACTTCGAGCCGGTCGTCGCCGCCAAGTGGCGTGTTTGCCCATTCTGAGCGCAGAAGAGCAGTGCCATTGTGTTCGATGAGGACAGTTTCGGGGACAAGACCGAGTTCATTCACCAAATCGTTAACGGTTTTCGCCTGAACTTCCTCTCTTTGACCGTTCAAAAAAAGATTCATGGTCCTATGCGGCGTTAAGGATGGCGGCGTCCCAATCCTTCCAGACGGGCTCGAGTCCAAGTTCCCGCAAGCGAGCAGCCACTGCGTGGGGCGGGCGCTCGTCGGAGATGACGAATTGCCCTTCGGCGTGCTCGCCAACAGCGGGGATCTGGCGGCCACGAATTGTCTCATGCAGGTTCTGTTTACCCTGGCCGGTGTAGCCACCTGGCTCCGTATGGCTGCCAGCGCTCATCATGGTAATGCCGAGCGGAGCGATGGCGTCACGCAGAGCAGCCGGCTCCCGCGTACTCAGCACGATTCCAATCTGCGGAAAGGTGATGCGGAAAGCGCAAACGAGCTGGACGAATTCGCGGTCGGGCAGGGGATGCATCGGATGGAAGTCGCCAGCGGCGGGTCGCAGACGCGGGAGGCTGACGGTGATCTGTGCCTTCCAGCAAGATCGCAGAAGATGCTCGAGATGAGCGGCCAGAGCCATGGCTTCCTCCCGCCAATGCCACAGACCGTACAGGGCGCCAATGCCGATGCGACGGAAGCCCGCCTCATAGGCGCGTTCTGGGCAATCCAGTCGCCAATCGTAGTCTTTCTTCGGTCCTGAAAGATGAATCTTGGAATAGGTTTGGCGATTATAGGTCTCCTGGTAAACGACCAAGCCTTCTGCACCCGCATGAACAAGCGGTAGATAGTCGGCGACTTCCATAGGAGCGACCTCAATACTGATGCTCGGAACAGCCGCCGAAAGCCGGCGAATGCATCGTTCCAGGTAGTCGCCGGAAACAAATTTGGGATGCTCGCCGGCCACGAGAAGGATATTGCGAAAGCCTTGGCCTATGATGTGTGCGGCTTCGCGCGCGACTTCGT
Organism: uncultured Verrucomicrobiae bacterium; assembly: GCA_963708595.1. Taxonomy (GTDB): domain Bacteria; phylum Verrucomicrobiota; class Verrucomicrobiia; order Chthoniobacterales; family Terrimicrobiaceae; genus DASTFP01. Next base: position 18,769 of record CAVPTR010000045.1, read on the forward strand.
CGATTTCCAGCGTCACGCGCAGGATGGCATTTTCACGCGAGAAGCCGCAATAGGCGCATGAGTTGATGCACTCGTTAGAGAGATAGAGCGGGGCGAAGAGGCGCATGGTGCGCCCAAAGTAGCGTCGGGTGATCGCGGCGGATTCACGGGCCAGCAACTCCAGATTCAAATCCGAGCGCGGAGCGAGCAGCGCTTCAAATTGCCGCAGAAGCGGAGATTTATCGCGGAGCAGATTGGTGATTTCGGAAGAGAATGGCATGAATCTTGATTGGACCCAAAACAATTAACCACAGAGCACTCGAGACACAAAGAAAACGAGTCAAGGATTCCGAGAATTGACTCTGTGCTCTCTGCATCCTCTATGGTTAGATTTCTTCGGTGTTTGAGAAATCCCTTTTTGGCGAGCGGCTAGCCAGCGGCAGTGGGATCGAGGAATTGATGGACGATCTCGGGCGCGCAATGGCCGGTGCACATGGGCCGGTGCGGATGCTCGGTGGCGGCAACCCGGCGCACATCCCGGAGATGCAGGCAATTTGGCGCAATCGTATGGCAGCCATTCTGGCCGATCCGCCCGCGTTTGATCGGATGGTGACGAATTACGATCCTCCTATCGGTAACGCGCGATTCATCGCTGCGCTGGCAAATTTGCTTCGGCAGGAATTTGGATGGAACCTCGGTCCGGAGAACATTGCCATCACCGCGGGCGGACAAACGGCGTTCTTTTTTCTCTTCAACCTTTTGGCCGGGGAATTCCGCGACGGAAGGCGAAAGACAATCCTCCTTCCGCTCGTGCCCGAGTATATCGGTTATATGAACCAGGGGTTGGCTCCCGGACTCTTGCGCGCAGTGGAGCCGGGCATCGAGTTTCTGCCCCGACATCGCTTCAAGTATCATGTAGATTTCGATCAACTCTCCGTTTCGGAGGACGTGGCAGCGCTTTGCGTGTCGCGTCCCACGAATCCCTCGGGCAATGTGCTCACCAACAACGAGATTCATCGGTTGGCTGCCATAGCTCGGGCGGCGGGCGTGCCGCTGATTATCGACAACGCCTACGGGGTGCCGTTTCCCGGCATCTTGTTCCGCGACGCCGATCCGATCTGGGACGAAAACATCATTGTTACGCTGAGCCTGTCCAAGCTCGGGCTCCCTAACACGCGCACCGGCATCGTCGTGGCGCGTCCGGAGATTATCCGCGCTGTGGCCTCGATGACGGCGATCGTCGGTCTCGCCAATTGCTCCATCGGGCAAGCTCTTGTGCTTCCGCTTGTGAAATCCGGCGAGATCCTCCGTTTGGCGCGCGAGGTTGTGCGGCCGTTCTACGAGCGAAAATCTCATCTTGCGCAGGAATGGATCGCGCAGTTCTTCGACGACGGACTCGACTACCATGTGCACGTGAGCGAGGGGGCGTTATTCTTGTGGCTATGGTTTCGTGGAATGAAGATCTCTGCGGAGACGCTTTACGCTCGACTGAAGGAGCGCGGTGTGCTCGTCGTTCCAGGCCACTATTTTGGCGTGGGCGCGGCGCAGGATTGGCGGCACGGGCACGAATGCATCCGGCTTAGTTTCGCGATGGATGAGCTCTCCGTGCGAGACGGAATCGCCATTCTCGCGGAGGAGGTCGCGAAAGGGTATCTGTAATCGCTACGCCGCTGCGGCCTTGCGGAATTCGAGCACGTTGATCGGAGGGAAGTTTAGCGGGCAATATTCCTTGCCGGAGAGCTCGAAGAGATGATCCTGATCACAGAGTTGTGTCGTGACTTGGTAGGTAATGAAGCGGCTATCGTTGTCCATTGCCTTGGCGATGCTCCGCAGAAGCTTGTCCTTGGTCTTTGGCTCGATGACAAAAAACGGCAGACCGGAGACGATATAGTCACAGTGTGGATGGCCCATCTCCCGCAGCGTCTCCGGCAGATGCAAGGCATCCGTGTTAAGCACGGTCACGCGGGGGTCCCGTACGAACTGCTTGCGCAAATGGGAAACAAATTCCTCGTCGAGCTCAAAGAGGATGAGCCGTGAGTCGGCATTCATGCGTTTGACGATCTGGCGCGTGTGGCAACCTTCACCAGGACCGAGTTCGACGACAACACGGGGCTGGGAAAAATCAATGCGCCGCACGGTTTGCCGGGTTAGGAACGGCGAACTGGGAACCACGTAGCCAACACGCAGCGGATTAGCGAGGACTCGTTTGAAGAACAGAAGGCTCATTCGGAAGTGTGAAGGTAAGCAAAACCGTCAAGATGTCCAGCCCATCGGATTTGTCCTGCCAGGCTTAATCTCCCTCAAACTGGACCAGTTTGCGAATAAAATGGACCCCTCTTGACGCGTAGCGCTTGGTAGGGATCGCCATTGAATTCCTTGCTCCGATCAAGGTTCAAACGGGTGCGTTTTCCTTGCTCCAGCCGGACGCGCGTTCGTAGGCGTCGGCGATACCGAGCATGCGGGTTTCAGCGAGCGATTTCCCGAGGAACTGGAGGCCGACGGGAAGTTTGTTCTCGCCTTCGCCCACGAATCCGCACGGCACGCTGATCCCGCAGATTCCCGCAAGATTGGCGGCAATAGTGAAGATGTCTGCGAGGTACATCTTCAGCGGGTCGCTCGTGCGTTCGCCGATAGGGAAAGCGACATCGGGCGAAGTGGGACAAACGATGACGTCCGCCTTCTCAAAGGCCGTCGCAAAGTCCCGGCGGATGAGAGTGCGGACTTTTTGCGCGCGAAGATAGTAGGCGTCGTAATATCCGCTGGACAGAACGTAGGTCCCGAGAATGATGCGGCGCTTCACCTCGCTGCCAAATCCCTCCTCCCGAGTGCGAACATAAAGGTCCGTGAGATCCTTGGGCTGATCCGCACGGCGGCCATAGCGGACGCCGTCGAAACGGGCAAGGTTGGCCGAAGCTTCGGCGGTTGCGATAATATAATAGACGGAAACCGCATACTCGGTATGCGGCAAAGAGAGTTCCACGAGCTCAGCACCATTTTCGGCGCATTGTTGGATGGCGGCTTCGATAGTGGACTTCACGCGGGCGTCCATGCCATCGACAAAATATTCCTTCGGGATGCCCAGGCGGACGCCCTTGAGATCGCGACCGAGCTCGGCGGTAAAATCCTCTGTCGGGTGATCCAGTGAGGTCGAGTCCATCGGGTCACGTCCTGCGATAGCGTTGAGCAAAAGCGCGCAGTCACGCGTCGAACGCGCAAACGGACCGATCTGATCCAGGGAGGACGCAAAGGCAACAAGACCATAACGCGAAACGCGTCCGTAGCTCGGCTTCAGCCCGACACACCCGCAAAGCGCTGCCGGCTGACGGATCGAGCCGCCGGTATCCGAACCCAGCGCGGCGGGGACTTCACATGCGGCGACGGCGGCCGCCGACCCGCCGCTCGATCCACCGGGGATGCGCGTGGTGTCCCACGGGTTGCGTGTGGTCTGGAAGGCAGAGTTTTCGGTTGAAGAACCCATGGCGAATTCGTCCATGTTCAATCTGCCGAACGGGATGGCGCCAGCAGCCCTAAGCCGCGCGATAACCGTTGCGTCGTAGGGCGCGGTATAGCCCTGCAGGATTTTCGAAGCGCAGGTGCAGGAATCACCCTTCACACTGATCACATCTTTGATGCCGATGGGGATTCCTCCGAGCGGGAGCGAAACGTCAGCCGCTTCGGCTTTGCGCAGGGCGGCTTCAAAATCACGGGAAAGGAATGCCTGCACGGTAGGCTCCACGGAGCGGATTCGCGATTCGAGCGCACGCAATAAGTCAACGGGGTGGAAAGGCTTTGGAGCGGAAACCCTCCTGAATTTCGGAAGCGGTGAGGCGGACAAGATCGATCATTCGACGACTTTCGGAACGATGACGAGATTGTTGACGGTGCGCGGCGCGAGGCTCGAGGGCCGCTTCGCGCGACATGCTGGCGCCCGGAGCTATCCTGACGCGTCACGTTGAAGATCGGATAGGTGTGTGCGGTCGGTTCGACGCCCGAGACGTCTAGTTCCTTGAGGTGCTCGATATGTTCGAGCACACGGCCGAGCTGATCTTGGAAGGTGTCGACTTCCTCCTCGGCCAAGGCTATGCGCGCCAGTCTGGCAACATGGCGGACGTCAAGATCGGGGCTGCTCATAAGGATCGGATATCATTGCGGGGATCTTTGGTCCCTACAAGGCGGCGCGTCATCTTGGTCGAAATCATACGATTCGGTGTGTCGTCACCGGGTCGAAGAGATGCGCGACTGTTGCGTCGATCTGGAATTTGAACCGGTGGCCTGCATCGGCTTGTTGTGCGCCAGAGGACTACGGCTGATAATGGGATGCGCGCCGGTCTGTAAGGTGAAAATAGGTTTCTGCACCCATGGGCTCGACGATATCCACCACCGCCTGGAAGCTGTTGTTCGATGAGCATTGTCCTGATGAAACGAGGTCGCAATTCTCGGGCCGGACGCCAAGGACGACTTCCTTGCCGACGTAACCAGCGGCAGCTTTGCGGTCGCCGAGCTCAACTTCGATCGCGCCGCCCTGCACTTCCGTGAAAACGAGGGCGCCGTTGCGCTCGTGCAAGTCGCCCTTGACGAGATTCATCGGGGGACTGCCCAAGAAGCCGGCGACGAAAAGGTTCTTTGGCTCGTTATAGATTTTCAGCGGGCTATCCACTTGCTGGATCACGCCATCCTTCATCACGACGATGCGCGTGCCCATGAGTCATGGCTTCAATTTGATCGTGGGTCACGTAGATCATCGTAGCTTGGAGGCGCTGATGGAGCTTCGTGATTTCCGTGCGCATTTGAACGCGCATCTTGGCATCGAGATTCGAGAGCGGTTCGTCGAAGAGAAAAACTTCCGGCTGGCGCACGATGGCGCGACCGACCGCGACGCGTTGGCGTTGGCCACCGGAAAGGGCCTTTGGCCTGCGATCGAGGAGTTGCTCGATGCCCAGGAGGTCCGCAGCTTCCGATGACGCGCTTCTTGATCTCCGCCTTGGGATACTTCCGCAGTTCCAGGCTAAATGCCATATTGTCATACACGCTCATGTGCGGATAGAGCGCGTAGTTTTGAAAAACCATCGCGATGTCACGGTCCTTCGGAGGAAGATCATTGACGCGTTTGTCGGCGATCAAAACATCACCTTTCGAGATCTCCTCGAGACCGGCGATCATTCGCAAGGTCGTGGACTTTCCACAGCCGGACGGGCCGACGAAAACCACGAACTCCCGGTCAAAAATGTCGAGACTGAAATTCTCCACAGCCGTGACGTCCTTGCCTCTATCTCCAGGGTAGATCTTATAGACGTTTCTGAGGGTTACTTTGGCCATTCGCTTTTCTCTGTGCGCCTGCTTGCGGTTGTTTCGGTAAAGTCGGCCAAGCTAAGTTGAGAGAGCATTTAGGTCAATCGGCAAAGATTGCAGAAGAAACGGTATGAAAGTTGCTCCAATGCTCAGGCATGACTTTGGAACGGGCGGAGGGGGTGAACCGGGCCGGTCAGCTGTCGACGGTCTTTTCCTCGCTGAAGACTCTAGGTCTTACCGACCGCGGCTTACTCAATGAGATCATGCGAGGAGTCCTGGTGGCAAACCCCTGTTTGCTTGGTGTCTGGACTGTGTGGGAGCCGGACGCTCTGGACGGTCGGGACGCGATGTTTGCCGGCGCACCGGGCCACGATCACAGCGGGCGGTTCGTGCCGCTTCTGGCATCGTTACGGGGGCCGGATCCAGCTCGAGGCTAACATCGACTACGACAAACCTGACGCCGACTGGTATTTCACGCCAAGCGCGCCGAAAAGCGGAAGTCTTGATTGATCCTTACGAATATCGAGTTGCCGGAAAGGATCTTTTAATCACCAGCACGGCGGCGCCGATTCTTCACGCGGGGAGATGCGTCGGCGTCGTGGGTTTTGACGTACATTTGGACTGGCTGCTCGAGGCCATTGACGAGCCGGGACCCTTCGAGTCCATCGAAGCGGCCCTCGGCCGCGGACATGTCGTTCTTGGCGAGGACGGTCAAGTGCGCTATTGCAGCCGTGCTACACGTCGTTTGATTTGCCGGTATATCGGGGGGAAGGCCGGTTCCGAACGCCGGCTCCCGGAGGCTCTTCACGATCTGGTCGTCCAGAGGCTGCGGCGGCGTTTCCTTTCAGACAGTCTCAAGCTCAAACGTGGATGGACGTTTAGCGACGGGTCTCGCAAGCTGGTTGTGCGATTCACGCGCCATCCGCACGCGGGGTGCTTTCTCTTGCTCGTGGACGAACAAGTCGAGAACGGCCGACCCGCCTGGCCCGCGGTCGAACTTAGTCCACGTGAGCAGGAGGTAGCGGAATGGGTGGGTCAGGGCAAATCCAACGAGGAAATCGCGATCATCCTTGGGGATCAGCGCTCACACGGTAAAGAACCATCTCGACAAGATTTTCCGAAAACTCGGAGTCGAAAACCGTTACGCTGCGGCGGCTGCACTGCAGCGCAATCATCCTCAGGAATGGATCCATAGATAGGAAGACCTTCCTATTGCGGGAATTACTCCGACCCGACACACTTCGTGGCCATGAAGCCCATGGAAATTCTCCGGCAGCGACTAAGAAAGGCTGGACCGAATTTCCCATTCCGGCCGGCGCGTCGTGCTGGTCGCAGTTCAATGACGAAGCGCTTGTCCGGGCTGGGACGAGACCCTTATGGCAGGGCCCTATGAGGAACAGGACGGTCTTGTTCATCCAGCACAGCGACGTCGATAGGCCTGGTCTCCTTGGCGAAACTCTCGGCGGGGTGGACCTCCCACTGGAAGTCATTCGACCCGATCTCGGTCAAGCTGTGCCCGGCTCCCTTGAGGGTTTTGCTGGACTGGCGTTGGGTGGCGGTCCCCAAGGGGTCTACGAACAGGAAAAGTATCCCTACCTTTCTAGCGAATGCGCACTGGTGCGCCATGCGGCATCTCAAGGCAAGCCGGTCCTCGGATTGTGCCTGGGCGCTCAGCTGATGGCTTCAGCCCTTGGTGCCAGGGTTCAGCCAGGCCAGCGTGAAGTCGGCTTCTTCGAGGTGACCCTTGATCCCATTTCACAGTATGACCCTCTTTGGCGTGGAGTTCCCGCAAAATTTGTCGTCACTCACTGGCATGGAGATGTTTTCGACATCCCGCTTGGAGGTATGCGACTGGCCTCGTCGGCCCTTACCCGCAACCAGCTCTTCCGCTACGGTCACGCTCTTTACGGTCTGCAATTCCACCTGGAAATGACTCCCGGGTTGCTCGAGGAAGCTGTCGCAAGAGCGCTGGCTTGCTCATCGAGTCCGGTCTCGATGCAGACTTGATTTGGCAACAAGGGCAGGAGTGCCTGCCGGTCCTGCGAGAAACTGCATCCACGGTCTTTGCTCGCTGGGCGGAAATGCTGTGCTAGCAGCAGGATCGCGAAAGAAATTTCCGATGGCGAGGCGAAATGGCCTGTTGGCAAGGAAGAGGCAAAGGCCAATGTCCGTGGACCTGGGCCTGTTGCCGATGACGCCGCATACCCAGTTCGAGCCGAGCACTTCGAAAGAATTGCTTGGGAAAGGGCTAAGCGCGTCGAGGGGTCTCTGCTGTGTTGCGTCGGCAGGCCAAGCCCTAGGGGATTGGCACCTCCGCGCCGCCATGACTCCTCGGCGCTGCCACCATTCGATTCGGATTTGCTCTCGGCCGTGGTCGGGGAAGTCTCCGTCAATTTTCGTGGGAACCGAGCCTCTCGCCGCAGGCCCCCGCCCGACGTCCTGCCATGCGACGCACTAGTGCCGGAAAACACTGGATGCATTTCCGGAGCCGTTCGTTTTCAGTGCCCATTTTGTGCCGGGAGGTGGCTTCCGGTCCCCTCGACTGGCGTTCCTTCGGTCAATCAGCGTGGCATGGCACTTGCTTGTCTGCCGTATTACGAAGCCAGGTGATCGTAATACTCCCCATCCCCTTATGAAATCACTAAAGAAAACCTACCTGAAATTTGCAGGCGAGTGTCTTTGCAGTATTTTTGGCTGTCTCCGTCCATGCCGCGCCGCTAAAGATCGGCTACAGTGACTGGCCAGGATTCACCATTTTTGAGGTCGCCAAGCAAAAAGGGTTGGTTCAAGGACGCTGGTCTCGATGTCGATCTCGTCTGGTTCGACTATCTGCCTTCATTGGACGCTTTCGCTGCAGGCAAGGTGGATGCCGTAACGGCTGTCGCAACCGACGCACTTGTTAATGGAGCCAACGGCGCCAAGAGCAAGATTATTGCCCTTCTCGATTACAGCGATGGGAGTGACATGATCATCGGAAAGCCGGGAATCGACTCCATCAAAGATCTCAAGGGCCAGAAGGTCGGCATCGAGGTGACGTTAGTCGAGCACCTCTTGTTGCTCGAAGCGCTCAAACAGAAAGGAATGATGCAGTCCGACGTCGAGATCGTTAACACGGCGACCAATGAAACTCCGCAGACGCTTGCCTCAGGAAAGGTTGCGGCCGTCGGCGCGTGGTATCCGGTTTCCAGTCAGGCGCTCAAGCAGGTTCCGGGGTCCAAGAAGTTGTTCACCAGCGCTGACGCGAAGGGTCTGATTTATGACGTGCTTGCGGTCAACCCCGTAAGCTTCGCCCAGCACAAGGACGAACTGGGCAAAAATCGTCCAGATCTTTTACAAGTGTGTTGACTATATCAACGATCCGGCCACGCGAGACGATGCGATCAAGATCATGGCGGCAAGGGTTGGGGCGGATCCGGAAGAATATGCAAGAGAATGTTCCCGGCACTCACTTTCTTTCGCTTGCCGAGGCAAAGGCGGCTTTCAAGAAGGGCGATGGTCTCGATTCAATCTATGGCTCGATGACGATCGGCAACCAGTTCAACCTGGATAACAAGGTGTATAAGGAATCGCAGAAGCCGGCAAGCTATCTGGCGCCAAGCATCGTCGACGGGTCTGTAGGACGTGAAGGGCACGAGGTCTATGGCTCACCGCGATTGGCTCGGACTTAAAGAGGAATTGCCGGAAAGGCTCCGGCTCGTTCTTACAATTTTCTCCTTCGTTCTCCCGCTTGTCGTCTGGTGCGCAGTCAGCTACCTGCCTTTCCTTTGGCATCCGCTGACGCGCATTACGGATCCTGGTAGTGTGGAGTATTTCGTGGAGGGGATGGAGGTCCCGAACGCGGAATTTGCCAAGCAGCTTGAGCAAGCGACTGCGGAGGGAGGAGATCCCCCGCAGGGATATCGGGTGAATCCCGTCTATTTGCCTCCCCCGCACGAGGTGCTTGAGGCGTTCTATACCGCGTTTACTACTCCGCCACGCCTTCCGAATGAACCCTGGCTCCATGAAAGTCTGGGTCACAGCATTCGAACGATTTTCTTTGGATTTCTTATCTCTTCAATCATTGGCGTTCCCTTGGGAATCCTCTGCGGAACCTATCGCTTTTTTTCCCGCCTTCAGGAGCCATTCATCGAGTTCTTCCGCTACTTGCCCGCCCCGGCATTCGGCGCATTGTGCGTCGCCATTCTCGGTATCGACGATGGACCGAAGATCGCGATCATCGTGATCGGGACGTTCTTCCAGCAGGTGCTTGTCATATCGAATACCGTCCGCAAGGTTGATCCGGCGCTCATTGAAGCGGCGCAGACGCTTGGCGCGCGCGGATTGCGCCTGATGGGGCGCGTCGTCATTCCCGCCTCGATCACGGACATCTACACCGATATGCGCATCCTGCTGGGCTGGGCGTGGACCTACCTCATCGTCGCGGAAGTCGTTGGCACCATGTCGGGAATCACCTTCTTCATCAACCAGCAGGCGCGTTATCGGAATTTCGACAACGTCTATGCCGCCATCATGATGATCGGCATCATTGGCTTGACCACGGACATGGCGCTCGGGTGGCTCGGAAAGGGACTCTTCCCCTGGAAGCGCAAAGGCTCGGGCAAGAAAATCGGCGGCCATCCCTGTCTCGATGGTGGCGAAACAGAACCGCGGGGAATCCCAACCGGTCGAAGACGAGCCGGTCGCGTCCCCGATTCTGGTGAGCTTTGGCAAGCTCGAGCCACCTGTCGCACGCGATGCCGGCGCAAGCCCTCTGCAATCCTGATTCCATGCTGACGTCACTCGAACTCCCCGATTACCACAGACAGGATCCGCAGGTCGCAGAGCGTTTCAAGCGCATCCGGGAACGCCCGATCGTGCTCTCCGTGCAAAATCTTCAAAAGACCTTCGGTCCCCTGGACCATCAACACGTCGTCTTTGACAACGTCTCGCTCGACATCCACCGGCGGGAGTTCGTCTCGATCATCGGGCCCTCCGGTTGTGGCAAGTCAACCTTCATCCGCATTGTGGCCGGACTCGATGAAGCCACCGGCGGCGAGATGCTCCTCGACGGCAAGCCCGTTACTGGACCCGGGCCGGACCGCGGAATGGTTTTTCAAGGTTACACGCTTTTTCCGTGGAGAACGGTGAAGCAAAATGTCATGTTCGGCCTCGAAATGCAGGACAGAGGCTCAGCCGATGCCGAGGGCACTGCTCGGGAGTGGCTCGAGATGGTCGGCTTAAGTCGCTTCGAGGAGTCGTATCCGCACGAACTCTCCGGGAGGCATGAAGCAGCGCGTCGCCATCGCTCGCGCGCTCGCAAATGCACCGCGCATCCTCATCATGGATGAGCCCTTCGGCGCGCTCGACGCGCTGACGCGCGCGAAGATGCAGGCTTATCTTCTGCAGATTTGGAAGAAGGTGGACATCACGATCCTCTTCATCACCCACGATCTCGATGAAGCGGTGTATCTTTCGGACCGCATACTCGTTCTGGGAGTGAACCCCGGAGGAATTCGCGAATGTATCGAGAATCCTGTTCCGCGCCCACGAACGCCGGAGCAGTTTCTGACGCCGGAGTTCCTGGCTCTCAAACATCGTCTCGACGAATTGATCCACACCCCGGCGCAAGACTCCGAAGAGGACCGCCTGCCCGTTGTTAAAATGACCGCTGCCGGAGACGAAGTGGAATGAACAGGCTGATTGGCGGCTTGACGGTAGTATTACTGATCGTTCTTTTGGTATTACTGAGTGATACCTGATGAAAACTGCGGCCGCTCGGAACAGGCGCCGCGAGAGCGTGCGGGCATTAGCATTTCACCCCGGTAATGTGCCGGGAGCTCGACCAGATGGTCGCCGTGGGATAGAATCTCGACCGAGCCCAAGTTGAAGTCCTGAGTGCTATGAGCCAGTTCCTTTCCGCGGCCTTGTTTTCGGAGATCCTTCCAAGTGGCGCCATGTGGTCGATGCGCATTCCGCGCCGTCGCCTCGTCCGCCTGACCGCTCTCGATTCCGACGCCAACCTCTCGGCCCTGTTCTACAACGCCGACCGAGCCGCTGGATCGTCTCAACATTCCGGACACGCTCAAGGCGCTACACACGGCAAAGCTGACCCGCGGCCATATCCTGATGACTGATATGGGAAACGCTCTCGTGTCCATTGTTGCGGACAGCCTTGGCTGGCATGATCCGCTCGGCGGACATATTACCGCAGCGATGGTCGCTGCAAAGTTTGGGGAGCACAAATATCAGCAATACCGCAACGACTTTTATCGGAACGCCCACGACAATTTTCTCATCGAACTGACCAAGCATGGGTTGGGTCTCGCGGATATCGTCGCTAACGTAAATTTTTTCAGCAAGGTCGTGGTGGATGACGAGGGCCGCATGCAATTTGTTCCCGATCACTGTCCAGCCGGTGCGCGCATCGGACTCCGAACCGAAATGGACGTCCTCTTTGTCCTCGCAAATTGCCCTCACCCCCTTGCGCCCGCCGGCGATTACCCGCGCGCCCGCGTGGAGATCGAGATCTTTCCGTGCAACCGCCCGGACAAAGACGATTTTTGCCGCAACTTCCGGCCCGAATGCGGGCGCACGCTGGCGCTAACGGAGCGACTCTTCCTATGAGCACACTCGTCTATAGCGAAAGCGCTCTTCAGCCGGAGACTGCGGCGCTTAGTTCAACGATCCCGGCGGGAGACGGCTGGTTTCACCCGATCAACAAAGGCCAGATTCTGCGCATCGTCGATCTGGAGGGAAATCAGGCCGCGGATACATTCTTTTTCAGCGCCGCCGACGTCACCGAGCGCTATAGCGCGCAGGACACCATTCGTGAACAGGGCTCCATCTATCTCACGACCGGAACGAAACTGATGTCGAATCTCTGCCGCGAGATGCTAACAATAACAGCGGACACCTGCGGCCGGCATGATACGCTGGGGGGCGCCTGCGCCGCGGAGAGCAATATGGTGAGGTATTCGCTGGACAAGCGCTTCATGCACGCTTGCCGCGACACGTTTCTGCTTCAAATGGCGCTGTCCGGCTATCAGGTCAGCAAGCGTGACTTAGCTCACAACATCAATTTCTTCATGAATGTGCCGGTCACCCCGGACGGTGAGCTCAGGTTCGCGGACGGCGTCTCCGAGCCCGGCAAATACGTGGAGATGCGCGCTGAAATGGACGTGCTTTGTCTCATCTCGAACTGCCCGCAGCTTAACAACCCCTGCAACGCCTACAATCCCACTCCGATCAGGGTGCTAATATGGAACTAGGTGCGGAGCGCAGAATAGCGCGGAGAAGATTTTCGATTCGACCTCCATTTCCTCTGTGTTCTCTGCGATTAAGAGATGCTTTCCAAGGTTCTCATAGCCAATCGCGGCGAGATAGCCTGCCGGATCATCCGCACGCTTGACCGCATGAGAATCGCTTCGGTCGCTGTCTATTCCGAAGCAGACGCCCACGCTGCGCACGTCCGGCTGGCGGGCGAGGCAGTCTGCGTGGGACCGCCACAGGCGGCACAGAGCTATCTGCAGGTCGAGAGGATCCTTTCGGCTGCAAGGCAGACGGGCGCTGAGGGAATTCATCCGGGATATGGATTTCTCAGTGAGAACGCCGATTTTGCCGGGGGCTGCGAGGCGGCGGGAATCGCCTTCATCGGACCGACACCGCAGAACATGCGCGACTTCGGTCTGAAGCACACGGCCCGTGAGCTCGCGATTGCAAGTGACGTGCCGGTTTCACCCGGATCGAGCCTTCTCGATTCCCTGGATGAGGCGCGAACAGAAGCCGAGCGAATTGGCTTTCCAGTGATGATCAAGAGCACTTCAGGAGGGGGAGGGATCGGAATGCAATTGGCGCGAACCGCGGATGAACTCGAGGAGAAATTCGAGAGTGTCCAGCGCACTGGCCAAGAGCAACTTCAAGGCGTCTGGTTTGTTCCTTGAGAAGTTCATCGCTTCGGCACGCCACGTGGAGGTGCAGATCTTTGGAGATGGGAGGGGGACCGTGGCGGTGCTGGGCGAACGCGACTGCTCGGCGCAGCGCCGAAATCAAAAGGTTCTCGAGGAAACTCCGGCGCCCTGCTTGGCGGAGCCGGTTCGTCAGCGGCTCCACGAAGCAGCGCGAAGATTGGGCCAGGCGGCCAAATATCGCTCCGCGGGCACCTGTGAGTTCATGTATGATGCGGAATCCGAGGAATTCTATTTTCTTGAGGTCAACACACGCCTGCAAGTCGAGCATTGCGTGACCGAGGAAGTTTCTGGCTTGGATCTCGTCGAATGGATGATCCGACTCGCATCCGGCGAAGCGCTTCCGCTCGCCGAATACCGTTATCTTCCCAACGGTCATGCCATCGAAGCCCGCGTGTACGCGGAAGACCCGAACAAGAATTTCCAGCCGAGCTGCGGTTTGCTCACCGAGGTGTGGTTTCCCGGCAGGTGTGCGGGTGGACGGATGGGTCGAGCGCGGCAGCGAAGTGACGCCCTTTTACGATCCGATGATCGCAAAGGTAATCGCCCATGCGCCGACTCGCGACGAAGCGATTGCAAAACTTCACTCGGCCCTCGCCTCCGCGCGTCTTGATGGCATCGAGACCAATCTCGATTACGTAATGGCCATCCTCGCCGAGAGAAAGCTTCAAGAAGGGTGGTGTCACCACCAGATACCTCTCCGACTCTTGTCTTTCGTCCCCGTACGGTTGACGTGCTTGAGCCGGGAACCCACACGACGGTCCAGGATTATCCCGGCAGGATCGGCTACTGGGAGATCGGCGTTCCGCCTTCCGGGCCGATGGATCATTTGGCATTGCGGCTGGCGAATCGTCTCGTCGGCAATGATGAAGGCGTCTCCACCCTGGAATGCACGGTTTCCGGTCCGAAACTAAAGTTCCATCGTCGAGCCGTCGTCTGCGTGGCGGGAGCGGACATGCAACCCGAGATTGATGGGCGTCCGGCTACCAATGTGGGAAGCCTTCGAGGTTCAGGCCGGCGAAACGCTCAAACTTCAAGCGATTAAGCGAGCAGGTTGCCGCGCCTATCTTGCGGTGGGCGGCGGATTTGACATTCCGCACTATCTGGGAAGTCAAGCGACGTTCACGCTTGGGAAGTTCGGCGGCCATGGAGGGAGGATTCTTCGCGCCGGCGACGTCTTGAAGCTGGCGGAGCCGGGGTTTGCGGATCAGTTTTGGAAAGCTCGAGAACCCTCTATTTTACGAGGATCGCTGGGAAATCGGCGTCCTCTACGGCCCGCATGGCGCTCCGGACTTCTTTACGGACGAGGACATCGAGATGTTCTTCACGACGGATTGGAAAGTTCATTACAACTCCTCGCGCACGGGCATTCGCTTGATCGGACCGAAGCCAAAATGGGCCCGCAAGGACGGTGGGGAGGCTGGATTGCATCCCTCGAACATTCATGACAACGCCTACGCCATCGGTGCGGTGGATTTTACGGGAGACATGCCAGTGATCCTGGCCGTGGATGGACCGAGTCTTGGTGGTTTCGTTTGTCCTGTGACGATCGTCCAATCGGAGCTTTGGAAGATCGGACAGCTTCGTCCAGGCGATCTGCTGCGCTTTGTTAACTGGACTTCAGAGCAGGCGGCCACGGCCGAGCGCAAGCAGGATGAGTTTCTGGGGACCGCGCGCTTCCAGCGTGCACAGTCCGGGCCATCCTGCCCGGCGAGGGGAATGTGTCCGGCGAGACGCCGAGCACTGCACCCTGGAAGGGCCGCAGTGAGTCGCGTTCCGCGCCAACGCGGTCACGCGATGCGCTCCCAATCCTTCACAGCCTTCCTGCCACCGGCGACAATCCGCAGATCGTTTATCGACAGGCCGGCGATAAATACCTTCTGGTCGAATACGGACCGCCGGTCCTCGATCTGAACCTGAGGTTTTGCGCGCATGCATTGATGGATTGGCTGACTAAGAATCCGCAACAGGGAATCATTGATCTGACTCCGGGCATCCGCTCGCTTCAGATTCACTACGACAGCCGTGTGCTGCCGCGTGAACGCTTGCTGGAGACGCTCGTCGCGGCGGAGTCCACACTACCTGCCTTGGATGACCTCGAAGTCCCAACGCGTATCCTCCAGCTACCGCTTTCGTGGGACGATCCCTCCACGCGATTCGCCATCGAGAAATACATGCAGTCCGTGCGAAAGGATGCCCCGTGGTGTCCTAGCAATATCGAATTCATTCGGAGGATCAATGGCCTCGACTCCATCGAGCAGGTCAAGGAGATCGTCTTTTCGGCACGCTATCTCGTGATGGGATTGGGCGACGTGTATCTCGGCGCGCCGGTCGCTACGCCGCTCGATCCGCGACACCGTCTGGTCACGACCAAGTACAATCCTGCGCGCACATGGACGCCAGAAAATGCTGTCGGCATTGGCGGCGCTTACCTTTGCGTCTACGGCATGGAAGGTCCCGGGCGGCTATCAATTTGTTGGCCGCACGATCCAAATGTGGAATCGATGGCGGAGGACCGCCGATTTTTCCGAGCCCTGGCTGCTGCGGCATTTCGACCAGATTCAATTTTATCCTGTTGACGCCGATGAGCTCCTCCGGCTTGCGGGAGGAATTTCCGGTCGGAAAGTTCAAATTGAGCATCAAGGAGGAGACTTTCAGTCTTCGAGAGTATCGAAAATTTCTAGCTGACATCTCCGACGAGGCAGCCTCCTTCAAGGTCCGACAGCAAAAAGCCTTCGACGAGGAACGCGAACGCTGGGCGTTGACGGGATCGGCCGACGGCGAAGCCACGGATTCTCCCGAGGAGGATGCCCCGGAGCCCGAGTTGAATATGCCCGAAGGTGGCCACGCGGTGGATGCGCATGTCGCTGCGAATGTTTGGAAGGTTTTCGCTAATGCCGGCCAGGAAGTCGTCGAGGGCGAGACGACTCGTGATTCTCGAAGCGATGAAGATGGAAATGGCGATCGTCGCGCCGGTCACCGGCACGGTTCACTCTATTCGTTGCTCCGAAGGACAGATGGTCATGCCGGGACAGACAATCGCAATCATCGTCGGCAAATGAGCGGACTTCGCTGCCAAGATCGCTGACACGTTTCGCAGGATTCGCGAACGCGGCAGTGACGGCGTTTGGATTTCGTTGGAACCGGAGGAGCAGGCCTTAAAGCGTGCCAAGGAACTCGAGTCCGACCCCCGGGAGCTTCCCTTAAAAGGTCAAACATTTGCCATTAAAGACAACATCGACCTTGCGGGATTGCCGACGACGGCAGCATGTCCGGACTTCGCCTACACGCCGGCGAAAAGCGCATTCGTCGTTCAGCGCCTGATCGATGCAGGTGCCATCCCGATTGGCAAGACGAACCTCGATCAGTTCGCAACGGGTCTGAATGGCACTCGTTCGCCCTATGGCTTTCCGTGCAATTTCTACAATCCGGCTTACATAAGCGGCGGATCGAGTTCCGGCTCGGCGATTGCCGTGGCGGCAGGGCTGGTGGATTTTGCTTTGGGAACGGACACTGCCGGTTCCGGCCGCGTGCCCGCGGCTTTCAACAATCTCGTTGGGTTTAAGCCCACCCGAGGCAGTTGGTCTACAGACGGCCTCGTGCCCGCGTGCAGGACCCTCGATTGCATAACCGTATTGACTAAGGGCCTCGGCGAAGCGGAGAGGATCGACGCAGTCGCCAGGGGTTTTGATCCTGAGGATCCTTACTCACGCAGGCCCAGTTCGTTGACTCCGCTCCGTCGGCGCTTCGACGAATTGGTGTGCTGCCGGACAACGAGCGGGAGTTCTTCGGCGACGGCGAATATGCCCGTCTCTACACCGAGGCAGTGGCACGGGCTGCGGAACTAGGATGGAACATAAGCGAGTTCGACTATCGCCCGTTTCGTGAGACAGCGAATCTTCTCTACAGCGGACCATGGGTTGCTGAACGCTATGCGGCCATCAAATCGATCATCGAAACAAACCCGAATGCCGTGCATCCCGTGGTCCGCGCCGTCATCCTGAGCGCCGGGAAGTTTTCCGCCGTCGATGCCTTCGAGTCGCAGTATCGTCTCGCCGCTCTGGCGCGAGAGACCGAAAGAACCTGGGAATCTGTTCGACGCGATTCTGCTGCCTTCAGCCGGGACGATCTATACGAGTTAAGCAAATGTTGGCAGACCCGATTCAGCTCAACACAAATCTCGGTCGATACACCAACTTCATGAACCTCTTGGACCTCTGCGGGCTTGCAGTTCCGGCCGGTTTCCGTTCTGACAACGTGCCATTTGGGGTGACTTTCTTTGCACCTGCTTGGCGGAGAGCCTTTGCTTTTCAAGTTGGCGCACGAGTTTGAAAGCGAGGGAAGTTCTACTCGGAGAAGTTCATAGCAAGGAAGGAGAAATCATCGGTGAGCGTTGGCCTCGCGGAGCGTCCGAAGGATAAAAATGGGTTTGCGCAGGACAAGAAGAATTCGTTATGAAATGAGGAATCTTCTTTTAGTTTTTTTCCATGGCCGCGTTTCAGACAAGCAGTGATGGCAATGTCAGGATTCTTGCCATTTCAGGCCGCTCGACCTGCACAGCGGAAAGGATTTGAAAGATACGATCCAATCGTTGACCGAGGGCGAGGATTCCGGCGACTTGCTCGTCGATCTGGAAAACCTCGATTACATGGCGAGCACGGGCTTTCGTGAGTTGTTTCTCGCCGGGCGGCAGATGAGCCGCCAGGGCGGCCGGCTTGCTGTTTGTTCGCTGCGAGGCGAGGTCAAGCGCGTTTTCGAACTGGCGTGCTTCGACACAGCCTATCCGATCTTTGAGACCCGGGGTGAGGCTCTTGCTTTTTTCAAAGCACCAAAGCCTGCAATTTGACGAACATCATAATCCGGCGCTGACTAAGAATCAAGCGGGACAAATGAAAATTCAGCTTGCCGTAGTGGGAGCGCATCTGCGCGGCCAGCCTTTGAATCACCAACTCATCGAACTCGACGCAGCATTTATCACGCAGACGCTCACAGCGCCAACCTATCGTTTGTTCGCACTTGCGAATACGTCGCCACCCAAGCCTGGAATGATTCGCTCTGAAAACGGGGCATCCCTCGAAATCGAAATTTGGGAGCTGGCGGCGGCGGAGTTCGGAATGTTCGTGGCCGCCGTTCCGTCGCCCCTCGTGATCGGGAACGTCAAATTGGCCTCGGGCGAGTGGGTGAAGGGATTTCTGTGTGAGGAAATTGCGCTCAGCGGCGCACGCGAAATTACGAATTTTGGCGGCTGGCGTGCTTACCTCGCGTCGCTTTAGTCACGAAGGCGAGGATTTTCTGATCGTCGCCCTTCGCTGCCCAAACTGCCCTGAGGAAGTCAGCCGGGTGGAGACGATGTTCCTTCAAAAAGTGGCGGTCTCCGCCGCAGCAGTACATGATGTCATGGCAGAGTGCGCCCTTCCAGAAAGGAGCGGGCTTTTTGGATGATTCGCGGCAGCCAGGGGATGCCATCGAGCATGGCGCGCTTCGGCGGCAATTGGTCGGCGCGAATTTCCGCCGGGTTGGTCGAGGCCTTTCTGTTCGAAGAGAAAGTAATCGCGGCGAGCTGCGGCGATGAGCAGGAAGGTCTCCCAATCGGGTTCACCGAAAGTGACGAAGTCCTCCGCATAGTCATAAACGTTGATGGGTCTGAGACCGACGGAAGCGAGGACGCTTTTCTCATCGCCGGTAAAATAGGTCGCGTCATTTCGTTTGCCGTCGCGATAAAGGGAAACTGCCTTGTCGTAGACGGCGCGAAGGCTTTTTGTCCAAGCATTCAGTTCCATGAGCTCTAACTCACTTACCAAGAATAGTGCACCAGGTAGGTCAGTTTTTTCTCCTCGTCCGGCTCCAGTTTGACGCGGAATTCGATCTTTTGCGCGTCGAGCTTTGCGAAGGCGTCTGAGTTTTCGCGGATTTCCCAGTTGACCCAGCGAAACAAATGCTCGACGACGCGCACTTCAACGGCCTCTTTTTTTCGATTGCGCAGGATGATTTCGAACGACTCGTCGGCCCAAGAGTTCGAGTTGTCCACCTTGAAGGCGGTCCGCTTGCGTTCACCGACGATGTCGAAGGCGTTGCCCACGTAGATGCGAACTGTCTCGTCTTTCGGTGTATGGTCGATATTGTTCTCGCCAACGAATTCGAGTTGGCCATCGTCGTCGCGCTGGTAAAATCTCAACCGTCCCTTGGGCAGCGCGATGCCAAGACCGTTGTCGTTCGAGTTCTTGAATTCGCGCATGACCCATACCTTTGGATTGGACTCGGTGCCGAGGCTGTCGTTCTGCCTGAGGGACGGCCGGATCGTGACCGCGCCATCGGCTCCAATCGATCGACGCGCCGTCATAGACATACAGCCGTTCGGAATTGACCCCGGATGCACGCACAAACTCGACCTGCTTGGTTTCGCGATCCCGAAGCGTCATGGGACGCTGGAGCGTGTAAAGGTGGTACTCGTCGAAGGACTTCTCGGTCACGGGCGGGCCGGCGGCGTCCGCTGCGGGGGACATTGCTCGAGTTCTTATTTGTTCGTCTCGCTGGATCTTGCTGACATCGCCAGCCATGAGCTTGACGCGAGCCTTCTCGAAGTTCTTGCCGCTCTGATTGTCGATTGTCACCCAGCCGATGAGATCGAGCTCTTGGCCATTTTCCGGGGCTACGAGGTTGTAGTCGGCCTCCCAGCTCATGCCTCCGGAAACGTAACAGAGCTCGGCGTCGAGTTTGCCGGCATTGCTGGACTGCAACTGCCAGCTCAATTCGGGCTTGAGAATGGTTTGATCCGCGAGCGCCGGGAAGACTGGCATTCCCGGCAGTTGGAACTGGAGTTGTCCATCCACCTCAATGATCGGCTCTGCGGTATCTGCCGCCATGGTCGTCTGCGATTGATAGTAGGCTTCGCCATAGCGTCTCATCGCCGCGAGGTTGTGCGGGGTATATCCGCTACGGATGACCCGGCCCTTGACAACGCGGTCCGGTTTTTGCGGCTCCTTCACGAGAAAGTCGATCTCCTTGCCCTCGAAAAGTGACAGCATCATCCTGTTGATTGACCGGATCGTTGCGAAAATTCTGCTCGAGGATCTGAAGCTCCGTCTTCCCTGAGGGATCTCGAAGAATGACGGACTCCGGCTCGAGATGGACAGTGATTTCGGCAAACTTCACTTCATTGACTCCCGCCTTCAATTCCAGCGGAATTCTTTCGCGCACTACGGCGAAGTTTTGGTTGTAGATTGTGAGGGCCGGGTCGGCGGCGAATGCAGCGAGTGGCAGGAACAGGAGTAGAAGTGTCTTCATGGATGTCGTTTCAGAGTTAACGCAGCAACAGACCGAAATGTTAGACAAGCTTGTCTTCAATCGTGAAAACCGTAACAAATGAGGCAAGTTTTCCCCCCGAATCCGCAGATTCACGGTTGCGTTTGAAAATCTTCAGGAGTTTCCAAGCACTTCGGCGGCGGTCTTGAAGTGCATTTTGGCCAGGACGGCGAGTGCGTCGCGTCCGCCCGTCTTCCGCGATCTTCCTGGCGGCCTCCTTGACAGAGGCCGAGACGCCACGAGGAAGGGGAACCCCAATGCGCTTTCCGGCGGCGTCGAGCCAGTCAATGAATTTCTCACGGGCGAGAATGGAAGCAGCGGCAACGGCGTAGTCCGATTCGGCCTTGGTTCGCTGGTCGAGGACGATATTGCGACCATTTTCCATCAGGGCTCGCTGAAGCACGCGAACGTCAGCAAACTTGTCGGAAAGAGCGCGCGGGCATTCCGGCCGGAGAGCGCAGAGATTTTCGATGACGCGCGCGTGCCCCCATGCGAGCAGGCGGTTGAGATTGCCGATTTTCTGGAAAAGCGCATTATAGCGGTCGGGTCCGATGGTGACGACGCTCTGCGCAGCGCCAGACTTGCGGATGGCAGTCGCAAGGTCACGAATGCGCTTGTCGGATGAAATGCGTTTGCTGTCGGTGATCCCGATCTCTTGGAATCTCCGCGTAAAATCGCGGTCCACGTAAACCCCTGCGATGACGAGCGGGCCGAAAAAGTCGCCCTTGCCGCTTTCGTCGACGCCGAAGTGCGGCTCAAACATTTCAGGATTGAGCACCTCCTCGTAGCCGAGCTTGGCTTCGCCAAGGATGTCCGGCTCGAGGCGGAAGCGAACAAAGTCTTCGGTGCCCCGGCCCTGGATCACCGCTTTCGGCCCTTTTTCATAGACAGCGACAGTCAGCTTGTCCTTCTGCGCAAAGTAGAGGGTGTAGGGGCGCGTTTCGAATTTGTATCCCTCCTCTCTCAGCAAGTGCTTCAATTTCGCGGCTTGCGCAGGCGTCAGCGGAGTATTGTAAAGGGTGATGGCTTTGTCGGGCACGGGACGAACCAGTAAAGCGCAGGCACGCCGGGACGCAGAGGAAAAAATCCGGCGCAAGCTCCAATGTTGGTTTGAGCGGCACGGACGTGACCTGCCGTGGCGCCAGACGCGCGACCCCTACGCTGTGATGGTGTCGGAATTCATGCTGCAGCAGACGACGGTGACGGCCGTGATTCCGTATTTTGAGCGTTGGATGGCAAGATTCCCGACGCTTGAGATTCTCGCCAGCGCTGCGGAAGAGGATGTGCTCGCGCTCTGGCAGGGGCTGGGATATTACAGCCGCGCACGAAATCTTCACCGAGCTGCCATTGCGGTGATAGAAGAAGGAGGGGGAGGAAAGATTCCGTGTTCTGTGGAGGCCCTGCGCCGCCTGCCAGGGGTGGGTGAATACACAGCGGCGGCCATCGCGTCTTTTGCGTTCAATGCGGCAGAACTGGTGATCGACGCGAATATCGCGCGGGTCCTCGCCCGGTTGTGGAATTGGCGAAACCCGGTGGACGACGCGGACGGGCGTGCATTTTTGAGAGAGGCGGCGCGGAAACTTCTGCCAGAAAAGGGTGGCCGCCTGCACAATTCGGCGCTGATGGAACTCGGGGCTCTGATTTGCGTCGCACGAAACCCGCGATGTCCCGAATGTCCGGTCCGCGGCGATTGCTCGGCACAGCAACCGGAGTCGCTGCCCGTGAAGCGGTCGCGCAGTCGCGTTGAAGGGATTTCCGAGGCGCGAGCCTTCGTTTTCGCGCAGGGAAAACTATGGTTGGAACAGTCTCTGGGTCCGCGCTGGCGCGGACTCTGGTTGCTTCCGCAGGCCGATTCGACGAACTCCCGGGCCGATCACGTGGAGGTGTATTCAATCACGCGTTTTCGCGTGACGATGGGAGTGTTCATCGAATCTCGGAAGAGCCGTTCGTTATCGGGTTACGTTCCCGGCGGGCTTCCGCCAATGCCCTCGCCACATCGGAGAGCAGTTGCAGCAATGTTGGCCAGAGTTCATAATGGAAAGTGATGCCTTCCGAAATTTCCGCTCTCGTTCCTGATGCGCATGGCCACTTTGGACCATACGGGGGAAGGTTTGTTCCTGAAACGCTGGTGAGCGCGCTTGATGACTTGGAACGGGAATACCAGAAGGCCCGTACCGATCCGGAGTTCCGCAGAGAGTTTTCGTCTCTTCTGGCTGACTATTGCGGGCGTCCCACACCGCTCTATTTGGCGGAGCGCCTCACCCGCCAACTTGGCGGCGCGAAAATCTATTTAAAGCGCGAGGACCTCCTGCATACTGGCGCGCACAAAATCAATAACGCAGTCGGGCAGGCGATTCTGTGCAAACGGATGGGAAAGAAGCGTGTGATTGCCGAGACCGGTGCGGGACAGCATGGGGTGGCGACGGCCACAGTGGCGGCCCGCTTCGGCTTCGAATGTGTTGTTTACATGGGCGCCGTGGACATGAAGCGCCAGGCGCTCAACGTCTCGCGCATGGAATTCTTGGGCGCGAAAGTCGTTGCCGTGACGGCCGGCCAGGCGACGCTCAAGGAGGCAATCAACGAGGCCATGCGGGATTGGGTAACCAATGTGCGCTCGACCCATTATGTGTTAGGCACGGCTTACGGCTCGCATCCTTATCCCATGATGGTGCGCGATTTTCATCGCATCATTGGCGATGAGGCCCGGCGCCAGATGCTGCATCGCGAAGAACGGCTTCCAGATCTGCTCATTGCATGCGTCGGCGGCGGAAGCAATGCCATAGGACTCTTCTATCCTTTCCTCCGTGATGAAGGCGTGAGAATGACGGGCGTTGAAGCCGGCGGCGAAGGAATCGTCCGCGGACGGCACGCGGCGCGTTTCCAGGGAGGAAAGCTTGGCGTGTTGCAAGGCGCAAAAACATGGCTGCTGGCGAATGATGACGGGCAAATCGAATTGACGCATTCGGTTTCGGCAGGCCTGGATTACGCCGCGGTCGGGCCGGAGCATTGTTATCTGCGCGACATCGGCCGGGCGGAATACGATTACGCGACCGACAACGAAGCGCTGGCGGCATTCCGCACGCTTGCCGAAACCGAAGGGATCATCCCCGCACTGGAGTCCGCGCACGCTGTGGCGCATGCAATCAAGGTTGCGCCAAATATGAAGCCGGATCAGATCATTCTCGTGAACCTCTCCGGACGAGGCGACAAGGACGTCGCGCAGGCTGCGGAGTTTCTCTCAAAGGGAAATGCAGTCCATTAGCGTTGTCTCCGAGGCTGACATCCTCCAACGTCGAAAACCTTCGAGTTCACGTGGGGTTCAAACACCTTAACGCACTCAAATATAGATTGCCCAAACCAAAAGAGCATCAATTGCTAATCGTAAATATTGCCACTAACAGTTTTAAAATACGTCACTTACGTGTAGGCTATTATTTCCGAGAAATAACCAGATCCATGCCTCTAAACTCACTTGGTCGCTGTGGAATCGGGACCCCTGCCTATTCTGGCAAACCGGCCTTGCGCAGCGCGTCGAGGTAGCGCCATGACGGCGGGGTCCTTCCAGGGAACGGCGGCGCGAATCTTCGCGATAGTTGTGCCCGGCGGAATGCTCAAAAGCGCGCGAAACGCGTGTTACTTGGGTTTTCCAAGAGTGTCTTACGCCGCAACGGCTTCCTCGTGATGAAATTGAAGCTGGTAAAGTTTGCGGTAGAGGCGCGACTTTTCGAGCAGAGTGGCATGGGGGCCGATATCCACGATGCGGCCATGAGCCATCACGACGATGCTATCCGACTTGAGAATGGTCGAGAGGCGATGCGCAATGGCGATGACGGTGCGCCCATGAGCGAGGCGCTCGAGTGCCGCTTGGATCATGCGTTCCGATTCGGAATCGAGCGCCGATGTCGCCTCATCCAGTAACAGCACGGGTGCGTTCTTTAGCAAAGCGCGCGCAATGGCAAGCCGCTGCTGCTGGCCGCCCGAGAGAAGGCAGCCCTTATCGCCAACGATGGTGTCGTAACCCTCCGGCTGAGCCAGGATGAAATCGTGGGCGTAGGCGAGCTTTGCGGCGGCGTGGATCTCCGCCTCGGTGGCATCCAAACGTCCGTAACGGATGTTCTCGTAGATCGTGTCGTGAAACAGAAACGTATCCTGAGTGACGATTCCTATATGCTCGCGAAGCGACTGCTGCGTGATAGTGCGAAGATCGCGTCCGTCGAGCTCGATAGCACCGGCCTGCGGGTCGTAGAAGCGCAAGATGAGCGAGAGCATAGTCGTTTTGCCCGCGCCGCTTGCACCGACCAATGCGTATTGCTTGCCGGGTGCGACTTCCAGATTGACGTTTTGGAGTGCCTTCGTGTCCTGCCCGTATGAAAAATTGACGTCGCGAAACGTAATCCCGCCGCGGCATTGGGTGAGCACCGTGGCGTTCGGCGCATCCTCGATGGCGGGTTTGAGCTGCATGAGGTCAAAGACATTTGTCGTGGAGGCGAGGCACTTCTGCATGAGCATTGGAATCCTGCTCAAAGATTTGAGGGGATTGTAGAGCAGAAAGATTCCCGAGACCAGCGCGATGAACTTCATGAAGCTGATGTTGAAGTAGTAAACGTAGAACAGAGCGAGGACGACGCCGCAGGCCGAAACGGACTCAATCAGCGGCTGCACGATATCGGTGCTCCTGCGCACTTTCATGCTATTGTGGCACTGAATGGCGCTTGATTTCTCGAATTGCTCGATCTGGTAGTCTTCTCGGGCAAAGGACTTGATCACGCGAACGCCCGCGAAGCTTTCCTGAAGAATGACCGCCATCGTGCCTGCCTCGTTTTCCTCGGCCGTGCCGGCTTTGCGCACCTTCTTTCCAAAGATCATGACCGGAACGATGCAGATCGGAAAGAGCACGAGCGTGGTCAGGCTGAATCTCCAATCCATAACCACCAGAACGCACACGCCGACAATAACCGCGATCGGATCCTTCACGATATTCCCTGCAATGGATGTCAGGGCATTCTGGGCCATTCGCGTGTCGTTGAGCACACGGGAAATGAGTTTGCCGGATTTGGCCTTGTTAAAGAATTCGAGCGATTGTGAAATCAGATGGCGGAAGAGCTGGGTGCGAAGATCCTGCAGCACGCGAAAGCTCACCCACGCCATGCAGTAGCCGTTCAAGAAGGAGAAAACGCCTCGCGCGACCATTGCCACAGGAATGAGGAGACTAATCCAGAGAATCCCTTCGATGCCGGGCCCGGAGTCCTGGCCGCCGCTCGACATGAGCATCTTGTAGGCGTTCGGATTTTGTCCGGTCGGGAAAATTTTGTCGCCAACGACCTTAACCACGAGGGGAAAAACCCCGTTGAGCATTCCCGCCGCCACTCCGCACAGAAGCCCGAATACAAATCGGCCCCGGTAAGGCTTCATGTACTGCGCAAGCTTCAAATATGGCCTCCAGCCCTGCCGCAGCAGCTCAAAGAAGGACAGTTTCTCTTTCTCGGCCATCAGGGATTACCTTTATACCATTTTCACCAACCCTCGAATTTAAAATGCGGTTGCCTCGGTAAAGATTTCAAAATACCAATTCCAGATTTCTTCACCTCCAAACACCCAAATGATGGCGCCCAGAGTGAGAAAGGGACCAAAAGGAACCCGGGAGCCCGTCCTATCGCGGGCGAGAAAGATGCCCGCGAGGGCAGCGACGCAGCCGATGATCGAGCCCGCGCACAGCGTGAAGAGGACTGCTTTCCATCCGAGGAACGCGCCAATTGCGGCAATAAGCTTCACGTCGCCGAATCCCATGGCTTCGCGCGGGATGACGATGGCCCTCAATGTTCCAGTGATCGCTTCCAGTTCCCCCAAGGGTGTCTCCTCGTCCGCAACGATCATCCGGTCGTGGCGAAAGCGAAGGACAGGAGCCGCTCCGGCGATGCTGGCAGTCGCGCATTCGAGCACAAGCTCATCGGATTCCCTGGCGAAGATTTCTTCCCAAGACAGCGTTTCATCTCCGATCTGCAGCGTGACGTCGTCTCCGTTTGGCCGCAAAGTGAATGGCTCTTCCCTCTCAAAACGGTGCCGCTTGTTGCCGAACGCAAGTTTACCGAGTTCGACGATAAGCCAGAGCAGGCCATAACCAAAGGCGGCCGCGGCAAGCGAGAAGCCAAAGGCCTCAAGCCGCGAGGGCGTTTGCATCATCCGCGGAAAGAGAATGCTCAAGAGAAGTCCTGCCGTCGTTCCGCCCCAGGTAATTTCATCCGGGATGATGAAGTGCTCGATGTCAATGAAGGTGGCAGCGATCAGCAATGCGAGAAGAATCCAATAAACCGGTGCGAGCGGAAAACCGTAGCGAGTCCACGCAAGAACAAAGAGCACCGCGGTGAGAAACTCAACCAGCGGATACCGAAAGGAAATCCTCGCCCCGCAGGATGAACATTTCCCGCGCAATAAGACCCAGCTTAAGAGAGGGACATTCTCGCGCCAGGGAATCGCGCAGTTGCAGGCCGGGCAGAACGAGCGCCGTGGGTTGTTGAGCGCAATGCCGCGCGGCATCCGGTAGATGCAGGCGTTGAGGAACGATCCCACGATTCCGCCAATCACCGCCGCGAAGACGGGAAAAATTGCCTCTCTCATTCTCCTGCGAGTGCCGACTCGGCCATCTCGCAGAGGACGTGAAGAAGAAACTTCTGCGCCTCCTGAATTCGCGCTGTTGAGCCCGAGCGGACAATCAAGTCAATGTCGGCGGCGCCCGCCGTAAAGCCGCCGCCTTTTCCCAGCAAGGCTATGGTCTTCATCTCTCGCCGGCGCGCCTCTTCAAGCGCCGACAAGACATTGCGCGACTTGCCGCTGGTCGAGAGGGCGATCAGCACATCCCCGGGTTTCGCGAACGCACGAACCTGGCGCGAAAAAACGTCCTGAAAGCCGTAGTCGTTCCCGATGGCTGTGAGGAGTCCGCCATCGGCGCTCAAGGCAAGCGCCGGATACGGGCGACGGTCTCTCTCGAAGCGACAGGTGAATTCCGTCGCTATATGCGCGCTGTCAGCCGCACTTCCGCCGTTTCCGCAAATGAGTAGCTTGCCGCCGTTCGTCAGGCAGTCACAAACAGTTTCCACCGCCCGGGCAAAATCGCCCTCGAGGGCGCGCAAAGTCTCGAAGGTATCGAGAGCCTCGTTGAGCGAGGATTGAAATGGCGTCAGGCGGCCAGCCGTTGCGGTGCGAGGCACAGTCGGGAATCTTCGCTGATAATTTCGTTCAGGGCCGGCCAATCTGCAATGTCCATTTCGCAGAACAGGTGAAGGTAGGCGATTGCCGCGGAGCGGCAGTGATTTTCGAGGAGACGTTCGATGGCCTCCAACAGGCGCTCTTTCTGAGGCTGGGGAGGGAGAGTGTCAAGTAATCCGCGGCCGTCATGCTTGATGCCGAGGCTGTCGAGAAAACTGCAGATCAAGTGCTGGTGGTCCCCAAGCAGCCATGTTTGAAGCACCTCGGTAGCCGCGTCATCGTTGGCTTTTCGAGCCAGCTCAGCGTGCATCCACGCATGGCGTTCGGCGCGGGTTTTTCGCTCCAAAATGACAGGACGAAGTTTGCGGCGCGAAGCGAGCACCTGCACGCAAGCGCGGTAGGCGGGCTTGTCGTGCTGGTAGAGATACTGAAAGATCTCGCCTGCAGCCTCATCAGGGAGTCGCTGCAGGATTTCGTGGGCTTTCATTGTCGCTGGCTGGGTCGCTAGGGGAAATCCGACGCGGAAAACAGACGGGAGTCAAGCACGGCGAGAATTTGACACGCGGCGCCAAAGCCGCTTGTATCCCGCGCAATGAGGACATCCCTCGCATTCGCTTTGTTATCGCTCGCCTTCTCTTCGTGCTCGACCCCGCCAGGGCCGGCCACCAAGCTGGAAAAGGCTGCTGTCCTGCCGCTGGAAATCAACGACAATTTCCAGTTCCGCAAGATCAAACAATCCTTCTTCAATAGGGATCCCGTCCCGGTCACTCAAAGTGAGCCGGTACTATTTGAACGCCAGCGGATGGCGTGGGGGGCGGTGGATACGTACCAATTGGAACGGCGCTACGGAAACTACTACACATTCTTCTGGCGCACTTCGGAACGCGCTGACGTGACCGTCCGCGTGGAATTCCGCCAGTCAGCCCTCGGCAATTATGTCATGGCCATGGAACGCTACTATCCCCAGGCGAAGGGCTCGTTCATATCGGACTTCAACACGGCGGGCGACGAATATCTCGAGTCCGGCCGTGTCACTTCCTGGCGCGTTCTCCTGATTGTCGACGGTCGCATCGTTGCATTCAGGCAATCGTTTATGTGGCGCTAATGAGGGGGAGGGATTTGACAGCCGTCGCTGGACTGCGGTAGTTTCTCCAACTAGTGTGAACACGACATCGTCTGTCCTCGTCGGCTGCGTTGACCGCGCCGTATGGGTAAAGGTGGAAGGCCGAGGAACCTTCCAGAATAGCGCGGGCCTCAAGGAGTTTGTAAAACAAATGATCCAACGCGGGCATAGGGATTTTGTGGTCGATCTGCGCGATTGCGAGCAGATGGATTCGACCTTCATGGGTACTCTGGCAGGGGTCGCCCTTCGTCTGCGCGAACTCGGCCAGGGAGGCTTGCGCACGATAAACGTAAATGACCGCAATGCCGGCCTGCTCAGCAGCCTCGGACTGGATCAACTTTTCCACGTGGAGGGTGCGGAGTCTGCGGTCGAGGGTCAGCCACAGGAGTTGGAACTTCGCGAGGCCAAGCAAGAGAAAGCGGGCCGCGACGAGCAGAAGCGATTCGTGCTCGAAGCGCACGAGGCTCTCGTGAAAGCGGACGCTGCCAACGAGGTGAAGTTCAAGGATGTGCTTGATTACATGCGGCATGAGCTGAACGTGTCTGATTCGGAAAGGACGCCGGATCATTAGGTTCTGCCTCATGCTCCGCCATGTGGACATATATCTTTCTTGCGCTGTTTTTCGGCACCTTCATGGCCCTTCTCGTGGTGCTGAATACCTTCACGCGGCGCATAAGTGAGCTGGAGCGACAGCGTGCGGATCTTCAGGTCGAAGAGGATCGGGTTTTCGATTTCCTTCACGGTTTGGGAGAGGCCTTTTCCGAGGGGGTTAGCTCCACCGAGCTTCACCGTCTGATCGTCGAGAGCGCGATTCGGATTCTGAACGCGCATGGGGGGGCCCTCTACCTTATGGACAAGACGGAACCTGTTCTTGTTCCGGCATTCATTTCGAAGGGGTGCCCCGCGCTTGTCAAAGTGCCGGTTCATATCCTCGACCAAGCCACCGGTAATCGCCTTGCGCTTGATAGCTATTTGCGGCTGAGTTCTGCGCGACACGGCGAGGGTATCATCGGAGCCGCGCTGGAGAGTGGTCAATCGCGGCTGTATTCCGAGGAAGATCTTGCCTATGCCCTCTCACCTGGCGACCTCATCGCGCATTCGGCGATTGTAGGGCCCCTTGCCTATCGCCGTAAGATCCTGGGCGTCCTCGGTTTGGCCAACGGCCCCATGAGCACGCCATTTTCCGAGAAGGATCTCACCGTCTTCAAGACAATTGCCGAGCAATCGGCTTTCGCTCTTTACAACGAAGTAATTTATCTCGAAGCGGGAGAGAAAAAGCGTCTGGACCACGACCTTGAAATCGCTCGGGAAATCCAGGCGATCCTGCTGCCCTCGTCCCCACCGGTCGTAACGGGCTACGAACTCAGCGGCATCAACGTGCCGGCACGTCAGGTGAGCGGAGATTATTATGACTATATCCAAGTGGACCAACGGCGTGTAGGCGTCGCTATTGCCGATGTCTCGGGCAAGGGCGTGCCTGCCTCTTTGATAATGGCAATGTGCCGCAGTGTGATTCGTAGCGAGGCAGTCGGGAAGATTTCGGCCGCGGAGGTACTGCGCCGTGTGAACCAACAACTCTATCCCGACATCAAGGAGGATATGTTTATCAGCATGGCCTACCTCATCCTCGACAAGGAGAGCAGCCACGTCACTCTCGCGCGAGCGGGGCACGATGCTCCACTCTGGTACCGGGCAGCGAACCAAAGCGTCGAAAAGCTCACCCCGAAAGGCATGGCCCTCGGCATTGACAGCGGAGAAGTCTTCAATAGAGTCACCGCCGACTTCTCCTTTGAGATGGCGACCGATGATTGCCTGTTACTCTACACTGACGGAGCGACGGAAGCCCTTGATGAAGAGGGCATGGAGTTTGGACTCCCCCGATTGGTGCGGGCTCTGCAATCCAGCGCCACGCAGGGGGCAACAGGCGTCATGAAGCGGCTTACGGAGGAGGTGAAAAATTTCGCGGGGAATTTTCCCCAGCATGACGACATTACATTGATTGCCATCCGTAAACGATGAATAGCCAACCGGAAATCGAACCCGAGAGCCAGACTGTGCCGGCCGAGGAGCCGCAGCTTGATGCCGCGGCGAATATCGCCGCGGAACTTGAAAAGTATAAGGATGCCGCTCTTCGCGCGCGTGCGGACCTTGATAACTATCGAAAGCGTGTCGCTCGCGAGAAAGAGGATGCCATCCGCTATGCAAACAACTCGCTCCTCGAGAGTCTGCTGCCCATTCTCGATAATTTTGAACTCGGCCTCGACGCGGCCAAAAATGCAGCGGACGCTGCGGGCATCATTCAAGGACTGGAAATGGTACGCAAGCAGCTTGAGGATTTCCTTCGCGACCACGGTGTCGAGATTGTGAATGCGGTAGGGAATCCCTTCGATCCGAACCTTCACGAAGCTGTGGCCCATGAACCAAGTCCCGATGTGGCCGAGGGCGCAGTCGTGTACGACAGCTTCGCAAAGGTTTCAAATTGAAGGATCGCTTGATTCGACCTGCCAGCGTGGTCGTTTCGAAGGGAACGCCCGACTGATGACCCGTAAACGCGATTATTACGAAGTGCTCGGCGTCGAGAGGGAAGCCGGCGAGGAGGATATCAAGCGGGCCTATCGAAAGCTCGCGGTGAAGTTTCATCCTGACAAGAATCCGGGTGATCACGCGGCCGAGGATCGATTCAAGGAACTCGGCGAGGCCTACGAGGCCCTGAGCGATCCGCAGAAACGCGCCGCTTATGACCGCTACGGCCATGCGGCGTTCCAACAGGGCGGCTTCGGCGGCGCAGGTGGCGGCTTTCACGATCCCTTCGACCTTTTTCGGGAGGTTTTTGGGACGGCCGGCGGGGGAGCCGGTATTTTCGAGCATTTCTTTGGCGGCGGGCAGGCTGACGGTTCGGGACGCCAGCGCGGTTCGGATTTGCGCTACGACATGCAGATTACGCTGGAAGAGGCTTCCAGGGGCTGTGAAAAGGAAATCGAGATTCGGAAGCTGGACGCTTGTGAGGAGTGCGAAGGCTCCGGAGCGCAAAAGGGCTCCCATGCAGTCACCTGCTCGGTCTGCCGCGGACGCGGTCAGGTCGTCGCCTCGCGCGGATTCTTCCAGGTCGCGCAGACCTGCCCGAACTGCCAGGGCACGGGTCGTGTCATTGAGAAACCGTGCCGCACGTGCCATGGCGATGGCCGTGTGGAGCGCACTTCTCGGGTGAAGTTGAAGATTCCCGCGGGTATCGACGAAGGCGCCCGCCTGCGCAGCGCCGGTGGGGGAGAGGCCGGATTGCGCAACGGAACCTCCGGCGATCTTTACGTGGTCATTCATATCAAGGAACATTCCATCTTTCAGCGTGACGGGATGGACCTGCACTGCGAGATGCCGATTCCCTTCTCCATCGCGGCGCTGGGCGGTGAAGTTCGCGTCCCCACTCTCACCGGCGCGGTGAATTTGAAGATTCCCTCTGGCACGCAGAGCGACAGCGTCTTCCGAGTTCGCGCCCAGGGAATGCCCTCTCTTCAAGGTTCCAGTCGCGGCGACATCCTAGCACGCGTTCAAGTCGAGGTGCCCACGCGACTCAACGCGGAACAGCGCAAGGCGCTCGAGCATTTCGCGCAACTTTGCGGTGAGGATAACACTCCTTTGCATAAGAGCTTCACGGATCGACTAAGAGACCTCTTCAGTTAGCACCTGTCGGACTTGCAATGGTCGTCACTTGCGAAGAAATGAGGCACGCCGAAGAGGCGGCATTCGCACGGGGTGTGCGGGCGGAAGATTTGATGGAAGAGGCCGGCCGCGGGATTGCCGAGATCGTGCGGCAATTTCACCGGATGCCGGGGCTCTGCACCGTGTTCTGCGGGAAAGGCCACAATGCCGGAGATGGGCTGGTTGCCGCGCGGTATCTGGCTGCCTGGGGATGGAGGATCGACGTGCATTTAGCCTACCCGGAGTCCACGTTGGCTCCGCTTACGGCCAAGAAGCTGAAAGAGCTTCCGAAACCCCATGGTGCCGGCCAGGATTCGAACTCGAAGATCGTTCTGGACGGTCTCGTCGGGATCGGAGCGCGCGGAGAACCGCGTGGAGAAATTGCGGAGTCGATCCGGTCGTTGAACCGCCTCCGACGCGATGAGGGCGCGTGGGTCCTTGCCATCGACATTCCGAGCGGCCTCGACGGGGATACTGGGCTGCCGGCTTTAACCTGCGTGGTGGCCGATCTCACCGCGACAATAGCTTGCGTGAAGACTGGCTTGGTGGCCGATGCGGCGACCAATGCCGTTGGACGACTCGCTGTTGTTGAGCTCAAGGATCTCTCGAAATCGGACTCTGGCTTGTGGCGCATGGCGACGGCGGATGCGCTAAGGACCTGGCTTCCTGCGCGTGCGTTCGACCTGCATAAAGGTGATTGCGGCCGAGTAGGAATTATCGCCGGATCTCCGGGGTTTACCGGTGCGGCGCGTCTGTGCAGCGAGGCAGCTGTGCGGGCGGGAGCGGGGCTCGTCACGGTCCTTGCGAAGCCTGATACGGCCAAGTTACTGGCGATCTCATGCATCCCTGAAGTCATGGTCAAGACTGTCGAGAATTATCGTGAAGTGCATGATCTGCGCTTTGATTCGCTGGCTATCGGGCCAGGCTTGGGTCTGCAACACGCTGAAGAAATTCTCTCTGTGATCCGAGACGCCACGCAACCCATGGTCGTGGACGCCGATGCGCTGAACGCGCTTTCTCGGGAGGTCCGTTTACTCGACAGTTGCGCCGGTCCACGCCTGCTCACGCCGCATCCCGGGGAAATGGAACGTCTCTATCCTCAACAGGGCCGAACGCGCCAGCAATGGATGGAAGATTTTCTGGCGAAGTGTCCGGTTACGCTACTTCTCAAAGGTGCGCGAACGCTTGTCGGTGACGCGCAAGGTGGACGATTCATCAACACCACGGGAAATCCAGGTATGGCCAGCGGTGGAATGGGCGATGTGCTGACGGGAGTTTGCGCAGCTCTGACACCGCAATTGTCTGAAAAGAGTGCACTTAAGAGCGCAATCCTTGGCGCTTGGCTTTGCGGCCGCTCCGCCGAAATCGCGGTTTTCAAACCGCTCGGTTCAGCGGAATTTCTTTGCGCCAGTTCGGTTGTCAATCATCTTGGCGGGGCCTTCGAGAGCCTGCGTGCCGGAGATTACTAGCCTTAGCCTATCGCCATCCGCAGCGGCTATCACCTTGAGATGAACAGAGAGCCATTCGAGCGTGCAGAAAGGAAGCTCATGAGCGATACTGTGGATATGGAAACGCCACAACATTCGCGCAGTGGAGAAGAGCCGGGTTCACAAGACCAGCCGCTCAAGGAAGCGGAAGGTCCCTTGAAAGACAAACCAGCTCCCCCGGAGCAGCCCGCCGGAGAGAAAGCGGCGGAGGACGATCAAGCGGACGAGTTGACCCCTAAGGACGAAGAGCCGGGAACTTTCGACAGGGTGTACGAACACGGCAGGCAGATGGGGTTCTAAATCCACTCAATCGCCGGCGTCCTTCTTGTTTCGTGTCAAGACAGGGAGACGCCGCCGCTTAAAAGCATCCCATCCCGGCAGGAGCTTGTGAAAAAGCTTCTTCGAATCGTTTATAGGGATGTCTTCAATGAAATACGCGATCGCGGCGCGGCCGACGGCGTAAGTTCCGGCTCCTGCAACCATTCCCGAGACGGCGTTGCCCCACACTGGTACGATTTTGATGATCGCGCGGGCGCCTTCGCGAAAGAGGATTCCCGCGCCAATATTGAGTCCGAGAGCGCCGAGAAATTCCCCAAAGGTCAGCGCGGTGACGGGCTTTCCAGTGGTGTAGATAATGAGACCGACCATAAGCGTTTGCAGCGTGGTCAGGACAGGCATGTCGGCGAGGGGGATGGGTTGGAGGCCGATGACACCGCATACGGCGGTGAAGGATGTCAGCAGCGAGCCGGCAATTTGGGCCTGCGCCTCCTTTGCGCCGGTAAGGCGAGCGAATTCGAGGCGAGCGACGTTTGGAAGAACTGCACAAACCGCCTCCGCTACGGAATCGCCCGCTTCCGGCGCGCAGACCGTCACCCGCCTCATAGAAAATTCGCGCTTTCCGCTTAAAAGCGCCGCCAGGCGCGCCCGTGAGCTATCTCCGCCAAAGGAAATGCCAACAAGCGGAGTTTCCTTTGGACAGGCGGCAATTCGCGCAGCGGCCAGTTCGAAAGCGGCTTCGTCGTCCGGCGATTGCCTGAGGAGAAATCCGGCATCGGGCACAAATCGGGAAAGGGCGGAGTCGAAGACAGCCTGAGGTGTGTCAAGTCTCGCGTCAAGAATGAGGATCTCTCCGCGGTCCGGCACACGGTAAACGCGCCAACCGTTGTCGCTCTCGCCGGTCTCCACTGTGATACCCGCCACGGAATGCAAAAACTCCGGGATGCTTTTTCCGGAGCCGCCAAGGAGTAAGATTCTTGCCGGACGCTGTTCGAGGAAGAGCTCGCGGATCGGTACGAGTTCGCGAAGAACCGGCTTCTGCAAGCCCCCCGGGAGCTTTTCCACGAGCTTGGTCAGCCGATCGTACAGACTCAGAAGGTTGTCACGGTTCAAAGTTACGGAGACTCTCGATGACTGTTTCGGCGTGTTCTTCGGGTTTAACGCTACGGAAGATCGACTTGATGCGGCCGTCCGGCCGAATGACAAAAGTGCTGCGCTCCGTTCCCATATAGGTCTTGCCTTCTTTGGTCTTCTCGATCCATACGCCATAGGCTTGGACGATCTCCTGCCGCTCGTCACTAATCAGTGGGAACGGGAGGCTGTGTTTGGCAATGAATTTGGCGTGGCTCTCCGGCGGATCGATGCTCACGCCGAAAACAATGGCGCCTGTTTGGATCAATGGTTCGTACCTATCGCGCAGGGCACAGGCCTGCGCGGTGCACCCAGGCGTGTCGTCCTTTGGATAAAAGTAGATCACGACTGTCTTCCCCCTGAAATCCGACAGCCTGACGGTTTGACCGTCCCCATAAGCCCCTCCGACGGCGATGGCAGAAAAGTCCGGGGCATAGTTTCCGGGAGCAAGAGGCGGCGGCATGGTGCAGACAATTTACCGCGGTTCTTCCATTTGCAAGCCCTCAACGAAATGTCGGCAAACCCAACGTTGAACAGGCGACGATTCCTGCTTTGCTTTGCCGCTAGCAGCCTGTCGGACTTGAAATCGAACTCTCATTTTATGGATACATCGCCGTTAGGAAACGAAGTCTCCCTGCATGACAGGCTGCTAAAATTCCGCCTCCGGCGCAAAATCAGGGACAAATCCTGCTTCTATTCGGCATGTTTTGCCGTCTTAGTGCGGCAACTGCCGGATCGAACGTGCTTGCGCCGCGAGACGGGATTTCCGACGAAAATTCGACACGGACTTTCACGTTCGACAGCCTGCTAGATAGATCGTTTGAAGACTCTTCGCTCACGGATCGTCTTGCCGCTGGCTGCCCCGCCAATCGAGGACGGCGTGGTCCATGTGGATGCGGGGAGGATTGTCGCCGTGGGACGGGCGCGAGAACTGTCCGGCGGTGACGTCGAAGACCTTGGCGACTCCGTCCTCATGCCCGGGCTCATCAATGCACATTGCCATCTCGACTTCACGGTCATGCGCGGCGCCATTCTCCAGCAGGAGAATTTTCCCAACTGGGTGCGCCGGATCAATGATCTGAAGCGCACGCTTTCGGACGACGACTATTTGCATTCGATCTCTGATGGGTTTACCGAATTGCGCCGTTGGGGAACTACTAGCGTATTCAATATCGAGTCCTTTCCCGAACTCATGGTGCGAATGCCGCCTCCGCCGATTCGCGCATGGTGGTTCTATGAGCTCATCGACGTCCGCAACCGCATCCACACCGAGGATGTTGTGGCTGGTGCTCTCACGTTTTTTGACAAGCATCCGAACTGGCTTGGCGGTTTCGGGCTCTCGCCTCACGCCCCATACACGACGTCAGCGAGACTTTACGAACTGGCAAGGTTCTGCTGCGACAAATATTCGATGCCCTGGACGACGCATCTGGCCGAAACAGAGGAAGAATTCGAGATGTTTGTGAGGGCCTCTGGTCCGCTGCATGATTTTCTTAGGGAATTGGGCCGTGGCATGCACGATGCTGGCGGCATTACCCCTGTGGCGCGGCTCTTCGGCGATCATGCGGTGCCGAGAGGCGGCATTCTGACGCACATGAATTGCCTGGCGGACTCCGATTACAAACTCCTGGCGTCCCACGCGAGGGATATCGCTGTGGTCCATTGTCCGAAATGCCACGAGTATTTCGGACGTCCGCCTTTCGAGCTGGACCGATTTCGTTCCGTCGGAATTTCCGTTTGTTTGGGCACGGATAGCCTGGCTAGCAACACGTCGCTCAATCTCTTCGAGGAAATGCGACATTTTCGCGGGAATTTTCCTCATATTTCCTCTCAGGAGATCCTCGACATGGTCACACGACGCCCAGCACGGGCCATTGGCCTTTCGGGTGAGTTGGGAGAAATCACCGCCGGCGCTCACGCCGACCTGATCGCAGTGGGCTATTCAGGCGCAGTAGGCGACGTGTTTGATGCTTTGCTGGATAATTCCCAGCCTATCGCATGGATGATGGTGGGTGGGCGGTCTCAAAGAACGTAGTCGCCCAAATAGAGACGCAGGCGCAAAGTCGCAGCTTGCTTGGAAGCGGTCAGAAGTTCCTTACCAGCCATCTCGAAACGGTCGGCCAATCCAAGGAGACGGATTGAATCCTCGACAGGCAGCTTGTTCGCAAGAATCCATGAACGCAGACTTTCGACCCATTGATGCATTTGCGCGAGGGCGTCCTCAAGCGTGGTCTTGGATGGAACCGAAACCTCGCGCAGCTGGAAAAGATCGGTTTGTGAGGACAATTCGGAATTCATGATCTCCCGAAGCGAGTGCAATGCCTTACGCCCCTGCTCGGCCTGCTGACCTGTGAGCAGAGGAATCAGTTGGCCGGTGGACATCAGGAGGTGCCCTGCCGCGCGTCGCAGGGTCTGGAGGTATTCTCGAAGACGCCGTGGTTCGTCAGGTGGACAATCCGGCTTGTCCATCACAGCAATCCAGTTCAGTGCTTCCCCCGGGAGGAGGGCCAGGCGTTGATGAAGCCAGAGGGGGCGCTGGTCGGGAGGAAACTGCAGGATCACCCTGCAGAGGCGAAGAAGTTCAAGAACGCGATCGCGAATTTCCCACTGGGGAAGCACGGGCCACAGCAACCTCTGAACGAGAGCGGACAAGGTCAACCCAAGGACGATGCCAAAATAAACACCCATGATGGATTGGAAAGTCACGGGCTGCTGGGCATTCAATCCCATGGCGCCGACCGTCGCAAGCAGCGTAAATTGCATGCCATACGTGACCCCGGGAATCGCCTGCGTAAGGTATCCGAACAGAAACAAAACTACGAAGAGCAGCATGTTGAAGATGAGATAGTCGGAAAGGGCCGGCGTCAGGAACAACATGGCAACGACGTAGAGGATCCCACCGGAGGCTGTATAAACGACGCAATGAAACGCGCGACGATCGCCTTGGCCTCCCGGATACAATCGGGAGAGAACCGTGAAAACCCAGGTGGCCAGGACAATCATCGACCCGCCGGGCGGTTTCAGCCAATTTTGAACGAACAATCCCAGCGTGACCGCGATACACGCTTTCACACCGTTGCGAATCCAGAATGGATCGAGCGGCGGGGAGGGTGGAGAAACCGCCTCGCGGGACGGTTCCAGGGGATTCGAAGGAAGCGAGCCAAGCAGCCCATTGAGCTTGCCAAGCTGCTCGGCAACCTCGTCAATGGATAGGGCGTGTCCGGCAAACTGAAGCACTTGCTCGACTGGAATGGAAGCCGAAACATTAGTCTGGCGAAGAGTTTGGAGCTTTTCCCGACACTGTGCGCAACGCGCGTTCGTCTCCGACAGCGCGCAGGCGCGGCGAGAGAAGTCCGCATCGGGATCGGCGAATACACCCAAACACTCGGCTGCTGCGTCATGTGCCGCTTCGAGGTCTGCGCGAAGGTACCGGCGGAAGGCGGCTTCCTGCGGCAGAGTCTGAACAAGCGTCTCGATCGCGGCGGAGATTCGGTTGAGGCAGGAGATGATTTCCGTGAACGTGGGAAGTCTCGCCCGAAAATATTTGCTCTCCATCGCTCCGAGGTGCAGCAGGTTTTGCAGTCCCGCAATGACAGTGGCGAAGCTCCTATCGTTCAATGCTTTCAGTTGATTCCCTAAAGAGCAAAGCCGAGCGAGCCGCCAGGCCTTTTCGCAGTTCGCCCAAGGCCACGCGCATCTTTTCCAAGAATTCCTTGCGTGCATACCGGGGCCAAATAAGGCTCGTTACAATCACCGCTGAGATCACACCGACGCTGACTTCTTCGATTCGCGCGAGGGCCGGCTTCCAGGAGAAACTGGGATCGCTCATGCCGTTGCTTGCGACAACCATCGTGGTCAGCGCGCAGAGCAGGAACGCGTAGGGATACTTGGTATATCCGAACATGGCTGTTCCGAAACCGACGACACCGCCTATGAGCAACAGATAAAGAATTGGCTGCTGCTCGAAGCGGGCCGTAAGCAAATATCCGATTACGCCTCCGATCGCCGTTCCAACCAACCGCAGCATAGATTTCTCTCCTACCGCCCCAACGAATTGTGCGAGCATGATCACAAATGCCGTCATCAAAGCCCACGTTGGCTCGGGCAACCGGAGAAAAAGAGCGATAAATACGGACAGGACGCCCGCGAGACCGAACTTGATGCCGTGGCGAACCGCGAGGCTGCCGAAGATCTGACCGACGCGCTCTCGCCATGCCCCCAACCCAGCGCGGGGACCGGAAGCTCTTTCACTCATCGTCGCTGGGTCTGCCATCACGATCCGAGTCTGGCCTCGAAAATGGCCATCTTACAAGAAACCTTGCGAAGAATTGCCGATCAGGACAAAGGTATTCAGTTTGCATGGCGGCTTGCCTCGACGCCAAAGACATGAAAAGACCCTTCTGTCGGATGGACCTCTTCACGCTGCTGAAAACTCCCGAATTGCGGTTCGGTGATTTCCTTATGCCGTGGGGCATGGTCATCGGCGCGTTGGGATTTCTTGGAGCGTGGATCGCGGTTGGAGCGATGGAGCGGCTCGGATGGACGCGGGGAATTTGGCATCTCCCGCTGTTCTTTGTCGCGTTGGCCATTTTTCTCGGATGCGTCGTCGGTTTGATTTTCGCGCCGTGAAGATCTCGCGCCCCCATCTCGTTACCTTCGCAATGGTAAGCCTTGCGGTGGTTGCCACCTTCATCCTCTACTGGCGATACTCCACAAAGCCATGGACGCGCGACGGTCAGGTGAGAGCAAATGTTGTCGGGATTGCTCCGCGTGTGGCCGGGCCAATTATTCAGATTCCGATCAAGGACAACCAGGCGGTCCGGAAGGGAGATCTTCTCTTCGAAATCGATCCAGCGACCTTTCAAGCCGAAGTCAATAACGCGGCTGCAAGGCTAAGGCAGGCGCAGGCGGCGGAGATCCAGACGCAGCAGGAACTCGCTCGCCAGACGTCGCTCTACGAAACGAAGACCAATGACCTTCGTGACGTACAGAATGCGCAAGACAGCTACGCAGCGGCTGTTGCCGATACCGCGGCCGCGCAAGCGAACTTGGAAACGGCCAGCCTTAATCTTGGCTACACCAAAGTCTTTGCTCCCGTGGACGGTTACCTCACGAACGTCAACACCAGCCCGGGAACCTATGTCAACGAAGGCGAGCAGCTCCTTGCTTTGGTCGATTCGAGTTCTTTTTGGATTGCCGCCTATTTCAAGGAAACGCAGCTTAAGCACATTCGCGACGGAGCCAGCGCGAAGATCACGTTGATGGGTCATGACTTTGATCCATTTGACGGCGAGGTCATCAGCGTAGGGTGGGGCATCTTCTTGCAGGACGGTTCGACTGTTGATTTGTTGCCCGTCGTCAGCCAAACGATCGACTGGGTGCGGCTTCCCAACCGGTTTCCAGTCCGCATTCGTGTGACCGGCACTCCTCCCGTGCCATTGCGCATCGGGCAAACCGTCTCGGTCGCCGTTCAGGAAGGATAAATGCAGCGCACCTTAGAATTTTCCGAATCCGGCGGGCTGGTCATCGTAGTTCGATGCCGCAAATTCCCATTTGAATCCGTCAGCGGATAGTCTACACTCCGCGCCCGGTGACCTACGAGGAAGAAAAACAAGTCGCGATGAGGCCTCCTCTGTTCTTGCTTTTTGCTTTGCTTGGCTTAGCCGGCGCGCTGGCGTCCGACCTAGACTTTGCTCTGTCGCAGGCGTCGACCGAGTCACGCTGCAGAGAATGACGGTAGGATCGACGCCGTAGTCGAGCAACTACCCATTCTCCAGAAACGACGCTTCAAGCTGTTCGTCCTTTGTCGCTTGCTAATTGACAGGATGTAAGCCAGCGTCGCGCGCATGGCCTCGCCCCATATGCCTTCCCCTGGCGCCCGCGGGGCTTCGTCGCAAACTTTTCGACGCCCTCAACCCATCGTCTATTTCATCGGGCTCACCGCGGCTCTCGCAGGTTTGCTCTTCGGATTGGATGTCGGCGTGATATCAGGTGCGGAGGGATTCATTCAAAAGGATTTCCAGGCTTCCGACGACGCAATCCAGTTTATTGTTAGCGCGCTTCTTTGGGGAGCGGCTTTTGGCGCTTTGTTCAGCGGCGTCCTGTCCAGCCGTTTTGGCCGCCGCAAGACGATTCTAATCAGCGCGATCAACTTTATCATAGGCGCTTTGCTATGCGCTTTCGCCCCCAATGAGCATCTGCTTATTGGCGCGCGCTTTATGCTTGGCATTGCTGTGGGCGTCGCATCCTTCACGGCACCGCTTTATCTGTCGGAAGTCGCACCGCAGTCGGTCCGCGGTTCGCTCATCTCGATGTATCAATTGATGATCACGATCGGTATTGTTATTGCCTTTCTAAGCAATACCTTTCTGGCGACGTATGCCACTATTGGTGGCGTAACCGGCGGCCATTGGCGGGTCATGCTTGGCGTCATCGCCATCCCGGCGGCCATAATGTTCATCGGTGTTTGTTTTTTGCCGGAGAGCCCTCGCTGGCTGTTCCTCAAAGGTTTCCGCGAGCGGGCAATCGAAGTCTTTAGGCTTATGAAGCTCGATGAGACGGAAATCGCAAGCGAGGTTCAGGAGATCGAAGAGAGCGTGAAGATAAAGCAGAACGGTTTCGAGCTCTTCAAAACGAACCGCAACTTTCGCCGTGCAATCGCCCTCGGAGTCGGGTTGCAGATTATACAACAGCTCACCGGAATTAACGTCATCATGTATTATGCACCGCGCATTTTCGGGATGGCGGGGTTTGAGAACACCAATGAACAATTGTGGGGCACGGTAATCGTCGGTGTGACGAACGTGCTGGCCACTTTCATCGCAATTGGCTTTGTAGATAGGTTGGGCCGTAAACCGATCATGTATGCAGGTTTCGTGACCATGGGAGCGGCCCTGCTCACGGTGGGCGCTCTCTTCCTGATCGGAGGAGAAACTCAGATGATGCCTAACGTAAGGGGTGTCATGGAGGCAGTCACAATCCTCAGGAGCTCTGATTTTGCCTATCCGGCCGTTTTCGCTTTGCTTGTCTTTATCATCGGCTTTGCAATGAGCGCAGGCCCCATCATTTGGGTGCTTTGCTCAGAGATTTATCCGCTTTCCGGTCGCGACCTTGGGGTAACCTGCAGCACGGGTACGAACTGGATTGTCAATGCCATCGTCGGCATGACCTTTCTCACTTTGATCAATACCTTTGGACCGGGTAACACCTTTCTGCTGTACGGCGGCATGAACGTGTTGTTCATTATCTTCTTCGTGCTCTTCGTTCCCGAGACAAAGGGCGTTTCGCTCGAGAAGATCGAGCGAAATCTGATGTCCGGTTTCCCCTTGAGGAAGATCGGCCGTTAGCAGCACCGTGACACCCGTGCTGAACTTTGTCACATATGAGACAAAGTTTGGAGTAGTGAATTAGCGGCGGTGAGAGTTATCCAGCCGCACGCAGCTGACAGGGAGCGCCAGTCGTTGATCGGCTGATCAGCGGTTCGGAGGCTAAGGTTGAAAGCGACTATTTGCTTCCAGGCTTTATGGCCGGAATATTTGCGAGGTCCGGGGGAAGCTTGTCTGGCTGGAACGTCTCTACGTCCATCTGCAGGAGCGAGACGAACGGACACCCAAAATCGGGCAGCGAGCCGCCGCTGCGATCAACGATCGCGCCCGCTGCTTCGACGATCCCTCCATGGTCGCGGACTATCTGAATTGTTTCCCGCACGCGGCCGCCCCGCGTCACAACGTCTTCCGCAACGAGAAATTTTTCGCCTGGCGCTATGGTAAAGCCACGCCGGAGCACAAGGCGCCCTGAGCCATCCTTTTCTGCGAAGATATGCCTCTTTTGGAGATGGCGAGCGACTTCCTGACCGACAATGATCCCTCCGACGGCGGGCGAAATTACCGTCGCGGCGGGGTAGTGTCCGAGCTTTTCCGCAAGC
This sequence comes from uncultured Verrucomicrobiae bacterium, assembly GCA_963708595.1. Lineage (GTDB taxonomy): Bacteria > Verrucomicrobiota > Verrucomicrobiia > Chthoniobacterales > Terrimicrobiaceae > DASTFP01. Next base: position 62,122 of record CAVPTR010000045.1, read on the forward strand.
AGGCCGCAGACCCGCGCGGCGACGGTGGCATCCTGCAACAGGAGCGCACATTGGAAAAACTGGCGACTATGCAGGCCGGAGCGGAGGATGAAATGACCATGCAGAAGGGCTCCGGTTTTGCGGAAAAGATCAACGATCTCGATCATTGGGCTCCCACAGGCTGCGACAGGAGGCGCTCCCACCAATCACGATGCTCAAGATACCACTGGACGGTCTCGCGGATACCCTCGCGCGGAGTGTGCAGAGGCTCCCAGCCAAGCTCGGATCGGATTTTCGCCGATTCGATCGCGTAGCGCCGGTCGTGTCCAAGCCGGTCTATGACGTAGCTGATCAGGTCGTGCGGCTTGCCAAGCGTCTCAAGGATCAATTCGACGACGGCAATATTCTCCATCTCGGCATCTGCGCCGATGTTATAGACCTCGCCTGCCCGCCCTTCGAGAAGGACGGCCATGACAGCGCGGCAATGATCCTCCACATGAATCCAGTCCCGCACGTTCAACCCGTCCCCATAAACGGGCAACTTCTTGTCCGCCAGCGCGTTCGTGATCATCAGCGGTATCAGCTTCTCCGGGAACTGAAACGGTCCGTAGTTATTCGAGCATCTGGTAATGACGACCTCTTGACCGAACGTCCTGTGGGCCGCGAGCGCTAGCAGATCCGCGGACGCTTTGCTCGCCGAATACGGCGAACTCGGGTCGAGTGGAGAGGTTTCCGTGAAGCGTCCGATTGGCCCCAGCGAGCCATAAACCTCGTCCGTCGAGACCTGCAAAAATCGCTTCACGCCGTGCTTGCGCGCGGTCTCGAGAAGCACCTCCGTGCCGCCGACGTTCGTGTGGATGAAATTGCCCGGCTCGGAAATGCTGCGATCCACATGCGACTCCGCCGCGAAGTTCACAACCGCGTAAAATTTGTGCTTGGCCAGGATAGTATCCACGGCGTCGCGGTCGGCGATGTCGGATTGGAAGAACTCATAGCGTTCGCCGTAACGTTCCGGAAGGCCGGCCAGGTTTTCCGGATTTCCGGCGTAGGTGAGCACATCGACATTCGTGACGAATTCCTGTTGGTAATGCTCCAGCACGAAGCGCACAAAATTGCTGCCGATGAACCCGCAGCCTCCAGTGATGAGAAGACGCATCCGCAGCATGTAACATACCCGAAATCACCCCCGCAATGCGGAAAACCCCAATGCTAGCGCTGCCCGTTCTTCTGACGGAATGCATAGTTTATGCAGCTTGCCGATCAATTCCCGTCTGTTTGAACCGCAGCTTCGCTAGTTCCGGCGTTGATAAAGGAAAGTCCTTTCCTCTGCCGATCCAGGAACTCAATGGCCAGCGCGCGATAGGCTGCCGCGCCGGAACCGGAGGGGTCATGCTCAAGGATGGTCCGGCCGTGACTGGGGGCTTCACCGAAGCGGATCGTTCGCGGAATCACCGTCTCGAAGACAACTTCCTGGAAGTGATTTCGCACCTCCCTGACCACTGCAGGATTGAGGTTGGTGCGGCTATCGAACATCGTCATGAGCAGACCGCAAATTGAGAGCCCCGGATTCGCTCCGCAAGCGCGGATCTGATCGGTCACCTGCATCAGTAACCCGAGACCCTCCAGCGCATAGTATTCGCACTGTATCGGGATGAGAACTTCATCGGCCGCCGCCAAGGCGTTGGACATCAGAATTCCTAACGAGGGAGGGCAATCGAGAAACATGAACTCGAATTCGCTTTGCACTCTGAGAGGGTCGAGAACGCGGCGAAGCTGAAGCATGTGTTCGTCCATTCGGGCCACCTCCACCTCCGCGCCGGCCATATCGAGATTGGCAGGAATTGCGAAAAGATTTGGAAAGCGCGTGGAAACGACAAGTTCCTGCACGGGACGCGCTCCGACCATGGCCTGATAGAGGCTCTGTGCACCAAACTCGCTCAAGGCAAGTGCGCTGGTGGCGTTGCCCTGCGGATCGAGATCGGCCAGGAGAACACGTGTGCCACATTCGGACAGCGCGGCGGAGAGGTTCAGGGAGGTCGTGGTTTTACCCACACCGCCCTTCTGGTTGGCGACGGCAATGATTTTCACAGGGCACGCCTTGAATAATACGCTACGACGCCGTCTGCAACCGCATCGGCATACTCGCGATAGATGCTCTTGCGCAAGACTCCGCCGAAGTTGCGCCGTCCCTCGTAATCCCCCGCCTGAATGCGGGCGAATACAAGACGGCTGTTCATTACATAAGGCTCAATATAGATGACGGGGCAAACAAAAAGCCGGTTGGCGAGGAGATTGCGTGCCCAGACAAAGGGGTTGCCGTTAACCCGGATTGCTGTGCCGCTACGATAAAAATACGGTGGCAGGCCGGTGGCTGCGGCCATCTTCCGGGAGATGAGATTTGTCAGGGCGAGTTCTTCGAGCAACGATCGGTTGAGAAGCTTGACGAGCATGTCATAGCGCTGATCCTCGTAGGCAAGTTCCTGTTCGCTTAGGGCGCCAGCGATCAGGAAATGAAGATGATTTTGATCGACGAGCTGCGGGTTTGTCGCCTCGCCCCATGGCTCGGCATTGAAATGAAGGCAAATTACGAGATCGGGTCGAATGATTTCATTGATTCGCTTTGCGCGCCGGCGGATTTCTGCCACTCGATAAAAAAGCCGCTCGCTTTCCTTCCGAAGACTCTCTTCGTCAGCGGAAGTACCCTTGTCGAAAAGCGACGCGATCGCGGCATTCCCTAGTTGACCTGGAGTAAGGGAAGTGGACGGGACCGGTTTTCCGCGGGTCAAGAAAACCTGCGCGCCAAGGCCTTCCAGCCGCGGAGCCAAAATCTCTGCCACAGCAAGGGTCATGTCCCCTTCGGTAACAGGTGGGGAGTCGTCGATTTGAAACCAGCGCTCTTCCATTCTCGCCCAATAGCCGCCGATATGGCCCGGATCGAGCGCGATCCTCAGACCGGTGAGCGGCTTGCCAGGCTCTTCGGCGGGAAGCTGGACTCGCCTGCGCCAGTACCTCGGGATCGATTTCGCCGCGTCGCGGGATGGCGCGAAACGCAAGAGAAACGGAGACTCATCGGGCCGTGTCGCGATGACAGCCATATCATCCTGCACAACAATTGTTTCTTTCCATACGCCGGCGGGAGCATAAACTTTGTCGAGCAGTGACACAAAGTCCTGGCGCGTAATGGTCTCCTGAAAGGCGTCCAGCTTCGACCAATCCGGCTGTGGAGCCAGAGGAGTGAGGGCTGCGTTTAGTGACGCTGCGAAGAGCAGAAACGCGACGGTGGCTTGGGCGGCTTTCAAGGTTCGGGAATTTTTACACTGTGCACCGTGGAAATTTCGATAAAAACGAACAAAATGATTCGCATTCTATTCCTGGGCGACATCGTCGGCGAGCCCGGACGCAACGCCGTCTTGAAATCCGTTCCCGTGTTTCTCAAAGAGCGCGGCGTGGATTTCGTCATCGTGAACGGCGAAAATGCCGCGGGCGGTCGTGGAATCACCGGGAAGATCGCCATTGACCTTCTTCGAAGCGGTGTGGCGGTCATTACAACAGGCGATCACGTTTGGGATCAAAGGGAAACCGCCTCATACATTTCCACAGAGCCGCGTTTACTGCGTCCGATCAATTATCCCGACGGCGCGCCAGGGCAGGGGAGCCTCGTTCTGGAAACAGCCAAGGGGAAAGTGGCCGTCCTCAATGTCCAGGGCCGCACCTTTATGCAACCCCTTCTCGACAATCCCTTCCCTGCCGCTATGGCCGAAGTCGAACGTCTGCGAGAGGAAACACCGGTTATCATCGTGGACATGCATGCCGAAACGACCAGCGAAAAAATTGCAATGGGCCGATTCCTCGATGGCAAGGTCTCCGCAGTCTTCGGTACCCATACCCATGTGCAAACAGCCGATGAGCGCATTTTCCCGGGCGGAACGGCATTTATTTGCGATGTCGGAATGTGCGGGCCGGAAGACTCCTGCCTCGGCCGCGACCATCAGCCGATAATCAAGCGCTTCATAGACGGCCTCCCAGGACACTTCCCAGTTGCCGCGGGCCCGGTGCGCCTCTGTGGCGCGATCGTAGAAGTCGAGGAGGCCAGCGGAAAAGCACTTCGCCTGTGGAGGCTCAGCGAGACATTCGTCGAAAGTTAGCGAGAAAAACCAAAACCCCGGCGTTGCGGCCGGGGCTTATAGACATTCGAGAAGTGGGCACCGTGCCCACGCAAAAGTTTGTTGGATTAGCTAGTTCGGATCAAGCTTTCTGAAATGTTGTTCAGACATCTCTTTTCATGGCCTCTGCCGGAATACGGAAGCACATGCGTCCTCGCGTGCGGTGTTCGACGCCTCGCCGAACACACCTGCCGCCTCAACTTGGCACTCCAGTCGGCACATCCGGACATGACGCTGACGCCCAGCGGCTGCGGAAGTGATAACTGGCACACGCGGGACGCATGTTTCCCCCAGAAAAAAAGCGAGTTGTTTTGAGGCTTGCGTCCGGTTCTTCCGGCTCGCGCACCTTCAAACTTGAGGGCTTCTATAGATTCAGTAGGGGTCGAAGAACTCAAATGTGATGAAGCTTTCGAATTCTTTGAGGAACGCGTTCCAAAAGGTTGTGAGTGGACCTCCGGAAGGGACCTCCAAGCGTCGAGGCGCGGAAGGATCTCTCGAATAACTGAGGCACAATGACGCGGCGCGTGGGTGTTCACCGAACCCAGCTGCAACCTTGTACCCGGCATCGCTGATGCGGGTTCGTTGAGAGGCAAACAACGGCAATATCTGTAAACCCTCCCGACATTTCACAAATATGTGCTTTTCTATCTGCTTCTACGCATTCACTCGGTCCAAAGCATGGCTGGCAGCGCCAAGAAGCGCGGCCTGATCGTTTAAAACGATCTTCACTGGCATCGTTTTCATAAGCCCGGAGAGGCGGCCCTTGTCATTGAACGATTTAATGAAAGCGGCACTCCGGGCTGCGTTGAACATCTTGCCGGGAATGCCACCCCCAAGGTAGACGCCGCCCGTGGCCATCGTTTTAAGTGCCATATTGCCTGCCTCAGCGCCGAAGGAGGACACAAAGATTTCTATTGTCTGAACGCACATTTGGCATTCGCCGGAATCCGCATACTTGGAAATGACCAAGCCGGGCTTGTGCGTCTCCATTTCCGACGCGACCTGAGGAAGCTCCCGTCCGCGGCCGGTATCACGAAGAAACTTGTAGATATTTTCCAGGCCCATTCCGGATACCACGCGCTCATAGCTGACATGTCCGTATTGTTTAATGAGGTATTCAAGGAGCGCGATCTCAACTTCGTTGCGGGGACCGAAATCGGTATGGCCGCCCTCGCAAGCCCACACGCGGTATTTCTTTCTCTTGCCGTCCCAAAACAGCCCGCCTTCCCCCAGACCTGTGCCCGGAGAAACGACGCAGCGGTTGCCTCCCGGCTCGGCTGGGCCTTCCTGAATGACTTCGAAATCGCTTGGGCTTAGTTCACTGATTCCATGGGCGTTGGCTTCGAGGTCGTTCAGGATGCTTACCTGAGGAATCGAAAATTCGTTTTCGATCTCGGCAGCATCGATACCCCAATTGAGATTTGTTGGCTTGGCGCGACCGTATCTCACGGGCCCCGGCACCCCAAAGCACGCAGCAGGGATGTGACCCTTCTCATCCTGTAGAAACTCCTGGATGATAGCGTTAAGACTGGGATAGTCGGAACTTGGAAATCGATGGTTGCGTTTGATGCTGAGCATATCGCCATTGGCGGACAGTATGGCGAGGTTGCTCTTGGTTCCGCCGATGTCACCGGCGAGGATCAATTGGGGTTGGTCGGTCATGGGGATGCGGTCTTACTTCGAGGATGCGGGACAGGGTCAGCCTTATCGAGCCGGTCTCTGGCAGGCGCAGAGAACTCTCCCTCGGTTATCGTTTAAGCTGATAGTGGTGCCACTGATGGCCGTTTTTCTCGATGAGGTGATTTGCGGCCTCCGGACCCCAGCTGCCAGCGGGATAGTTGGGAAAATCGCGGGCGGGAAGGGCCTGCCAGACGTCCAGTATCGGGTTCACAATCCGCCAGGAAGCGTCCACGCTGTCGTAGCGATGGAAAAGCGTAGGATCACCCATCGCGCAATCGTAGAGCAGGGTTTCGTAGCCCGTAGCGGCGGTGTGTTCGCCGAAATCGGAGTAACTGAACTCTAGCGGCACGTTGGCAAGATAGATGTGAGGGCCGGGCCGTTTCGCGTGAATATCGAGTGTGATCCCTTCATCGGGCTGAACGTGAATAACGAGCCGGTTGGGGGTGATGCTGCTCTGAATGTCTTCGCCGAAGAGAAGAAGGGGCGCGCGGCGGAAGCCGATGACGATTTGCGTGGTGTGGGCAGCCAGGCGTTTGCCGCTGCGAATGTAAAACGGAACCTCCGCCCAACGCCAGTTTTCCACCTCCAGCTTCATGGCCACAAATGTCTCCGTGTTCGATTGCGGGTTGACATCGGGTTCGGTGCGGTAGGCGGGGACGCCCTTGCCGTCGATTACGCCGGGCGCGTATTGACCGCGCACGGTGTTGGCGATGACCTCCTCCGGTTCCATCGGCCGGATCGCTTCGAGCACTTTTACTTTTTCGTTGCGCACGCTATCGCCTGAAATGGAGCTTGGCGGCTCCATGGCGACCAGCGAGAGGACGGAGAGAATGTGGTTTTGCACCATGTCGCGAACAACGCCGGAGTGGTCGTAGTATCCGCCCCGCAATTCGACCCCGAGTTCTTCAGCGACCGTGATCTGAACGTATTCGATATAGCGCCGGTTCCAGATGGGCTCGAAGGTGGAATTCCCAAAGCGGAAGACCATGATGTTCTGCACGGTCTCCTTGCCGAGGTAATGATCGATGCGGTAAATCTGCGCTTCCTCGACGTTCTTGCTGAGCGCGGAGTTCAACTCTCTTGAGCTTGCAAGGTCGTGGCCAAACGGCTTCTCGATGATAATCCGCCGCCAGGCATTGGTCGCCTGCATGGTGAGGCCCACCGCGTTGAGTTGTTCGACGACTTTCGCGAAAAACGTCGGCGCCACCGCAAGGTAGAACAGGATATTCCCTGGCAGATTCCAGGTCTTTTGGGCTTCGGCAATTTTCGCAGCGAGATGTTTGAACGTATCGATCGTATTGAAGTCGCCCTGGATGTAGTAGCTGCGATTGGCAAAGTCGTTCCATTCTTTGTCGTCTACCGGCCGGGTTGCGAATTCCTTGATGTTTTCGGTGATAGTCTGACGAAACATTTCGTCATTTCCGTCGGTTGAAGCGACACCAATGACGGCAAAATTGGCCGGAAGCAGTTTCAGGGCCTTGAGATTGTAAAGGGCAGGCAGCAGTTTTCGTTTCGTAAGGTCGCCGGATGCACCGAAAATCACAATGGTGCATGAGTCGCCGGGACATTCGTGGCCGGTCAGGGGTAGTTCGGACATTGCGGCTGCAATTAAGCCTTAGGCTATGTCCGGCTGCAAGGCCGAAGAGTTGCACAGCCCTCGCTTCGCCGGTGCGAGACCAATTCAAGGGCGCGAAATTCTACAACTGAATCACACGCGCCGAAAAGATATTGCCGCTCTCGAGAAGATTGGAGAGCAGCTCGTTGCCGGGCGCGCTGTCTAGGTTGAGCAAAGTGAGAGCCCTGCCTCCCACTTCATTTCGAGACAGGCTCATGCTGGCAATGTTCACGTTGTGCATTCCCAGGATGGTGCCGATCTTCCCGACAATTCCAGGGACGTCGTGATTCTCGAGCAGCAGGATCACCCCGCTCGGCGTCGCCTCGACGGGATTGTTGTTGACACGAACAATTCGGGGTTCGTTCCTTGCGCCGAAAAAGGTGCCGCCAATGGAGACGTTCGTGCCCCCACTCCAGACGGCGACGTGCAACCATTCATTAAAATCGGTTTGTTCGGTGGATTTGGTCTCCTCGACAGCGATGCCGCGAGCGACGGCCAGGGAGCGAACGTTGACGCTATTCACCTCCTCGCCGCCAGTGTGCTTAAGAAAACCGGTAAGAATGGAGCGGGTGACGGCATCATCGGAGGGCAGCTCGACGGCCTTTCCCCCATAGGTGATGACGATACGATCATTGCGGTTTGGCGCGAGCTGAGCGGCAAAGCGGCCGAGCTTGTCACCAAGGGTGATGTATGGTTTGACGATGGCTGCGGTCTTGGCGTCCATGCTTGGCATATTGACCGCGTTGCGAATTTCCCCGTCGAGCAGGGCGGCGCGGATAGCTTGCGCAATTTCAATGCCCACATTTTCCTGCGCCTCGGCCGTACTGGCTCCGAGGTGAGGAGTGAAAACGATGTTCTCCAAATCTCGCAGGGCAAAGTCCGCCGGTGGAGGCTCGACTTCGAAAACGTCGAGCGCGGCGGCGGCGACATGCCTTGTGCGCAAAGCGTTTCGGAGCGCGGCTTCGTCAATGAGGCCGCCACGGGCGCAGTTGACGATCCGGACACCCTTCTTGCACAGAGCAAGCCGGCGCTCATCGAGCATATGACGCGTTTCATCCGTGAGCGGCATATGCATCGAAAGAAAATCGCAGAGCGGCAGAAGCTCATCGATCTGCTCGACGAGTTCGACCTGAAGGCTGCGCGCTTTGCTGGCGGAAAGGTAGGGGTCGTAAGCGAGGACACGCATTCCGAAGGCGATGGCGCGCCGGGCGATCTCCGTTCCAACGCGACCCATTCCAAGGATGCCGAGCGTCTTGTTGTAGAGCTCGACGCCTTCGTACCTCTTGCGGTCCCATTTGCCGGCTTTCACACTCGCATCCGCCTGGGGTATGGCGCGCGCAATGGAGACGAGAAGCGAGAAGGCATGCTCCGCCGTGGAAATCGTGTTCCCGCCAGGCGTATTCATGACGATAACCCCCCGTCTTGTTGCAGCTTCCATATCGACGTTGTCGACGCCTACCCCGGCTCGGCCGACGACTTTGAGCTTCTTGGCGGCTTCAAGAACTGCGGCGGTCACCTTTGTCTGGCTGCGAATGACGAGCGCGGAGAATTCGGGAATGATTTTGATGATCTCGGCCTCGGACAGACCCGTCTTAACAACGACCTCAAGCTCGCCGCCAGCGGCAATCTCGTCCACCCCGCGCTGCGACACGGAATCGGCGACGAGAACTTTCAGGACTTGCATAGAGCCTGCCAGAATATCCGGACGTATCGAGGATGTCAAAATCTGCTCCAGCTGAACCCGACCCCCCTTGCAAGCTTTGAATCGCCACCTTTTCGATCGCTCCCGGACGCACGAGGCTCCTTCCCGAAAACGCTTGCCTCACTGGCTTGTTCGGCCATCGTGCCCGAAGCGTGAAATGGTCCTATCGCA
>CAVPTR010000046.1:0-68387 GCA_963708595.1 uncultured Verrucomicrobiae bacterium
GAACAAGAAGCAACCGCGCGAGTTGCTCGCAAAGGTGCAGGGGCTCGAGTTGGTCGAGATGAGCGAAGCGGAGACGTGCTGCGGTTTCGGCGGAACATTCGCAGTAAAGTTTCCTATGATTTCCACGGCGATGGGAGAGGTCAAATGCGCCTCGGCGCTCGAGACCGGCGCCGAGTACATCGTGTCGAACGATGCGAGCTGCAACATGCACATCCAGGGGTTGGCCGACCGCCAGCGTCAACCGCTGCGCGCGATTCACCTGGCAGAGGTGCTCAATACGCGATGAGCTCAGCAGTCGAACAGTTTAGGCACGATGCCGAGCGGCTCACGCACGACCTGCGGCATCGCTCACTCATTCAGACCGCGCTTAAGAAATACGAGGTGGCCCGCGACGCAAGGAAGTCGCGCTACAGGGACTGGCAGTCGGCGCGCCAGACCGCATCGGAAATCAAGTGGGATGCGATCAATCATCTGGACACGTATCTTGAGGAATTCGTCGGCAAGCTTGAGGCACGAGGCACAAAGGTGCACTGGGCGAGCACCGGCGAGCAGGCGCGACAGATAATCCTCGGCATCATTCGCGAGAGACACGCGCGCTCGATCATCAAGTCCAAAGTGATGACCGGCGAAGAGATCCATCTCAATGAGGCGCTTGAAAAAGCCGGGCTCGCCGTGGTGGAGAGCGATTTCGGCGAATACATCGTCCAACTCCGCCACGAAGCGCCGTATCATTTCGTCTTCCCAGCAATGCATCTCGTGCGCGGAGAGATCAGCGATCTGTTTCAGAGAGAACTCGGCTCAAAGCCCACCGATGATCCTGCAGAGCTCATGATGATCGCCCGTCAGGTGCTTCGCGGCAAATACATCACTGCCGACGTCGGCATTAGCGGCGCGAATTTCGCCATTGCAGAGACCGGGATGATTTCGATCACCGAGAACGAGGGAAACGCCCGGCTCACATGCGCGCTACCGAAAGTGCACATCGCGTTGATGGGAATCGAAAAAGTCCTTCCAAAGCTTGAAGATCTCGCGCTGTTCCTGCCAATGCTCGCCACCGCGGGCGCAGGACAGGCGTTGACTGGCTACAACTCGCTCTATGGCGGCCCACGCCAGCCGGGCGAATCAGATGGTCCGGAGGAATTCCATCTGGTGCTTCTGGACAACAAGCGCACGAGCTTGCTCGCCGATGCCGAGCAACGCGATGCCCTCCATTGTATTCGGTGCGGCGCGTGTCTGAATGTGTGCCCCATCTACCGTAACGTCGGCGGACACACCTACGGAACGACTTACCAGGGTCCGATCGGCTCGGTGATCACGCCGCATCTGCGCGGACTTCAGAACTGGAAGCATTTGTCCTATGCCTCCTCTCTTTGCGGAGCCTGCACAGAGACATGCCCGGTGAAGATCGATTTGCATCACCACCTCCTGCAGAGCCGCCGCAACGCGATGGCCCAGCGGCCGATCTGGTGGGAAAAATTTGCGTTCAAATGCTTCGCTTTCCTGATGAACCGGCCCGGGCTCGTTGCGCTGGCAAGCAAATTTGGGCGCGGGGGACAAAAGCTTCATCCACTCGTAAAAGGCACACGCCTCGATCCAGCCCGCGCTTGGACACGCTCGCGCGAGCTGCCATTGATCGCGAAGCAAACCTTTAAAGAATTCTGGCGGTCGAGAAAGCGATGAGCGAACGCGATAATATCTTCGGTCGGATCCGGGAGGCGCTTCGGGTGCCCGCTCCCCTCCCCGGCGCGCATGATCACAAGCGCGACACGGAACCGGCACATGTCGTATCGGAAGCCGAGGCTGCGAAGCACATCTCCGAGTGGCTGCCGGCGGTAGGTGACTCATTCGACGACAGGGTCGAGCTGTTCCGCGCGAACGCGCTGGACCTGAGGGCGGAATTCCACCTGCTTGATAATTTGCAAGAAATGGAGGCGCATCTTCGCGAGCTCGCGATTGCGCAGGACTGGAAAAAAGTCGCGAGCCACTCTGGCGAATTGACCGATCGTGCATGCGCTGCGTTGGCGTTGCCTCAACTTGCGACCGATCAGAGCTACGATGTCAACGAGCTCGAGTCGTGCGACGCGGGCATCAGTGCCTGCGACGCGCTTATCGCGCAGACTGGCAGCGTGCTGGTGTCGAGCAGAAGCGCCGGCGGACGAGCGCTTTCGGTGCTTCCCCCTCACCATGTCGTTCTCGCGCGTCGCGAACAGCTCCTAGCGGATTTACCGGCGGCGTTCGCCCTCTTGAAAAGGAAATACAATTCCAACTATCCAAGCTTCATCTCATTCATTACCGGGCCAAGCCGAACAGGCGATATCGAACGGATTCTCGTCCTCGGTGCGCATGGACCGAAAAAACTGACCATTCTCTGCGTCTGACGGGCCTCCTTCATTCCTCGATTGGACGGGCGATGAATCCGGTAGATGATCGCAGGTTGGAGATCAGCATCCGCGATCGAGGCACTCGGTTACATTACAGGGCCTTTGTCGGGGCGACGGTTTATCCTGATAACTTGACGCTTCTCGGACTGTCCTTCTCTCTCTCTGCGAAAATCTGCGCGATCTGCGGATTCCACCATTTGCCCTTGTAGAGAGAGCTGAACTAAACCAACTCCTGCCGTTTCCGATACTCGCTTGGCGGAAACCCAAACATCGCATGAAACCGCCGCGCAAAGTAGTTGCTATCGTTATAGCCAACTTTGTATGCAACTGACGTCACGCTTTCCTCGTGGCGCCTCAGCATCGCCGCGGCGCGGACGAGTCGCACGTTGCCGAGATAGGCGATCGGCGTCGTGCCCGTAGCGGCTTGGAAGGCGCGTGCAAAGCTCCGTTTGGACATATGAGTGAGACGTGACAACTCATCGAGGTTGACCGGTTGATCGAAGTGTTCCTCAAGGTGACCAATCGCGTTATTGACACTCGATCGCGCGCGTGGGTCAGGGCCTCTGGACTGGCTGTACGCGCGCGACAGATAGCCGACAAGCTGCATGAACCATGCGCAGGCCATGAACGCGAAGCCGGGATTTCGCATTTTGAGCTCGTGATCAAGCGTCTCCACGTAGTTGAGTGCGACGCTTAGCTCTTTCGAAGAAAGCTGGAGGGACCTTCTCTGCGAGTTGCGCTCGGGTCCTGAGGGCTCAAACGAGAAAAGTGCCTGATAGCCGGGAACTCCTGAGAGATCCAGAAGCTCCATGTGGAGCTTGTCTGGGCGAAAGAGAATGTTGATCAGACGAAGATCTTTGATCTCGCGGTATTGGCGCGCCTCTGAAGCTCCGACAATCAATACATCGCCAGCCCCAAGGGGCCGCGAGTTGAGCCGGGTCACATGGAAAGCGCGACCGCCGACTACGATCACGATCGCGCAGGAATCGTGCGCTTCCAGCTCAAAGTGCTCCTGCGGGTCGCGCCGTTCAACGGCGATTGGAAAATCATCGGTGTAAAAGCGGTCTTTTCTCTTAAGGGTGAACATGGAGTAAGAAAGTAGGTTTTCGAGAACCTACCCGATTGATATCGAATGGAGAATGGACGGAATGCTGTTTGCCATATATAAATTGACACCGCTTCTCGCCGTCGTATGCGCGACTATTTTGTCTATCTTCCGCAACAGCCGCCGGGCAACATCTGGGGGTGCACAGCCACTTCGGTCGGCTTCGCACGAGTAAGGCCGCACACCAAGTATCCGCCCGGCTCGCCATCCCGGCAGACCACCATTTTGAATGGTCTCGCGGACGGGTCCTCCAATTCTATCAGATCATTTTCATCTCCGAAGGCGCGGGTGTCTTTGAAAGCGAGCACACGCGCGAGGCGCGGACTGTCGATTCCGGCACATTGCTCATCTTGTTTCCTGGCGTTTGGCACCGTTACGCTCCCGACTCCGCTGTGGGCTGGGCGGAACACTGGATCGAGTGCCAAGGACCAATTTTTGACGATGCCGTTCGCAGCGGAATCGTGCAGCCAACTCAGCCGATATTGCACACAGGGCTGGAGCCCGATCTGTTGCGGTGCTTCGAGCGGTGTCACGCCCTTGCGGGTCGGGGCGCAATTGCTAACCAGCACCTTCTGTCAACGATGGGAGCGCACCTGCTCTCCGTGATTGGTTACCTGCAAAACGCTCCACGATTCGACCGCCGCATCGATGAGTTGATCGAAAGCGCCCATGCACTCATCGCGCTTCGCTGCCAGGAGCGTCTGAGCTTGCCTGCGATCGCCGCAGAACTCGGCGTGAGCTATTCGCATCTGCGGCAAACGTTCACGGAACGGATCGGCCTCAGCCCGAAACAGTATCACTGCCAGGTGCGCCTGCAAAAGGCTCAGGAACTCCTGGCAAGCACGACGCGCTCTGTGCAGGAAGTCGCTGATATTCTCGGTTTCCACTCTGCTTTTCAGCTTTCAAAACAATTCAAGGAGCATTTCGGACAGGCGCCGCAGCACTGGCGTTCAAAGCAACTTCGAAACCTGCCCCGCACGCCGGCGGTTCTTGGTCAAACGAGCCACGGATGAACACAGATTGACACGGATGGATGAGGAAGAGCAGGCTCGAATCGCAATCGGATCCTCCATTGCCTCATGGTTCCGGTTTCATGCGCGGCCTTGAGAAAATCCGTGTGTATCTGTGTTCATCTGTGGCCCTATTCTTAAGAGCCCTTCTACTTAAGGAATCAGCGGCGTCGACGGAAAGACGGCTTCATCAGAGCATTTCCAGCGGCTGCGAGCGCGTAGGCGGAGGAAACAATCGATCCAACTCTCCAAGCTGAGCCGTCGTCAACTTATGGTCGAGCGCGCCAAGATTCTCTTTCAGCCGCTCGCGGCGACTGGTTTTAGGAATAACGATGACATCATCGCTGGCGAGCAACCAGGCAAGGGCTACCTGCGCCGGAGTCATGCCGTACTTGCGCGCGAAACTGGCAAGCTTTCCGTCGAGAGCGAGTTTCGCCTGTTCGATCGGTGAATAGGCCATTATTGGAACCTGCCGCTCGCGGAGCCACGGCAGTAGGTCCCATTCAATGCCGCGACGCGCCAGGTTGTAGAGCAGTTGGTCGGTCGCCACCGCAGAACCTCCCGGAACGATCCACAATTCCTCCATGTCCTTAAGGTCAAGATTGCTGACACCGTAGTAACGAATCTTGCCGGCTTGCTGGAGCGTCACGAATGCTTCCATTGTCTCGGAAAGCGGCACGCTGCCGCGCCAATGGAGCAAGTAAAGGTCAATCCGGTCAGTCTTAAGCCGTCGCAGGCTCCGAACGCACGCGGCGACCGCACCCTCGCGCGATGCATTATGGGGATAAACTTTGCTTGCCAGGAACACCTCGTCGCGCCTGCCCGCGATCGCTTCGCCGATCAATTCCTCAGCCCGGCCCTCGCCATACATCTCAGCGGTATCGATCAGGGTCGCACCAAGGTCGAGACCGAGCCGGAGCGTTTCGATTTCTTCAACGCGGATCGCACGGTCCTCGCCCATGCGCCAAGTCCCTTGACCGAAAGCCGGTACGCGCTCACCGGATGGCAGTGCGACTGTCCTCATGCAGACTTACATTTCCTTCAGATACTCTTCCACAAACTGCACCGCCACCCCCTCGCCGACAGCCGAGGCAACGCGTTTTGTCGAACCCGACGTCTCCGGCAGCGAATACGCCGGGGCGACTGGCCTCCAGCAAAAACGGCCGGCCGGGGCGAAGTCCAAAGCGACTGCGTCAAAGCCGGACCTGTGCGAATAAACCCCCAAGAGTCCGTCTCGATTTCCTCAGGCAGCCAATCGGTCCTCGGCACGGCCCCGATAAAGCTGAAGAGCGCCGGGGTCTCCAATGTCTGCACCTCTCCGGTCTTGTTGTTGACGATCTCTACCGAGTGCAGGTAACGATCGACGGACATCCGGCTCACCGTCGTATTGCAGAGCACCTCGATATTGGGCGTCTTCTCGATCCTCTGCGCCAGATAACTGGACATGCTCTTGTACAGATCGTCGGCGCGGACCAGGAGAAACACTTTGCGGGTGCGCCCGGCGAGAAACACGGCCGCTTGGCCGGCGGAGTTTCCAGCGCCAACGATTATCACATCCGCACCATGGCACATCTGTGCCTCATTGGGAGTCGCGGCGTAGTAAACACCGCAGTCCTCCAAGCGCTCGCACCCGTCGACGCTTAGCTTTCGGTAGTCAGCCCCGGTTGCGATCAGCAGGCACTTCCCGGTAACCGTTTCGCCGCTGTCAAGCTCCAGGACCGAATACGCGTTTTCAAATTCTAGGTCGGAGGCCGCGTAAACCGCCGCGCCCAGCCCTGCCGGCCCCGCTCCCACCACGATCAAGTCGTACATGACCTGCTCCAGAGGCTGACGGATGCCTATTTCCACGGAATTTTATTCGGGGTCGTCACGTACT
Organism: uncultured Verrucomicrobiae bacterium; assembly: GCA_963708595.1. Taxonomy (GTDB): domain Bacteria; phylum Verrucomicrobiota; class Verrucomicrobiia; order Chthoniobacterales; family Terrimicrobiaceae; genus DASTFP01. The sequence continues at coordinate 6,373 of CAVPTR010000046.1, forward strand.
CAGATGGCTGTGCCGCGCCAGGCAGGCTGAGCGCCCTTGGGAAGCAGGGCGCTTACCATCATCAATTCGCCGACGTTCTCCGGCGTGATGAGGCCCCGCAGCCGGCCCAGACGATCCACCACCGGCAACGCAGGGAAACCGCTTTGCTGCATGAGTTGGAAGGCCTTGTCGAAAGGTTCGTCCGCTTGTACCACAGGCAGGTCGCGGTGCATGACATTCACAACGGGAGTCTCCGGACCATGGCGCTTCAAGGCGGCGATAAGGTCGTCGCGCGTAAGCACGCCCAGCACGCGGTCGTCGTTGTCCACCACGGGAAACTCGTGCTGTGAGGTGCGCAGCAGGGCTTCGACGGCGTCTTCCAGAGTGGCGTCTGGCGGCAGCCTCACCAAGTGTGTCACCATCGCCTCGGCGACCCGCAAATTCAGCGAAAGGTCTTTCATCTGCGCCATGGCGGACTCCTGTTGCGCGCCGAGGTAGATGAAAAACGCGATGAAGATAAGCATCGGGTTGGTGAAGAGTCCGACGAAGCCGAACACGAATGCCAGCGCCTGGCCAATCCATGCTGCGATCTGGGTAGCGCGGGCGTAAGGAAGCGCCATGGCCAGCAGCGAACGAAGCACGCGCCCGCCGTCCATCGGGAAGGCCGGAATGAGGTTAAAGAGCACCAGCATGACATTCACCGAAGCCAGCTTTGCCAGCATGCCGACGCCCGGCTGCTGCACCTGCTCGACATGCTCGAGATCGGCGGGCCGGCCGAGAGCGATGATGAGCACGGCCGCGATCACGACGTTAACCAGCGGGCCGGCGATGGCCACGATCAGCTCCTGCCACGGCTTGTCCGGCATGCGCTGAAGGCGGGCCACCCCTCCAATCGGCAGCAGCGTAATGTCCGGCGTGGGAATACCGAAGGCACGCGCAGCCAATGCATGGCCAAACTCGTGCAGCAACACGCATCCGAACAGTGCGAGGACGAACAATACTCCAGGGATGGCGGCGGCCGCGCCGCCGACATGATAGTAAGAAAATCCAATCCATGCCAGGAACAGAAGAAAGGTGAGATGGATGCGAACTTCAGTTCCGGCAATCCGTGCAATTTTGATGGACCAGCGCATGGGATCGAGAGCTTGATTTGTTAAGCCGGTCGCTGACACGTCGCAAATGGCCAGCGTCAAATGCTTGGCATCCGCAAATCGGGTTCTTTCAGGGAGTTTGCTCAGGTCCATGTGCATTTGTCCAGCCTCCCACCTCAGCTTTGCTAGCCTGATGTCTGCGATCGTCTCATTGCAATATTCAGAGGGGCAGCCGGGCGAGCGCAGCAAGCAGCGAGGTCGATACGCTGCGCGCGTCAAAAAGCCTCTGTGATCGTACTCAGGCTCGGGCCGGGCGCGTTCTCGGTGGGCGCCGTTCTGAAACTGTTCCTTTACGCCGCGCGAGGAGGCCGAAGTGATCGTCACAGCCTCAGCTGATGCGGAGGGTCATGGTGGCAAGCTACGGAGTTTGTCGTAAACTCCTGGAAGGAAGGCGGCGATCTGCAAACCTTCGGGGACGGCTGAAGGATGAAGGGGCGCTTAAGAAACAACCTTATAATAGGTCACCCAAACAGACGGCTGAATCCTTATTGCGCGAAGCACAGATGTTGTATGAAAATCACCACCCGGAGTTTATCTAGCCTGGGCATGGCCGTCCTGTTCGCAGGGGCGCTGCTCGCCCTGGCAGTTCCCAGCCTTCGGCCGTTCTTCCGCTCCTCTGCCACAGGCGCCCTCGGCTCCTTGAGCGCTCCGGTCTGGGAGTTGAAGGACCTTGATGGCAAGATGGTGAAGTCGTCTGACTTCGATGGCAAAGTTGTCATTCTTGACTTTTGGGCAACGTGGTGTCCGCCTTGCAAGGCCGAGATCCCCGGCTTCATCGAGCTCCAGAAGAAATATGCTGCGAAGGGATTGGTCGTAGTTGGCATTTCACTCGACGAGCAAGGGCCATCTGTGGTCAAGCAGTTCATGGACCAATTCGGGATGAACTACCCCGTCGTGATGGGCAACCTTAAGATCATGCAGGATTTCGGAGGGGCGGGACTACCGACCACCTTTGTGATCGATCGGAGCGGCAAGATTGTCGCCAAGCATGTCGGCTTTGCGTCGAAGGAAACTTTCGAAAAGGAAATCACGCCCCTGTTTTGAGAAGGGATGCCCGTTTTTTATTGAGGCGACTCCCTTTGGTCTTGTGGAGCATCGGTCACGCCTCGGAGGCGACAGCTACCAATCTCGGCTTGGGCATTCTCGACGTGTTCATGAAGGTGCGACCAGAGAAGCCAAAACCGGGTAGCTGCAGGAATTTCTGGGTTGAGCGGAAATGCCGTGTGATCGGTTCCGAGGCTCCAGCGTGCAGATTCCAGGCCTCCTTGTAGACTTTCGTCTCGTCGACGGTCATACGCATGTGCAGGCGAAGATGCTCAGCCCACGTGGACACATGATATTCCAGGCGGAACAAGCCGGACTGATCCAGATTTTCGTCGAGACTGCATTGGAATGCGCCGTTGCGCCGGCACGCAGCCTGCACTTCTCGCATCAGAATTCCAAACTGATCTCGATCCTCTCTCGCGATGAGGTAATCGATCGTTATGGTGATCGGGCCATCGTCGTGATCAGGAACTACGGCCAAATCGAGCGCATGATCGAGCGGCGCTTCATCAACATGGGCTTCCGTGACGAAGTTGATCGAAAAGCGATGCCCGATGGCTAAACCGACGAGCGCTATAACAGCTGCTGCGGCAAAAGTGAGATCGACGCCGACTTTTGCTACTCCTGTCGCCCAGAAAATTGCTCCAAGCGCCATTCCGCCTTGCCCGAGCATTATCAGGAACGCGTTCATCCGTCCGCGCACCCATCCGGGCATTACGCGCTGTCCAGCCACCCAAAGCTCGGATCCCGCAAGCGCCCAAGCCACGCCAGCAAATGTCGTCGATACCATCAAGGCAGGCACTTGGCGAATGACCGCCATTGAGGCGAGAACGACGATCATTATCGCCATCGAGATCGAGATGATAGCGTTCGTCGTGACCCGCTGCCTGAGGTACGGCAGGACGAACACCGCTCCGGCCAATGACCCGACGCCCACGCATGCAAAGATAAGGCCAAGTTGGGATGGCGAACAGGCACAATTCCTGAGTGCGATCACGGGCAAGAGCGCTGGGATCACCGAGATAACAACCGAAAAGAGCACGTTCCGAAAAAGGATGATCTTCATGCGCTCCGAGTTGCGCGCATACCGCAGCGAACTGATGAACGATTCCGTAAAGTTCTCGCGAAGCCTGGTCGCCGCCGCCTGCCGGGGCTTCCACTGCATAATGACAAGCGCGACACCCAAAAACGCCACCGCATTGAGGGAAATCACAAGCGGCGCGCCAAGCAGCGGCAGCATGAAACCGCCGAGAGCAGGCCCCACAATCCCGGAGAGGTTCAGTTGCACCCCTCCCAGCGTTATCGCCGAGGGCAACTCATCTTTCTTGACGATGTCCGGAACAACGGCTCCCCAAACCGGCGCGCCAAAGGCGAGCCCGATCCCCAGCGCAAAGACGCACGCAAGCACGGCGCCGGGCTTGAGCGCGTCCGTCCACGCCCCAAAGGCAAGGATCACTGACCAAGCTGCCTGCCAGAGCACTGCACTCACGATCACAGTGCGCCGGTTCACGATGTCCGCAATGGCCCCGGCTGGGAGCGTGAAGAGAAAGAACGGGGCGGATGCGGCGGTTGCCATCAGAGAGAGCAAATACGGCGAAGCGCCAAGATAGTCCATTAACCACGTCGCAGTAACATCCTGAGACGAGACGAACGTGCCCGATAACAGGGTCGCAAACCATAACCGGCAAAACACCGGGTTCCGAAGCGCAAACCAAGTCGAAGTGGATTTCTTTTCCGCTGTGCCCGAAACGGCATCGCTGGCGAAGCCGCCAGCATCGTCGCTTCCAAGCAACTCCGCGTCCGTATCGAGGGGCTTTTCTTTGGGAGAGCTCATAGAATTATTGGATCCAGGTGTTGATTGCTACTCATTCTCTCCGAAGTCGACGCCTATCCATCGCGGAGAAGGGGCTTCGCTTTTCTCGCCCTGCATTTTGAACTGTCAAGAGTTGATGTCGCTTTCTGTTTGTTGTGACTGTTTGAGCCTCCTTACAAAGAGGATATACGCGCGAGAACCCTTCTGAAAGCCGAGCAAATTGGTGAGAGAAATTGATTCCCCATCCCAAAAAACCACGTGCTATCTACTGAAAGATAGATATTTTTCTTGTGGTGAAGGACACAAAGACCCAACTCCTTGACGCTGCCCAGCGCCTGGTGCAAACGCGGGGACACAATGGGTTCAGTTTCCGCCACTTGAGCCAGGAGGTGGGCATCCGCACGGCAAGCATCCACTACTATTTTCCCACCAAGACAGATTTGACCGTGGCCCTAGTTCGACGTTACCGCGACGCCATTGGTGAGGCGTTGGCTGACATCGCAGTCCGGAAAGATTCTCTCCCAGAGCGGTTGGATGCCATTATCCGCCTCTACACTGACACTCTGGCCAACGAATCCCGAATCTGTGTTTGTGCGGCTCTCGCAGGAGAATACTTGAGCCTGCCTCGCCCGGTGCAGGTCGAATTGGGAAATTTAATTTCCGATAGCGAGAAATGGATTTCCCGCTTTTTGACCGAAGGACGCGTTCGAGGCGAAATCGCTAAAGACAACGATCCCTTCTCCCTCGCCCGTTTGTGGTATGCTGCTTTGCAGGGAGCCTTGCTTGTCTCGCGTGCCGGAAACGCGGAGGTGCTACGCGACGCCGCGGCGGCACTCAAGAAACTGACATTAAACAGAAATAATTTGTAAGGCTTTGGTCGCTGAAACTACCTATTACTAGGTCACTTCCGTCTCTCGCTCATGCGGCTGCGATACGCGGATCAATCAGGAGACAACGAGAAAAATGGCAAAGAAATACCTTGAGATCGCGGTTACGCCTGCTGTTGCGGAAGCGCAGAAGCGCTATTTTGGCCGCTCGGCGGCTGTTAAAGCGGGGAACGATCGTGACCCCCTCGGCCCCGATGAAAGAGGTTTCATAATGGCCCGGGACAGCTTTTATATGGCGACGGTCAGTGAAACCGGCTGGCCCTATATCCAGCATCGTGGCGGACGACCCGGATTTCTCCGTATTATCGACCCACACACCTTAGCTTTCGCGGACTACAAAGGAAACCGCCAGCTGCTGACCACAGGAAATGTTGTCACCAGTGATCGCGTTTCGCTGTTCCTGATGGACTATCCTCGGCGCGAGCGACTCAAAATCTTGGGCCATGCACACGTCGCCGATGCATCCTCCGAACTCCTGGAGCAGCTTGCCGATCCGGACGTTCGCCCCTCCGTCGAACGATTTTTCTTTATTGATGTAATCTCGTTCGATTGGAACTGCCCGAAATACATCACTCCTCGCTTTACCGCCGCCGAAGTCGAAGAGGTAGCCAATCCTCTCAAGAGGCGTATAGCAGAGTTGGAAGCCGAATTGAAGGCGTTGAAAGAGCGAATGACTACGGATGCGGATGAAATGGAGCGCTCGAGTCCCCAGTCGAAAGCAATTTTCGGACTCGCAAAAAATGCGCGGTGAGCGTCACGGTTTCACCCAGCCGCGCAGTGAACGAGCTGCGAAACTCGTTAGCGATGAAAAGAACCGCGAAAATTCGATACGCCATTGTTGGGCTGGGACACTTGGCTCAGGTCGCGATTCTCCCGGCATTCAGGCAGGCGCGCTGGTCTGAACTCGCGGTGCTTGTCTCTGGGGACAGTGCCAAAGGCCGCGTTCTTTCCAAAAAATATAGTGTGCCAGCGTATAACTACGACGACTTTGAAGTCGCTTTGGAGAAGGAGGACGTCGACGCTGTTTTTATCGTTCTGCCAAACACGCAGCATCGCCAATTCACCGAGCGCGCCGCAAAGGCAGGAGTTCATGTACTGTGTGAAAAGCCCATGGCAACGACGGAGCGCGACTGCGAGGCGATGATAAGCGCCTGCGAACGCAGGCGCGTTAAATTGATGATCGCATATCGCTTGCATTTCGCGGATTCTCACGTGCGGGCCATTGGGCTCGCGCGCAGCGGTAAGCTCGGCGAACTGCGCAACTTCAGTTCGCTTTTCGCCATGCAGGTAAAAGACGATAACATTCGCGTGAAAGAGGAAACTGGCGGCGGTCCGCTGCTTGACATCGGCATCTACTGTATCAATGCGGCTCGTTATCTCTTCGGCGCCGAGCCGACCGAAGTAACGGCAATGACTGCCACCTCCGACGATCCGCGATTCAAGGAAGTGAATGAAATGGTGAGCGCCGTACTCCGCTTCCCGGGCGATCGACTGGCTACTTTCACATGTAGTTTCGGGGCGCACGATATTAGCCATTTCAAACTCGTGGGGACTGACGCTATTCTCGATGTCGAGCCATCTTACGATTACACGGGCGACATGCAGTGGACGATCAGGCGTGGTGCTCGCGAGAAGAAGAGAACCTTTCCGAAAGGCGATCAATTCGCCGCCGAAATGGACTACTTTTCCCAGTGTGTCATCAAGAATCATGAGCCTGAGCCGTCTGGCGCCGAAGGCTTGGCGGATATCCGCATTATCCGCGCAATCGACGAAGCCGCCAAGCGTGGCCGCCCCGTCAAGCTGAAGCCTTTTGGCAAGTCAAAGCGCCCCGGTCCGCGCCAGGAGATAAAGCGTCCACCGGTGAAAAGGCAGCCACATCTTGTTAAGGTTGCTGCTCCCGGCGAATAGCCTTCTTCGCGAGAGGATTGCCTTGATCGTTGCCCGCCTTCAAGTTGAATTAGTGGTTCGCCATGCGCCGCGAGCCTTCGTGCCGCCGCGATTCCGACAGGTCCGCTGCCAGCGAAGATCATTGAGCGGCCGGGCGGAAACGCCAAGCGTTCCCTTCGTGCAGTTAGCTTAGCTAAGCCAACTTGACTCCGATCATCCCACGACCCTTGCGGTGGGGATGCGCGGCGAGCAACTGCACCAAATTAATCGCGAAGCCAAAGTCAGTTAGCGCCGGCCTTTCTTTGGTGGTCCTTTGTGGGCGCGATGGCCCGCATCATCGGGTGCCTTGCTTCCCAAATTCGGCTCCGGCTTGATCATCTCATCGGTTTTGAGGCTCTTGACCGGAGGGAGAATATCTTTGAATGCGGCTCCGTAGATATCCAAAGCCGTGAGGAAGAGTCCGCACACAACGGGTCCGATGACGAATCCGATCGGGCCAAAGAGAAAGAGCCCTCCCAAGGTGCCGATCAAGATGAGGAGGTCAGGCATCTCGGCGTCCCTGCCGACAAGCCGCGGGCGCAGAAAATTGTCTACGGTTCCCACCACAGCTGCGCACCAGATCCCAAGGAAGGTCGCGGGTACCGGCGATCCGATTACATACAAATAGATCACAGTAGGCACCCACACCAACGCTGTTCCAATCCCCGGAATGACCGAAAGAACCACCATGATGGTGCCCCAGAACGCGGCTCCGTCAATGCCGGCGAAGTAAAACGCGATCCCGGCCAGCGATCCTTGGATCAAGCCGATCAACAACGTGCCTTTGATCGTGGCTCTCGTGACGGACACAAATCTCTCCAGCATGCGGATCTCGTCCTCGTGGCGGAGAGGCATATAGTAAAAGATCTTTTGCAAGATGGACCTGCCGTCCTTCAGGAAGAAGAACATGGCGTAGATCATCACAAAAAGGTGGAGGAAGAATCCAGCGGTTCCTGCGGTAAACGCGGATGCCCACGTCACGAGAAAGCCTCCCGCCGCCTTTGCTGCCGTCCCGAGGCTATACACGATCTGCCCCTGGCTTGGCACAAGATCGCCCACCAAAGGAAAGCGTTCGACAAGCCATTGATGGACGTCGAAGGAGCCAGCTGCGCCAAAGCGCTCCTGAAGCCAGGGAATCGCATGCTCACTTACATTCAGGGCCTGTTTGACCACGAGGCCCAAAAGGGCGCTAAGCGGTCCGACGATGAGAAGGAAAAGGATTAAAAGTGTCACGGCGGAGGCGAGAGACTCCCGGCCGCGAAAAAGGTGCGCCATCCAGCGATAGAGCGGGTGACAGAGCCCCGCCAGCATTGCCCCGATCAGTAGTGCTTGGAGGAAAGGCCACACTACCGCCACGAATAAGGCCGATACTGCCAACACCAAAATGAGCACAAAAGTGGTGCGAAATCTCTCGCTGTTGATTTTCGTCGATTCCATAAGGGTTAAGCTGACCAGCCAGGAGACAATTTCCGTATGTCAAAGCATAATAGCCAGAGAAGACAGCATTTTCTTGAGATCGAACCATTCCGGCAAGAGCGGTTGCATTGCTTGGGTTCTTGTTCGAGACGATACTCGGTGCAAGACATTCAAGAAGAGTTAAGACGTTTTTTGTTCCATGCCGATCCTGCGCGCCTATCATTCGAGCGTCGCAAATGGTTCTTGTCTCGCCTCAACTTCTGGCCATTGAGGAATGGGCTGCTAAGTGTGTATCCTTCTCTAAAGGAAGACGTCACCTGCGATATTGTTGTCCTGGGGGCGGAGGAATCAGCGGAGCATTCGTCCGCGGAATGCCTGGCAAGAGAGGGCTTCGACATTATCGTACTATGAAGCCACTGTCGATGGTGTGCGATTGCAGACAGACCGCGGCTGCAAAATCGTGGCGGGCCACGCCATCTTCGCCACCGGCTATGAGGCGCTGGAATTCTTGCCGATGGAATCATGGAACGTCCAAATGCAAACGCACGCTTATTTCGATTTGATCGGTGAGTACGCTGTGCCGCGAGCGCAGCGAACCGCGGAGCTTGCGATTTAGAGCAAATACGAGGCCGAGCGGTATCACCTTAAATTGAGTTATACTTGCGAGTGAAATGGGAGCATCAACCATTCTGTGAATCGATCCCAAAGAGAGCGCTTCTCGAAATCTTCAAGCGTGTATTGCTTTGACTTCTGAAGGTCGCGTTCGAAAACGGCCTGCATCTCGCGACCGAAGGCCTCATCATACACCGTTATATCAAGCTCCTCGTTGATGTGGGCAGATCGCGCGTCGAAATTTGAGGAGCCGAAGACAGAGAATATACCGTCGATTACCATGGTCTTCGAGTGAATCATGGTTGGCTGAAACTCGTAAATTTTCACCCCTCCTTTGAGGAGTTCGCCGTAAGCGGTGCGGCCGGCTGCCTTCGTCGCGGGCTGGTCGTTGTGTTTGCCCGGGAACAGGAGTCGCACATCGACGCCGCGTTTGACCGCGGCCACCAGCGAGCGCGTCTGACTCGAACTCGGGGCACAATATGCATTTGTGATGTAAATTGACTTCTGCGCTGCGGAAAACGCCACCGCGTGAACCAGAGACAACGGCGCAGTTGAAAACGAGTGGCTGGCCACGACCTGCGCCCGCAGGTTGCCGGCCGGAGGCAGTTCGGGAAACTGCGCGTTTCCGCTCAGGGTTTCGCCAACCTCCTTGAACCAGTGCTCCTGAAACGCGGCCTGCAGTTTTCCAACGATCGGGCCTTCCAGTCGCGCGTGCACCTCGCGCCAATGTCCGGGTGCATCCGCGTCGCCCTGCCACTCGTCGGAAAATCCGACCCCTCCAGTGAAGCCGATGCGGCCGTCTACGACCAGCACGCGCCGGTGCGTGCGCCGATTCAACCGGTCAATTCGCCACGACCTGACCGCATGATAGTAGGCAAAGGAACATCCAGCCTCTTTGAGCTGCTTCACGTAGCTGTCATCGAGTTCGGTGCTTGAGCCCATGCCGTCCAGCATTACCCGCACGCGCACACCCGCCCGCGCGCGCTCCGCCAGCGCGTCTCGAAACTTGGAGGCGACTTCGCCAGAATGGAATAAGAACGCCTCAAAATTTACGCTTTCTTTCGCGCCCCGAATAGCCTCGAGCATAGCGGAAAAAATCCTCTGTCCATTGTGCAGAAGCTCAATCTTGTTACCCGTGATCGGCAAAGGATCGGCTAGCGCATGGGCCGAAGGAAAGAACTCGGCGTCGCGCACGGTAAATTCATGATCGAGGTAGTAGTCGACAATGTCGCGCCGGACAAAAAGGATGCTAAATATCGCCAATCCGAGAAGAAACGTGGCAAACGCGACGAGCCAAACGCCTGTGTGTCTTCGAAACCATGTTGCTGCTTTTAGCATACCTCGCATCATAGCAATTTATCCAGCTCGACGACAGCTTCCAGCCAGGACAACGTCCGGCATCAACGAAAGAGGAATTCTGTCCGCGATCAGAACCTCGAATGGACGACGGCTGTCGGCGAGTCTAAACGGGACGCTTTCTTTCCTCTGGGCTTGACCACTCTGGCCTTCTTCGAGCATAAGCCGTGATGCGCTTCCACTAAGCTGTCTCAGGGGCAAGTGCGCCAACCGCAAATCAAGAGCTTGCCATGAGCACCCTATCCCAAGGCATGACCGGCCACGGCGTTCGGGCTTTGCAGGACGTCTTGAACTTTCGCGTCCGGCAAGTCAAAGCCTCCGTTTCCCGTCAATTTCGGCAAGCCCATCGCGCTCCTTTTTCCAATGAAACGTCTCAATGGCGCCTCCGTCGGTAGCGCTCTTGGAGCCCTCGGCATAGTGTATGGCGACATCGGCACCTCGGTTCTCTACGCGTTCCGAGAGTGCCTTGCTCACGGGGTCGACGATCAGGAGGGAATTCTGGGGATCCTATCACTCATTATTTGGACCCTGACCCTACTCGTCACAGTCAAATACCTCACCTTCGTCATGCGCGCAGACAACCAGGGCGAAGGAGGAATTCTTGCGCTGCTTTCGCTCGCATTTCCTGAGAGCGTCAACGAGGGAGAGAAGTCGAAGCTAACCATCGCGATGATAGCCATTGGGGTTACCGGAGCGGCCCTTCTCTACGGAGATGGAGTCATCACGCCCGCGATCTCAGTGCTCTCCGCTACAGAGGGTTTGAGTGTTGCGGCCCCCTGGCTGGCGCCCTTTACCGTTCCTCTAACTGTGGTAATTCTCGCGGTGCTATTTATTTTTCAGCGGAAGGGCACCGAATCGGTCGCCAAGCTTTTTGGACCCGTCATGCTGGTGTGGTTCCTGACGCTCGCAACTACCGGCATCCTCCAGATTGTTCGCCATCCCAGCGTCCTTGCGGCCATCAACCCGCTCCACGCCGTGCTTTTCCTTACCTCGCACGGTGCGGGGTCGCTAATGATTATGGGCAGCGTTTTTCTCGTAGCCACGGGCGCTGAGGCACTTTATGCAGACCTTGGACATTTCGGGCGAAGACCAATCGCTCTTGCGTGGCATGGGATTGTGTTTCCTTCGCTTCTTCTAAACTATCTCGGACAAGGAGCACTGGCCTTACGCGACCCCGCGACGCGCGAAAGTCCCTTTTTTCACATGGTTCCAAATTGGCTGCTTTGGCCGCTTATTGCACTGGCCACTGCAGCTACTGTGATCGCTTCGCAAGCGCTGATCTCCGGAGCTTTCTCTCTCACCATGCAAGCTGTGCGGATGGGATATGTGCCCTTTATCAACATCCGGCACACTTCCCACGAAGAGCACGGACAAATTTACATTTCTCAAATCAATACCTTGCTCGCCTTAGGCTGCATAACGCTGGTTATTGGCTTCAGGAGCAGCGACGCCCTGGCAAGCGCCTACGGGATCGCGGTAACCCTAACCATGGTCGCCACAACCCTCCTGCTTTATTTTGCGGCTCGTCGGGTGTGGCAATGGAGCATCCCTCGAGCCGGGGCGCTTTGCGGTCTTATGCTGGCTCTGGAAGGAACGTTCCTTGCCGCCAACAGCGCCAAGGTGATGCAAGGTGGATGGTTGTCTCTTGGAATCGGCGCGGCCGTCTTCCTGTTAATGACCACATGGAAAAAGGGGCGCTACCTTCTGCGCAAGAACTCGCTGCAAATGCTCTCGCTCAGAGACTTAATCGTCTCGACGACCGCGCTTGGTCGCGAGTCCGGACTCCCCGCACGGGTGCCGGGGACCGCCGTGTTCCTGGCGGGGCAGCCCAAAGGCGCGCCAATGTCGCTCCTGCACAATCTCAAACACAACCGCGTGCTTCACGAGCGCAACATTGTGCTCACGATCACCACTGACCGGATCCCATATGTTACAAAGGACTCTCGCATCGAGATCAAAGATCTCTCACAGGGATTTTTCCGAATCATCGCTCACTTCGGCTTTATGGAAACACCGACAATCAGCGAGATCATACAATGTTGCGCCATGAAAAACTTTGTCATCGAGGAGCAAAAAACCAGCTTCTTTCTGGGGCGCGAGACAATTATCTGCACGAGGAAGCCTGGTATGGCACGGTGGCGTGAGCACCTTTTTGTGGCGATGAGCCATCACGCGCAAAGACCGGCGGAATTTTTCAAGCTGCCTTTTAACCGCACAATCGAACTTGGAGAGCGCATCGAAATCTAGCAGTGTCTTCGAGATGACTAGAGCCTTAATCTTTGATTTGGATAACTGCCTCGCCGCGGCGAATGAAATTGGCGAGCATCTCTTCGAGCCGGCGTTCGCCGCGATAAGAACTGCCAATCGCGGCACGCTTTCCGAGGAAGCGCTCAAGGAGGCATTCTCAGAATGCTGGCGCCATCCACTCGACTTCGTCGCATACAAATACGGCTTCTCACACGATATGCTCACAGCCGGTTGGAACGTTTTCTCTAACACAGCTGTCGAAACTCCGATGAAGGGCTACGACGACCTCGATATTCTTCGGGAGTTGCCCGTCGAACTCTACTTGGTGACTTCCGGCTTCCGGCGACTCCAAGAAAGCAAAATAAAGGCGCTGAACTTCGAGCATCTTTTCATAGGAATCCATGTCGACGCAATTGATGAAGTCGAGAGAAAAGGCAAGCAGGGGATCTTTGAGTCTCTATTGGACACCAAGCAGCTTAAACCGGAAGAGGTGATTGTGGTGGGTGACAATCCGGATTCAGAGATCGAAGCGGGAAATAGGCTGGGAATGAAAACGGTCCAGATTTTGCGACCCGGAGTTCCACGCGGCGACAACGCTACGTACTATGTTAACACCTTGGCGCAGCTGAAATCACTGCTAGATCTTGCATGAACGACCACGATCCCCTCGGCCTCCAGCAAGCGGACGAATGCGTCCAGCTCGCGACGGGCGGCATCCACCATGATCCGCGGGTAGCGCCGGCCCCCGAAGACGCGATAGAGTCGCGCCGCCAGCGGAGGGATGGTCCGCATCACCGTTAAATGTGGCTGGCGGCATCACCGATCCCTGCGGGCAACCGACGATCACTTCCTCCAGCGGGTCCCGAAAGAGCGGACGGGACAGGAGACGGTCGCAGAATCGAGGAAACCTCAAATCGGATGGCTCACGCCGCTCTCCTATTCTGGCAGCAGTCCTCCGACGGGATTGGCGTAAGCGCCAGCGAGGCTTCGGGTGACGGCGGGAGAGGCTGAGCGTGAAGGCGGGACTGCGCCAGGATGGCGAGCCCGATGAACGCCCAGGCGAGTTCGCGGATGCGGGAGATGAGTCCAGCTGCCAGCCCCTGCGCGGGATTGAGTCCGAGCATAGCGAACACGAGGACCTTGCCCGCTTCCTGGGTTCCGACCCGCAGAGGGACAAAGAACATGAGGTTATTGAGCATGACTCCCAGTACCTCGATTGCAAGGGCAAGTTCGAGGCTGACGGGGACGCCGAAGAACCACAGGATTAGGTAGCTCTCGACGATGCCGGCGGCGTACCCAGCGGCGAAGCTCGCCGATGAGAAAACGATCCGTCCCATCGATTCCCGATGTAGCCTCGCCATCTCGGCGTCGATCTGCTCGATGGGCCGCCGGAGCGGCGCCAGGAAGCGGAGGGCGGGCCACCGCTGGGCGAGGCGAAGGGCGGGGGCGAGCAAGCCACGCCGCTGCATGACCAGCAGCCCGGCCAAGACAGAAGCGAAGAGCAACAGTCCCCCGAGAATTCCCCATCGCGCGCCGCCGGAAATGTGGGTGTCGTCAACGACGAGGAGCAACCCGATGGCGACGAAGGCTACCAGCCCGATTGTCTGTGTGAGCTTCGCCACCATGACGGATGCGACCAGCGGTGCCACCGCCGCTTCTCCCTGAAGCATGCGGACGCGGACAAACTCGCCACCCAGGTTCGCCGTCGGGGTCAAATAGTTGATTGAGTCGCCGGCCATGCGGGCCAGTAGCAGTCGTCCGAAGGAAGGCACGCGAACTCCGCGTGGAAACGCCGAGCGCCACCCCAGCGTGTTGGCGGCGAAGGCCAGTATCTCTGCGGCGATGATCAGGCCAACCCCCCAGCCGACCATCCGGAGGTTGGCGAGGACGCTGTCGATCCCGAGCCGCGCAACAAGCACGCCGAACAAGATTAAGCCCGCCGCAAAGACGAGCCACTCCGCGACGCGGAGAACGCGTTCGGCCCCGGAACGCTGTGCAATCACGGGCGGCACCTCGGCAGGCGAGCGAGATGCCCCGGACGCCACGACAGGCGCGGCACGCGAACCGTTGCCGTCACCAGAACGGGATTCAGACGCCACGGGTATGCAACTGGTTAGAGTCGGCCTTGCTGGACACAATCTGTCCAGCGATCCTGAACTCCTGGCCTTCGAAAATGAGATGCTCCAGCTCCAGTGCGAGCGAGAACTTGCTCGCGATCAAATCGAACCTCGCAGCAATTCTGTCAACAATAAAGACGTCCTTGTCTTTGACCTTCACGCCCTGAACCCGTGGCCGGCGTCGTTGGATTTCCCATGACACTGCGGCTGCGCTGGGGACGAAAAAGCCGTCGCAGAGCGCGTATCGCACGCTCCGGAAAATAGAAAATCGCTCTTGAGGCGATCGGGGCATTGGTCCCTGGGGCTGGCTTGAGAAAGCGCATTCATTGACAGATGATGGTCGAAGAGGGCTACGAAGGTCAAGGGACAATGGACTAAGGGCTTGTAGCGAGCGACCGTGTTCGAGCCAACGATGAGGAATACACGATTCGCTGCCGGCAGGCGATCTTCCCGATATTGCTCAATCAACTGGCCAGACTCAGTGTTATGATAGATGCATTACGTAACAATACTTCTAAAGATCTAGTTTAAAGTGTATTACACACTGACGTGTCTCCGAAACATTCTGTTTGAGAAATGCTTGAGTCTGGACCACTTTCAAAACAAGCGAAAAACAGTGCGATTTCCGATGTATATTGGGCCAACTTGCTGGAGGTCTACGAAGTGCGATAGACAGGTGGCGATCGAATCGCTCAGTGACAGCCTTAACTCAATAAGTCTCAAAGTATGATTTTTCTGTTTATTGTGGGGCTCATCCTGTGCGTCCTGGCCGGGGCGCTGGTCAAGTACACCGTGGAGAAGGCTTTTTCGAAGACCATTCCTCGCAAGTGCAGCGGGGGACGATGCGGCGATTCCGGCTGGGCCCTTGTCAGGAAAGACTCAGAGTCTTGTCACGCCGTATGCGTCAAGTGCGGATGGATTAGCCATTTCGATATCAAACAGTGGCATAAGGTTGAGTAGCAGCCTGCTCCCCCTTCGCCCTGGCACGGCTACGGACGTCTGCCATATGCTCGGCGCCATGCGCGAGATTCTTCCCGGGATATTTATGTGGGGTTCGACTTACGCCGACAGGCCCTGGGACTTGAACGGTTACGCGATCAGGCTCGATGAATGCACGCTACTCGTTGATCCACCGGCGCCCGAAGAGAAGAATTGGCTGAGTTTCGACGCGCTGAAGCCGGTCACAAAAATCATTCTTACCAATCGTGATCACATCCGGGATGCGGAGCTATTTCGGGCGCGCTACGGCTCTCGCCTCGTGGCCGGCGCCGAAGAGGTGACGCAACTCGCGCCTCTCACGATCGACGAACCGGTTCGCGAAGGCGATCTGGTTGCCGGCGCGCTGCGGGTGATCCATCTGCCTGGCAAATCACCCGGCGAGATAGGGCTTTATGTCGATCCCGCGCACCACACGATCTCGCGCGAGGTAGGAGGCATCCTGCTCCTCGGCGACGCGATCATCGGCCACCCGCCGGGCGCTCTCGGCCTGATTCCTGAGCACAAACTCGAGGATCCCCCGAAGCTCAAACAATCATTGCAGAAAGTCCTCGATTACGACTTTGAGGTGCTGCTGCTCTGCGACGGTCGACCCGTGCTAAGCGGCGGCAAACTAAAAGTCGCCGAGTTCTTGAATACGCAGAGGTCGGCGTCAATTTGAAGGGAAAAAAATTCCCTGCGGAGAGGTACCGTCAGACGTCGACCGGCTCGACCCTCCAAATATCGCGGGCATATTCGCGGATGGCGCGGTCGCTGGAAAATTTTCCGACTCGGGCGGTGTTAAGGATGGCCATTTTCGCCCAGCGCGACTTCTGGCGAAAGGCGGCGTCCACCTTTTTCTGGCACTCGCTGTAGGACTCGAAGTCCGCCAGGCACAGGAACGGGTCGCTGAAATAGAGATTGTCGCGCAGCATGCTTAGGACCCCGGGGGGTTCGTCGGGGGTGAAGTAGTTGGATCCCACCCAGTCCACGACGGCGCGCAATTCCTCGCTTTTCATGTAGTATTGCTGGGGATCGTAGCCTTTCTTCAACAGGGCGTGGACCTCATCGACAGTGAGCCCGAAGATGAAGATGTTTTCCTCGCCGACCTCTTCCTTAATCTCCACGTTTGCCCCGTCGAGGGTGCCGATTGTCAGGGCGCCATTGAGAGCAAGCTTCATGTTGCCGGTGCCTGAGGCTTCCTTGCCTGCCGTAGAGATTTGCTCGGAGAGATCCGCTGCGGGCACAATGCGTTGGGCCAGGGAGACCCGATAGTTGGGCAGGAAGACCACTTTGATGCGGTCCTCGATGCGCTTGTCGTGGTTGATGCACTTGCCTACCGCATTGATGGTCTTAATAATGCACTTGGCCATGTCGTAACCGGGGGCGGCCTTGGCGGCGAAGATGAAGACGCGCGGAGTGATCTCCAGGCCAGGATTTTGCAACACGCGGCGGTAAAGGGCCAGGATGTGCAGAAGATTGAGGTGCTGGCGCTTGTATTCGTGCAGGCGCTTGATATGCACATCGAAGAGTGCGGCGGGATTGACCTCGACCCCGCAGTCCCTCTTGATAATGCGCGCAAGATCGACCTTGTTGGCCTGCTTGACGTTCATGAAATCGATTTGGAACTGCAGGTCCTCCGCGTAGGCTTCAAGATCGCGAAGCTTGTCGAGATCGCGTTCCCAGCCATGCCCGATTTTCGAGGTGATCAGCTCGCTGAGCCGGGGATTGCAGGCAAGGAGCCAGCGACGCGGAGTGATGCCGTTGGTCTTGTTGTTGAACTTGCCCGGATAGAGAGCGTCAAATTCCGGGAAGAGATCTTTTTTCAGCAGCTTGGTATGCAGGGCGGCCACGCCATTGACTGAATGGCCACCAACCACTGCAAGATGCGCCATGCGCACCATCTGCATTGAGCCCTCCTCAATGAGGGAGAGGTGCTGCTTCATCTTGGTGTCTCCCGGCCATTTGGCATCCACTTCCTCAAGAAAGCGCTTGTTGATCTCAAAGATGAGCTGCAGATGACGCGGCACGACTTTCTGGAAGAGTTCCACACTCCACTTCTCCAGAGCTTCGGGCAGCAGGGTGTGATTGGTGTAGGCGAAGGTGCGGGTGACGATCGACCATGCCTTATCCCAAGGCATCCCGTATTCATCATGCAGCAGACGCTGGAGTTCGACCACCGCTATGGCGGGATGGGTATCGTTGAGTTGGATTGCAACCTTCTCCGGGAAGTCTTCCCAGTCCTCGTTGGTTCTGCGAAAACGCCGGATGATATCCTTAAGCGAACAGGCGACAAAAAAGTATTGCTGAAGCAGACGCAGCTCCTTGCCGCTATCGGTCTTGTCATTGGGGTAGAGAACCTTCGAAATCGTTTCGCTGTGGTTCTTTTCGCGCACGGCTTCCTCGTAACCCCCGCGGTTGAAGGCCTCCAAATCGAACTCCTCGGGGGCTCGGGATTCCCAGAGGCGCAGGAAGTTCACCGTATTGGTTCCGTAACCGGGCACAGGGATGTCGTAAGGAATGCCCACCAGTTTCTTCCAGCCCATCCAGCGCGGGACGTAATTTCCCCGGTTGTCGAAGATGTTCTCCACGTAGCCATAAACCTGGATTTCGGTGGCGTGCTCGGGCCGCACGATTTCCCAAGGAGTCCCATATTGCATCCATGCGTCGGGAAGCTCGACCTGGTAGCCATTGCGGAATTCCTGCCTAAAGAGCCCGTATTGGTAATGGATTCCGTAGCCGATGGCCGGAAGGTCGAGCGTCGCCAGGGAGTCCAGGAAGCACGAGGCCAGACGGCCAAGGCCGCCGTTACCCAGCCCCATATCATATTCCTCATGGCGAAGTTCCTCATAATCGAGACCCAGTTCCTCAAGGGCATGCACCATGTCGTCATTGACGCCCGCGCTGTAGAGACTGTTGGAAAAGAGCCGACCCATCAGAAACTCCAGCGAGAGGTAATAAACCCGTTTGGCGTTGCAGTCGTTATGGGCGGTAGCCGTGGCGATCATCCGTTCAACGATCATGCTTTGCACCGATTTTGACGTGGCCAGAAACCAGTCGCGCCTTGTGGCCGTCGACGTGTCGCGCGCAAGGGTGAATTTTAGGCTGTTTAGGATCAGGGCCTTTAGTCCAGGCACGGATTTGTCGAGTGAAGATTGAAATTCTGCGGACATGATTCCTGAGCTATACAGAGGATGAACTCGCGGATCAATATGGCTGATAGACCAACAGGGTGCTGGGCTTTGCGCGAGCAGGCAACTCTCACGCTTCCACTTGATCGCATTCCGTTTCACGTGCTGGGGATCCTTCGCGCCCTTGGAGGGTAGAGCAGCGCCAAGGGATCTCTCCGAATGGTCCGAGGGCCCAATTGTCGTCTGCAAGGAAGAGGCAGACGCCAAAGATTCGCCGACGCTGCTAGGCCGCCGCTGACCGCCTCTTTTGCTTCAAGAGCGAGTTTGTAGATCGGACGGGGCTGGAGCTTTTCGGCTGCGTCTTTCTTGTTCCAACCTTCTGCAGGCTTTCCTGAAGAACGGCGACCAGGTCCACCACGTTCGAGGCCATCCG
This sequence comes from uncultured Verrucomicrobiae bacterium, assembly GCA_963708595.1. Lineage (GTDB taxonomy): Bacteria > Verrucomicrobiota > Verrucomicrobiia > Chthoniobacterales > Terrimicrobiaceae > DASTFP01. Next base: position 25,460 of record CAVPTR010000046.1, read on the forward strand.
CGGCGCGACCGGCTTGCTTGACGGTAGTCTCTTTCGGGCCTTCTCTTCGATCAACTGCATCACCGCCGCCCGGTACTGGTCCTTGTACTTGGTTGGTTCCCACTCGGTCGCCATCGATTCGATCAGCGCTTTGGCCATGTCCAGCTCCTTGGGAGAGACGTCCTTCTCCGAAGGAATCTTCAGCGCTTCGGGTTCAAGAACCTCGTGGGCGAAGTGCATGAGCTCAAGCATCAAGAACAACCCGTCCGGCTTGACGGCGGCCAAGTATTCCCGGCTCAGGATTACGACCTTGGCAATGCCGATTTTACCCGATTGCAAGAGCGCCTTGTACAAAAGCGCGTAGGGTTTTTCTCCTCCCTTTTGCGGCTCCAAAAAATAGGGTTTGTAGAAGAACTTCGGGTTGATTTGCGACTGCTCTACGAAATCCGTGATCTCGATGGAATGCGTTGATTCGATCTTCACCTTCTCGAAGTCCTCATCTTGCAGGGTCACCCAATGACCCTTTTCATATTCAAATCCTTTGACGATTTCCTCCGGCTTGACCTCTTTTTCATCGGCCTCCGCGATCTTCTTGTAGCGAATCGGGCTGAGATCGCGTGCGCGCAGTTGCCTGAAACTAATTTTCTCCTCTCGCGTGGCCGGATAAACAGCCACTGGTATATACACAAGTCCGAAGGTTATACTCCCTTTCCAGATCGCACGCATGCCAAAGCAAAGCATCAAGAGCCTGTCCGTTCAAGCCCTAACCTGCCTGGACAGCGACTCGCCGATCATCAGAGCACGCAGCGAATCGTCAAATGGGACGGGCCGTCACCATGCATTTCAGCGCGTTCACGGCGAGGGCGGAGCGGATTCAGGATCTTCAAACCCAAAGCGGCTGATTTTAAGTTGTCCAGGGCGGGTTGGCAATCGCATGATCCGCGGCGGCCCGTGTCCTCACGGTCGCCCAGGAGAGCAGCGGACTGCAGCGTCAGGCCGCGAATAGCAATTCACGAGGAGGTTACGAGATTGTCACATCTCTGCCATCGTGTGTTTCTCCACCTGAGAGTATCCTTCCGACCGTGTTCATTATTTCCATGGGCAACAACGTCACCTGCGAGATTGAGTCGCTAATCGCGCCTCCAGCCTATCCGGTTAGGTGTGTCGCAAGCGGAGCATTTTCGGCTGGAACTTGATCCCATCCAATTCGGTCATTTCTTAAGCGAGTCCATCGAACTTTTTCAGCATGAAAAACGTCATACGAAAGAGACGAAAGCAACGAAGCGAAGCCCCCGGCCAGGTCAGCCACCGTCGTGAATTGGAAAGACTCTTGAAGCAGATCCTCGAAGAACGGGTCTCGCTGGAATCAAGAGCTGACGTCAAAGGCTCGGTCTCGCGATTCCCATATCGAAAGATCATTGAATGATGCACGGAGCAAATGCCGCCGCGCAGTCTTAGTCCCACGGCTACCGGATTACAGGGCTGAACGCATTTTTTCCAGAATTCGCTCGCACGAAATCTTCGCTCGGTTGCTAGGCCCAGCGAGCTTCTAGCGACGCGTCGAAGGCGCGTGACGAAGATTTTGTCATCGATGTGCTTGCCTGGGCGACGCTCTCCGCGACCGACATCGGGTGAGGCGCGAATGCCGATGCCCGTGGAAAGGCATGTCGCCGTGATTGTCTGAGGTGCGTCCGGATATGGTAACCGAAAAAAGGGATACACCTAACGCTCTACAAGCTTTCCAAGAGGACACTTTTGGCCCTACGCTCTTTCTCGATCATTCTTTCCGAAGCAGGTGAATATCGTTGAATCCACTCTTTTCTATGAGTCATGGTTGGCGGATCAAACCGACCTGCAAGACAAGCGGCTCGATAAAAAACACGCGCTGATGGCGTCGGGTCCCTTCCCCTTTCTTCGCGCCACATTCTATCGGTGGCTTCAACGCTGGCGCAAAGAATGCAGTGATCTGCACGGGAGAAATGAAGACGCGCTTCTTGCCGTGGGAGACCTGCATGTGGAAAACTTCGGAATCTGGCGCGATTCGCGAAACCGGCTTGTCTGGGGAATAAACGACTTTGACGAAGCGTGCCAGGTGCCGCTCACGCTCGATCTCGTTCGCCTCGCAACAAGTATCATTCTTGCCGCCGAGGTGGCCGAAATTGAAGCCCCAATCGACAAAGTCGCAGAATTATTGATCGCGGGTTATTTGGACGGGCTGAAAGCGGCTGGGGCGCCGACGTTGCTTGAAAACGGGAATCGCCACGAGTTGCTGGCACTGGTCACTACCGTGAACGAGCAACCGGCAAGTTTCTGGAGCAAGAAACTCAACGACGATGACAATCCTACGATAAACACCAAAGAGCTCCCCAGGGGGCTGGAAGACGTTTTTCGCTCGGCCTTTCCGCGTGGAAGCATGCCGGTTTACCGTAGACAAAAAAGGCCGGGCGGACTCGGTAGCCTTGGGCGTCGACGTTTCATTGCGGTCTTGAAACACGGTGACGATCAGTACATCGCTCGCGAGGCTAAAGCGCTTGTTCCTTCCGCTCTTTCCTGGCTGGAAATGCGTCCAGCGGCGATGTCATTAACGGCCACCCTGCTCCAACGGGCCGTGCGCAGCCCCGATCCGTGGCTGCAAGTTCACGATCGCTGGGTGGTTCGTCAACTGGCGCCCGATGCCTTCAAAATTGAACTTCCCGCCTCGAAGGAAGACTCCCGTCTCGTCTTTGCTCCCGCTCTCCTGCGGGCAATGGGATTTGAAACGGCGAACGTTCATCTTGGCAGCAGAAGCCCAAGCGACTTGCAGTTAGCTATGGATCGCCTGCGCCGCGACTTGGGTGGAGATTGGCTGGCAACGGCAACCCGGCGAATGGAGAAGGTGACGCGCAAAGATCACGTCGCATGGATGAAATATTGGAAGCGTCACTCGCACAAGTCGGAAAGCAACGAGTCTTGATCCAGTCGCAATCGCAGGCGTCAGCGGGTTCGAGCAACTGCGGATTTCGTGTGTTGACGATCCGTGCTTTAGCGTTCAGCTGCAGGCTCCAGAATCATGAATTGATAGGGCGCCAGGGTCACGGCCTCATGATCGAGACCTACGGAATGCTCCTGTTCCTTCCAATGATCGAAAAGCCGTTCGGGAATATGGCCGTGTTCCTTAAAAATATAGTAAGTGATCATCTGCTGCCGGTCGCTGAAATTAAACAGACAATAGACTCGCCGGTTCTCAAGCGTTCGAAGGTAGCCCGCCACGTGGATGTTATGCGGGGTGAGCCACGTGAGGTTTTTAGTATCCGCAATCATAGGCAGTTTGTTACGAATGGCGATCAAGCGCCGGGTGGCTGAGTAGACCCGTTCCTCTGTGGTGCCCTGCTCTTCGATTCGTTTGTTTTTTTCCCAATCGATGACGGGCCGGTGCATCCAGCGGTTATCATAATCCTTCCCGGGATCGTCGAGGTAGGAATAATCGTTAGTGTATCCGGCTTCATCGCCGTAAAAGATCATGGGAATGCCGCCAATGAGGAAGCTGTGGGCCTGCATCATGAGGATTCTGCCTATGGCTAAGTCGACGGCCGTGCTGTCTTTACTTAGCAATGCCTTCTCGAGTCCGCATAAGGAAGCCAGAGACCCGCTGATTCGAGCGTCGTTGGTCTTGGGATTCACGGAAAAGAGAGCACCCGACGCAGGGGACGCTGGGTAGGCTCCGGAATAATAGTCCATTATGAATTTCCGATGCTGAAACGGGTCGAAGCCTGCATGCTGGATCATTTGATTGTCGTAACCCAGCCCTATGTCATCGTGGCAGCGGGTATAGGTGATCCACGATGTGCCAAAGGGCTTTTGCAAAATGTCGTGCTGAGTCGCCAGCATTACGCGGGTATCGCCCGTGGCCAGCGCGTCCCATTGCAGGGCCATGTGCGTGGCGCCATAGGCCAGGTCACACTCGCGCGCTGTAAAGAGCCCGGTGCCGAAATATTTCAATATCTCTTTGGACGCCACGATAGCTTCACCCAGGATGGCCATGCCCGGCATGGCCGTTTGCACGCATTGTTTAATGAGCCGCAAGAGGGTATGAGCCTGGGGCAGATTTTGGCAGGTCGTACCCGCCTGCTTCCAAATAAAGGCCGGCGCGTCGATACGGAGGACATCGACGCCAAGGTTGCCGTAAAAGAAAATGGTGTCGAGCATGTCCAGGAGAACAGCGGGATTGGTATAGTTAAGGTCCCACTGGTAATCGTGGAAAATCGTCATCACCCATTTATTAATCTCCTTACAATAGGTGAAATTGCCCGGCGAGGACTCGGGAAATATCTCCGGCATGCCGCGCTCAAAGCCATCCGGAATCTCCCGATCGGGATACATATGAAAATAGTCCTGGTAGCTTTGATCACCTTGCTTGGCCTTCTTCGCCCATTCATGATGATGCGAGGTATGGTTAAGCACGATATCGATCATGAGGAACATTTGCCGTTCGCCCATCTGCTGCCGGAGTTTCTTTAGATCTCCTAGCGTGCCAAAGCGCGGATCCACCGTGCGGTAATCCGATACCGCATAGCCGCCATCGCTTTCGCCGGGAGGGCTCTCAAAAACCGGCATCAGATGAAGCAGGTTGACGCCCAGCTCCTTCAGGTAATCGAGCTTCGATTCCATGTTTGGGAGGCGGCCGCAGAAGCGGTCCACATAAAGGCTCATGCCCGTGATGCTGTTGCTTAGGAACCAATATCCCTGGTCCTGCTTTTCGTCGTCCTTATCCTTCATGCTGTCGGGCCGGTCGATGAAAGCGGCGGTGATGATGTTCAGCAGCCGGCCAAAGCTTTCCTCCGCTTTGGGATGATGCCCGTAGATGTCGTCGTACAGGGCTTTAATGGCTGCCGCATTGGCGATAAACCGGGTAAGAAAGAGAATTCCGGCATCGCCTTCAGGAAGATCTTTTTCCTTCACGCATTGGTTGATTCGTTGGTGTAACTGATGCTGGTACATGGCAAGAATTGATCACTGGCATCGACCCTCGGAAGCGTCAAGGGGGCGCTTCCTGGGCCGGCAAAGCTCTAAGTGAGTTGATGGTTGAGAGTTGATTGTTGATGGCAGCCCGAAGGAGAAGCTTATGCTGCCATCTTGACAGCGTCTGAAGCGCAGCCTCCGTGCCCGACGTCCATCGGCATGGGCAAAATGGATGACACGTGACACAAGATTGTCGCGAAAGCCACCGCAAGCAGGAACAACCCGGCGCACGTCATGGCGTTGCCCGGATTGCCGTCTGCAAACCGAAGCTGTGTTGGACGCCGAAGAATCCGAAATTCACGATCCGCCAGAACGTCCTCCGAAGACGGGCGTCGTAGTCCAGACCGTATAGCTCGTGAGTCTTTATGGCGGAGGTGAGTCTCCCGGCAGAACTATTGAGCCGGGGTGCACGAGTCAAGCTCTTCGCGCCCAACGTGAAATAGGAGGCTCCTAAGCTGCGATGCGCATTGTTCGAGTCTCATCCCATCGTCTGACTTTTTAGCATGCAAGGAAGCCTACGCCGGGGCGATTTGCCAGGTCTGGGCTTGTTTTTTCGGCATGTGCCCTAGCCTGCCGCTCCTCGCGAGTGTGCTCATGGAATATTGAGGTCCTGCGTCGTTGCGAAGGCTTCCACATGCGCAAGGATTCTTGCTGACCAGCAAGTCGCGCAGACCGGTACCAAAGGTTTGCATCAATTGCTGGAGGCATTTAAGAGGTCTTTTGGCGTCCTTCCCCCTGAACATCGGTGGACAGCGCCCATCTTCCTCATGCGAATCAGCCGTCAACACCTAACACGATGATCAGAACTCCAATCCCCGGCGCCACGATCACAGATGAGGGCGTGCACTATTGCGTGTGGGCCCCCGCGATCGAGCGCGTCAGCGTCGAAATTGAATCGGCAGGCGAAGTTTCGAAACGCGCACTGATTCTCGAGAAGCAGGATGCGGGCTACCACCTGGGACTTGATGCAGACGGCAAAGCCGGGGACGCGTATGCCTATCGTCTCGACGCCGGACCGCCATTGCCGGATCCGGCCTCACGCGCCCAGGAAGGCGATGTGCACGGACGTTCGCTTGTTGTCGATCCGAATACCTACAAATGGGAGGACGCCGGCTGGAAACGCCCCCGATTTCGAGATCTCGTCATCTACGAGCTGCATGTCGGAACCTTTACGGCTGAGGGAACATTTCGCTCGGCGATAGCAAAACTGCCGCATTTTCTGCGATTGGGAGTGAATGCCATTGAACTCATGCCCGTTGCCGATTTTCCCGGAACGCGGAATTGGGGTTACGATGGAGTGCTTCCTTATGCGCCTGCCCGCTGCTACGGAACTCCCGACGATCTGCGAATGCTGGTCGACGCCGCGCACGCAAAGGGAATCGCCGTGCTTCTGGACGTGGTGTATAACCACTTCGGACCCGACGGAAATTACCTCTCTGCGTTCAGTCAGGCATACTCGACTGATCGGCACCATACCCCGTGGGGGAGTGCATTCAACTTCGATTCGGATATGTCGACACCGGTTCGTGAATTTTTTCTCCGAAATCCGGCCTACTGGATCGGAGAGTTCCATTTTGACGGTTTTCGCTTCGACGCCACTCATCAAATAAAGGACGATTCCGAGCTGCACATTCTGGCGGAGCTGACGCAAGCAGTGCGAGCGCGGGGCGGTTACGCGATCGCCGAGGATTCGCGCCATGAAGCCCGGATTGTTACTGAGTGCGCCCAGGGTGGACTGGGATTCGATGCGGTATGGGCCGACAGTTTCCACCATTCTGCGCGCGTCAGTCAAACCCAGGAGCGTTGGTCTTACTTTGAGGATTACAAGGGAACGATCGAGGAACTCGTTATGACGCTGCAACATGGCTGGCTGCCTGATGAGCAATCCGCAGATTCTCAAGACCTCGCTCGGGAAGCGGATTCTGCCCTTTCTCCGGAACGCTTCCTTCATTGCATATCGAATCATGATCAGACCGGCAACCGTGCGAGGGGCGAACGTTTGAACCATTTGGTTTCAGAAGAGGCCTATCGAGCGCTCTCCGTCCTGCTCTGCCTGACACCTTACACACCCCTTTTCTTCATGGGGCAGGAATGGGCCGCAAGCAGCCCATTCCTTTTCTTCACTGATCATCACGCAGCCCTTGGTAAAAACGTTACCCAAGGCCGGCGCAAAGAGTTCGCAGCATTTCCGGAATACTCCGACCGTTCAATTCGAAGGCGCATTCCCGACCCCCAGGCGCGCAAGACTTTTGAACGGTCCAAACTAAAGTGGAGGGAATGCCAGACTGGCAAGCACGCGTTGATCTTTGACCTCTACCGGGAAAGCTTGCTGTTGAGACACAGCGTTGCGGCGTTCCGTCCGGAAGAGCGGCAATCCTGGCGGGCGGGAGTGACGAACTGGGGTGCCGGATGGATCGATTTTGGAGGTTACCTCATGCTCTTCGCCCTTTCTGGCGGGCCAGCAGGACAGCTACCGGTGCCCGGACGATGGAGAGTGCTCATGTCGAGTGAGGAATCTCGCTTCGGCGGCAGCGGAGAGGCCGCATTCAAGCCGGAAACTCGTGAAGTAAAATTTCGCGGCGCGGAGACACTGCTCTTGCAGAAGAAAATTGAGAATTCAGCAGAGACGGATGCTTTTTCAACTTTTCCTTCAGCTCGTCGCGAGTTCGGAAGAGAATCCTCTTCACGACGGGAAGACTGGTTTTGAGGGCTTTCGCCATGATAGGGGAAGGCGTTTTTGCCTATGACCCTTTAGCGTGGGAGGGAGAAGAATGGGGAGGAAGCCGATTGCTTTTGCCGGATATGTGAAGGATTTTGTCAGAGGTAATTGGGGCAAACTCGACGTGAGCTACGAATATTGGACTAACCAGGAAGACAGGCGTGCGGCCTGGGCGGTCGCGCGGCTGCGCGCAGTCCAGGGCGTTGAGAAGTCATGGAACAGGCTGGGCAGGAAGCAGTTGTCATCTCACGACTGCGACGCGGCCGCGCTGAATGAGAAAGCATGAAGAAGCCAGTGATTCTCACGGTTGATGATGACGTAGACGTTCTCCGGGCCGTGGAGCGGGATTTGCGGCGGCAGTATGGAGAGCGATTTCGCGTGATGCGGGCCGATTCGGGCGCGACTGCGCTGGAAACGGTGCAACAAATCAAGCTACGAAATGACCCAGTTGCGCTGTTCCTTGTCGATCAACGGATGCCCCGGATGTCGGGTGTCGAGTTCTTGGAGCAGGCGTTGAAAGACTTTCCAGATGTGAAGCGCGCGCTTCTCACCGCCTACGCGGACACCGACGCGGCGATCAGTGCCATCAACTCAGTAAAAATCGACCACTACTTGATGAAGCCCTGGGATCCGCCCGAGGAGCGGCTCTACCCTGTGCTCGACGATCTCCTCGACGATTGGCTGGCAAGTTTTCACCCGCCGTTTGAGGGAATCCGAGTGATAGGTCTCAAGTGGTCGCCCCAGGCACACGCGGTCAAGGATTTCCTCGCGCGCAATCAAGTTCCATTTCAATGGTTCGATGTCGAGCTCGACGCCGAGGCGCGCAAACTCGCCGAGCAAGTTGGCGAAGAGAAGAACCTGCCGATCGTGCTCTTCTCCGACGGTTCACACCTTAGTGAACCGACAGTTGAAGCGCTTGCGGAAAAGGTCGGACTCAAGACACGGGCGCTAATGCCGTCCTATGATCTTGCAATCATCGGCGCCGGACCGGCCGGCCTGGCAGCGGCTGTGTACGGCGCGTCTGAGGGACTTACAACAGTGATGATCGAGCGAGAAGCACCGGGAGGCCAGGCAGGATCGAGTTCGCGAATCGAAAACTATCTGGGCTTCCCATCGGGGCTGAGCGGCGGCGATCTCGCCCGCCGTGCCGTCGCACAGGCGCGGCGTTTTGGCACCGAGATTCTCACTCCGCAACACGCGACGAAGATTCGGTTGAACGGCCCGTATCGTGTGATCACTTTGAGCGACGGCAGCGAGATCAGTTGCCAAGCGCTGCTTCTCGCGACCGGCGTTTCCTACCGGCGTCTTGAGATCTCCGGAATTGAGAAACTCACGGGCGCGGGTGTCTACTACGGCGCGGCGGCGACCGAGGCGATCTCGTGCGCGAATCACGATGCGTACATCGTCGGAGCGGGAAATTCCGCAGGCCAGGCGGCGATGTATCTCGCTCGGTTCGCCAAGAGCGTGACGCTGCTCGTGCGCGGAGACTCGCTCGCGAAAACGATGTCGCAATACTTGATCGATCAAATCGCGAAAACGCCGAATATCGCCGTGCAATTTCAGTCCCGCGTGGTCGAGGCCAAAGGCAATGGCAAGCTCGATACGCTCACTATTGCGAACGATCAAAGCGGCGAAGTGAAAACCGTGCCGGCGATCGCGCTTTTCATTTTCATCGGCGCGATGCCGCATACCAGCGCCATCGCAGAGCTGATCGAATGCGACGAGCGCGGCTTTATTTTGTCCGGCCCTGATTTGATAGCGAATGGCCGCCGCCCGCGCAATTGGACTCTCAAGCGCGATCCGTTTTTGCTCGAAACGAATGTCCCCGGCATTTTCGTGGCCGGCGACGTGCGTCACGGCTCGATCAAGCGCGTCGCCTCCGCCGTGGGCGAGGGATCAATCGCAATCGAACTCGTGCATCAATATTTAAACCGATTTTGAGTACCACCGTACAAATGACCGACTGTGAGGCGCTGATGGCCCAGCTGCGCCGGGCTCCGCTGTTTGCGAACCTCAAGGATGATGAGAGCGTTTGCATCGAGCATACGGAAGAATTGCGGCTGAACGCAGGCGAGGTGCTTGTGAAGGAAGGGGAGCCCGCGGAGAACTTTTTTGTTCTACTGGAAGGCGAAGTCAGCGTCGCGAAGAAACACGGCGATCAGCACGTCATCGTTGCGCGTTACAGGCCCGGCGCATTTTTCGGCGAAGTGCCGCTGTTGCTCAACGTGCCTTACATTCTGACGGGACGCGCCGAATCCGACTGCCGGCTCATCGTATTTCCGGAGGATGGGTTTTGGCGCTTGCTACGGCTCTGTCCGTCGATTTCAGGTGAGATTTTTCGCACGATGGCGGCTCGTCTTCGCAACCTCGAAGGTTCAACGCGACAACAAGAAAAGCTGGCTGCGCTCGGAACGATGTCCGCCGGTCTCGCGCATGAATTGAACAATCCCTCCGCGGCCGCGCAGCGTATCGCGGTGCATCTTGGAGAGGTGATTCAGGCAATTCAATCGGTCGCCCATCGGCTGCACCACGCGCTTGAGCCTGACCATTGGGATCGGTTGATCGCGCTTGCGGGCGAGGCTTTGGAAAATGTGTTGGCGAGCAAGCGTAACCAATCAATGGAGCAGAGCGATTCGGAAGACGCGCTTGGCGTCTGGCTGCGAGAAAATGGCGTGGCTGACGCTTGGAAGATCGCGCCGGTGCTTGTCAGCGCGAGGGTGGAGAGGAAAGCGCTGGCTTCACTTCGTGAAGACCTTCCTCCGAGCGCTTTCGGCGATGCGTTGCGATGGATCGCGTTGCGGCTGACGATTCGCGCATTGCTCGACGACGCGGAACAATGCACCGGGCGCATCGCCGATTTGGTCGATGCGGTGCGTTCCAGTGCGCGGCAGGAGCGCGCGGAAGCCGCGGATATCGACGTTCATGAGCAAATTAAGAGCGCGCTCGCAGTGCTTGATCACAAGCTCAAGAACGTTCGCGTCACCCAGGATTTTTCGAACGACTGCGGCCACGTGCGCGGTTATCGTAGCGAACTCGCGCAGGTGTGGGTGAACCTCCTCGATAATGCCGCGGATGCGGTCAACGGCGATGGCGAACTGTGCATCCGAACGCGGCGCGACGACAATCAAACGGTCGTGGAGATCACGGACAACGGCCCCGGCATTTCCGGCGAAAATCTCTCACATATCTTCGAACCGTTTTTCACCACGAAGGGCGTTGGTTCTGGAAAGGGTCTCGGCCTGACGATCAGCCAGGGCATCGTCGGCGAACGACATGGCGGTGAGATCGAAGTCGAATCGAAAGCCGGCGAAACGCGCTTCATCGTGCGGCTGCCCGTGCGGCGAGTTGAAAGGAATGAAACAGCTGAGGCGATCGTAGCGAATCGCGCCGTCATGGCGGAACTGACAGGCCATTTTGAAGAGATAGAGTCGCCTCCGTCGCCGCAGTCATCCGCCGTTTCGGAGGGGGCGTTCGCAACGATTTTTGACATCCCGCTTTTCGCGCAACTCGACGCCGCCCGGCGTGAGTGCTTTTCGACAGGAACTGAGATTCGTCCCAAGGCCGGGGAGACGCTCATTCGCGGCGGCGATCCGGCGGACTTTTTCTACGTCTTGCTGGAAGGCGAGCTGCGTGTGACAAAATACTACGGCGACCAGGAGATCTTCTTTGGGGAGATGATTCCTGGGGAGTTCTTTACCGAGATTGAAATCCTGCTCGAGATACCGCATTCTGTGATCATTCGGGCGGTTGCCGACAGCCGGCTTTTTCGCCTCCCGCGCGCCGCATTTTGGGATTTGTTACGCTCCTCATCGGTTGTGGCGACGGAGATTATGCGGACGCTCGCGACGCGAGTGCGCAACGTGGAAAGCTACTCGCAGGAACGCGAGAAGCTCGTGCAACTCGGCGCGATGGCGGCGGGACTGGCCCATGAATTGAACAATCCCGCGACCGCTGCACGCCGGTCCGCCACCGCCTTGCGCCAGACCGTCGAGAGTGTTCAGGACTATGGGTGTGAACTCAACCAAACGCTCAGCGTGGAGCAGTGGCAGCAGCTGGTCGCGACGTCGAAGGAGGCCGTGCATTGCACCGAGACTCAGCCGAAGCTGAACCCGCTCGAGCAAAGCGACAGCGAGGAAGCAATCGAATGCTGGCTCGATTCGCAGAATATCGCGGATGCGTGGGAACTCGCGCCCGCATTGGTGAGCGCCCGCATCGATGAGGAAGTGTTGGAAATCTTGAAGCAGACAGTCCCGGCGCAAGATCTTGAAAATGCGATACGCTGGCTCGTGGCGAACGTCACCACGCGCGACTTGCTCAAATCGATCACGCACAGCACCGAACGCATCTCGGAGTTGGTGCAGGCAGTGAAGTCGTATTCGTTCATGGACCAGGCGCCTTGGCAGGAGATCGACGTGCACGAGGGCATCGAAAACACCCTGATTATCCTCGGCCATAAGCTAAAGAACGCAACCGTAACGCGCGATTTTGACCGCACGCTTCCGCGGCTCTGCGCTTACGGCGGAGAGCTAAACCAAGTTTGGACGAACCTCATCGACAACGCGATCTATGCCGTGGGCGGCACGGGTCGCATCGATATCCGCACTCGCCGCAACGGCGAGTTTTTTCTCGTTGAGATTGCCGACAATGGCAGCGGCATTCCGCCCGAGGCGCAACCGCATATTTTTTCCGTGCCCTTCTTTACCACCAAGGGCCGCTCGGGGACTGGTCTTGGCTTGGTTATCAGCCATCGGATCGTCGTTGAACGGCATCACGGGAAAATTGAATTCCGCACGGGTCCCGACGGCACGCGATTCATCGTGCGGCTTCCGTTTGAATCAACCGAGGACGCCTAACCTCAAGCGACCGTGCCCTCGAGATGGAGGATGTCGCCGCTACAATTGGCGCTTGAGCATACAAAGTTCCATCTACACAAAATCGCTTACTAAATAATAGTTGACTGTTTAGTAAACTATTGGCATCTTTTTAGCATGCCGAGAACAAGTACGGCGAAAGAGCGTCTGACCGACGCGGCCCTCGGGATGATTTGGGGGAACAGCTATGGGGCGACATCGGTCGACGCGATCTGCGAGGAAGCAGGCGTGAAGAAGGGAAGCTTTTACTATTTCTTCAAGTCCAAGTCGGATCTGGCAGCTGCGGCGTTGGATGCCGATTGGAAGAAGCATCAAGCGCAGCTCGATAGCATTTTCTCCCCAACGTTGCCGCCTTTGGAGCGTTTGGAGCGCTATTTTGAATTCAATTACGAACGTTTGGTCGCGATTAAAAAGGAGTGCGGGGCCGTTCTGGGATGTCCGCTCTATACGCTTGGGAGCGAGGTTTGCACTCAAGATACAGCGCTTCGGGGTAAGATTCGGGAGATCCTTGATCGAAAGATGACCTATTTTGAATCGGCGATTCGGGATGCGCATGCCCAGGGCCTGATCGTAGCGCCCGATGCGAAAGCCAAAGCCCAGACACTGTTCATGTTTATCCAGGGCGCGCTGGTGCAGGCCCGCATTCAAAACAATGTCGATGTCTTGCGGGGCATTTATCCCGACGCTCTCGACCTTTTGGGAGCAGGAAAGGTTGGGTCACGCGCGTAAACATCATTTTTTTGCCTAATTAATAGACGTCCAGTCAAATACAAAGAGCGGAGTTTAGAACTATGAACCGATTATTGATGACACCAAATTGTGCTGAACCTGATACCCTCGATGTCTTTTGCCAGAAGTTGATGGCCGCGCTCGGGGATTTAAAGGTTCGACTGCAAGCGCAATACGAACGCCGTTTTCCTGGTGAGGGATCTCGGATTCGCAAGGCGATCGAAGAGGCGGAGGTGGCGGCGTGGCAAACGCCTTTCCCGCATTTGTTTCTTCCGGATCTGGCGGATGAGGCGATCGCGCGGCTTGCGGCTTCCACAACTTCGGAGGTTGAAGATGAAACTGCTTCTTTCGCGAATGTGGCCTGAGCTGTCGAAAATCCAACGTTCAACGAAATCAAAGATTTTAAATCAATGTCACGAGAACCGATTTTTCGTCTCAACGTTCTGGCTGTCGCCGCAAGTGTGCTATCTGCCTTGCTCGGTGGTTGTGGACGCACTGCAGCAAAACCCCCGCAGCCGCCGCCACCCGTGGTGACGGTAGCGTCCGTAGAGCAGAGGGAGATCATCGAGTGGGAAGAGTTCACCGGCCGCACGGAAGCCGTGGAGACCGTCGAGGTGCGCCCGCGCGTCTCCGGGCATATTCAGGAGGTGCGCTTTCAATCCGGACAACTGGTCAGGAAGGGCGACGTGCTCTTCGTGATCGACCCGCGCTGGCATAAGGCGGAGTTCGACCGGCGCCAGGCCGAGTATGAGCAGGCCAGGGTGCGTCTCGAAAATGCGGAACGCAAGGCGGCCCGCTCAGCACGCCTGCTGGCGAGCAAAGCCATCTCCACCGAGACGGCCGACACCAGCGAGTCACAATTCCTAGGAAGCCAAGGCGGCACTGCTCGCCGCGAAGTCTGCGCGGGAATCTGCGCGTCTCGACCTGGAATTCACCGAGGTTCGCGCGCCAATCGATGGTCGCGTCAGCCGGGCGCTGTTGACGGCCGGCAACTATGTCAGCGGCATGGCCGGCGGAGCTTCGTTGCTGACGACGATTGTTTCCGTCGATCCGATCTATGTTTACGCGGATGTGGATGAGAACTCGCTGCTTAAGTTCAATGCGCTGGCCGACGAGCGAAAGGCCAGGGGCGATCGGACAGATTCCGGTCGAACTTGAGCTTGCGGATGAAGAAGGGTTCCCGCACCGCGGCTCATCGAATCGTTCGACAATCGCCTCGATCCGAACACCGGCAGCAATCTTGTTGCGCGCGCTATTTCCCAATCCCGACGGCCGCATCGTGCCTGGCTTGTTTGCGCGCATCCGCGTGCCGGCCAGCGCAAAGTATGCGGCGTCCCTCGTGGAGGAAAGCGCCATCGGCACCGACCAGGCGCAGAAGTTTGTGCTCACGCTGACAGCGATGGCAACACCGTCGAGTATCGCCCGGTGAAGCTTGGACCTTCGATTGACGGCAAGCGCGTCGTCCGCGCAGGTCTGCAGCCCGGTGAAAAAATCGTCGTGAACGGCCTGCAACGCGTGCGACCTGGCATGCCGGTCACTCCAGAGGAACAGGCGGCGCGTTTCCGGATTCGGACCCGAAAACAGCTCGGCGCTAAGACCTCAAGAGAAACCGCCCAAGGGGCCATGAACTTCTCACATTTCTTCATCCGCCGCCCGATTTTCGCGGGCGTGCTTTCGATCGTCATCTTCCTCATCGGATTGATCGCGATGTGGCGGTTGCCGATCAGCGAATATCCGGAAGTCGTTCCACCGACGATCGTCGTGCAGGCGACGTATCCCGGCGCGAATCCCAAGACGATTGCCGAAACCGTCGCGGCGCCGCTCGAACAGGCGATCAACGGCGTCGAGGACTCGCTCTACATGTTTTCGCAGTCCACGACCGACGGCGTGATGACGTTGACCGTCACGTTCAAGCTCGGCACCGACATCGACAAGGCGCAGGTGCAGGTGCAGAACCGCGTCTCACAGGCGCTGCCGAAACTGCCGGAGGAAGTCCGCCGGCTCGGCGTCACGACCACCAAACAGTCGCCCGACCTGACCATGGTGGTGCACCTCATCTCGCCGAACGGCCGCTACGACGAAATTTATCTGCGCAATTACGCCACGCTCCAGGTCAAGGACGTGCTCGCGCGCATTCCCGGCGCCGGCTCCGTGCAGGTCTTCGGCTCGGGCGATTACGCGATGCGCGTCTGGCTCGATCCGGACAAAATCGCCGCGCGCAACCTGACGGCCAGCGACGTGGTCAGCGCCATTCGCGAGCAGAACGTGCAGGTCGCCGCGGGCGGCGTCGGCCAGCAACCCGTCGGCACGGCCGGTGGCCTTGGAACTTCAGATCAACGCCAAGGGCCGGCTGCTCGAGGAGGAGGAGTTCGGCAACATCATCGTGAAGACCGGCGCGAACGGCGAGAAAACGCTGCTCAAGGACGTCGCGCGCGTCGAACTCGGCGCGTCTCGGCTATTCGCTCCGCTCGCTTCTCAACAACAAGACGGCCGTCGCGATTCCCATTTTCCAATCGCCCGGCGCCAATGCCATCCAGCTTTCCAACAGATGTGCGCAGCACGATGGAGGAGCTGAAGAAGAATTTCCCGGACGGGCGTCGACTACTCGGTCGTTTACGACCCCACCGTCTTCGTGCGGCACTCGATCAAGGCGGTCGTGCACACGCTGCTCGAAGCCATCCTGCTCGTTGTCTCGTCGTCATCCTCTTCCTGCAAACCTGGCGCGCATCGATCATTCCGCTGGCCGCCGTGCCGGTGTCGCTCGTCGGCACGTTCGCGGTCATGCTCGCGCTCGGTTTCAGCATCAACATGCTCTCGCTCTTCGGCCTGGTGCTCGCCATCGGCATCGTGGTGGATGACGCCATCGTCGTCGTCGAAAACGTCGAGCGCAATATCGCGCTCGGATTCTCGCCGCTCGAAGCCACCAAGCGCGCGATGAACGAAGTGACCGGCCCGATCATCGCCATCGCGCTGGTGCTGTGCGCCGTGTTCATTCCGACCGCGTTCATCAGCGGACTGACCGGCCAGTTCTACAAACAGTTCGCCATCACGATCGCGATTTCGACGGTCATCTCGGCCTTCAATTCGCTGACGCTCTCGCCCGCGCTGTGCGCGCGTGCTGCTGAAGGATCACGACGCGCCGAAGGACATTCGTCTCACGCGGCTATGGACAAGCTCTTCGGCTGGTTCTTCCGTCCGTTCAATCGCGTTCTTCGCCTGGTCCGGCAGACAAATACTGCCGCGGGCGTCGGCGGCGTCCTGCGCAAGAGCGCCATCGCCTTGGTTGCTCTACGGCGGGCTCGTCTTCCTGACCGGCTGGAGCTTCAACAAGGTGCCGACCGGCTTCGTGCCGACGCAGGACAAGCAATACCTCGTCGCCTTCGCGCAATTGCCGGACGCCGCTTCGCTCGATCGCACCGAAGCCGTGATCCGCACGATGCCGACATCGGCCTGAAGCATCCCGGCGTGGAGTCGCGCAGTCGCATTCCCCGGCCTGAGCATCAGCGGCTTCAGCGTCGCTCCGAACTCCGGCATCGTCTTCTTCGCTCTGAAACCGTTCGAGGAGCGGAAAATCGCCGGACCTGAGCGGCCCCGCCATCGCGGCGGCGCTGAATCAGCGAGTTCGGCGGCATCCAGGAAGCGTTCGTCCTCACCGTGCCGCCGCCGCCGGTGAATGGGCCTCGGCACGATCGGCGGATTCAAGCTGTACGTCGAGGACCGCGCGGACCTCGGTCTACGACGCGCTGTTCCAGAACATCCAGGCACTCATCGGCAAGAGCGTCTCAGACGCCGGGCCTTGGCGGACTGTTCTCCACGTTCACAGTGAACGTGCCGCAACTCGATGCGGACATCGACCGCGTGAAGGCCAAGACGCAGGGCGTGCCGCTGCAAAATCTCTTCGAGACGATGCAGATTTATCTCGGCTCGCTCTACGTGAATGACTTCAACCGCTTCGGCCGCACCTATCAGGTCATCGCGCAGGCCGACGCGCCAGTTCCGCGACCGCGCCGAGGACATCACGCGTCTCAAGACCCGCAACGCAGCGGGCCAGATGGTGCCGCTCGGCACGCTGGTGAAGGTGAAGGAAACGTACGGCCCCGACCGCGCGATGCGTTACAACGGTTATCCCGCGGCGGAGATCAACGGCGGCCCTGCGCCGGGCTTCAGTTCCGGCCAGGCCGAGGCGTCATGGCGAAACTCGCCAGCGAGAATCTGCCCAAGGGCATCGCCTATCGAATGGACCGACCTGACCTATCAGCGAATCCTCGCCGGCAACACCGCGGTCTATGTTTATCCGCTCTGCATCCTGCTCGTGTTCCTCGTGCTCGCCGCGCAATACGAAAGCTTCCGCCTGCCGCTCGCGATCATCCTCGTCGTGCCGCTGTGCCTGCTCTTCGCCATCGCCGGCGTGTGGCTCAAAGGCAGCGACAACAACATCTTCACGCAGATCGGCTTCATCGTGCTCGTCGGCCTCGCGTGCAAGAACGCGATCCTCATCGTCGAGTTCGCCAAGCACAAACAGGACGAAGGCATGCCGTCTGGTCGAGGCCGCCATCGAAGCCTGCCGCCTGCGGCTGCGCCCGATTCTCATGACCTCCATCGCGTTCATCGCCGGCGTCTTCCCGCTCGTGATCTCGACCGGCGCCGGCGCCGAAATGCGCCAGGCGATGGGCGTCGCGGTGTTCGCGGGCATGATCGGCGTGACGCTCTTCGGTCTGTTTCTCACGCCGGTGTTCTATGTAACGGTGATGAAATTTGGTGGGAAGAAAAACGCCGGCCCCAAGTCGAAATCGAAGAAACCGCGTTCATCGACAACGGAAGCGCCGCGAGAGCCGGTCGCCTTGGCCTTCACTTGATTTAGGAACGTCGGGGTGCCGGCGACCGGCGATCTTTCGCGACGAAGACCGCCATCGGCAGAGCTTTCTGACGACACTTCGTCTGCGCATTCCCTGCGCGAAACATTGTCTCATATGAGACAATGTTTCGCATTGGATGGCGCCCGACGGCTGCCGGAGCTGTGGCGACCGTGTCCCTCACGGTCGGCGGGTTGTCAAAGGTGGGGTCGGCGATGAGGACATCGCCGCTACAACCTCCAACCCCTATTGCCGACGCTTATAGTAGTGTGCATTAGCACACCATGAAAATTACGATCGGGAGAATCTTGAGACTGGTGCTCTGCCTGGGCTTTAGCGTGATGATCGGCATCGGACTGCTTATGGCTTATGAGCTTGTCCCTGGCAGCCGCGGCAGCCAGCGATTGGAAGTGCTGGGATGGGACTACTACGACTGGAGCGATCCGCACGCAGTGATCCCCAATGTGTTCTTCACGCTCGCGACCGTGAATCTCGTGATCGTTTGGGCGTGGCTCATCCGGTGCGCTGCGAAAGGCGATTTCTTGCGTCTCGGTGCCGGACTCCTCGTCGGAGCTGTGATTATTGGCACATTGCTTTTTGTGACACCTTCCTATTGCTCTCGATCACAGCGTCTCAAGACAGGAGGCGCGGACAGCACAGGTCTGTAAAGGGAAATCGAGAAAATTGGCATCTCCGATGCCGGCTCCAAAGTTGTAGCCGAGGTGGTGACCCCGGATTTCGAAAATCCGCTTATGCCGTTCTGAGGCGAGCGAGCCGTACGGCCGCCGCTGGATGCGAATCATAGAACGCGGAGTATAGCGGGTCGGGGGTGAGTGTGGAGGCATTGTCCTTGTAGAGCTTCACCAGAGCGCTCCCGAGCTCCGCGGCACTCGCGTGCGCCGCAGCGTAGGCATCGGCCTCAAATTCGTGTCGGCGCGAGTACAGGCTCGAGAGGGGCTGCAAGAAAAAGGTAAACACCGGCACGACCAGCATGAAGAGCAATAGCGCGGCCGCGGTGCTCGGGGTGGAAACGCCCAAACCCTCGTAGAACCAACGCTTGCCAATCAGCTGACCGAGTCCCCAAAGCAGACCGAATGAGAGTGCGAATAGGAGCGCGACGCGCTTCCAGATGTGATGAAGCTTGTAGTGGCCGAGTTCATGAGCGAGAACTGCTTCTACCTCGAGCGGCGCCAGGCGTGCGAGCAGCGTGTCGAAGAACACGATTCGCTTTGCCGCGCCGAAGCCGGTGAAGTAGGCGTTGCCGTGGCTCGAGCGCTTCGAACCGTCCATAACATACAGACCGCTCGAACGAAACCCGCACCGACGCAGCAGTGCCTCGATCCGCCCAGCGAGACCCGGATCCTGGAGCGGCGTGAAACGGTTGAAGAGCGGCGCGATGAAGGTCGGGAAAATCAGGAGGATGATCATGTTGAACGCGATCCAGGCAATCCAGACGTAGAGCCACCACAGCTCGCCCATCGTTTCCATCAGCCACAGCACAAGAAGCAAGAGCGGAACGCCGAACGCCGCAGCGAGGATTGCCTGCTTGAGGATGTCCAGGATGAAAAGCTGGGGCGTCACACGGTTGAAGCCGAAACGCGCCTCGATGACAAAAATACGATAGATCGAAAACGGCAACTCGAGCGCTGCAAGCAGAATCGCGACGCTTGCGCACAGCGCCACGCCGTGTGCCAGACTCTGCGGCTCAAAGAAGCGCGTCCATTGTGTGCCGAGCCAGTCGATCAAGCCGCCCAACGTGAATACGAGGAGTGTTAGAGCGCCAAGCGCGATTTCCAACATCCCCAGCCGCGTCTTGGTGACCGTATAGTCGGCGGCTCTTTGGTGCGCCTCGAGCGAGATCGTTTCGGCGAACATTCGGGGCACCGCGTCGCGGTACGCGCGGACGTGGCGGATCTGGCGCTTCGCGAGCCACAGTTGCGTTGCAGTAGCAGCCGTAAGCGCACATAGCAGCAGCCAGGTCAGTCCATTGCTCACGCCGGGAAAGAATAGAGCATGCCGGTGATCCGAACAACCTGATCTACGGAACCTGGGAGAAACCGGGCTCTGACGCCTCGTCACGGTCGCGACGCCGGACAGCATCTCGCAGCTCTTCTTCATCGCCGCGGGCAGCGCTCGTTTGGAATTGTGCGCAAAAGGAGGGGAAAAACCTCGCAGCGTGGGCGACGATAGTATCTAACCATATTGACGCCTCCGCAGCGTCTTTGAATTCTAAACTAGAGAGCTTCACCCGATGTCTTATTTGGAACTCACTCAGATCGAGAAATATTACGATTCGTTTCACGCTCTGAAGAACATCGATCTTCAGGTCGAAAAAGAGGAATTCGTCGTCTTTGTCGGGCCCTCAGGATGCGGGAAGAGCACGCTCCTGCGCTCTATCTGCGGTCTTGAAACCGTTAGCAGCGGCAAAATCGTGCTCGATGGCCAGGACATCACCTATATCCATCCCTCGAAGCGAAACCTGGCCATGGTGTTCCAGAGCTACGCACTGTTTCCGCACTTAAGTGTCTTTAATAACATTGCCTTTGGGCTGCAGCTGCACGGTGTTTCGAAGCAAGAGATTCGACAACGGGTCGAGCGTGTCGCGGCGCTTTTGCATCTTGAGGGAATGCTGGATCGCAAACCCAAGCAGCTCTCTGGAGGCCAGCGTCAACGCGTCGCAATCGGACGCTGTATCGTAAAGGCGCCTAAATTGTTCCTTTTCGACGAGCCGCTCTCCAACCTGGATGCGAAGCTTCGAGTGCGGATGCGCGTGGAGTTGCTTAATTTGCACTACGAGACGCGTAACACGGTGGTCTACGTTACTCACGATCAAGTCGAAGCCATGACCATGGCGGATAAGATCGTAGTTTTGCAGGACGGTCGCATCGAGCAGTTGGGAAGTCCGATGGAGCTGTATGAGCATCCAGTGAACAAGTTTGTGGCTGGTTTCATCGGATCGCCGCAGATGAATTTTCTTCCCGGAAAGACTGGCGCTTCAGATGCGAACGCGATTTCATGCGACATCGAAGGGCTCGGTAGTCTTACCGTCCCATTGCGCGCCGATGCTTGGAAGCCGAACGAGCCGATCACGGTCGGCATACGACCTGAACATATCGAACTGGAAGATACGGGATCATCGACTTCGATTAAAGGAGTCGTAAACATTGTAGAGAATCTCGGCGGTGAGACGTACCTTCATGTCGAGATTGCCCCGGGAGCACCACTGATCATGGTGAAGCTGCATGGCTCACACCGTGCAAAACGTGGAGAAAGCGTTACACTTCATCTTCCAGCGGACCGGATTCACCTGTTCGGAGCGGACGAGCGCGCGATAAAAGTTGCTTGAGCAAACGCGGAAGGACGTTTCCGAGCGAGGCAAGAGGGACCAGCATCAGGGTCGGCTACAAGGTTGCTACTTGACAGCGCCCGCTGTGAGACCGCGAACCAACTGGCGTGAGACGATCATGCTGAAAACGATCACCGGCAACGCCACGAGCGTCCCTGTGGCCATAATCTGGCCCCACGGCAGTTCGTAGCCGCTCATGAAACTCGTAGCGACGACCGGAGCGGTCTTTGCCTCGCTTCTCGTCAGGATGAGAGCATAGAGCAATTCGTTCCAGGAGAAGATAAAACTGAAAATTGCCGAGACGGCGAGAGCGGGCATCGCAAGCGGCAGGCCGATCTTCCAAAAGATCGCAAACGAGTTGTAGCCCTCGAGCGTCGCCGCCTCGTCCAACTCCTTCGGAATATTGCGAAACTGGTCAGCACAGATCCAGACAACGATCGGCACATTGAAAGTGAGGTAAATCAGGATCAGTGCCCAAGGCGTATCCAGTAGTTTCAGATTGCGAGCGATAAGAAAAAACGGAAGCGCCACGACGATCGGGCTAAGCATTCGGTTCGAGATAAACCAGAACCAAATGTCCTGCTTTCCCTTAAACTCGAAACGGGCAATCGCGTAGGCGGCCGGCGTCCCAAGCACCAGCGAAAGCACCACGGTCACCAAAGCGACAAACAGGGAGTTCTTCAGGCTCTTCAGAATGTCGAACTTGCCAAAGGCGTCCACGTAGTTTTGCAAAGTCGGTTCGAAGAAAAACTGAGGAGTCGAAGAGAGGATATCAGGCTGTTGTTTGAAAGACGCCGTCACCATCCAATAAAAAGGGAACACACAAACCACAAGCACCAGAAGCAAAGCCAGGAAGTGGAAAACATTCTCGATTTTCAGGCCCTTTCCCGCATTGGAATCACTTGCTGCCATAAGCTTCAAATTTCCTTGTAGACGTATTTCACGTAGAGGCGGGATAGGATGGTCGCAAGGATCAGCAGGACTACAGCCTGGGCGGAGGCCATTCCTTGGTCGAAGACGCGAAAGCCGATGCGTTGTATATAGACACTGACGAGTTCAGTCGCCGAGCCTGGGCCGCCTCGAGTCATCGTGTATACCACGTCGAACAATTTGAGGATGTCCGCGGTCCGCAGGATAAGGATAATGGTTATGCCAGGAAGCATGTACGGTAGTTGCACCCTCCAGAGTATGTGCCACCATTTTTCCGTTTCGAGGCGGGCTGCTTCCTCGATTTCGAGCGGGACCATCGTAAGACTCGAGAACAAGATGAGGGCGCAAAACGGGGTCCACTGCCAGTCTTCCATGATCGAAATGGAAATGAAGGCGAGGTTCGGATCGGCCAGCCAATCCACCTTTTCTCCGAAGATCAGGCTCCAGAAATAGTTAAGCACCCCGAAGTCCCGATTGAACATGAGACGGCCCATCAGCCCTACGACAGCGAAGGTCGTCGCGAGCGGAATGACCAGCGCCACCCGGTCGATCTTCTTAAGGAACTCGTTGCCGGGTCTATGCAACAGCAATGCAATCGCCATCCCGAGCGCCAATTGAATCGGCAAATTAATAGCGAGGAAAAGCAAAGTTCGAAGGAGCGCCTCGCGGAAAGATTGGTCCGTAAGCAGCGCCATGTAGTTTCCGAACCAGATAAACGGCGCGTCAAAGAGCGGCCAGATTCCCAAAATGCTCCCCTGTGACTTGACTTTCGGAAGGATAAACTGGTGCAGCGAATTCCAGACCGCAAAGAGCAAGGGAAAAATCCCCACCAAGAACAAGACAATCACAGCAGGAGCGAGGAAGTACCACGCTCCTGAGGAGTAGGTTTTCTTTTCCTTTCTCGCTTTCATTGGCAGAATCACTCGAGGTTGGTGTGGCGGTCCCGCGCCGCGCCGAAGGAGTTTCCGGTTCGTCTCAGCAACTCTAACACCACGATTTCAAAAAACACAAACATCGTAAGCTCATACAAGCTTCCCATGAGCAAGATTGAGCTCGTTCCTTCGCGGCCAACACCGTGAGAAGCGATCTTCCCCGCAGCAACAACGGCATCGAGGAACGATGCGAATTCTTGCTGATTGAGAGCTCCCAGAGCACCTTCCAGCTCGGCATCGATCTTCTTGACGTAGCTGACCAGTTCCGACATGTGTGCGGGGAGGGTTAGCGAAGCTCTCGGTAGGGTCGCCGCCGGTGATAGCCCCGCCACTTGGCAGCGGGGCGATCGGAGTCCGGGCCTACTGTTCGTTGCTCTCGCGCTTCATTGAGCTAACGCCTTCTTGCCGTCGTAATAGCCGGCTTTCTTCAGTACCGCCCTCCACCCGTTCGCCGATCTTCTGCGATCCTTCCTTCACGCTCGCTTGACCGCTCATCATTTTCGTGCCCCATTCGGCGATGATGTCTGAAAGCTGGGGCCATTCCGCGAAACGAGGCCGAAATTCTGGCACACCTTGCTGCCAAGACTCGACCATCGGCGGAATGAACGGGAATTTTTTTACCAACTCTTCGTCCTTGTAGGTGGATTGGCGCCCGCTGACACCGCCCTTTTCGACGTATTCCTTCGCCTTGGCCTTGGATGTGATCCACTGGATAAAGAGCCACGCAGCGCCCTTTTTCTTGTCATCAACTTGGGTTGTCACGGCGAGCGAGAATCCGCCGAGCGCTGGCTTGCGACCGTCGGGACCCTTCGGTTCGGGCGAAATCCCG
The DNA here is from genome assembly GCA_963708595.1 of uncultured Verrucomicrobiae bacterium. Classification (GTDB taxonomy): domain Bacteria; phylum Verrucomicrobiota; class Verrucomicrobiia; order Chthoniobacterales; family Terrimicrobiaceae; genus DASTFP01. The sequence goes on from CAVPTR010000046.1 coordinate 49,646, forward strand.
AGGGAGTCTTTCACTTTTGAGGTGGGTTCAGTCAATGTCTTGTAAAACGCGGACCACTCACAAATCATTGCCACTTGGCCTTGAGCGAGCGCGTTAACCGTCTCGCTATGGTCGAAGTCAACGATGCCCGGCGGCATATATTTCATTAGCTTTTCGCGGAACTCGAGTCCCGTCTGGGACTTTACATCCATGAGGTTGGACTTGAACTTCGGATCCAGCAGGGAGCCGCCCCAAGGCCAAAGGAAACGCATGAAACTATCACAGGATTGCGTTTCTCCGCGCCGCGACTGAAGCGCGAACGCGTAATGGCCGTCTTTCGTCAACTTCGGAGCGTAGTCGTTGATGAGTTCGTCCCAGGTTGCCGGTGGCTTGTCAAAGCCGGCTGCCTTCAGCATGTCTTTGTTGTAGTAAAGGAGCCCGGAGTAATTATCGAACGGCAAGCCATAGAGCACGCCGTTCCACGATCCAAACGCGGTCAATAAGAGCGGAAAGAAATCATCCAGGTCGAGATCAGGATCGATGAGGTTCGGAAACTTCTTCTTCAGTTCATCCACGGGGACGACCCAGCCGGATTCGGCGAATTCGCCCATCCAGACGAGGTCGACGAGCGCGATCGCGAGATCGCCCTGCGCGGAAAAGTCCAGGACTTCCTTTTCCCGACTGTTCTCGTACGGAACAAGTTCGTAGGATACTTTGATGCCGGTCTTCTTTTCGAATTCCGGCAGCATTTCGATCGCGGCCCGATAACCCGGACGATCAAGAAAGATAACCTTGATTTCGGTTCCTTTATAATCCTTCGCGGCTTCCTCGAGGGACCAGGCTTGGGCAACGCTCAGGCCGACCCAGGAGAAGGCTGCTCCGGCACACAACATCCAGAGAAGCTTTTTCATAGTTGGGGGGAATTTACGATTGTGGGTAACTTTCTTCCTACGGGTTGAAAATGAATTTGTAAAGCTCAAAGCGCAGTAGCGGAGCCGGCCGATTTTTACGGCCCAAGTTCAGACTATTGCGTCGAACCCCTTGGGCGTCCGGGTCTTGGCGAGTTAGAGCAAATGCCGAAATAAATTTCCGAAATGGTGGCAGCGCCAGCCCTTTGCCAAGCAATTCTTTCAGAAGTGCTTGGGAGGCGGCCCTCGGTCATTTGGAAATTTATTTCGGCATTTGCTCTAAGCGGGAAGCCACTCCGGAGCCCTACGGGTGTTCCAGTCATCTTGACTATTGCGAAGGCGAATTTCCTGATCGATTTGCTTGCCGTCTAATTGTGGATGATTCGATAGCAAGACGACCTCTGAGGGCTTCACGTCGCGGATCTCAATGAACGCCGTGCGTCTCGAAAACTTCACAGGAAGTCGCGCTCCTATAGGATGAGTACCGCTGAAGTACGGATGAGCGGCTTGTGCTCTATTTGCAATGACTTGGAATGCTCCGTCACTCCTGCCGTTCAATTTCGCATCCACCAAGATATCTCCCCTGCGGCGCTCTCTACCATGCTCATTGACGACACAGACGATTTCGTCATGGTCGAGAATGCGCGACCAAGCAACCAGTTCTCCCGCTCTCTGCAGACTAAACGGCCCTGAAAAGTTCGAAATCGGTCGTTGGTACTGCCGGCCGAGCCGCAACGGTGGGATTCGGAGGCTTGCGTGGATCGTTATGGAATGAGCCGTTTACGTTGCTCTCACAATCAGTCTTGCGTCCCTTTATAAAATAGATCCAATTCCCCTAAGTTAATCCCGACAGTCACAGCATGCTTAGTAAATACAAAGCTCGAAGTAGCCCGCCCTCGGACTGAAGAAGCTGAGGCGGCAACGCAGTCGACCGCCGGCTCATCGCGTTGATCGACTGTCCAATTCATCAGCGCGCTAAATTGGGGGAGCCACCCATCCATGGATATGGCTTCTCAGCGATGAGGACATTGCCAGCTACTATTGAATCAGCTGAGGACTACGCTGAAATTCTGTCCTTCCCATTTTTCGACCTCAGGCCAGAGGAAGGTGAATTCAATCACCGTAGCGGCTGGTAGTGTCTCCGTTGGCAGATCGACAAAAAACAGGTCGGGCAACCCGCTCAATTTCGTTTCGGAGTCATGGACGTTCCGCCACGCGTCGCTGCTCCAGCGCACGACGGCAGGCGCGCCGGTTAGCAAGCGCAGTGTCTTTTCGCGCGCGATATGGCGCGTTTGATGGCGAAAACTCCAGATCTCGTGCCGGCTCGGCACCGGCTTCGCAACATAGCGCTGGTATGCGGGCTCGACGCGATCAAAGACAACGCCGTCGCGTCGGCTGCGAACGAGGCTGAGATACTCGGCATGAGACCAGCAGAGCGGGTTGGCCGAGCCGATGGGCTCACCGCGTTTAAAATTCCCCCCCGACAAGTCATCATCGTCCCAGAGCTGCTCAGCAAGCATACCGCCGGAATTGGCCATGCATTCGAGCACGTTGATGTAAGCCAACGGGTCGCGTCCGGCGGCTAGTTCGTAGTGGCCGCGTTCGCCCGTGAGAATTGGCCACGAGCGGCCCACGCCCGTGCCATCGAACGCTGAACCATCGTCCTTCTGGCCGTAAGCATCGTGGTTGTACCGCCGCCAGCAGGGGCCCTGCGGGATCTCGCGCCTGATAACGCGGTCGATCACCTCAAGCGAATCAAGCACACACGGATCGTGTGCATCGCGAATTCCGAGCCGGACAAGGTGAAGAAAATCGCCGCCTACCACATTGCGCGCCGGGTGGCGGCCAGCGCCGTTTGCGAGCTGGATTTCGAGAGTATCCAAGTCGGGGTGCGGATCGATTGCCTTTGGGTCGGAGGGCGTAATGCGCACGTAGTGGCGCGGCTTGCCCGGGACGAGTTCGCCGCGTGACGTCGCCGTCCAGTTCTCGACATGGGCCGCGAGCCAATCTGCGTACGCAAGTATGAATTCTGCTGTCTGATCTTCGCCGCGCGTGCGGGCAAATTCCGCGGCGCACACCAATGCGGCAATGACGACCGCCAGCGTGGAAGGCGAGTAGCCCGACTGCTCTTCCCAACGCTCCTGGCCAGTGACAGGCCCTTGGAGTAACAGATAGCGGGTTGCCTTTGCGATCATATGCCACGGATCGAAGGTGGGCAATCTGTCATCGCGTTGGAGCCGCCACGCTAGCAGGATCGGCGAAGCAATTTCGTCGAGCTGTACGCCGCTCCAATAAGCGCGGCCGTCGATCCAGCTATTCTGCGGAAAATCGCCGTCGGCCTTTTGGATGCATGCCAGCCAGATCAGGGCGCGCAGCGGTGTAGCGCTCTGTCCTGTCGCGAGCAGAGCAGTGGCGCTTTGCACCAAGTCGCGCGTCCAGACCAAATGGTAGCCACCGATCTCGTCGTCGCCCTTGGTCTCGCCCCACGGGATGCTCAGCGAGGCGATCATAGCGCCCTGGAAAAGTTTGTCCTCATGCGCGAGCAGCACACAGCGGCTCAGGCGATACGTGCCACCCTCGTCGCCCGTATGGACGCTAAAGTCGTACTGCTCCCCGATCTCGGTGCGCCGCCATTGCCGTACGTAGCCTTCGCGGTGTCGTTCGAAGGGATCGGCCAGGGACTGCAACAACTTTGTCGCCGAGCTTTGCGCGCTGCGGCCAAGCGCGATTCCGATCGTCCAGTCTTCGCGCGAAGAATCCAGCTCCGCGGTGAGCGCGATATTGCCGCGTTCGGCGGCGCGGAACTCCCAGTCCATGCGAAAGTTGTCCATGAGGTCCCGCCAGCCGTCGCTAGCGCCGACGTAGCCAACCGAGCGCCGCGTAAAGTCCGGCTCACAACCAAACGAGAGGTGCACGTCCTCGCGCGCAACGTGAAAGAGCCTGCGACCGGCGAACTCGCAAACCCAGCCCGAGTTGTCGGCGCCGCCCCGCAAGAGATGCGGTGCGAGAAGGGCATATATTTTAAGTTTACGGCGGAGTTTTTCGTCGGCTACTTCGAGCCGCATGTGCATAAGGAGCACCGAACGGTGCGGATCGGCAAGCACGTGTTTGACGATGCGATAGCGGCCAGCCGGATCAGAATTGGTCAGCCGGTAAAGCAAGCAGTTGCGTTCCGGATAGTCCACTTCGTGGCGCAGGTCGCGTTTCTCTTCGTGGCAGAAGCTTTCGCCGTCGGTGATGAGCAACTCGACATCACGCGTGTTCGGCTGGTCGACGGTCGGGTAGTAGATTTCATTGAGGATCCCGTGGCTGAGCGTGAACCAGACGTGGCAGCTCGAGTGATAAGCTGTTCCGATCCCCTCCTTCGCGCTGTGTGTCCAACGCGGCTCAATTCCCGGCGCGCCAAAGGCCAGTGTGGGTTTGTCATGCTTGTCGTTTGGAGTCATGGCTGCTCAGAAGCTAGTGTCGCTGGCACTGGACGGAAAGCTGATCTGCAGGGAATTCGACGGAGACTTTCATTTTTCTCCGCGGCCGCGGCCTCAGCAGCCTCCTTGCGTCGGCCCGCTCCCGGGCATCGACGGCTTCTCGAAAGTGCCGAAACGAGGATTGCTAGCTGCCCCCTCCAGCGCGTAACCGATTTCACGATTCCGCGAAATCCTCCTGTAAACAATCAATCGCCGTTACAGCAACCCGCCCGATTCGAAGAATAGGGCAAGCCAGACAACCAAAGCGCCCGGCGAATTCCCCTGAAATGCCATGCAAGCTTGCTGAATTTATGTTCCCGGACGAGACAACGGAAATGCAGGCTGATTTGTTGTTTGGGCGAGAGGATATAGCCTCGTGTCGCCAATAGACCCGTAACTGCGCGATCACGAAATCTTTCCCCCATATACATTCATACGCACGACTATTCAGAACTTGTTCAAAATAGGACCCGCCTGGCTTCCGCCGAACAGGAGACGATCCGCTTAGCGCCACGGAAGTGGCAAGCTACAGCGAAACACAGTTCTCGATGTGATTTCGACGCAAGTTGCTGACTATTAGGCGATCCGACAACAGTTATCCCGCTGCACCATCGCGTGCGATGGATCTGCGAGCAACCCGCCACCGTGAAAGATCGGTCGCGAACGCAATGATTGGGCCGTCAGGACTACTCAGGCCACTGGAAGTCCAATCGTTATCCGCGTATAGCCCTCGGTAAGGACCTCATCGACCAGCTGACATGAGATGCCTAGTCCTTGGCGCTCGCAGAGAACCCGGACGACCCAGATTCCTCATGATCTCACCAAAATCCCCGCGCAGATTGGCACCGCGCAGATCGGCCGCAATCCCCTCTCTTTCTCCCCTCAGCCAATACCGATGATGTGATGCAATTGTTTTTAATTCGTAGCGTGTCATAAAATTAACTTGCGATTTCCTGCGTTCTTAGCACAGCCATCCCCGTCGCAAACGCGCCAGCCATACCGGCGCCACTGGAGGAGTGCATTCGCGGGGTGAAAGCGTGCTAAGCTCCCGAATGTCGGCAATAACGACTTTCCGCATTTATTCAGCCTTTCCGGTTAACTTCCCTCTTTGGGTATGCCCCGCGGCATTTATTACGTCCGCTCATCGCGATGCTAGAGCCTTCAAGACGAAAACGCAAGGGTATAAACGAACCAAAACGTAAAAAAACGCCGGCCTTCTTGATTCCCCGTTAACTCCAAAATATCTCTCAAGTCCGATGCCAGGGCTTCCGCAACTTTCTCAACTACCGCATCAGAATCCTCTTCTGCGGAAGACTTAACCTCCTTTTGTGACCCACGCTCTTGCACGCAGAATCATGCAGTAGACCCGCTGTTCGCCACTGCGCGAGACCGTTCCGCAAGCGCGGTCTCGAACAGTCGCCGCGAGAATCGGGTCGGAACCGTGATTCGAGATTATTTCCGCTAGGTGCATTTGTGAGAGTGTCGGCCTGCAACTCAAGGAGAAGTGGCGGCTCCCGGAACTTCGACTTTTTTGGCTTTCAATTTGATCAAGAATTGGCCGCTAACAAACAGGGCGAGCCCGATCAAGGCGGAAGAGAAAATGCTGTTGAGCAGGGAAGCGTCAAAGCCCGCGGCCTCTTGATAGCTGGCGTAACTGAGCTTGATTAGTGCCCACAACGTAATAACCAAGACGAAAATCAGCGGGACTACAGTGAATGCAACACGCCTGCCGCTTTGTTTGAGCCACATGGTTACTGACAAAAGTGTAAGGGCTGCGAGCAGCTGGTTCGAAGCCCCGAAGAGAGTCCAAAACTTAATCCAAGAGCCTTCACCCGCCATAGAAAGGACAAGTGCCGGTGCGCCGACCGTGACCAGCGTCGCGAGCGTCGCCCCAACAAGCGTTTTTAATCCCGTAAGCTCTTGAATCAAATAGCGGCCGAGCCTGGTGGCCACGTCAATGGTGTCAAAGACAAAAGTTGAAAAGGCCATCGCGCCGAAGGTGATTGCAAAGGGTAAATTCTCCTTGCCGATGATCAGGGTCAAAAATTCGCCAAGCCCGTTGCCGTAAATGGTGCCTGGTTTCAAACCGCGAACATCATCTGCCGACATGACCATAACAATCGAGAGGGCTAGGACGGCGACCAACCCTTCCGCCAGCATCGCGCCGTAGCCGATGGCGTGCATATCGGACTCTTTGTCGATCTGCTTGGAGGTAGTGCCGGAACATACCAAGCCATGAAACCCTGAGCAGGCGCCACAGGCAATCGTCACAAACAGGAAGGGAAAAAGCGTACCCGTGAGTCCACCCACATCCCAACCCTTGAACGCCGGTTGCTGAATGGTGTAGCCGCCAAAAAAGACGCCGATCAGTCCGACGGCTAGCGCTGAGTAAAGAACGAATCCCCCAAGATATCCACGCGGCTGCAAAAGCAGCCACACCGGGCAGAGGGAAGCAATGAAGCAATACCCGCAAATAATGAGCACCCAGGTTTTGGCATCGAACGAAAACAGCTCAGAAAACCAGGTGCCCATCCACACCACAACAAAAGTGGCTGGAACAAAAATTACGGTGAGGAGCCACAGCGGGGGCTTGAAAAATCTTTGCGTGATGCCCATCAAAACGGACAAGAGCAAATAAAATACGCTCGCCGAGGCGACCGCCCCTCCCGGATTAAAATTGAACCTGATGCCTTTGATTTCGTCAACAGGCGAAACAAAACTGCCCGCAGTGATATCGGCGAAAGCGACAATGACGTAAATCAGGGCTATCCAGATAAAAGCCATCATTGCGCGGCCAGCGGGAGAGCTGATGCGCTCTTTGGCAACTTCGGCGATCGAGCAAGCGCCGTGGCGCACGCTGGCGGCAAGACTCATGAAATCGTGAACGGAACCTATCAGAACAACTCCGAGTGCTATCCATAGCAGGCACGGCAGCCAGCCAAAGGCCAGACAGGCCGCAATTGGACCTGCAATCGGGCCTGCCGCAGCGATGGCCGAGAAGTGCTGGCCAAAAAGATAAAAGCTCTTGGTGGGAACAAAGTCCTCACCGTCGTTAACCTTATGGGCGGGCGTTGTTCTCTTGTTATCAAGCGCAAGCAGCCCCGAGATCCAGCGTCCGTACGAAAAATAGGCAGTGGAAATGAGAACTATGAAAACAGCTGCAATAACCGCGACACTCATCAGCTACAAACAAAACTGCCGAGACCTCTGACAAAGAAATCGCCTTTCGGGCGGTTCTGACAATCCTCATCGGCTCGCGGAACTGCGTTCATGGACAGATAATCGCCGAACAGGTCCAAGTCGGTCAAGGCGATCGGGGATCATCGTGCGCGATCACTTCGAAAGCTTTCGAAACCGTCAATTTCGCCGCCGACCCATCGCGAGATTAACCAGCGCAAGTAGGACCTACTTCTCAGCACTCTCGATCAAGTCAGCCAGATCGTCGGGCAGCGGACTGGACCAGTCGAACTTTCGGCCACAAAGCGCCAACCAAAGCCTCGCGGAGTGCAAGGCGTGGCGCGGAAGCCAGAGCTCGGCCGCCATTTCCTCCGTCCATCCCCGATCAATGAAATCCAGGTAATGACGGTTTCCTCGCGCATAGATCTTGTCACCCACAAGCGGGAAGCCGGCCGAAGCGAGATGCACCCGAATTTGATGCGTGCGGCCCGTTTTCGGCCAGACACTCAACACGGAGAACCGGCGATTTTGCGGAAGGCTCAGTCGCTTCTCAACGCGGAACCGCGTTACGGCTGGTGCTCCGTAGGGATGAACCGTCCGCTCCAGCCAAACGGCTGACGAAGCGACTTCGCCCAACCGCAGAATTGGACTATCAACTACTTCCTCGTCCCATTCGGGCCAGCCAAAGACCAAGGCCGCATATTCCTTGCAGATCCCGCCCCGCTGCATCGCCATCCCCGCCGAACGGGCGGCCTGCGCGTGCTTGGCCACGAGCAAAATGCCGCTTGTTTCGCGGTCAATGCGGTTCACGAGAGAAACCTGCCCGCCGGTCGCAATTTCGTATCCAAGCAATTCGCACAGTCCGTTCCACAGTGTTCTCGGTCCGCCAGGCTTTGTCGGATGCACCAGAAGACCCGCAGGCTTGTCCACAACGAGAAAATCTTCCGTTTCATCCAGGATTTGGAACTCAGCTTGATTCTTGGTGTTCACCCCGCCAGTTTCCAACCTACCATGATTCGTCTCAACAGGGTCACGCGAATCTATTCCAAAGGGGAAGACGGCATCCGCGCTCTCGACGAGGTCAGCCTGAAAATTTCCTTTGGTCAATTCGCCGCAGTCACCGGTCCCAGCGGCTGCGGCAAGAGCACACTTCTCAATCTACTCGGCGGACTCGACAGGCCGAATTCCGGGGAAATTTGGATAGGCGACCTGCCGCTCCACAACGCCAGGGACGCCGAACTCACCCGATATCGACGCCACGACCTCGGCATAGTTTTCCAATTTTATAATCTGCTTCCGGCCATGACGGTCGCGGAAAACGTCGAACTGCCGCTCCTGTTGCGCGGCGAACGCAGAACCCGCCAGCGAGTATCGGAAGCTCTTGATCTGGTTGATCTCGAAAAGCGCAAGAACCAATATCCCCATCAGTTGAGCGGCGGCGAAATGCAGCGCGCCGCAATTGCCCGGGCCGTCGCTGGGCAACCCAAGATTCTCCTTGCCGATGAGCCAACTGGGAATCTCGACAGCGGCAGCGCCAAACGCGTCACCGAGACTCTCCTAAAGATTGCTTCCCAAAAAATTGCCACACTTGTTATTGTCACACACAGCGAAGAGCTGGCCCAGCTGGCGACGCTCCACATTTCTCTGCTCGATGGAAAAATTACCACGCAAAATTCCCTATGATGACAAGCTTCTGGCGAAATTCACGGTTTTCGCCGAGTTGGGCGCGGATGAGATACATACCTTGCTCGAGCAAAGCGCCATCGAATCCTACCCTGCCGGCCAGCGCATCATCAACGCCGGCGACGTCGGCCATTGCATGTTCGTCATCCTGCGCGGAAACGTTCGCGTGACCGTGAAACGCGATTCCGGAGAAATCGAGCTCGCCAGCCTTTCGGCCGGCGATTTTTTCGGTGAAGTTGCCTTGGTTGATGATGGCCCACGCTCGGCAAGCGTCACCGCCACCGATCCCTGTGAACTCCTCTGCATCACGCGAACGACGATTGGTGTTCTGGCCGGTCTTCACCCGGAAGCCGCCATTCAACTGCTTGCCTCTATCGGACGGAGCTTGGTCGCCAGGCTCCGCAAGGGCAATCAAAAATACATAGACTTGCTCCTGTCCGGCGGTCCAAGCTCATAGATCAGCCACAGCTGCCGGATTCCTTCTCGCTCCCGCCAGGAACGAGGCGCAGGAGACGGCCCGGATTCGGAATTTACACCGTGGAAAAACAACGCACCCTCGCATCCTCAGCCCGTCTCGCAGGCACCGCTCTGCACACGGGCGAGAAGGTCACCCTCACACTGCATCCCGCGCCCGTCAGCCACGGCTTTAAGTTTACGCGCTCGGATCTTCCCGACGATCCCATCATCGAAGCAAGGGTCGAAAACGTCAAAACGGTCGAACGTGCCACTACGCTCGTCGAAGGCAGCGTCAAGATTCATACTGTTGAGCACGTCCTTTCGGCACTCGCCGGCATGGGGGTTGATAACGCCCTCGTGGAAATGGACTCCAATGAACCTCCCATCGGCGACGGCAGCGCCGCGCCCTACGTGGGCGTGATCAAGGAGGCCGGCATCGTCGAACAGGACGCCGTCCGTTCGTTCCTGGAACCTCGAGAGCCAATCGTGATCCAGACCGGAGAATCTATCATCACGATCTTGCCGGACTCCAAGTTCCGCATTTCTTGCACCCAAGTCGGACCCGGCGGACGCTTTACTCAATACCTGAGCGCCGAAATTACCCCAGACTTTTACGAAAAAGAAATTGCCACAGCGCGCACGTTTGTCTTTTACGAAGACGTCAAACCGCTGATGGACAAGGGGCTCATCAAGGGAGGCAGCATCGAAAACGCCATCGTTGCACGCGGCGACACCGTGCTCAGCAAGGAACCCCTCCGATTTCCCGATGAGTTCGTCCGTCACAAGATTCTCGATATGATCGGCGACCTGATTTTAAGTGGCCGACGACTGCGCGGACACGTTGTCGCTGTCAAGCCGGGCCATCTGCCCAATACCGAGGCCGCCCGTTCACTCGTTAAGCGCAATTCCGAATACCTGGCCATGGCCCCGCGTCCGATCGCCGCCGCGGCAGGCGTGCTCGATATCAACGAAATCATGCGCGCCCTGCCCCACCGCTACCCGTTCCTCATGGTGGACCGAATCATTGAGTTTCAGGAAGACACCAAAGCGGTAGGCGTGAAGACGGTCACAATCAACGAACCCTATTTTCAGGGCCACTTCCCGGGCCATCCCGTGATGCCTGGGGTCCTCCAGGTCGAAGCCATGGCTCAAGTGGCAAGCATCGTGATGATGCACAAGAGTGAAAACGCCGGAAAGATCGGCTACTTCATGAGCGCCGACGGCGTCAAATTCAGAAAGCCAGTTTTTCCCGGTGACACCCTTTTCATCCATTGTGATATGCTGAGCATCAAGAAGCGTCTCGGCAAAGCTGCGTGCAAATGCATCGTCAACGACGAAGTCGTGTCCGAAGCCGAACTGCTCTTCGGATTAGTGGACAAATGACCTCTACCAATCTTCGAATTGCACGCTTCTGCCTGGAATGATTCATTCCACTGCAATCGTAGACCCCGGCGCACATATCGCGGCAGATGCCGAGGTGGGTCCGTATTGCGTCATTGGCCGGGACGTTGTGATTGGTTCGGGCTCGGTTCTTACAAATCACGTCACCGTGGCCGGCCCCTCAACAATCGGGCAAGCCAACCGTTTCTTTCCCTATTGCTCCATTGGCCAGCGCACACAGGATCTCAAGTATACCGGGGAGCCGACATTCCTCGAGATCGGCAATCACAACAGCTTTCGAGAGTTCTGCACTGTGAATCGTGGGACGACGCCGGATACGAAAACCGTAATCGGAAGTCATAACAATTTTCTCGCTTATTCACACGTCGCACATGACTGCATCGTGGGGGACTACGTGGTTTTTTCCAATAACGGCACGCTGGCCGGCCATGTTATCGTCGAAGACCATGCCGTCATCGGCGGCCTCAGCGGAGTGCATCAGTATTGCCGCATCGGACGGCATGCCATCCTCGGTGGCTGCACCAAGATCGTTCAGGACGTCCCGCCATTCATGATCGCGGACGGTAATCCGGCGGAAATCCGCGGGATCAACCAAGTGGGCATGGAACGCCGCGGATTCAGCGCTGACGAAATTCGCTCCCTGCGCGAAGCTTACCGTCTTCTCTGCCGCGCCAATCTCAACGTCAAGCAAGCCTGCGAAACCATCCGAAACGAGCTCCCGTCGAACGATCACCTCGTCCATCTCCTTACCTTCATCGAAGCAAGCAAACGCGGCATCGTCAGATGAACCAATCGTCCCGAATCACGGTCCTCTGTGGCGGAAAAAAAAGAAAACCGGTACCAGCGATGCCGTCCACAAGGAGACGGCGCCGCCGATCCGGCTTTCGGAAATGTTTCTAGAATGTTCTAGAAACGACGGGGACGTCCACCGCGGTTACCACCGCCGCTGAAGTTCTTGTTGCGCGCGCCGCCGCCTGCACCCGCGAAGTCTTCACGGGGCCGAGCTTCATTTACGGTAAGGTTGCGCCCGTGCAATGCCTTTCCGTTTAACCGCTGGGTGGCGGTTTGCGCTTCCTCGTCCGTGGACATGGTCACGAAGGCGAATCCGCGAGACCTTCCCGTTAATTTGTCTTGTATGAGGACCGCTTCGCGAACGGTGCCGGCTTCGGCGAAAAGATCCTGGATGTCATTTTCTGTGGTGTCGAAGGAAAGATTCCCGACATAGAGTTTGGTTGCCATTTGGTTGTGTTTGTGTTGTTTAGGCGAGTCTCTGCGGCTGTTTCCGGTCATCGGATTTCAAATCGCCACTGAGAGCCTGCGGTTCTCACCGCTACTGACACAACTAGCAATCTACCAACGCCCAAAGGGGCTCTAACCTGCGCTAAGGAAGAGAACAGGTTTCTCATAATGTGCAAGCGCGATCTTGCAAAATCGAAACACGTAGCCGCTTTGAGAACGTTGGCGCGCAGCGACGAAAAGAAACTCGAAAGCAAAAGAGTGTGCCATTCACTCGCCTCGGAACCACCGAGCTTGGTGCTTGTCTTCTGTAAAGTCGGTGAACTTCCTCGCCGGAGAAACGTCTCGTTCCTGTCCGCTCCGCGAGATTTCAGTTCGCGCCATGGATCTGCCTTCCCAGAGGGAGGTGGCCTTACCGAGGGCTTGAGGATACCGTTCGATTTCTGGAATCTTCCTGATTCGCGCGTCTCTTAAAACGTAATCTAACTTGTAGTTACTCTCTACGTTTCTAACCCATCTTGCTGCCCCTTCGAGCGTGGGAAAGGCTAGCGATGACTTTGGAGTGAGTCCCTTAAGCTTTCCCCTCGTGTAGAGTCTCGTAAAATCGACACAGTACTGGGTTTTCATGTCTCGCAAACCGTAACAGCTTATGGACCTGTCTCAGGGCGCCGTGTCGCCACCGCCTTGCGCAGGTCAATGCCGGTCTGCCCCGCCGGCTCCTTGACGTGCTCTCAATGTAAGCCCTTGTCTTGCTTACTGTCAGCTAAATTGTGGGCTCGCCAACAGTCTTTTATGCGGAGCAGCGACATTCAGTCGGCTTGGTCTTCTCCCTGTGATTTCGGCTCGCTAAGTTGCCGTGCCTTTTCACCCAGGGTGAGGAACTCTGCGCGATAACTGCCGCGGTCTTCGCCAAGATTCCTTCGGGCGATGTTCTGGATCTCCTGCCAGGAGATACCCCCGCATTGGGGGAACCCCAAGGTTTCATGCCAAAGGCGGCCGCCGCCGCCGCGAACTGGAAGTCTTGCGATGCCTGGTCGAAGGCCCTTTCCACGGACGTCCGGAGGGGCGATTCGATCGAGCGGCTTTCGTTACCATCGGGCGCTTTATAGCGAAGCTTGACGGTCAGCAATTGCGTTTCTACCAAGTCAACGGCCCAATGGCCGATTCATTAGCGCCTTTCTTGATACTGACGCAAAAAAAGGAACCTGACCCGCTATCTCGCGCGGGGAAGGAATTTTGCGGTCAGGAGTCGCCAGAATGTCCTCACCTCCTCGACGCGTAGTGCAAAGCACACGATGAGATAAGCGCTCCCGGCGCACGCTATCACCGCGAACAATGCCACGACCTTCGGCCAAAGGCTCGGGCCCTCCAACCACGCTGCGCCATAGCTCGCGCCCAGCCAGCAAGCGAGTCCCAGTGCGGTCGAAGCCAGGCCGCAACGGACAAGAGCGCCGAGGAAGCGTCCGGTTTCGAGCGTCTGCGCATTACGACGCATCAGCACATATAGCGTCAGAAAATTTGCGGCCGCCGAGATGGAGGTCGCCAGCGCCAGCCCTCGGTGCCCCAGCCCAAAGTGGAAAATGAAGAAATAGTTAAGACAGAAATTCAAGCCAATGGCCGCGAAGCTCACAAACATTGGTGTCCATTTCTTATCAATGGCATAGAACGCCGGGGAAAGAACCTTGATGCAGGAATAAAAGACCAGGCCCATGGAATAGAATTGAAGTGCGATACCGGTCTGCACGGTGTCGTGGTGTTTGAACTCTCCGCGTTCGTAAATGATGCCGATTATGGGCTGCGCGAGGAAGAAAAGGCCGACCGCGGAAGGAAGCGTGAGGAACGCTGCGAGGCGCATGGCCTTGCCCAAAGTGGGACCAAATTCCGAGCGATCCGAATGCGCAGCGATTCTGGATATTACCGGAAGGGTAATGGTTGCCACGGCCACGCCAAATACCCCGATCGGCAACTGCATAAGGCGAAAGGCGAAATTAAGCCAGGAAACCGCCTCTTTTCCCACAAACGACGCAAAACTACTGTTGACGACCACGTTGATCTGCACGGCGCTGGCAGCGATGACGGACGGCACCATCAGAAGAAGGATCTTGCGTACCCCAGGATCCTTCCATCGAAAGTCCGGGCGAAATCTATAGCCCACGCGGCGGAGGCTCGGGAGCTGAACCGCGAACTGAAGAAAACCGCCAACCAGCGTTCCTATGGCAAGACCGATCAAGGCCTCTTCGCCGAAACCCGGATCGAACAACCAGCCAAAAAGAACTCCGCCCGCGATAGAGCCGATGTTGAAGAAGCTGGAGGCCATCGCCGGCACGCCGAAGACATTCTTGGCGTTAAGCATCCCCATCACCAGCGCAGCCAATGAGACCAATAAGATGAAGGGATACATGATCTGCGTAAGCTGGATGGTGATCTTCGCATCCTCTGGCGCAAAACCTGGCGCCAAGACGTCAATGAGCTGCTTGGCAAAGACCACGCCAAGCAAACTGACGATGCTCATGAAAATCGCAGCCAGGGTCATCATCTTGGACGCCAGCGCCCAAGCCGGCTGGTCTCCTTCCTTCTCGATCTTCTGCGAAAAAACAGTGATGAACGCCGTCGAGAGTGCTCCCTCAGCGAAGAGGTCGCGAAGCAAATTGGGAGCGCGAAAAGCAATAGTAAATATTCCCATAAGTGCCGAGCCAAACAGCCCTGCGAAGAGTATCTCGCGCACAAGGCCAAGCAGGCGCGAACACATGACTGCCACAGCAATCACCCCGCTTGCCCTCGTGTTAAGTTTGCGCCCGTTACTCACGCGAGGCAGCCTTGCGCAAACGCTCCATGATCGCAACGCCCAAGCCAATCTCGGGCACGGCTTCTGCAACGATCAGGTCCAGACCCGCTTCGTCAAGGCGACGCATGGCGCCGTAGAGATTCGCGGCGGCTTCCCGGGGGTCTTGATTGCGGCTGAGATACTCGACGAATTCGAATCCCTCCCCGGATTGTGACCAAAGCAGTAAGCCAGTCTTTCTTGGCCAGCGCATCCTTTCCACGTCGAATAAATCGGCGTGAGCAGGATCAAAGTGCCACGATATGGTCAAAGGGGTCCGGGGCGCATAGTGGCTTTCCATCAAACCCGGTCTCAGAATTTCAGCATCCCCTGGCAACACGATACCAAATTCAGACAATCGTTCCTGTGTAATCGGCCCGTGTCGCAAAATTTCCACACCTTGCTCGCGAACGAGCACGATGGTCGATTCGAGCCCGTGGACGCAGCGTCCACCGTCAACGATCAACGGGATGCGTCCGCCCAGTTCCGTCATCACATGCGCGGCGGCGGTCGGACTGATACGGCCAAAGCGGTTGGCACTCGGTGCAGCAATCGGCTTACCATACATTTGCGCGATTTGCCGAAAAATCGGATGGCCGCTCATCCGCAAGGCCACCGTGTTCTGTCCAGACGTTACGAGATCGGGCACCAATTCCGTGCGTGGCAGCACCATGGTGAGCGGACCAGGCCAGAACTCTTTCGCGAGGCGGAAAGCGAGCTCGTTGGGGCTTGCCAGACGCTCTAGCCATTCAAGGTCAAGAAGATGCACTATTAATGGATCACTGAGAGGACGCTCCTTCGCTTCGAAAATTTTTGCGCAGGCCAGAGGATTGAGGGCAGCGGCACCGAGCCCATAAACGGTCTCTGTGGGCAGCGCTACAAGCTCTCCCGCAGCCAGAAGCTTCGCGGCTTCCGCAAGGCCTTCCCGGGCCGTGACGACCCGAGTCTTCAATTGTGCAGTTCGCTATCGAGTGCGTCCTGGGTCTGCTGGCGCCGAAAGGCCCCCAAGGCCTCCCCAATCGCTGGATGGTCGCTAGCCAGCAAGGCTGCCGCAAAAAGTGCGGCGTTCTTTGCCCCCGCAATGCCAATTGCAAATGTTGCAACTGGGACTCCCGCAGGCATTTGTACGATGGAGAGCAGCGAATCAATCCCGCTCAATGAACGGCTTTGGATTGGAACGCCAAGGACCGGCAATACCGTCTGTGCGGCAATCATTCCAGGCAAATGGGCCGCGCCGCCCGCTCCTGCGATGATCGCCTTGAGACCACGCTCTGCGGCGCACTTCGCATACTCCGCCATGAGACCAGGAGTGCACGATGTGCCGAGACGACCCTGCATTCATGTGGCACGGCCAGGCTATCCAGCAATGTGGAAGCCTCGCGCATCGTTTCCCAGTCTGATTTGCTGCCCATCACCACACCAACTAAAGGGGGTTGGCCCGAAGTTTGCTCCATCTTCCGTGACAATTAGTATTGCGAAGCGTCGATTGACGCCTCCGTGCGTCCAAAGCAGAGGCGCATGGGTGCCGATCAATCAACGCGCGGAAAATTATCAGAAGTATATGGCCAGAGGAATAGTAAAATGGTTCAACGAGAAAAAGGGATTTGGGTTCATCGTGGATCCTGCGGTGAGTGGCGACATCTTCGTCCACTTCTCGGCAATCGTGACCAAGGGGTTTAGAACGCTGAAGGAAGGCGAGGAAGTCGAGTATGAACTTTACGAAGATCAAAAGGGTTCACGCGCAAGGAATGTCATGAGAGTCTGAGGGGGTGCTACCCAATCTCGTTCTCATCGGATTCATGGGATGCGGGAAATCCTCAGTGGGCCGTCGTCTTGCCGGACTTACCGGTCATCGGTTTGTTGATACCGACGAGCTCATTGTGCAAACTGAGGGCCGCAATATTCCCGAGATTTTCTCCCGGAATGGAGAAGATTACTTTCGCGACGTGGAACAACGCTCGCTCGAGAACTTGGTGGGAGTCTGCGGCATTATTCTCTCAACGGGAGGAGGCGTCGTCCTTCGCCCTGCCAACCGCCAAACACTAAAAAGGGTCGGCATTGTAGCCTGGTTGGATGCGAGCCCGGATACGCTTTTCGAGCGAGCGATTCGCAGCGGCAAGCGGCCCTTGCTGCATACCGAAGATCCCAGAAAGACATTTGACGAGCTCTTGAGCGTCCGGCGTGAGCTTTACAACTTGACGGCGGACTTCCGAATCGACTCGACGCGATTGAGTCATGATGAATCGGCACAACTTCTATTGGACGAGGCTCTTCGCAGGCATCGGCGCATTTGATAGTTGACGCTCCCAGCCTCGGGGACTTAACTGATTTCCCCAACAAACCCCAACTACTATACTCAAATGGCTACAATCGGCATCAATGGCTTCGGACGCATCGGACGGCTTTTCTTTCGCGCGATGGTTGAGCAAGGACTCCTCGAGACGGGCTACAAGGTCGCTGCAGTAAACGATATCGTTCCAGCGGACAATCTCGCCTATCTCCTCGAAGTACGACTCGACTCAGGGCGGATTCAAGGGCGAGGTGTACAGCGAAAAGTCTGCTGGCCGATGTCGCTGAAGATGATACGCTGGTGGTAAACGGGAACAAAATTAAATGCCTTGCCGTCACAAAGGGGCCTGCTGCCCTTCCCTGGAAGGATCTCGGCGTGGACGTCGTCATCGAATCGACTGGGCTCTTCACCGAAGCTGCAAAGGCCAAGGGTCATCTCGATGCCGGTGCCAAAAAAGTCATCATCACCGCTCCGGGAAAGGGCGAGGACATAATGATTGTCATTGGCGTCAACGACGACAAGTACGACCCCGCCAAGCACCATATTATTTCCAACGCGAGCTGTACGACGAATTGTCTTGCGCCGGTCGTCCACGTGCTGCTTAAGGAAGGCTTTGGCATTGAGGAGGGTCTCATGACCACAATCCATAGCTACACGGCCACACAGAAGACGGTCGACGGGCCGTCGCGCAAGGATTGGAAGGGTGGACGCACCGCAGCCACCAACATCATTCCAAGCACTACGGGCGCCGCCAAGGCGGTCGGCCTCGTTTGCCCCGAAGTCAAGGGCAAGCTCACCGGCATGGCCTTCCGCGTTCCGTCGCCGACCGTGTCGGTCGTCGACCTCACGGTGAAGACGACCAAAGCGACGAGCTACAAAGACATCTGCGCGGCAATGAAGAATGCCAGCGAGACCTATCTCAAAGGAATTCTCGGCTACACGGAAGACGAAGTCGTTTCGACCGATTTCGTTCACGATACACGTTCGAGCATCTTCGACGCTGGCAGCGGCATCGAGTTGAATAGCAAATTCTTCAAGCTCATCAGCTGGTACGACAACGAGTGGGGCTACAGCTACCGCTGCGTGGATCTGCTCAGGCAGATCGCCTAGAAATTCGCCGCGCGAATTTCTTATGAAGAAGTCCGTTACCGATGTTCCGTTGAAGGGTCGCCGCGCCATCATGCGGGTGGACTTCAACGTGCCACAGGACAAGGCCACAGGAGCCATCACCAATCCGGCGCGAATAACAGCGGCCATGCCGACGATCAATTACATCCTCGACCAGGGGGCTTCTCTTGTGCTGATGAGCCACCTGAGCAATCTGGTG
>CAVPTR010000047.1:0-22426 GCA_963708595.1 uncultured Verrucomicrobiae bacterium
CAATAAGGAGAGCGTCAAAAACGTCGATTGATATTGCCGGCGAATGTGGAGCCCGTGCTGAGATTCGACGTCGCCGGCAACACCCGATCGAATCTCATCGTGACTCGGGTTCTCGGCTTTTCGTGCAAGGTTACTGGCCGGTGGCGGCTCTGGTCTTTTTCGGAGCCTTTGCCGCGCCCGCCTTCCATCTCGCTGCGGTTTGGTACGGCATTAAGCCTGCATCGATCACCGGTTGGTGGGTCAAGCACCGCAGTGGCCCGACTCGTTGCTTGATAATCACTGTTAGGATCTTGTGAAGGACGCTCCTGCCTTTCCTGTCAGAGACTTTCACTCTTTACTCCTTGCCGAGTTCCGGCGCACTGGTGTACGTAATTTCCGTTCTTGAGGTGTTCTTTTGATCGGCTTACAAACAACTCAGACCTATGATCCTCGTCTCAGACGCTACCGGCACTAACGGCAAGGAAATCGTCCTTCAACTCGCTGCGCTCGGCGCAAACGTTCGCGCGCTCGTCCGCGACATGAATAGGGCGCTGCCTTTTCGTGGCAAGTGCGTCCACATGGCGGTCGGCGACTTCAATCAGCCAGAGTCGCTGCCGGAGGCGTTCAAGTCGGTCGAGCGCGCGCTGCTCTTGGCGAGCAGTAGTCCGAAGCAGGTGGAGCAGGAGCGCAACTTCATCGACGCTGCCAAACGTGCTGGCGTGCGGCATGTGGTGAAGTTTTCGGCTCACACCGCGCAGAACCCGGAATCGCGTGCGCGGCTCATCC
Source organism: uncultured Verrucomicrobiae bacterium (assembly GCA_963708595.1). Taxonomy (GTDB): domain Bacteria; phylum Verrucomicrobiota; class Verrucomicrobiia; order Chthoniobacterales; family Terrimicrobiaceae; genus DASTFP01. The sequence continues at coordinate 766 of CAVPTR010000047.1, forward strand.
GCTGGCACGCTGAGGCGGAGGACTACCTCGAACAATCCGGGCTCGAGTGGACGCACCTGCGCCCGACGGTTTTCATGCAAAACCTCCTCGGTCAAGCGGGCAGCATCGCGCGCGAAGGCGTGTTCTATACCGCCCTTGGGAATACGCCGACCGCGATGGTGGACGTGCGCGACATAGCCGCGGTGGCGGTCAGGACGCTGCTCGATCACGGGCACGAAAGAAAAAGTTACACAATTACCGGACCCGAATCGCTGACACAGGATGCCGCGGCTGAGAAGCTATCTGCCGCGCTGGGCAAGCCGGTGCGCCACGTCTCGTTGACACCCGAACAGTGGAAGCAGAGCCTCGTAGGAAGCGGAATGCAGGAATGGTTTGCCGACGCGCTGCTGGAGCTGAACGAGTACGTCTGGAAGCCATTCGGCAGCGAGATCGCCGACACCATCACTCAAGTCGCGAAGAAGCAGCCGATCACGTTCGAGCGGTTCGCTCACGATCACGTAGCGTCCTTCGCCTCGACCAACTCGTAAAAACCTCAGCCAACGCATCAAATTCACCTATGAAAAAAGTCGCACTCGTCACGGGCGCAAACAAAGGCATCGGTTTGGAAATTTGCTGGCAGCTCGCGCAGAAAGGCTTTCACATGAATCCGACTGGCGAGCTCACCGTCGAGGAGGGCGCGCGGACGGCTGTCGAACTCGCAACCCTGGCCGAAGACGGTCCGAGCGGTGGCTTCTTCCATCGCGGGAAAAGGCTGCCATGGTGAGCGAAAGCGCAGACTAGATAGGTGTTGACCTCAGCCGCCTGCAAAACCACTATTCCGGCACAATCCCCATCATTGGGGAGCCCCATGGCCTACGAGACCGCCGAAGAGTTCACCAAATCCGTGCTGAAGCGCTGGGAGGACATTCCCGATCCGCGCCTGCGCGAGGTCATGCAGTCGGCTATCAGGCACCTGCATTCCTTCGTCAGCGACGTGAAGCCGACCGGCGCCGAATGGTTCAAGGCGATCGAGTTCCTGACCGCGATCGGCCACAAATGCGACGACAAGCGCCAGGAATTCATCCTCGCCTCCGACGTGATGGGCGTGAGCATGTTGGTCGACGACATCAACAACCGGCGCGTCGAGGGCGCAACGCCGAGCACCGTCGAAGGGCCGTTCCACATCCCGGACGCGCCGGAGATCGTGCACGGCGGCAGCATGGCCAAGGGCGCGCCCGGCATCCCTTGCTTCGTCAGCGGAACGGTACGCGGTCTCCACGGCAGGCCGGTCGCGGGCGCGATCCTCGATCTGTGGCAGACCGACGGCGAGGGCCTTTACGAGGAACAGCGCCGTACCGCGGAGCCATGGATGCGCGGCATCTACCGCACCCAGGCCGACGGCTCCTACGCGATCCGCACGGTCGCGCCGATCAGCTACACGATCCCGGTGGACGGCCCGATCGGCGCGCTGATGGACCGCACCGAGATGAGCCACATGCGCCCGGCGCACATCCACTTCGCGATATCGGCGCCGGGCTACCACGGCGTGGTGACGCACCTGTTCCAGAAAGGCGATGAATACATCGACAACGACGTGGTCTATGGCGTGAAGGCGCCGCTGGTCGTCGAGTTCGTGAAGAAGCCGGCCGGCAAGGCGTCGAACGGCGACATGGTCGATACGCCGTTCTACGAGGTGAAGTACGATTTCGTGCTGGAGCAGCAGCAGGTGGCGCTCGCAGCGGCCGAATAACGCTGCGGACTCTCCTTACCTCCCACCGAAAGGGGGAGATCGGTTCGCGAAGCGAATCGGGTGGGGGTCGCTTAGCTAGATCGATCCAAGGAATAAGAGACTTGCAGCGTAGCCGACTCATTTATGAACGAAGAAGACAACAAAAGACCGGTCGTCACGAGACCGGAGCCGAGAACGTCCGACAATGTCCGAAGAGATTCTGAGGAAATGTCGTGACCCGACCTATCTGTTTGCTCAATACCGACCTCCTGCAGTTTCTAAAATCCTAATCACAAACACGGCGGACCACGATGGGCCTGTCCACTTTCACCCTCATCCACATCCTCATCAGCCTCGCGGGCATCGTTTCGGGACTCGTCGTCCTTGGCGGATGGCTCGCCGGGAAACAATTTCAAGGGTGGACGGCATTTTTTCTGGTGACCACAGTGACGACGAGTGTCACCGGGTTCTTTTTCCCATTCCGCGGTTTCACCCCGGCCTATGGGGTTGGCGTAATCTCGCTCTTTGTTCTGGCGGCGGCGATCTACGCCCTCTATTTGCGTCGGCTCTCCGGTGTCTGGAGCAAGGTATACGTTATCAACGCCCTCATTGCTCTTTACCTGAATTTTTTCGTCCTGGTCGCACAGCTCTTCCAAAAAACTCCCGCCTTGAAGGAGCTCGCGCCAACCCAAACTGAACCGCCCTTCGCCATCTCGCAGGGCATCGTGCTGCTGCTTTTTATCGTGTTGGGCATCGCAGCGGTCCGCCAATTCCGAGTCGAGCCCGCGAAGGCCTAAGAAAGTCTCTTGCATCCATCGCGGAGACGGGGATCCCCATGCACAGCGCGGCAAAAATGGATTCCTCGCAGGCGCGGGCCATCGCCTTGCGGGCACAGGGTTTGGATGGAGCGAAGACTTTCGGGAGCGGCAAGGCGGGCACGCTGAATGCCATCGAGCATCTCGGCTACGTGCAAATCGATACCATCTCCGTTGTCGAACGGGCGCATCATCACATGCTTTGGTCGCGTGTGCCGGATTACGCGCCTGAATGGCTGCGCGAGCTGCACGCGGAACGGCGCGTTTTTGAATACTGGAGCCATGCCGCGGCCTTTTTGCCCATGCGGGACTTCCGGCAATCGCTGCCGCTCATGCGGTCGTTTCGGCGCAAATTTCACTGGTCCGACGACTCGCCGGAACTTCGTCGCGCGATGCGCCGCGTGCTGGCGCGCATTCGCAGCGAGGGACCGCTGAGAGCGCGCGACTTCGAGAGCAAGGATGTCCGTGTGTTGGGCTCGTGGACTTTCAGCAAGATGGAAAAGCGCGCCCTGCACGAGCTCTGGATGCGCGGCGACATCATGGTCGCCAGCCGCGAGGGTTTTCAAAAGAGCTACGACCTGACGGCACGTGTCCTGCCGGAAAACATTGATCGCTCCATGCCCGCCGAGCCGGAGGCAGCGGATTTTCTCATCGAGCGCACGCTTCAAGCCCACGGCCTGGCTCGCGAACCAGAGCTTCGGTATCTGCGTGACGGCGCCGTCGCGGCGACCATTCGCAAGCGGCTCGCCCATGCAGTCAAGCAAGGACGCGTGGTGTCCGTGCAGGTTGGGGACCTGGACAAGCCGGCTTACGCGCTACCCGAAACGCTGGAACACGTGCCGGATAGCGTCGAACCTACAGAGGCACGAATCCTTTCGCCATTCGACAATCTCATCGTTCAACGCGAGCGTCTCCGCTGGCTCTTCGACTTCGATTATCAACTCGAATCTTATGTGCCTGTGGTGAAGCGCCGTTACGGGCATTTCGTTTTGCCGGTGCTTTGGGGCGAGCGATTCGCCGCGCGCTTGGAAGCCAAGGCGCTGCGCGAACGGTCGAAGTTGGTGCTCACAGGGCTTTGGTTCGAGCCCGGCTACGAAAGAAATCGAAAGTTTCGCAAGGCCTTGCGCGCAGCGCTGGAAGATTTTGCCGCGTTCAACCGCTGTGGTGAAGTGGATGACGCGCTACTTTCACGCGGTTAGTTTTCCAATCTGTCACAATTTGAGAGCTGGGCAGTCACCGTGTAACGACTCATCGGGGAGGGGCCGCCTCGGCGGTATGAAGCCTGCGGTTTGTGATGTGCTGTTGCTAATTCCTGAAGACCTGGACGAGCCTGGGAATCACTTGGGCGGGCGCCTCTTCCATAATTGAGCGGTTCCGGGCGAGTTGACATCAATGCCGCGAAACCGCAAAGTCCTACGCGAATCGATGGCTGCAGAACCATGCGCAAGACGTTGCTAGTTCTCGTTCTCTCCGGCTTGGCTGCCTGCGAGCGCCTACCAAATTCCAAGACTGTTACGCCAACTCCGATACCGATGCCGACATCGACACCGGACGAAGGCAATGCTGGCCAGGCGGAGGAGCCTTCGACCCCCTTTTCGGCGGTTCGCGAATCGGAAGCAGACCGTGACGTTGAGGCGCCCGCCGAAGTAAACATGGACGCCGCAGATGCCGAGAACCGGCTCGTCAAGACCGAGGTCCTTGCGCGCATTGACATGATGCCCAGGCTTACTCCTGAGGAAAAGGACAAACTCTATGTGCAGGTCGAGCGGGCTCGCGGGATGGGAAAGATTGTCACCATACCATTTGGCACGGGCAAGGTAACCGTCGGTCCGGGCGAGGTGGCGGCCCTCGGGGAGAAGCTCAAACTGCCGCAAATCCAGAAATTCGCTGAGGATCCGACCGTGGTCTTCGTTGTACTGGGTTTTGCGGACAAGAAGGGCGACGACCAAAAGAACCTCGCCATCTCCTCGCAGCGGGCCGACAGCGTCGTCAAGACCCTGAAGGATGGTGGCGCTATCATGAACGTCATCCACGCGGTGGGCATGGGAAGTTCCGACATTTTCGACGCGAAAGATCTCGGTAAGAACCGCGTGGTGGAAGTCTGGGCGGTCCTGCCTTGAGCAGCGAAACACCAGCCACATCCGGGCTCGCTCCGATTGCGCTGCGCGACGGCCTGATTCTTGGGAGGGGCGCCGACGCGAGCGCAATCCTGCCAGATGCCTCGGTATCACGACGGCACGCCGTCTTGCGCCGAACCGAATCGGGCTGGCGGGTGGAAGACTTAGGTAGCCGTAGTGGCTCGTTCCTGAATGGACGATTGTTCAAAGCAGAAGAGCTGGTCTTTGGAGACCTGCTGCGCATCGGTCCATTTAGTCTTCGTTTCGACGGGCGCTTCTTGCGCGAGGCAGCCGGCACCACCGGGGCGCGGCTTGATGCACGCGAACTTAAGAAGTCCGCTTTGGGCGTCCCGGTTCTTTCGGGCGTCTCCCTTAGCATTACACCATGTCAGTTTGTCGGCGTGATCGGACCGAGCGGTGCAGGCAAGTCCACACTCCTCGACGCGCTCTGCGCCTTGCGGCCGGCGGACTCGGGTTTGGTGATGATCGACGGAGCCGACTTGTATGCCAATTACGAAGCGCTGAGGGAGGAACTCGGGTATGTGCCCCAGGACGATATCGTGCCGCTGGAGCTTTCGATTGAGCAAGCGCTCTTCTTCAGCGCCCGGCTCCGGTTGCCGCGGGGAACGCCGCCTGCGGAGATGCGTAAGCTGGTGTGGCATACCATGCGCTTACTGGGCCTCGAAGAACGGGCGAGGACGCCAGTAGGGAAGCTCTCTGGCGGGCAACGGAAGCGCGTGAGTGTCGGTGCCGAGTTGCTTTGCCGTCCGCGGCTCATGTTCTTGGATGAACCGACCTCCGGACTGGATCCGGCCGCGGAATTCCGGCTCATGGAATCCCTTCGGCACCTCGCCGTGACAGGGTGCACCATTCTTTGCACGACGCATGTCATGGGCAATGCCTTTCTCTTCGACCGTCTTGCTGTCATGTGTGGCGGGCGTTTGGTGTTTTTTGGAGAGCCGGCAAATGCTTTGGAATACTTCGGCGTCGAACGGTTGACGCTCCTTTACGACAGCCTCTCTGGCCGGCCGCCTGCGGACTGGCCTGCGCATCGGGAGGGCCCTCCTCCGCTTGACAGCGCACGCGTTCTTCCGCAGCGGCGCAAACGCAGCGCAGCGCTGCCCATCCTCCTCTTGCGCCAATGGGCGATCTTTCGTTCGGACTGGAAGAATCTGCTGCTGGTGCTCGGCCAGCCAGTGTTTATCGGCTTGCTGGTTACCTGGGTTAGCAAGGAGCCTCCGCTGGTCCTTTTCTTTGCATATATCGCAACGTTATGGTTCGGCTGCGGAAACGCGGCCCAGGAGATCGTGAAAGAACTTCCCATGTTCCGCCGAGAGCGCCTGATCGGGCTTGGACGACACGGATACCTGCTTGCGAAGTTCCTCTCCCTTGCCCGCATCACCGTCGTCCAAAGCTTGATGCTTTATGGCGTGACGCAGCTTTGCACGGGCGGAATCGGTGGCGCTGTCGGATGGCAGATTCCAGGATTGGTGCTGGCAGCGTGCGCGGCGGTAAGCATCGGACTGGCCATCTCGGCGTGGGCGAAGTCCGTTCTCCAAGCGGTCATGATCGTTCCCCTGGTACTGATTCCGCAGATTCTTTTTTCAGGCTTCATGCCACCGGCAGGTGACATGAAGGCTGGACCGTATTTCGTTTCCCGGCTGATGCCCAGCGCAGCAGTCCAGAGCGTGATGGACACGAGTCTGTTCTGGCAGAAGAAAATCAGCGGTTCGATGCGCGTGGACTATCCCTCAGCGTTCTCGAATCTCAACCGCGACAAGTCTCTAAAGAATGGACAAGTCTATGCGAACGCGAAGCCCGCGTGGTGGGGGCTTGTGACCCTTGCGGCCTGGGCAGTCGGCGCATATTGGGCGGCGTGGTTCGCGCTTCGCGGCAAAGAGCGAGGATAAAGCAAATGCTAGAAGAGATTCCTCGTTGTTCTAAGGCATTCCGAACAGGCGCACAGGCTGGTATTTGCCTTTCAGTTGGTGCTCGCCCAGATCATCAAGGCCGATGCCCGGGTTGGGAAGAGTGTTTAGAAAATCCTGGGATGCCGCGAGTCTCTGGTTGAGCTGCTTCATCACGCTTTCAATGCGGAACACAGTGTTGACGGTGTCACCAATTATTGTCGCGTCGCGCTGGGCGACGAGTCCCATGTTTCCGCAGGTCACTACTCCATGATGGAGCGCGACGGCGATTTTGAAGGGCCTTTCTTCAGGCACCAACCAGCGGCGTCCGGCGGCAGTCTTCAAGAGCCTTTGGGCGCTGTCCAGAGCGTCTCGCGATTCACGGCCATCCTGCGTCTCGCGCGTCCAATAGGCAAGGATAGCGTCGCCAATGAATTTGTCGATGGTGCCACCCGCCTCATGGACGATGTTTCCCGCATCTCGAAACCATTGGCCGAGGGTGCGCGCGAGCTCCTCCTCTGCCAGGATCTCAGACATCGTGGAGAAACCGCGTATATCGCAGACCATTACGGCGACGATGGCATTCTGGTTGTGCGCGGCGTCGGTGCCCGCGGCGATGGTAATATCGTAAGTCGCGTCCTGGGAGGATTGTTCGGATTGTTCGAAGATGAGTTCGTTGTTGGTGATGCGGATCACAGCCCCATCGGTAAGAATAGTCGGAGTGATGACGCGGCGGCCGTTCACGAATGTGCCGTTGCGACTGCCGAGGTCCATGATCTGGAACTGGTAGGCATTGTGGCAACGGATGACCGCGTGTTGGCGCGAGACGTGCGGGTTGGTGTGCAGGCTGACCGTGTTATCGCGGCTCCGCCCGATGGTGGCCGTATTGCCGACTTCGACCTCAAACGCCTCGCCTTCAGCGGGCCGCACTTTCAATTTTGCTGGCATAAGAACTCCATTTCTCCGTCAAAACGCCCAGGCGCGAGAGGATTTCGACTGCCCGACGCTGTCGAATATATCGCCGACTCAATCCACCAGATCAAGCTTGTGAAATTCATGCAGGCCCGGTGCCGCGGGATCATGATTATGGCGAAGCTCGTAATCAACGGACCTTGGCCAGGATGCGCTCGGCATATTTAGCCAGGATATCAAATTCTAGATTGACTTTGTCTCCTTCAACCAGTTCCCCGAGATTCGTTGCGCTTCGTGTGTGCGGGATGATCCAGACGGAAAAGGATTTTTTTCCGAGTTCGGCCACTGTGAGGCTCACCCCGTTCACGCATATCGAACCCTTCCATGCCACGTAATGCGAAAATTTGACCGGCAGATCAAATTCAAGCTTTAGATCGCCCCTAAGCTCTTCACAGGAAAGCAATCTCGCCGTGCAATCCACATGCCCCTGAACGAAGTGCCCGCCAAGGCGCCCGTCGGCTTGCAGGGCGCGTTCGAGGTTGACTTTGGAGCCTGGACGCAAGTCGCCGAGGTTGGTGCGCAGTAGAGTTTCCTCGAGGATATTGAAATCAAGTCGTTCCTCGCTGTGAGAAGCGACCGTAAGGCACGCGCCGTTCACTGAGACGCTGTCGCCAGCAAGGATCCGGTGCGACATTTTTGGCGCCACAAGGCCGAGATGAATGGCGCTTGCACTACGCCGCAGGCATTGACATTCACCGGTCTCCTCAACGAGACCTGTGAACATCAAAAAAGCCTCCATTGCGAAGAATACAGGAATCAAACATCTGCTAGATCGGGATGAGATCGGCAGGGCATAGTGGGCAATGTAGCCGAGAATCTTCGGCCACTCGAGATGATTGCGCTGCCATCAGGCAAAGTCGCCCGAAGGCGATCATGACCAGCCATGCGACGAAAGGAATGATCAGGGTCGGGCCGACTTTGACAGAGCGGAGTGATGCAGCGGGCAAAAAAAGCCATAGCTGCATTTTTTCATGGACATCTTCGTTTTCACCTTCAAGAAGAAATGAAATCTTTCTCAATGGGATACCGGCCGCTCTCCCTTCTGCTTTGCGCTCTGCTTTGTTCATGCGCGTCGGTGAGTGTCAAAAAGATCGAACTTCTCACCGCGCGTCCGCCAACAAAGGCGCCGGCGAGAATCCTCGTGAAGCCCCCTGCTTTTTATGATCCCGGTCTCCGTGTTGATCGCAGCGGAGCCAAGCTCGAGAAATTCAAATACGAACTGCAGGAAAAATTCACCCGCAACCTGGTACGCCGCCTTTCCAAACACGTCTCGCCTGCGCAGGCAGTGGCCGCGACCGCGCCATTGCCGCGAGGAAATTACTGGCTCATCACGGGAAGGTTCGACAGAGTCAACCAGGGCAGCCGCTTGCTGAGGTCGGTTGTCGGGTTTGGCGCAGGAGGGACCAAACTCGATATGAGCGTGGTGGTTTACGATCTTTCCAAGACGAGGCCGAGGCCTATTCTCTTGATCGAGACAACGGGAGGCTCAAATGCGACGCCTGGCGCGATTGGCACGGCGGCCTATTTCGTTACCGGGGTTACAGCGCTTTTCGCGGCGGGAAATCTTTTGGAGGGCACACGCTCGGGACTCACATTCGACACGATTCGGACCGCGCGCGAAGTCGCTGCGTCGTTGTCGGAGCTTCTTGCCGAGCGAGGTACTCCTCGCTCCAGAGAAGGCTCTTCGTCCGAGGCGACTCCGCAACTCGCCACCCGGTGTGCAGCCATTCAACCCGCGCCCGGCGGGGCGGAGCGCGATTACGGTTGCTCCTGCGAGGCTGTAGTCATAGCCGTCCCCAAGAATCAGGATTCTTGGTGTATGGGCTGGAGATCAGCCACCGCGAGAAGATTGGTTTCTGGACGGCGACTTGGCGGCACATAGCCGTTATGGAGTCGACCAGGCCTCGCTCTATCTTATTCGCCCTGACGGCTACGTCGGAGCACGAAGCGGGCTTTGCTCAGGGCGTTGTCGCGGTATTGGGCGCGGGGTGGCCCTTGGCGAGGTCGCGGCGTGGGCGGCGATCTTGTAGGTGATGACGCCGTCCTTCACGTCCTTGTTGTTCAGCAGGCCGAGGTGTTCCTTGGGCGTGCACCTTCACGCGAACTATATCGGGCATCTGCACCAATGTGCGGGCGGTCATAACTGCCGATCTCAAACCGCCGCAACCATGCCAGCCAGGCGCGACAAAAGCCACGGTTTCTTACCCGCAGCAAAACTGCTCACAGTTTGGGGGGCTAACTAAGCTCACGAAAGCCGAACAAGATCGCGCAGGAATTGAAACCAAAGATATAACATTCCTCGCATGGTATAACGGATGAAGTGTTCTCCGTCTTGGACCAACAGACCGAGGCCGATGTTGTGAGTGATCTGGGCGCGCATCTCGCTTTGCATGGTGCGGATGGTTTCCTCTGGAGAGGGATCTAGGAGTACAGCGGGATTCACGTCATGGGAGAGCAAAAACTTTTCATGGGCGGCGTGCATTTCTGCGAAGGGGCCCTGGCCGAGAAATCGGTTTGTTGAAAGATGCGGCTGCAATTTCAGGCCGTAGGAGAACGGGTAGTTCCACGTCATGAGAACGCGGCCATCCGTGGTGCGTGATGTGATCGTGAGGTAGTGGAAAGTCATGTCTTGCTGCTCTGAGAGGCAGATACTCGCCTGGGTTCTGAACTCTGGTTGATGGAAGACACGGTAGAAGTGGCGGTTTTCCTCGTAATCCCAGCCAATGTCCTCCAGGTGCACAAAGCCTCGGCTTTCGATTTCCTCCGTCATTTCCTGAAAGCGGGGAAACGAACTGCGGGAGGGGGGAGTTCGCGGCTCGAGTCTCCGCTCGATGGGTAGGCGCAGACGGCGCACTTTTGTGAGGATCTCCAGCCAGGGCAGTAAGAGCCAGCTTGCGGCCAGGACGACTCCAAGAACGAGGCTGCCACCGAGCAGCCAGCCAGCGAGGAACGACGTCGCGACAATGCCCAACGTGCCCAACCGGAAGAGCAGCGGATTCTGAAAGGAGCGCAGGGCTGTGCTAAGAACGGCCGCTCCAAGGACCAAAAGCAGATGAGAGATGATCAAGGTAGAAGAGCGTTCTCTAGCATGAACTTCTCAAGCTGTGCGACATCAAAATCGTGCAGGACCAGGCCGTCCGAAGTTTCCAACGTCGGAGTGAGTGATTGACTCGAGATGCAGCGCATACGCTCATATGCGAAGGGATCGGAAAGCACATCGATCTTGCTGAATTGGTAGCCTTTCTCTTCGAGCCACGCGGTGACCTCGGTGCACCATCGGCACCACGGTTTGATATAGAGGGTCAATTCCATGCTCGCAGGTAGTTGATGACTTGTCGCTTGTCAGCTTCAACTTGTGGTTTAGATTTCGGATTCTTCAAGGCGCATTCGTCTAGAGGCCTAGGACACGGCCCTCTCAAGGCCGGTACACGGGTTCGAATCCCGTATGCGCTGCCAACGTGTCGCGGGTTAATTTACTCTGAAAACCGCATGAATAAAGGCTTCGCGGGTGTTTGGGACCAATTGGCCCTGCCTCCACCTCAACAAGCCCCGCCCTGGCCTCGGTGGGGCTTTTTCGCTATGGACACTCGGAAGCTGGGCAGTCTGCAGTATCGCAAATGGCTGAATTCTGGTGAGTCCCTCTGGCGACAAAACCCGCGAGTGCGAGAACAGCGACAATGCCAAAAATTACCGTGAGAGTACGCATGGTTTCTATGGTTTGAAGAAGTTTAAGACAATAGTGAGGTCGCCGTCTAGTGGCGTATTCCAAATCGGGGCTTTTCTTTGGGCTAGATACTCGCCAATTGGCCAGTGCCCGCTATCCTTTACCTCCCGCGAAAAAAACTTTGAGTGCCTTACGCCGCCTGGATGGAAACAAGCTTGCCGGCCTGAGCCGGCATGACGGCAAACCATTTCTCGGCCTGCGTCTTCGTTACAAGCTGGCGATAGTTCGCGAACAGCTTCCTTGGACTGTTTCCCATTTCGAGCGAGACCTGATCGGCGCTCTGCACGTCGGCGAGACGATAGGACGCGTAACTGTGTCTCAGTCCATTGTGAACGAGTTCGACTTTGAGCGGCTCCAAAGCCTGCCGAAAGGCGCGGAGTAGGGGAGCGTCGCCAGAATACTGAGGGATGACTGGCCCGATTGTCTTGGCGTGCGGTTCAAGCCAGGCTTTCAATGCTGGCAAGATCGGCACAATGCGTCGTTGTCCGGTCTTTGTCTTCTGCCTGCCGACAACGATATGTTCACCGTGAAGGTCGATGTCCTCCCACGCGAGGCGGTGAATCTCGGCGGTGCGTAATCCTCCGAAGGCGCCAAGCGCTACTAGCGGCAGGAATTTCGCCTCGATGCCGGTTAGCATGACGGAGAGCTCTCTCGGGGTGTAAATGCCAATCTCACCGCCGCGGTCGCTTGCCTTCATCGTCATCTCGGCTTCGGTCCGCTCATTGCGCGGCAGGTATCCGCGGGAGCGAGCGAACGAGAACAGGGTGCAGAGCGTGGCGCGATAGTTGTTTCGCGTGCGGCCAATAGCTTTGATGGAGTCGAGCCACGCTTCAATGTCCGAGCTCTTAATCCTCTGGATGTAACCACGGAAGCCCTTCGCAGCTTTGGAGAGACGACTTGTGCAATCCTCGATATATCGATCTGAACGTCCTTGTGCCTCGATGACCTTCAAGAATTCGTCCACGACCACGGGAAACTTCACGGCGTGCATGGTCTGTTGGCGCTCGAGGTAGGCAGCATAGTGCTTTGCGGCTTCTGCGATCAAGGGCTGCCTGCGAAGAATCTTGAATGCTTCGACGTATTCACGCGCCACTTGTGAGAGAGAAACGCCTACACCCTTGAGAAGATCCACCGCATCGACGACCGCAGCGATCTGGCGGGGTGTAAAAGTGCCAACATGGGCGGTTCCTGAGGTGAGTTCTTTGATTCTCGCCTTGGCCTGCGAGCGCGCCTCTTCAATGGAATAAAAGCGCTCACGTTTACGTCGGCCATCGGCGTAGTAGCTAATCATGAAGCTTTGCCTCCCATGATGAATACCGGCGTAGATCGGGACTTTAGACGTTTTGGATTCGACAACTTCAATCGGGCCGTTTCTCATTTGTCACCAATTTGTCACCGAGGCCCTCAGAAGTCAAATCTTCTCTGTAAAACACACGGGTTCGAACCCGTATGCGCTGCCAGCCGATTAAGGAGCCAAATTACCCATGCTGCAGAAACTCGCCGGGACGGTTTGCTGGTGCCCCGCCAAGTTGCATTCATTTCGCATCACGGAGCTTTTGCAGTTGAGGCGGTGCTTAAACCTCCGAGTCGTGTTACTGGATCCATTGCAGCCCTAGTCCGGCTGCCGCTAGTGTCAGAGCCTGAATGACGGGTTGCTTCCAAAAGGGAATGAAACTTCCAATCAACTCCTTACTTCCCCATATCTCCTCGGAAGAACTTTTGCTATCCATCGCGGGCTTAAATAGCCTCTTCTGATCCTCGGCGAGCTTGTTGGCAGATTCGTTCAAGAGATAGGCACAAAAGACCAACACCCCCAGGATTAGTGAGCTCGAGATCAGCAGCGAAGGCGGAAAATTCCATGCATCGAAAACCGGATGGCGGGATGCCAGGAGCACCACCAGCATGGTGAACGGATAGAGAATGCTTTGAACAACCGCATGGTTATATGCGAGTAGGGCGTCGATCTCGGGCTTGCTCAACGCGCCGTGTGGCAGGGATGACCTCCCCTCCGGCTGGCTTTCTTCCGGAGCGTGCCTCTGCTCGCCGAGTTTGTTTAAGAGTTCCCTGCAGCGCAAGTGACGCAGTACCGCCGACCAGACGAGCAGGTAAAACACTGCCATGGAGAAAAGGAGTGTGATTTCATGAGCAAAGAAGCTTACACCTCCACGAGCCGGCGTGAAGTAACGACCAGCCACCCCAAGCATTTGGATTAGCGCCCACTGGACGAGCACGTAGGATGCAACTACGATCAACAACGTTGAGTAGTAACGCGATTCGATTTTCGTTCGCGGGAACCCTGCCGCTTTAAGCCCTTTCAACAAGACACCTTCTTTCTCTGACGCCCACATCTTATGGATTGCGTCATCGGTATCGATAAACGATCGCATAAAGAAATAGAAACCTAGAGCGGTGGCAAATCCGCGAATGAGAAGGGAAGGCCACACGCTGACCCCATCGAACCAGTGAAAAGGTTCTGATAGTCCGCCCAGCACCTTTTGAGCGAGCCAGCCGAAGAGGCACAGGGCAGAGACTGCGGCGAACATGCCGGCCAAGACCCTCTTATAGCTCCCCACCGGCAATACTTTCTGGAATTGATTGACAATCTCCCTATGCCAGCCCGGTTTCGTTGGCGACCTCCATGCCTCAACAACTACCTTGGCCACCGCAACGAGGAACATTGCCGTAAGTATTAGTAACACAGGTCGAAGAAACCTTGCCAGCTTTCGGCCGTCCGGCGCCTGGAAATGCGTTTCCAGGAACGTATCCCAGCCCCAAGCCTGGCCCTTCTCTGGTCCGTTTCCAGAGGCTTCCTCCTTGCACATGGAATCGACTTTCCATTTTGGGTGTCCGCTGAATTCCAGTGGCTCGAAACCGCTGCGGCTGGTCTCCCAGACCCCTGGCTTGCCCACGTAGTCGCGCCTAAGTAGCCCCAAGGCGTCGAGCGTGCTAAGAAAGGCAGCGCTTTGGAAGCTGTCACGGAACGGCGGAGACTTTAAGCCGGGGGTTTGAACGGAGAAATCCAACGCGGAACCGACCAGCACGTTACGCGTGGCGAGCGGATTGTTGTTATTGATAAGAGAAGCGTCGAGATCAACGGTGAAGAACCAGACGTCCTTAAACTCCCTCCGGAGTATTTCAATTACCTTGATTTTGTCAAAGACGTTGGTGCCAAACACCCCGATAGCCCTAATCTTGTTTTGAGAAGACCGAGACGACTTCAAGAGGCGGGCCTGACGCTCCAGGTAGTCGGTTTGGCGTTGGTCGAGCACCCATTGGCCCGAGTTGCCTTGCATCAGTCGATTGCTAATAGCCCTGACGACGGCGGTCGTATCTTGAAGATCGAGCTGAGTGGGTGATTGCTCCTGCGCTGTCGGCAATGTTCCGTCCACTCCCTTAAGATAAGGGATGCTGTCGACTCTTGCGTCACTCCTGTCCGTAAAGTTTCTGTAACTGCGCTCGAAGACGTCGACCATGGAACGCCCATAGAAAGAGTCAGTCTCATAAAATAGGCAGACTTCACCGTCCTTTTTGCCAAACGAAGGTAGACGCAAACTCAATTCGTCCAAAAGCATTTCGATGACATAGTCGTCGCTAGCCTGCACCCGTTTGACGGGCGCCATTCGAACTATGGGCTCCTTCTCGGCAGGCAGGCCCGGGTTGGCCATCAGTTCTTTCACGCGCTCTATAAGCCACTGCTTCGGAACGGTGGCAAAGGGGAAATAGAAGTTTTGCTCGCTACTACTTCCCAGGGCGTTTTCGCTGGCAAGGATCTCAGTCAACGTTTCCGATCCTTGAGTGCTTATGAAATGCACGTGCCTCAAGTCCACCGGGCAAAGGGTATTGAGTATGGCATCGATGTTCTTGCGATAAAGGGATGCCCTCTTCGTAATCCGTGCGTCGATCCAAAATACGACGACCTGCCAGTACTCGCTTTTCGGCGCTGTGATTGAGGCTCCCGAGGAATCTGGTTCCCTGGCCTTTGGACTTCTAAAGATCTCGTAAGGTACAGGAATCCAAGAGGGGTCGATTTGTTCTTGGCGTTCTTGCGACGTTGAAACCCGACCAAATTCGTTTCCCCTGAAATCTGTGCAAACGGGCACTGGGACGAGGTTCAACTCGTCGGCGCTTTCGGGATTGAAATTTGCGGCGGCAAGGGCGGAAACCACTGCGTATCGGATGCGCAGACGTTGCTCTCGCACCTCCGGATACATCTGCTCGGGAACCACAATCGGTAGCAGCAGGGTTTTCTTCTCCGGAATCTCCAAAATCTTCTCCAGCGTTAGCTGGGATTCCTGAGGCGACTTGAATTCGCTGGCTTCCTCCGGCACCAATTCTGCGATCGTTGCTTTTAGCAAAGATTGCAGCTTCTGAAGAGCGTCCTTATTGCGCGCGTCGACACTTGCCTGTTCTTGCTCTTCCTCCGATGTGCCAGGCCGGTAATTTGCCGAATCAGCTCCATTTGAAGGGACAGCTATCTCTCGCAAGGGTTGGCCGGCTCCTTCGCCGTAATTGTCGATGATGAGTTCCGATTCTGCGATTGCCAAGTTCTGCTCATGGTTGCGGGTCGAGGAAGCAAGGTGTAATCCAGTGCCGGTATCTTGTTGTGTGGCGCGTGCTTCGCTAAATATCTGCTTTATCTTCGACCTTGGGTGACTGTTCGAATCAACTTCCCGCTTTTCCAGTTCGCACAAGGCTAGTAGAGCCAGCTCTCGCTTCAATGCTTCGGGCGAGCGGGAGTTGATTGCATCGTGCTTCTCTAGCGCGCACAGGGCATCTGTACGTCGGGTGTCCTTTAGCAGATCAGAGCCGGGGCTAAGCCAGTATTGCCTTAGGGCGAAAGCCGTTAGCTTTCTTGTCCGATAGTTTAGCTGGGTCTGTTCGATAAACGCCTTTGGCGCGGCTAACCATTTTTGGCTGTTCTTTTTAGCAGCATCCTCAGAAGGCTTGCCTTGCGCCCGGCTTGCCGCTTCCAAAGGGTCCTCCCAGAGACGGGCGGAAATCCGCTCCGAATAGAGTGGACTATGCGCGATTGGTTCGGCGCTAGGTGGGCGCCCTGCGTTTCGGGGCGACGTTTGCAAAACACCCGCTCCGACAAGAGCGAACATCAGGCCTGTTGACAGCCAGGCGGTTGAATCAAGTGGCGAGCTCATTGGTTAATTGTATTGTTTCAGGCTATTAGTTCCCCATCAGCGCAGGAGGATGCATTCAGGCGGTAAAAAACGTGCGCCGCAGTGCTTTGCCTCCTACGAAACGTCGCGAGATTAGCTCACGAGCGGGTGAAGTTCTTTCACCAGGGCACCTAAGCAATTCAGCCGTTTAGGCTCCGGAATATTTACCTTTCGATTACATTGACTTTGGATCTATTATTAGAAGAAGCGACCTGAGTGACGCGAGAGCGTGATCGCGCCACGATATTCCCCGGACACGTTGCAAAGCACCAGAGGAACCCCTGCTCCGCTGCTGCCAGCGTGATGAGCGCAGTCGGCCGGAACGCTTTAGGAATTGTGCAAAAGCATTGCACCGCACAGGCGTTGTCGCCTTCATTGAAATGGCTAAGTGAGCGACTGCACTGACGCCCGCAACGGCTTGCCCTGGCTGCCAGGCGTGTTGGCGGCGAATTCCGCTTTCTGCGGTAATATTGCATCCTCGCCTACCCCAAACCCATTGATCTTCACTTTAACCCTCCCCAGAATCGCTCAGCAGCCACTTAAAGAGGTGGCCGCCACATATAATCACCCTATCGCATAGGCATTCGGCCGAGGGGGGACAATAGAAATGTGACGGGCTGGTCATGGGATTGTGCGAAGGGGCGCAGGAGATGACGAACGGGAATCGATTTCCGGGAGGGACAGCGTTCGGTGTCTGACATTTGGCTCGTCCTAAGAGCGAAAGCACATGGCCGCTGCGCCGATTACTTATGAACACGCGAGTTGCTCGCAGTCCGCATTTCGGAAGATTATCCTTGCGAGCGAAAACGAGTTTGAGCGCAGAGGGCAATGCGCGGACGGATGAAACGCGTGATCCTGCTTTGGCTTGACGTTGCTTGCGATCTTCACAGAGGATCAGCCCATGCAGGCGCCTTCTTCACCTTTTGTGGCTGGTGAGAGGGTTTGTTTGGACCCTTCCAGGGCGGGTGCGAACTTGTGACTGCGAGACAAAGACGCCAACGTTCACAATGAAGTAACACGATGATCAAGATCGCAAATGCTCCTTGTTCTTGGGGCGCACTCGAGTTCGACCTGGAAGGGGAAGCGCCCGGCTATGTCCAAGTGCTGGATGAAATCGCCGAGACGGGTTATGCGGGCACCGAGTTGGGGGATTGGGGGTTTATGCCTACCGACGTGCAGAGCCTGGAGCAGGAAATCCACGGACGGAATCTTTTGCTGCTGGGAGCGTTCGTGCCGGTGTTTCTCAAAGACCCTTCTGGCCACCAGGCCGGTATTGATGTGGCGGTGCGCACCGCGCGCTTGCTGGCCGCCGTGGAAGGCAGCCTCCCTTTCATCATTCTTGCAGACGAAAACGGCAGGGTCCCTGAGCGCACCAAGAATGCGGGGCGTGTGACCCTCGAAATGGGGCTGAGCGATGCCGAGTGGCAGATTTTCGCCGAGGGCGCGACGAAAGTCGCTGAGGCTGTCAAGAGGGAAGCTGGTCTGCGCACCGCTTTTCACCATCACTGCGCAGGTCACGTGGAGACACCGGCGGAGATCGAGCAGCTCATGTCGCTAACCGACCCTCGGTTACTTGGACTCGTATTCGATTGCGGCCACTACCGTTTTGGCGGCGGAGATCCCGAGGAGGGGCTGCGCAAGTACGGCCAGCGAGTCTGGCATTTCCACTTCAAGGACTATCAGCCGCAAGTGGGAAAAAAGGCCAGCGAAGAAGGCTGGGACTACTTCCAGGCTGTGAGACGTGGCGTGTTCTGTGAGCTGGGAAAGGGCGACGTAAACTTCCCTGCTCTGATGACAGAGCTGCAGCGGCTCGGCTACGACGGCTGGGGGGTCGTGGAGCAGGATGTCCTTCCCGGTATGGGCTCGCCGAAGGAATCGGCCAAGCGCAATCGGGAATACATCCGCACGCTTGGCCTCTAGCTGCCACAGGACTGCATTTGGCCGTTCCCCCTCTCGTGCCGAATCTTGCTCAAAGTCTGAATATTCGGACCTATAGACGAAGGTGGTAAATGGGCGGATTCCATCTGCCCTGCAGTGCGATGGGATTCGGCAATTCCCGCGAGACTTACCGACCATCCAAACCGATGCGAACTTTTCGCTTTACCGAGCACACTGGATAGTGATTTGATTCGGTTGGTTAGAGGCGTTTTTTTAGTTACAGCGCGTCTCTGCTAATCCTCCCGATACTGTAATCATGCGTAACCCCCGGCAACCCTTCGTCTGTTCATGATCGGTATCGCATTAATGGGCGCAGGTCGTATGGCTCGGGTGCACGCCAAGGCCATCGGTTCGGCCGGAGGAAGACTCGTCACTGTATACGACGTCGTCGAGTCGGCGGCCAAGTCTCTTGCCTCCGATACCAACGCATCAGTGGCGCGCGATGTCGACGAGGCCTTGCAGCATCCTGACGTCGATGCCGTTCTGGTGGTGACCTCGTCGGATACGCACGTCGACCTCATACTCCGAGCGGTTAAGGCCGGAAAGGCCGTCATGTGTGAAAAGCCGCTCGCGCCGAGTCTGTTAGACGCGCGGCGCTGCATCGACGTTTTGGGCGCTCAGGCAAGCAATGTCTTGCTTGCGTTCAATCGGCGTTTCGATTCCGGGCATGCCGCGCTCAAGAAGGCGATCGACGAAGGTGAAATCGGCAGCCTCGAGCAACTGACGATCACTAGCCGCGATCCCGCCCCGCCACCGCTCGATTACATTCCAAAGTCAGGCGGGCTCTTTCGGGATATGATGATCCACGACTTTGACATGGCCCGATGGATACTTGGCGAAGAGCCGGTCAGCATCCATAGCAGTGGCAGCTGTCTCGTCGACCCTGAGATCGGCAAACTCAGCGACATCGACACGGCTTGCGTGACCATGGTCACGGAGAGCGGCAAGCAGGCGGTGATCCTAAATTCACGGCGGGCGGTTTATGGATACGACCAACGGATCGAGGCCTTCGGCTCCGCTGGCATGGTCCTCTCGGACAACCCGAGGGCGACTAGCCTAAAGCGATATTCAAGCACGAGCTTCGGGGCACCGGACCGTATTTTCACGTTCTATATGGACCGGTACGGCGACAGCTACCGGATGGAAATCGAAACATTTCTTGGCTGTGTCGCTGCAGGCACGCCGCTCCCGGTAAATGCCATCGACGGGCTACGAGCTGTTTATCTAGCGGAGGCAGCGGGCGCGTCTCTTCGGCTGGGGAAGGCCATCGAACTCAATAGTAGCTGCGAAGTGACCTGGCATGACTGACGAATCCGTCTCAAGGAACCGATCGACTATTGCGGTAATTACCGGGGGAACGCAGGGCCTCGGGCTCGCAATAGCCAGGAGGCTTGCTCTCGAGGGGGCTCCCGGCATCATCGTCAGTGGTCGAAGTGCAGAAAAGGGTGAAGCCGCGGCAGCGAGCATCCGCTCTTTGGGGACGGATTGCCTATTTGCAAAGGCTGATGTCTCGAACGCAGAGGATTGCCACAGGCTCGTCGAGGAAGCCCTGGAGCACTTTGGCAGCGTCAACGGCCTCGTAAACTCTGCCGGCATAGCAGATCGTGGCACGCTTCTTGATACCAGCCTCGAGCTCTGGGAGAGGCACTTCAATACAAATGCCCGCGGCCCCTTCCTTACGATGCAGCGCGTGGTCCGACACTTAGTCGAAACCGGAAAGCCCGGGAGCATCGTGAATATCATATCAATGGTGGCGCACTGCGGGCAGTCCTATTTGACTCCTTACTCGGCGTCAAAAGGGGCGCTCGCAACACTCACCAAGAACGTCGCCAACGCATTTGCCGCAAAGCGCATCCGTTGCAACGGTATCCTGACGGGGTGGATGGATACTCCCGGTGAGAGCACGACCCAAAAGAAATTCCACGGCGTGGGCGAAGATTGGCTGGCGAAAGCTGAGGCCGCTCAGCCCATGGGACAACTGGTCAAACCGGATCAACTAGCCGGACTCGTTGCCTACATGCTGAGCCCCGAGTCAGGTGTCATGACTGGGGCTCTGGTCGACTATGACCAAAATGTTTCGGGAGCCTATCCTGAGTAGCGGAGCGCCTCAACACTGGGAGAGGGCTTCACAAGCCTGATTTCCGCCGTCGAGTTCAAGCTCAGAGTAAATATGAGCCAAGTATGAAATCTATTTCAACGAACCTGAGAGTATGTGTTGTCGGTGCCGGCAAAATGGGCGCTGATCATATCGAGCGTCTTACGCGCCGAATCGTCGGAGCGGAGGTTTCAGCGGTAGTCGACGCCGACGTTTCGCGCGCACAGAAGGCGGTCGAAGCGATTCCGTCAGCTGCGGCGGTCTCCAATATCGGACAGGTTTTGGACCGAGAAGATGTCGATGCAGTGCTTATTGCGACCCCTGGTTTTCTTCACAGAGATATGTTGCTTCAGGTTCTGGAGCGGGACTTGCCGATTCTGTGCGAAAAGCCGTTAACCCCGGACGCGCCGTCCTCCTGGGAAATCCTTGAAGCAGAGCAGCGACTTGGAAAGAAATGTATCCAGGTTGGCTTCATGCGCCGCTTCGATGCAGAGTATCAGCGTCTGCGAGACATAATTATGTCCGGCGAACTGGGGGAGCTGTTGATGCTCCACTGTGCGCACAGAAATCCCGAAACACCGCCGGGATTCACCAACGAGATGCTCATCAATGATTCAGTCGTCCACGAATTTGACGTGATCCGCTATCTCACTGGTGAGGAAATCAGAAACGTTCAGGTCAGGCTCGGTCGGGCTACGCGTCATGCTCCCTCCGGCCAGCACGATCCGCAGCACGTACTCATCGAGACCGAGAACGGTGTGCTGGCGGATGTTGAGATCTTCGTGAACGCACAATTCGGCTACCAGGTAGCCACTCAGGCTGTGTTCGAAAAAGGTATCGTTAACATTGGCGAGGACGGCGGGCCTTATATTCGCAGCGCAGGACGTTGGGGGGGTGAGATTACCCCGGGTTTCGTCGAGCGGTTCAGAGACGCCTACGACATCGAGATACAGCGTTGGGTCGAGGCCGCCAAACGGGGCGAAGTCGACGGACCCACCGCCTGGGATGGCTATGCCACCGCAGCTTGTTGCGAGGCAGGCGTGGCTGCGCAAAAGAGCGGCGAGAAGATCGACGTTTCCTTGAAGAACAAGCCCAGCATTTACTGCTGATCGCTTGCAGCTTGCAGCAGCTTCGGGCGGGCTTCTGAATAACCCTTAGCGCTCAGCGCCGTGGATAGTTACAGTCAGTTGTAACGAATTTCGCTCGCGGACCTGATA